>CBFHLY010000031.1:0-32919 GCA_965656785.1 uncultured Flavobacteriales bacterium
GTCGTCGAGGTCGTGTTGCCGCAGTCGTCGGTCGCCGTGAACGTCACCGTGGCTGCGCCCGTCGCACCGCACGCGTCGCTCAATGCGTCGAAGTCGTGGCTCCAGGTTACGCCGCTGCAATTGTCCGAGGCAGATGCGCCGCCATGTGAAGCGAGCCATGATTGAAGCGCTGAATCGTTGCCCGCGCCGTCACATTCCACCACGAGATCCGAAGCACTCACATCCATCGTTGGCGCAGCAACGTCCTGAACCAGGATGTGCTGATCGCAGGTTACCGTGGTCATGTTGTCGCAGTGGTCCCAAACTTGGACCGTCCACGTCCGGGTGAACTCAAATGATCCCACACCTTCTGTACCGCACAGGTAAATCGGAGCAGAATCGACGTGCGTCACTTGCTGCTGCAAATCCTCAGATGCATTGCATTCATCTGAAGCACTGAAGACCGGAGTGCCCAGAGCTGAGGGCGACAAATCCGCCTCGCAGTTCGCATCGAGGTCAACCACCGCATCAGCTGCGCACGTAAACGAATCCACCGTCGGAGCCGTTTCGTCGGTCAGGGTAACGATTTGCTCGAACACCGATTGATTGCCACATTCGTCCGTAACCGTGTAGATGCGGTCCCATTCGCCGACGGGCAAACCGCAGCCGCCAGTGGCTTCGATGTTTTGAATCTGGATGTCAACAGACCCGCAGTTGTCGAAAATCACGCCGCCATAAACCGCCTCCGGATCGTAATCGGCGCAATTCACGTAAGCGCGGTAATCCAAATCGATCACCGGCGAAATCGTGTCAAGCACCGTAATGGTCTGCAGGTGAGCCGCAGTTCCCGTGTTCATGCAGTCGTCCTCTGCGGTATAGAAGAACACCCGCTCAACGGTGAAGCTACCTGTTTGGCTTGAGCACAACCAATTGATGTCGCCATCGGTGATGGTCGTTACCAACGGTACATCCGTATCGCACTGATCAGTCACCGTCGCCGTAGGCTGACCCAAGGTCGCAACGCTGTAATCCACATTGCAGTTTTCGTCCAAGTAAAGCGTGATGTCCTGCGGCTGATTCTCCAGCGTGACCTGAGGAGCGACCACGTCTTGAACCGTGATGAACTGGGACGCTTGACCGAGGTTTTCGCAGTAATCAGCTGCTTGCCAAACCCGTTCCACCACATACGTTCCTTCATCGCTGCCATCGCCATCGCTGCACAATTGAACGGGGGCCAAATCGTAGTAGGTCAATTCCATGGAATACCCCCAACCTCCGGCGCAGTTATCCGTCACCGAACCGACCCCGGTAATCGCGGGATCGATCAGGCCGAAGCATTGCCCCGGAAGCATGTCCACCGTGATGTCAGCAGGAGCAACCACAACGGGCGCCTCCACATCATTCATGGTCACGTATTGGTACGCCGTTTCAGACTCGTTTCCGCATTCATCAACCGCAACCCACAAGCGAATCCACGTTCCAGGACAGCCGCCAGAAGCCAACTGTGCGAAACGCACTTCGTACGTCACCGCGCTGCATGCATCGTTCGCATTGAAGGCAAAGGGCACTTGCGTGGGGTCGTACGGGTCAGCAATCTGATCGCATGACGCTGTTGTGAATTCCTCCAATTGGTCAAACACCGGCACTGTCGTGTCTTCGATCGTGAACGTGGCCGTCGTTGAAGTCGCGTTGCCGCAGTCGTCGGTCGCCGTGAACGTCACCGTGGCTGCACCCGTCGCACCGCACGCGTCGCTCAACGCGTCGAAGTCGTGGCTCCAGGTTACGCCGCTGCAGACGTCGCTCGCTGCTGCTCCGCCATTGCTGGCAAGCCATGCTTGCAAGTCCGCGTCGTTGCCCGCGCCGTCGCACTCGACCGTCAGGTCAGATGAAGCGACGTCCATGCTCGGAGCCGTCGTGTCTTCAATCGTGAACGTTGCCGTCGTTGAAGTCGTGTTGCCGCAGTCGTCGGTCGCCGTGAACGTCACCGTGGCTGCGCCCGTTGCACCGCACGCGTCGCTCAATGCGTCGAAGTCGTGGCTCCAGGTCACGCCGCCGCAATTATCGGTTGCGGATGCGCCCGCCAAGCCGTCCAACCAAGCCTGAAGTGCCGCACCATTGCCGGTACCGTCGCATTCAACCGTCAAGTCGGATGCGACCACATCGAGTTGAGGCGCCGTCGTGTCAACCACGGTGACCGTTTGAACGTGAACCACCTCGTTGCCAGAGCAATCGGCAGCTGACCACGTGCGCGTGATCGTGTATTCGTGCGGGCAAGCCCCATCGGTGGTGACCTCATCAAACGTCACCGCGACGGCGCCATCGCAATTGTCCTCCGCGGTCACAACCGGCGCCGCAGGAACATCGTCGCATTCAGCCGTGAGCGAAGCCGGGGCACCGATCAACAAGGGAGCCTCGGTGTCGTTCCGGAGGACGTGCTGTAATTGGGTATAATACGTGTTGCACGTCGCGTCAAAAGCGCTGTAGTACAAATCCACAAACTCTCCACCACACGTAATCGGTGGGGGCGACTGCGGCATTTCCACCAAATCAACCACCACGTCACCGGCCATGCCCATGACGTTGGCCCCATTCATCACCCCCTGCCAAGCAAACCAACCACCGAAGCCAAACTCGCAGTTGTGGAAGTTACCTCCCACACCGAGCTGGTACATCTTCGACAGGGTCACGGGCATGTGCGTCAGGTTCAGGTACGACCCCGTCAAGTTCCCCGTTCCCGACAGGTAGCTTTGGTCGGGGTTGAGCTCATACACCGTCTCAATGTCTTCATTGCCGTCAGGGCATTGTGTGAGGAAAGAATGGCTCGGGTCTTCGTTCAGCCATTCGGTGGCGTCTTGGCCTTCAATGAACGTGAGGAACACATCGAACGAGGCGTTCGGGTCATTCTCGTTGACCACGGAACCGGTGAGCACCGCCACGCCGTTTCCGTATTCAACCAACTCCATAGGTCCGTTTTCAAACCAAAAAGACGACAGCCCCAAGTCCACCAAGGCAGGGTGCTGGTCCACTCCATAAATCCGCAACGCACCATCTTCGCCATCACCGTACGCGGTCGTGGCTTGGTACCGCGTCACCGGAGCAATGCCATCGGCGAAGAACGACTCTACTGAAAGGTCATCTGCGAAGCAGTTCGTCGCTGTTACACTCGGGTCTGTATCCGCAGGAAGATCATCCACGCACTGCACCTCGTAGTCATCGAGGCTGGGCGACCAGCTGATGAAGCAGTTGTCGCACGTGTATGGATCCCCATTGCAATCAAAGCCTGCCGTTGCAAACGCACAGGTGCCGTCGTCATCCGTAGCAAACTCATCGTAGTTGCACGCCAATTCATCCGTGCACCCCCCTACTTCCAACAAGTCGCAAATTCCATCACCATCCGCATCATTCAAGCACACGCCATCGCAGTCCACCAACACCGAAATCGGGTACGTGCACGTTCCATTCTCAACGTTTGCACCTTCGTAATTGCACGCGGAGGGATCGGTGCATCCGAACACCTCGTTCCCATCGCAAATGCCGTCGCCATCGGAATCCGCGATGCACGCCCCTGAGCAATCGTAGCCTGCTTCCGGGTAGGAGCACGACCCATCGTCTTCGAGCGCATCCACGTTGTAGTTGCAAGCCAACGCGTCGGTGCAACCATCGCCCGTGGATTGGAACGGGTTGTTCTCGTTGATCGGCATCACGCCGCGGAATTCGGATTCTTGGGCTCCGTTTTGGAACACTTGAACGTAGAACTGGCCGCTGATTTCGCCTTGGGTGGTGATTTGGCCCACCAACACCTTCAAGTCGTCTCCCGCAAAAGCAGGACCCGAAGCCTCGCCCGATTCCGGGAACAAGGTGTACAAGGCAAACCCGTTGACGTCATTGACCACCACGTTCTGACCCAAATTGAAGGCCGTGAACGGATTGATGTCTCCAACCGCTTGCATCAATTCGAAATCGGGCACTTCGGACTCGGCCCCAATCGTCAACCAGCTATCGTAAGGAAGGCTCGGGATGAACTGGAAGAAGTTCGCGTTGATGTTCGCACCGAAGTTGGAACCGTAAACGAGGTCGTTGTACCAAGCGGGCGAACTCGTTGAATTCAACTGGAACTCATAATCTTGCGAACCCGCCACAGCAGACACAAAATCCAACTCGTTCAGCGTATGAACGTAAAGCCGATAGGTCGTGTAGCCCGTTAAGTCCACCGCTCCGTAAGAGCCGTCGTGAACCACGTGTTCTTCGATGCCCAACCAATACCCCTCAGGGATGTAGTTGGCTGGGTTGTAGGGCAGGTTCCCGGTGAGTTGGGACCAGCCTGTGCCGAGCGTTAATATGAAAACGCCGAGCATACATAACAGTTTACGCATGACGCAAGTGAATTGGTTTGTGTTTCATTCAACACACAAGGCTACATCCCAAAGGGGGGGGCGGAAGCGGCCTAATCGTGCGTGCCGAATCTACGCACAACACCACATAAAAAGCAAGTTGAAAGGCCAATTCGTCTAACCTGAGGAAGCACCTGTCGTCCAAAATCGACAATTGACGCGCCGTGCAGGCGGCTAGAAATTTGGGTTAAGAAAAAAATATGGGATTTGGCCTGTGCATTCCAACTTCCATCTTATCTTTGCGCCCCACTTCGGTACTATAGCTCAGTTGGTAGAGCAACGGATTGAAAATCCGTGTGTCCCAGGTTCGAATCCCGGTAGTACCACAGAAACCCACCTTTCCGGTGGGTTTTTTTTTGCCCCATTCGATCCGCTGGGCGGGCCTTAGCTTTGCCCATTCAAGGCCGCTCAGCTTGCCCATTCAAGTTTATGTTAATGAACATATCAACAACACCTGCCGATTTCGCCCGTGAAATCGCGCCCTACTCCCGGATCTTCGTGATCCGCGATGAGCGCATTGATCCAGAGCGATGTGCGGGTTGGCTGCCGCCGTCCGCAACCCTCCTTGGCACCTGCACGTTGCCTTCAGGTGAGCAGGCAAAGAACATGAATTCAATCGGCATGGCGTGGAGGGCCTTGATGCAGGCAGGCGCGGACCGCAACACCCTTTTGTGCGCTTTCGGCGGCGGAACCACGACGGATGCCGCGGGCTTCATCGGGAGCACCTTCAAGAGGGGGATGCCCGTGGCGCTGGTCCCCACGACCATCGTGGGCATGGTGGACGCCGCAATCGGTGGGAAAACGGGCATCAATTTCGAGGGATTGAAGAACCAAATTGGCACCTTCTCCTCCCCCATCGCCATCGGCATTCATCCGATTTGGCTCGAAACCCTTCCGGAGGAGGAGCAGCTCAGCGGCTGGATGGAGATGCTAAAGCACTGCTACATCGACGGTGGGACTTCGGTCGAATGGGCACACGCAACGGCGGCGCTGGATGGAGTCGCCGCGAGGATTCCCGATTCGGCGCGCGTGAAGCTGCGGGTGGTGGAGGCGGACCCTGAGGAGCGGGGGATGCGGAAGGCGCTGAACTTTGGGCACACGGTGGGCCACGCCTTGGAGGCGGTGGCGTTGGAAGCAGGCAGACCGATTGCGCATGGGTTGGCCGTGGGATTCGGGATGGCTTTTGCGTTGCGCGCCTCGGTGGAGTTGGGGGCTGGGCTGCGGGAAGAGCAGGCGGACGAGGCGGTGAAGCGGTTGCGGTTTTGGCTTGCTTCAACGCCGTTGCCGGAGGCCGAGCCCGATGCACTTTGGGCCGCCATGTTGCACGATAAGAAAAACCGCGATGGGGTGGTCTTGGAAGTTTGGTTGGCCGATTGGGGGCAGCCGCGCTGGGACGAGCCGTTGAAAAAGGAGGATTTCCTCAGGATTTGGTCGAAAACCCGGGCCGAATTCGCCCGCTGACCGGTGGAGTCGTTCTATTTTTGCCCCATGCAACGCACCGCTGCGGAACTCGCACACCTACTCGAAGGAACCCTGGACGGGGATGCCGCAGTCGAGGTGAACCAACTTTCCAAGATTGAGGAAGGCGTCAAAGGAGGGGTCACCTTTTTGGCCAACATGGACTACGAAGGGCACCTGTACACCACAGCGGCCAGTGTGGCGGTGGTGGCGAAGGCCTTTCAGCCCACCCGTGCCCTGCCCAAAGGCCTGACGCTGATACGCGTGGCGGATCCGTACGCGGCCTTTGGGAAGTTGCTCGAGTTGGTCAGCCACGAGGAGGGGCGTGCATCGGGCATTCACCCGACGGCCATCATTGAGCCCGGAGCGGAGTTGGGCGCGGAATGCTCGGTCGGCCCATATGTGGTCATCGAGGCGGGGAGCCGCATCGGTCGCGGTACGGAATTGCGCGCCCACGTCCACATCGGGAGAAACGTCACGGTGGGAGAACGCTGCGTCCTTCACTCGGGCGTGCACGTGATGGACCGCTGTGTGGTGGGCAAAGAATGCGTGTTGCACCCGCGGGTGGTCGTCGGTGCGGATGGATTTGGATTTGCCCCGCAGCAAGATGACACGTATAAGAAGGTGCCCCAAACGGGAAACGTCATCATCGGAGATCGCTGTGAAATCGGCGCCGGCACCACCATCGACCGCGCGACGCTCGGGGCCACCCGCTTGGAGGAAGGGGTGAAACTCGACAACCTCATTCAGGTGGCACACAACGTCACCATCGGGGCGCACACCGTCATCGCCGCCCAAACCGGCATCGCCGGCTCGACCCACATCGGAGCCAGGTGCATGATCGGCGGCCAAGTCGGCATCGCGGGTCACCTCCGCATTGCGGACGGCGTACGCATCGCTGCCCAAACCGGCATTGCCGCCAGCATCACCCGCGAAAACGCCATATACCAAGGCACACCTGCCCTGCCCATCAAGGACTTCCAGAAACAGCAGCTGGCCGTGAGGAAAATGACGCGCGAAGACTTACTCAAGCGGGTGACCCTTTTGGAACAACAACTCAATCAACTCCGCTCGTAAGACCCACCGCGAGCGCTCGACACCATGCACACCTCACAACGGACCTTGGCTTCGGCCATCACCTTTGAAGGCATCGGCCTGCACACTGGCGAGTTCAACCGCATGACGGTGGAGCCTGCGCCAGCGAATCACGGTTACAAATTCCAGCGCATTGACGTGGAGGGCCAGCCCATCATCGATGCCGATGTCGACCGCGTCGTCGGCACGCAGCGCGGCACCACGCTCGAACAGCACGGCGCGAAGGTGCACACCACGGAGCACATCCTAGCGGCGCTTTACGGCTGCGAAGTGGACAACGTGCTCATCCAACTCGAAGGCCCAGAAATCCCCATCATGGACGGGAGCGCGCGCGCGTTCGTGGCGGCCATCTTGGAAGCGGGCTTCGTGGACCAGGACGCCCCGCGCAAGTTCTTCACCTTGAAGGAGAACATCTCGTTCGAGGACACCGAAAAGGACGTGGAAATGCTCGCCGTTCCGGAGCCCGATGGGGAGTTCCGGTTGACGGTGATGGTGGACTACCATTCGCCCGTCCTGGGAACGCAGCATGCCAGCATGTACAAAATGGAGGAATTCGCTGAGGAGATTGCTTCGTGTCGAACGTTCGTGTTTTTGAAGGAAGTGGCGAATTTGGCGCGAGAGGGATTGATCAAGGGAGGGGACGTGGACAACGCCGTGGTGCTGGTGGAGCGGCCGTATTCGGACTCGGAATTGGCCGAAATCGCCGACCTCGTGGGCAAATCGTCGCTCGAAATGCACGTGGAGTCGAAAGGCGTGCTGAACACCACGCCGTTGCGGTTTGACAACGAGCCCGCCCGGCACAAGTTGCTGGACATCGTAGGGGATTTGGCCTTGACGGGACACTTCATTCAGGGGCACATCCTCGCCGCGCGCCCGGGACACGCGGGCAACGTCGCCTTCGCCAAGCTGTTGAAACAACGCATCAAGGCGGAAGCGGGCCTGCCGAACCTCGACCCCGAACGGCCTTCCATCCTCGACATCAACGACATCAGCCGGATGCTGCCGCACCGCTACCCCTTCCTGCTCGTTGACCGGATCCTCGAGATGAACGAATCAAGCATCACGGGCGTGAAAAACGTCACGATGAACGAGCCGTTCTTTACGGGCCACTTCCCGGGCAACCCGGTGATGCCCGGCGTCTTGCAGGTAGAGGCGATGGCTCAGGTCGGCGGGATTTTTGCGCTGAGCAGCGTCGAGAACCCGGAGGAGTACACCACGTATTTCATGAAAATCGACAACGTGCGCTTCAAGCAGAAGGTGCTGCCGGGCGACACCATCGTCTTCCACCTCGAGCTGTTGTCGCCGATTCGCCGGGGGTTGGTGAACATGCGCGGCCGCGGATTTGTCCGGGGCCAGCTGGTTTCCGAAGCCGAGATGTTGGCCCAAATCGCCAAGCAGCCCTAACCGCGGACTCCGCCGTAACTTGACGCCGTGATTTCAACCCTCGCCCACGTCGACCCCGCCGCCCAGATCGGCTCCGGGGTGCACATTGAGCCCTTTGCCTACATCGGCGCCGACGTTGTCATCGGAGATGGCACATGGATCGGTCCGCACGCGACGGTGCTGGACGGTGCGCGCATCGGCAAGGACTGCAAAGTCTTTCCCGGTGCCGTCATCAGCGGCATCCCCCAGGATTTGAAATACGCGGGAGAACAAACCACCGCCGAAGTGGGCGATCGGACGATCATCCGCGAATGCGTGACCATCAACCGCGGCACCTCGGACCGGAACCGCACGGCCGTCGGTTCGGATTGCCTGTTGATGGCCTACACCCACATCGCCCACGACGCGCTCCTCGGCGACCACGTCATCGTGGCGAACTCCGGGAACATCGCGGGACACGTGACCATCGAAGACTGGGTCATCATCGAAGGCATGGTCGGCGTGCAGCAGTTCGTCACCATCGGCCAGCACGCATTCGTTGCAGGCGGATCGCTCGTTCGCAAGAACATCCCGCCGTTCATCAAAGCCGCCCGCGAGCCCCTTTCGTTCATCGGCGTGAACAGCATCGGATTGCGGCGGCGCGGGTTCTCGCACGACCGCGTCCTGCGCATCGAGGACATTTACCGGACCCTCTATGTCCAAAACGGCAACCTCACCCAAGCCCTGAAAATCGCGGATGCCGAACTCCCGGCGAGCGATGACAAGGACACGGTGCTGGCGTTCATCGCGAGCAGCGACAAGGGCGTCATCCGCGGCCCGTTGTGACCCCCATTGCGTTTGAGGCGCAGGATTTGGGACATCGGTTCGGCAATCGGTGGGTGTTCCAGGGCGTGTCGGGATCGTTCAACGCCGGGGAGCACGGGGTCATTCGCGGGGCGAACGGGAGCGGGAAGTCCACCCTCGGACGGATTCTCACAGGAGCGTTGCAGGCCACGAGCGGAATGTTGACTTGGAGCGCTGGATTGGAAGCGTGGGATTGGCAGCGCCGGGACGAATTGGTGTTGCAGACCTTGTTGATGGCGCCTGCTGCGTCCTTGCATCCGGACCTGACAGTTCGGGAGGCGTGCGCCTTCCATGGGCGGTTTCGGTCGTGGTGGCCGGGATTTGACCCGCTTCAATCGTTGGAGGCTGCCGGGATTGCGTACGCTTTCGATAAACCGCTGCGGACCTTGAGCTCCGGCATGCGGCAGCGCGTTCAGCTCGCCATCGCCCTCGGCACCGAGTCCGGGCTGATTTGCTTGGACGAACCGTGCGCGAACCTCGATCAGCGGGGCATCGATTGGTACCGTGAACTGCTGCAAACCATCCGACCCCGAACCACCACGCTCATCTGCTCCAACGACCGAAAGGAGGACCACCTCGAGCCGGATTGGGTGCTTGAATTGCGCTGATCGGTTTTTTTTTCACTCCCGCAATCCCTTGCTGCGACAGGAACGTTGATGGATTGACCTGATTTTTTTCTGCTTTCATCGAAACTTTCACGGAGGCCCTTCCGTAAAGGTGTTCGAAACTGAAAATGAATTAAATCCCTCAGTCATGAACCTCAAAACGTTCTTCTCTTATTTGGCGGTTGTGGCGATCCTCGTCACTTGGGCCGTCAACGCGAATGCCCAATCGGCTTTGTCTTCAGAACCGAGCATTTTCGACGGCATTTCGCACGACTGCATCACGAAATCAGACGTGGGCACCTCTTCCATTTGGATCAAAGAGACTTCGGCTAGCCAAACCTTCCGGGCGTGCAGCAACGGCATGTTGCAGGCGTTGTACCTCAACGTTTTGGAATCTCCTCAATTCAACGAGTTGGGCGTCCAATTGTACGGTCCGCAAGGCGATTTGCTGGTCAACAACACCGTTGAAATTCGCGAAGGCCAAACCGGACTCATCAAGATCAAGATGCCGGTGCTGGTGACGGAAGGCGTGGAGTACAGCATTGCCCTGCGCGGCGGCTCCTGCCGGGTGAAGCTCGGTGCGGTGCGCACGAGTGAATCGGACGGCACGTTCTCCATGGACGGCTGGTACTTGGCCGGACAACTCGAGTTCGCCATCGGCCAAACCGACCGCAACGTCGAAGAGGCCAACATGGGCCGCGTGGACATCCCGAACACCTACGACGACGGTTCTTCAACGGACAACCCCCTTGCGGACTCCTTCATCGCGTTCCCCAACCCGTTCCAAGGCGAATTGAACATCGAGTTCACGAAAGCATTGAAAGGCGAAACGCAAATCATCCTCTCCGACTTGAGCGGCAACATCATCAGCCGCGAAGTGCGCTCCGATGTCCAGTGGGGCGAGCGCGTCACGATCCAACCTCGATACGACTTATTGCCAGGCGTCTACGCCGTGCGCATCCTCAACGGGACCAACGTGACCAATTACACCGTGCTCAAGAACTGAGCATCCCGTGTCACTTGAAAACCGCTTAACCAAGGAAGCCTCTCCCTCGTGGAGGGGCTTTTTTCGTTTCAGCGAGCGAGGTCGAAAACGGATTTTACTGGGGCAAACACTTCGGAAGGAAGTTCCACGAACCGGGTGAGCCAACCCGACATGGCCCCGTTCCACAGGCCGGGGCGTTCGAGGATGCGGAGGGGCACACCGCCCACCACCTTCTCGGCCGTGAAGAACGCCTGCTCATCCGCGAAGGCGCGAATGTCGAGCCGTGCGCCCTCAAGGCCCAAGAAGGAAACCGCGAGATCCACCGGGTTGAAGTGGGTGCCTGCCGCGACTTTTCCATCCGGCAACTCCGCAGCCTCCACGATCCCAGGCCGGAAAAACCCGTCCACATCGGCAACCCAAAAGGGACCGCCTCCAGGCTGGCCCGTGTTGGGAACCACGCCCGCAACGCGCACGGGCCGATTCAGGTGGTATCGCCACTGCTCGAGGGTACTGGGGCGATCGGCGCCTTGAACGAACCGGCTCAGCCAGGCCCAAGCCGAAGCATCCGCTTCGGGCTCACCCCGGCGCAACCGTTCCCACAGCGCCGCGCGTTCGTCTTCCAGGTGCCACAACGTGCCGATCAGGGCCGCGCGCCAGGCGTTGCGCTCGTCGTAACGGGTGGAATCGACGGCGTTGTCGATGTTCCGCACCACCACCGCAGGCACCTCCATCGACGCGAGGTTCTCCACCAACGCACCGTGGCCGCCAGGCCGAAAAAGCAGTGCCCCTTCAGCGTTGCGCGCCACCTCATCGCGCGCTGGATTCCAAGCCAACGTGTCCGTCGAAGCATGCTGGACCTCCCACCGGACGTCCCCCCAATCCGCATACCGCATGGGAAGGTCGGACCGGAAAGGGGGCGGAACGGTGAACACGAGGGGGCCTCCACCCAAGGCCTGCCACTCCCCGCGATGCGCTTCAAATGCCGTCTGTGGGGCGCCCGACGCATCCGTGAAGAAGGGCACTTCGCCTTTGGGCAGGGCTGCGAAGCGGCCCAAGATTTGGCCTGCCAACTGCCCGATGTTTCCTTCAAATTCAGCGAACTGACCCGCAAACGGCAGCGATTGCCAAACCGCAGCCAACTGCGCCGCAACCTCCGACCTCATCGGCGGATGCAAGTCCTTGAACATCCGCGTGGCCGCCCCCGAAGCCGGCACAAAACCCGCCACCTGCCGCCCCCCACGCACCTGCTCACGCGCGTACTCCACCCGCTCCTGCCGCTCGCGTTCGGACCATTGCGCCACCCCTGAACCCAACGTGCAAGCCCCTTCGACCCGTCGCACTCGATGCCCTTTGCGCAGCTGCATCGCCTGCTGCTCCGCCTCCTCCACCGTCCAACCGCGTTCCTCGAACGCCTTTACGTCTTCCTTTTTCCAATCCATTCTCCTCAAATTTACTTCAAGCCGCATGGAATCGACGGGGGCGGACAAACCTTTACCATTCAGCAACCTCGGTTTGTAACTTAGGCGCATGAGCAAAGGAAACGTGCTGGTCACCGGCGGTGCAGGTTTCATCGGATCGCACACCGCCGTGGAATTGATCGCCGCGGGGTATCGGCCGGTGGTGGTGGACAATTTGGCCAATTCGAACCGAGACGTGTTGAAGCGAATGGCCGCGATCGTGGGCGAACCGGTGGCCTTCCACGAGGTGGATTGCACGGATGCCGAAGCGCTCGAGGGGGTGTTCCAAACCGAAGGACCGTTCGTCGGCGCCATCCACTTTGCGGCCTACAAGGCGGTGGGAGAAAGCGTGGAACGGCCCACGGCCTACTTCCTGAACAACGTCGGTTCCACAGCGGTCTTGCTCGATGCGTTGACGGCGCACGGCGTCCGGCGTTTGGTCTTCAGCAGCAGCTGCACCGTTTACGGCGAGCCGGAAACCACGCGCGTGGACGAAACGGCTCCCATTCGGACCGCGGAATCGCCCTATGGGTATACGAAACAAGCGTGCGAGCGGCTCATCACCGACCACCACACCGCGCATCCCGCGCTGAGCGCGACGCTGTTGCGCTATTTCAATCCCATCGGCGCGCACCCGAGTGCGCAAATCGGCGAGCTGCCCATCGGTCGGCCGAACAACCTCATCCCCTTCCTGACCCAAGCGGTCGCGGGGTTGCGCGAGCCGCTGACGGTCTTCGGGGACGACTACCCGACGCCCGACGGCACGTGCATCAGGGACTACATTCACGTGGTGGACCTGGCGCGGGCGCACGTGGCGGCGTTGGAACGCGCGCCTGAGGGGGTGTCGGTGTACAATTTGGGCACGGGGAATGGCGCCTCGGTGAAGGAGGTCATTGACGCGTTTGAGCGGGCGACGGGCAAGGCCGTTCCGCATGCGATGGGGCCGCGGCGGGCGGGCGATGTCGTGGCGATCTTCGCGGATGCTTCGAAGGCGTGGCGGGATTTGGGGTGGAAGACGGAGCGGAGCTTGGAGGAGGCGCTGGCGGATGCGTGGCGCTGGCAGGAGGCCGTCACGCGCTGAGCAAGACGCAGCCGTACATGGCGAGCGCGCCCCAGAGGAAGCCGGCGTAGATTTCGCGTTCCGTGTGGGCTTGGAGGGCGAGTCGGGAGGCGCCGATGAGGCCGGCGGCGGCAATCCAAAAGGCGAGAATGGGGAAGTGGGAGGTGAATTGGATTTGGCCTAACGCGAACACCGCGCCCACCACGCCCCCCGCGGCCATCGCGTGCATCGACAGCTTGAACCACCGCGTCACCACGATGCCCCCCGCAATCGAGACCACCACCCCCAGCAGCATCCCGACGAATTCCGGCGGCGTGTGCACCGAACGATCGGACGCCACCAAATACAAGGTCATGCTGTAATACGCCAGGACCAGCGTGAACGGCCACGTCCGCTGGGCGCGCACGCGGATTTCCAGGTCGCCGATGAAGCCGCGGCGAAACAGCAAGTACAGCGAAATCGCCGCCCCGAGCGTGTTCACCAGCAAGATGAAGCCGAAGTACAGGAACGACGCGGGGTGGGCTTGGAGGAAATCGTTCAGCGCGAACAGCGTCGCGAGGGTGTAGAGCGGCATGAGCAGCGGGTGCCCGACCGTCGAAACCACGCGTGCCCACAGCGGTCCCTTCACAGTTCCTTGCGCATGCGGGCCACGGGGATGCCCAATTGCTCGCGGTACTTCGCGACGGTGCGGCGGGCGATGTTGTAGCCTTTGTCGTTAAGGAGGCGACCGAGTTTCTCGTCAGTCAGGGGGCGGCGCTTGTCCTCCGCTTCGATGGCGTCCGAGAGGATCTTTTTAACCTCGCGGGAGCTGACTTCTTCGCCCGTTTCGGTGGTCAGGCTTTCGCTGAAGAAGCTCTTGAGGAGGAAGGTGCCGTAGGGCGTGGCGACGTATTTCGAGTTCGCCACGCGGGAGACCGTGCTGATGTCCATGCCGATGCGGTCGGCGATGTCCTTCAGGATCATGGGCTTGAGGTCGGTTTCGTCGCCCGTGAGGAAGTATTCGCGCTGGTGTTCCACGATGGCCTCCATGGTGGTGGAAAGGGTGGCGTGGCGTTGGCGGACGGCGTCGACGAACCATTTGGCGGCGTCGACTTTCGCTTTGACGAAGGCGAGGGCTTCCTTGCTGGCGGCGTCGGTCTTTGCGCCGCTCGCGTAGGTTTGCATCATTTCCTTGTACTGCGGGCTGATGCGGAGGTCCGGGGCGTTGCGTTGGTTGAGTTGCAGCCGGATTTCGTCGTCTTCAACGGCCAAAAGAAAATCCGGTACGACGACCGCGGCCGTGCCCCGGCTCGAGTCGGAACCGGAGCCACCGGGCTTGGGATTCAGCTTTTGGATTTCATCGAGGGCGTCCTTGAGCTCGTCTTCGGAGAGCTCAAGGCGCTTCATGATGCGGTCGTAGTGCTTTTTCGAGAAGGACTCGAATTGGCGGTCGATGACGCGGAAGGCCACACCGAGTGCCCAGCGCCGGTCGCGGTCGAGGTGCGGGTCCTCGAGCTTGCGATCGAGTTGGAGGAGCAAGCATTCGCGCAGGTCGCGGGCGCCCACGCCGGCGGGATCCAGGGTTTGGACCACCAACAAGGCCTCCTCCAACGCTTCCGGCTCGACCTCAATGCCTTGCGTGAAGGCCAAATCGTTCACCATGCTCTCGATGTCGCGGCGCAAGTAGCCCGCCTCATCGAGGTTCCCGATGACCAACTCCGCAAGCTCGCGCTGCTCCTCGTCGCGCACGAGAAAACCCAACTGGGTCGTCAGGAACTCCCGGAACGTGGTTCCGCCTGCGTACGGCACCGAGCGCTCCTCGTCGTCGGCGCTGTGGTTGTTCGCGCTCAGCTTGTAATCCGGGGTTTCGTCGTCGAGGTATTCGCTGAAATCGAACTCCTCCATCGCCTCCGAAGTCTCCGTCGCCTCTTCGCCGAGTTCATCGGCCTCCCTCTCCTCGCCGCCCTCCTCCAGCGCCGGATTCGCCTCCAATTCCTCCTTGATGCGCGCCTCGAGTTCCATCGTGGGAACCTGCAGCAACTTCATCAACTGAATTTGCTGCGGGGAGAGCTTTTGGAGGAGCTTCTGTTGGAGGCTCTGCTTCAGCATGGCGTCAGAATTCGGCGTTTTGGGGGGTCCGTGGGAACGGGATGACGTCGCGGATGTTGCCCATGCCCGTCACGTACATGACGAGGCGCTCGAAGCCCATTCCGAAGCCGCTGTGCACTGCCGACCCAAACCGCCGCGTGTCGAGGTACCACCAAACGTGCTCTTCGGGAATGTTAAAGTCCGCGCATTTCTTTTGCAAAACGTCCAAGCGCTCCTCGCGTTGGCTGCCGCCGATGAGTTCGCCGATGCCGGGAACGAGCACGTCCATCGCTGCGACCGTCTTGCCGTCTTCGTTCGCCCGCATGTAGAAGGCCTTGATGGCGGCGGGGTAATCGGTGATGATGACCGGGCCGTTGAAGTGCTTTTCCACGAGCCAACGTTCATGCTCAGATTGCAGGTCGATGCCCCATTCGACGGGGTATTTGAACTGCTTTTTCTTGAACGGCTTCGACTGCCGCAAGAGTTCGATGGCCTCCGTGTAGGTCACGTGCTGGAACGGGGTTTCGGCAACCGCGCGGAGCCGTTCGCGCAGCGGTTGCTCGTGGCGTTCTTGCTGCGGAAGTCCTTTTTCCGCCTCGATTTCCCGGTTCTCCAGGAAGGCCAAATCCTCATCGCACCCCGCCAGCACGTCCGCGAGCACGCTCCGCAAGCAGTCCTCCGCAAGCGCCATGTTGTCCTTCAAATCCGCAAACGCCACCTCCGGCTCGATCATCCAAAACTCCGCCAAGTGGCGCGACGTGTTCGAATTCTCTGCCCGGAACGTGGGCCCGAAAGTGTACACCTGCCCGAGTGCCATGGCCCCGAGCTCGGCCTCCAGCTGCCCACTGACCGTGAGGTTCGCGGTCTTGCCGAAGAAATCCTGGGACAAATCCACGCTGCCGTCCTCCCGGCGCGGCGGGTTGTCCGCATCGAGTGTCGTGACGCGGAACATCTCCCCCGCCCCTTCGGCATCCGATCCGGTGATGATGGGCGTGTGCATTTGGAAGAACCCGCGCTCCGTAAAGAAGCGATGCACCGCAAAGTTCAGCGCGTGCCGCACGCGGAACACCGCCCCGAAGGTGTTCGTCCGGAAGCGCAAGTGCGCCTTTTCGCGCAGGAAGTCCAACGAGTGCTTCTTCATCTGCATCGGGTACGTCTCGGAGTCCGCCCCACCCAACACTTCGAGCACCTCCACCTTCAACTCGACCGCTTGCCCGCGCCCCTGCGACGCCTCGATGACGCCCTCGGCGCGGAGCGCCGCCCCCGTCGTGATCAGCTTCCGCGTGGCTTCCGGCGTGGCCTCCCGGTCGATGACCAATTGCAACGTCCCGAGGCACGACCCGTCGTTGAGGGCGATGAAGGTGTCGTTGCGGAAAGTCCGGACCCAACCGGCCACGGTGACGCGCTCCCCCACCCGGGATTCGTCACGAAGGTTCACAATGCGTTCGCGTGTCATGTTCAAGTTCAATCGTTGAAGGCAGAAAACGGGCCCAACGCCCGACTACAAAGAAACAACGGGAAATCCGTCGCAGGGTTACACATCCAACTTTCCATCGCGCAACCGAATGACGCGTTGGGTGCAGGCGGCGATGTCCTCCTCGTGCGTCACGATGAGCACGGTATTGCCCGCCTCGTGGATTTGGGCGAACAGCGCCATGATCTCCATCGAAGTGGCCGTATCGAGGTTCCCCGTGGGCTCATCGGCCAAAATCAAACTCGGCCGATTCACCAACGCCCGCGCCACTGCAACCCGCTGCCGCTGTCCCCCACTCAGTTCGTTCGGTTTGTGGTCCATCCGATCGCCCAACCCCACCTGCTCGAGCACCTCGGTCGCCCGCGCCTCGCGATCCGCACGGCCCACTCCCGCATAAATGAGCGGCAAAGCCACGTTTTCGAGGGCGGAATAGCGTGGCAGGAGGTTGAAGGTTTGGAACACGAACCCGATCTCCCGGTTGCGAATGTCCGCCAATTCATCGGCGGTCATCCCCGCCACTTCCCGACCATTCAATCGGTACGTGCCCGCCGTGGGCGTGTCGAGGCAGCCCAAGACATTCATCAGCGTGGACTTCCCGCTGCCTGAAGGCCCCATCAGCGCCGCGTATTCGTTCTGCGCCACATCGAGGTCCAATCCATCGAGCGCGTGCACGACTTGTTCGCCGATTCGATAGGTCTTGCGCAACCCCCGGACGGAAATGAGCGTCTCGTTCATGTTGCAAAGGTATTCCTGACTTTTGGAATCCTGACTTAAGTTTGACCCGTCATCAAAACGACCATCATGAACCGTCGCATCCTCTCGGCCTGTGCTTGCTTGTGCTTGGCCCTCCCCCTACAGCTGCGGGCGCAAATCACTGTGGATGAATCCTTGACCGCCATCGAGGTGGTGACGCAAGTGCTGTTGGGCGAAGGCGTTGAAGTGAGCAACATCACGTTTTCAGGGGATTTGGACCAAATCGGATCCTTTGCCAACAACGGCAGCAACATCCTCATCGAGGAAGGCCTCATCATGGCCTCCGGTTCCTGCTCCAACGTCATCGGCCCCAACGACTCGGGAAGTTCCACAACCGGTGGTGGGAATTTCGGCGTTGGCGACGAGGACCTCACGGCCTTGAGCACTTTCAGCACGAACGATGCAGCCGTCCTCGAATTTGATTTCGTGCCCTCGGGGGACTCCATTAAGTTCTTTTATTCATTCGGGTCGGACGAATACAACGAATTCGTGTGCGGGAGCGTGAACGATGCATTCGGCTTCTTCCTGAGCGGACCGGGCATCAGCGGACCCTTTTCAAACAACGCAGTGAATTTGGCCATCATCCCAGAAACGGACATCCCCGTGACCATCAACTCGGTCAACAACGGCACCGTAGGCAGTTCGGGCACCGCGTCGAACTGCGCGCAGGTTTCGCCCGATTGGATGAACAACACGGAATTCTACATCGACAACGCGAACAACAACGATCCGCTCGCTACGCAGCTCGATGGCTTCACCGTCAAACTGACCGCCGAGGCCCAGGTTGAATGTGGCCAAACCTACCACCTGAAAATCGCCATCGCGGACGCAGGCGATTCGGCATATGACAGCGCGGTGTTCATCGAAGGCGGTTCGTTTGGATCGAACTCGGTGGACTTGGTTGCCAGTGCTTCCGTCAGCGGGAACGCGGTGTTCCTGGGCGACACCACCGTGGTCGAATCCTGCAACGAAGCCCTGTTGACTGTCCTCCGTCCTTTGACGGACCTTGAAGAGGAAATCGAACTGACCATCTATGGCACTGCTGAAAACGGGGTGGACTACGAATACATCGACCCCATCATCGTCATGGGGCCAGGCCAGACTTCCTATGACATCCCCGTCATCCTCATCGACGATGGGATTGCCGAAGGCCCCGAAACCCTCATCGTGGACTACATGTACATCAACCTCTGTGGCGATAGTGTGCTGCGGACGGCGACGCTCGTGCTGATGGACCCCGAAGCCATCACGTTGGACTATGACACCCCCGTGGGCATCTGCAATGGAGAAGCCACGCTGGCAGTGGATCCCATCACGGGCTACGGTCCATTCGGTTTCTTGTGGGACACCTCGCCGACGGATACCCTCGCCACGAACACGATCGAAACGGAAACAGCCGGGGTTGCGACGGTGGTGGTGACGGACGTCTGCGGCAACGAGGTCGAAGCGACCATCGGGTTCGAACTCCCTCCGCCCTTGGACGTGGACGTTGCCCAGGAAAACGACCCCTTCTGCCCGGGCGATGACGTGACCATGAGCTCAGTCATCGTCACCGGCGTGGGGCCGTACAGCTACGAATGGTTTGTAGGCGACTACCTTTCGAATCCCACGTCCACAGGCGGATCGGACGACTCGGAGGTGTACAATTTCGACAACTCGGGCAACGTATCCTTGGAGGTGACCGATGGTTGTGGTCAAACCGCCTATGCGAACTGGACCATCGTCGTGCCGGGCTACCCCGCCCTGCTCTCCGAAACCATCGACGTGTGCACTGGGGTGCAGACCGCCGCAGCCATAGAAGGCGGAACCGGCAGCTATACGTTTCAAACCTACCAGTACCTCGACATCGACCCGTTCACCGAAATCCCGGGCGATTCCGCACTCGTGAACATCGATGCAGCACTCGACACGTTGGTGACCTTCGTTGCGCCAACGGGTCAGTTTGAAGCCGGATTTGGCAACGGATGGCTCTGGGTCCTCGCCACCGACCAATGCGGCTCCCAAACCGATTTCTACATCGAAGTCGTGGCCTGCGACACGGAAATCCCCAACGTTTTCTCGCCGAACAACGACCAGCACAACAACACCTTCGTCATCGAAGGCATCGAAGGATTCCCGCGCTCCAGCATCGCCATCTACAACCGCTGGGGCAACCTCATTTACGAGAACGCCGACTACAAAGGCGGTTGGGACGGTCGGATGGGCACCGAACCCGTAGCCGAGGGAACCTACTTCTATGTATTCAATCGTTCCGATGGCCAAACCTTCCACGGTTCGGTGACCTTGGTTCGCTGATTGCACGAAAACGCCCCGGCCACCGCGCTGGGGCGTTTTGCGTTTCGGCCATAAAAAAAGCCCCCGCTGTGCGGAGGCTGGGTGGGCGATACTGGGCTCGAACCAGTGACCCCCTGCTTGTAAGGCAGGTGCTCTGAACCAACTGAGCTAATCGCCCGAACGTCCTTGCCGCTGCAAGGGACGGCAAATTTACAACAAGCCCCCGTAACTTGCACCCATGTCGCGGGATTTCTTCTTTCAGTTGGGGGCGTGGGCGCGGTGGGGATGGAAGGCAAAAAGCTGGCGCCTGACCCATCCGCCGCACTTGTTTGCTTGGTTCGAGGCGGTGCGTCGGCCCATGCGGCAGGAGGACCTGGAATCGCTGAGGCGCGCATTCGAGCGGGAAGCCACGCCTTTGACGGCGCCGGATGCGGGTGCGGGAAGCCGCGTCCGCGGAGCGCGCACCGTGGGCAAGGTGGCGCGCACGGCGCTGAAGTCCGCTCGCCAAGCGGGACGCCTTGCGCGGCTCGCCGAAGCGGTTGGGGCGGAACGCGTGTTGGAGTTGGGGACGTGCTTGGGGGTGACGACGGCGTACCTCGCGCGGACCGGGGCGCACGTCACGACGCTGGAGGCCGACCCGGTGCTGGCCGCTGCGGCACGATCGGGCTGGGAACGAACCGGATGTGCCGGACGCATCGAAGGACACGTCGGAACCTTTGCCGACCTCCTGCCGAACTTGATGGCGACGTGGCGCGCGGAGGGACACCCCGGGTTTGACCTCATCTTCATCGACGGGCACCACCAGGGTCCCGCGCTGCGGGAATACGTGGAACTCCTGCGGCCCTGGTTGCGCCGAGGCGATCGGCCCACGGCCCTGGTGTGCGACGACATTCGGTGGTCGCCGAGCATGTGGCACGCCTGGGAAACCCTGAGTTCAGAATGGACCGTTGCTGTGGACTGCGGAAGCAGCGGCTGGCTGGTGGAGGGATCGCGATTGACCCCGTTCCGGCGGGCGGTGCGGCTCGGATAAGCCCGTACCTTTGCGGCATGTCTTCTGCTCGTCCCATTACCCGGAGGTTGTTCGCGCTGTTGGCCGCGTACGTCATTTTCCAGCTGGTTTGGTGGGCGAGCCTGTTGATTCGCTTGCGCGGGAAGTACCGGGATCTGAGCACGCTCACGGGCGTGGAGGAAGCTGATATGGCCCAAACAGGTTTCGAGCGATTCCAATGGATGATCGCAGGGGAAGGCGCCGTTTTCCTCGCCCTGCTGGTGTGGGGGCTGTGGTCGATCTGGCGGATCAGCGAGCGGGAACAACTGCAGGCCGCTCGGGAGCGGAATTTCATGCTCGCCGTGACACACGAATTGAAGACGCCGATTGCGGTAATGCGTTTGGCCTATGAAACGCTGCAACGAGCGAAGCTCAGCGAGGCCGACCGCGCTTCCCTGCTCGACGACGCCCAAGCCGCCCTCGGTCGGCTCGAAACGCGCATCAACGCCATCCTTCAGAGCGCGCGCGTCCACCGCGGAGCCGCCGTGGAACACACCGAAGCGTACGACATCGAAGAAGTGCTCCGCCGGTGCATTCGCCAACTGCGGGTGCCACCCTTTGCCGAGCGGCAGGTGAACCTCACGTCCCAGAGCGAACCGCAAGGGCTCGCCATCGGCGACGTGGAAGCGTTGGAACTCGCCTGGACGAACCTCATCGAAAACGCACTGAAATACAGCCCTTCTGACGCTCCCGTTGGCGTTCAGTTCAATGCTTCCGACCGGTTCTTGACCGTCCACGTGGACGACGCCGGCCCGGGCATTGCACCCGCCGACCGGCGCGCTGTGCTCCAGCCCTTTCGGCGCCTCGGAGACGAGGTCAAGCGGAGCACCGAAGGAACCGGCCTCGGCCTGTACCTCGCCCAAGCCATCGTGCACATGCACAAAGGCCGGCTCCAAATCGGTTCCAGCCCGCAAGGCGGAACCCGCATTACCACGACGATTCCATTGAAGCAATGACCACACAAAAGACCGCACTCATCGTCCTCGACGGATGGGGCATCGGAGCGCAAGACGCCAACGACGCCGTACACGTCGCGCACACGCCATTTGTTGACTCGCTTTGGCAAGAAGCCGCCCACGCCACCCTCCGTACAGACGGTGAGCACGTGGGACTTCCCGCTGGCCAAATGGGCAACAGCGAAGTCGGGCACATGAACATCGGCGCCGGCCGGGTCGTCTTCCAAGACCTCCTCCGCATCGACCGCGCGGTCGCATCCGGCACCTTAGCCGAAGAACCGGTGTTCAAGGAAGCGCTCCAGCTCGCGAAGGAAGGCGGGCGTCGGTTGCACTTCATGGGACTCGTTTCCCAAGGCGGAGTGCACAGCCAACAGGCCCACCTCCATGCCATGTGCGAGGCCGCGGCCGCCGAAGGACTGAACGACTTCGTGGTGCATGCCTTCACCGATGGCCGCGACACGGCACCCCGCCAAGCCGTGAACTACCTCACGGACCTCGAAGCCGTGCTGGCGAAAACGGGCGGGCGCATCGGATCGGTTCACGGCCGCTACTTCGCCATGGACCGGGACAAGCGCTGGGAGCGCATCGCCCGAACCTACAACTGCCTCGTCAAAGGCGAAGGCGGCCACTTCGATTCGGCCATTGCCGGAGTGGAAACGTACTACACCGACGACATCACGGACGAATTCATCGCCCCCTTCACGGTCGGGGACATCGATTCCACTATCAAGGAGGGCGACGTCGTCATTTGCTTCAACTTCCGGACGGACCGGTGCCGCGAAATTACGGTGGCGTTGACGCAGGAAGCGTTTCCTGATTTGGACATGGCCCCACTCCCAGTGCATTACGTGACGATGACGAACTACGACGACACGTTCAAAGGCGTCCACGTCATCTACGACAAACCGAACCTCGAAGCGACGCTGGGCGAAGTCATCGCAGGGGCTGGGCGCAAGCAAATTCGCATTGCCGAAACCGAAAAATACCCGCACGTGACGTTCTTCTTCAACGGCGGGCGGGAGGAGTCATTTGAGGGCGAGCAGCGCATGATGGCGCACTCGCCGAAGGTGGCCACGTATGACCTGCAGCCGGAGATGAGCGCGCGGGACATCGTGCAGGCCATCGTTCCGGAGCTGCTAGCGGGCCATCCGGACTTCGTGTGCCTGAACTTTGCGAACCCGGACATGGTGGGGCACACGGGCGTATTCGAGGCGGTCGTGAAGGCGGTGGAGACCACCGATGCGTGCTTGAAGGAGGTCGTGGAGGCCGGGCGGCAGCAGGGGTATGCGTTCGTGATCTTGGCGGACCATGGGAACGCGGACCTTGCGCGGAATTCGGACGGGTCACCGCACACGGCGCACACGACCAATCCCGTACCGGTGTTCGTGATCGGCGAGGGTGTGACGGGGGTTCGGGATGGGATTTTGGCCGATGTGGCGCCGACGGTGCTGGATTTGATGGGCATCGACCAGCCGGACGCGATGACCGGTCAGTCCCTCCTCATCAAGGGGTGAACCGGTCGTCCGGAAGGGCTTCGGCGACCGTGAAGATGCTGCCGGTGACGAGGACGAGGTCTGAGGGGGCGGCTGCGGTGCGGGCGGCTTCGTAGGCGGAGGCGACGGAGGGGAAGTGGGCGCCGTGGTGGCCGTGTTGGGCGGCTTCGGCCGCGAGGTCGGCGGCGGAACGGGCGCGTGGGATGTCGGCGGCGCACCAGTAGTAGGTGGCGGCCGGGAGGATGGGCCAAATCCCCGCCATGTCCTTGTCCGCGACCGTGCCGTACACGATATGGAGGCGGTCGCATTCCAAGGTGGCGAGGGTCCCGGCAAGGGCGGTGAGGCCGTCGAGGTTGTGGGCGCAGTCGGCGAGGACGCGGGCGCCTGAAGCCGTGGGGGGCAGCCATTCGAACCGGCCGCGTTGGCCCGTGAGTTCGGCGTAGCGTTCGAACCCGGTGGCGATGGCGGATTCGGGGAGGTGCCAACCGGGAAGGGCGGCAAGGACGCGGCAGAGGGCGCGGGCCGTCGCCCGGTTTTCGGTGAAGACCGCGGAAGGTGCAGCGGGTTCGTTTTCGAGGTCGGCGGAGTACACTTCTGCGGCGTGGCGCAGGGCGTATTCGTGGACCACGGAAAGGGCTTCGGGCCGCATGCGGCCGACCACGACAGGGCAGCCGTCCTTGAGGATTCCGGCTTTTTCGGTGGCGATGGCACGGATGGTTTGGCCTAGAAACTGCTGGTGATCCCACCCCACGTTCGTCACCGCCGTGACCAGCGGCTGCGGGAACACGTTCGTCGAATCCAATCGCCCGCCCATGCCGGTCTCGAGCACCACCACGTCCACCGCGGACGCCTTGAAATGCGCGAGCGCCATGCCAAAGGTCAACTCGAAAAAACTCGGGGCCACCTCTGCCCATTCCCGCTCGTAGCGTTCCACAAAGGACACGACCTCCTCCTCGGGAATGCACGCCCCGTTGACGCGAATGCGTTCGCGGAAGTCCTTCAGGTGCGGGGAAGTGAACAAGCCCACGCGGTAGCCCGCGCTTTGCATGGCCGCCGCCACCAAGTGGCACACCGTGCCCTTGCCGTTGGTGCCCGCGACGTGGATGACCTGCAGGCCCTCATCGGGCCGGCCAAGCATTTCCAGCACGCGCCACGTGCCGTCCAAGTCCACTTTGTAGGCCGCGGGGCCTTGGCGCTGGAACATGGGGAGCTGGGTGAACAGCACCTCCAACGCTTGGGCGTACGTCATTCGAGCTCGTAATGGAATTCGATGTAGGCCGTGCGGCGGGGCACGGTCCGGTTGGGGGTGAACGTGGCCGTCAGCGCCGCGTCTTGGGCGATTTTAATGTGGTAGGAATCGGTCAAGGTCGAGTGCTCGGGGTCGTATTTAGCCGAGATGACCTTGCCGTCGGGATCGACCATCAACTTCACCCGCACCACGCCCGTGGCTGAGGGATCTTTTTCTTGCTGCGGACGGCCGAGCATGTCGCCCCCATCGCTGATGCCGAAGGTCAAGTTGCCGACGGTCGTGCCCGATTCGAACATGTCGCCTTCAGGATCCCCCTCGTTGCCCGTTCCTTCGGAGGCCGTTCCTTGAGAACCGCCGCCGCCTGCGGTCAAGGCATTGAGCCGATTGGAGAGGGCCGTCGAGACGGTTTGTTCGGGTTCGTCAGGCTTCGTGTCGGGCTCATCCACAACAGGGTCGGGGGAGGTCGGGACGGCCACTTCGCTCTCGGTTTGGGTCACCACCTCCTCCACTGGCGGTGTCTCCACGGCCTCGGAGCTCGCCACAGACTCCTCGACCACCTCCTGCATCTCCTCGGACGGGACCTCCGTCTCGTTCTCGCCCGCCGCCGCGTCCACCTCACCGAAATCGGCCAAACCCACCGCCACGTACTGATCACCCGGAGGCGGAATCGAAATCGAATACGCCGTCAGGAAGAAACACAACGCCACCACTGCGAGAAAAAGCGCCAGCGAAATGCCGGCAGCCCGCCGTTGGTGGACGCGCTCCACCTGGAGCCGGAGGGTTTCGAGGGAACGGTTCATGCACTCATTTTTTTGCGGGCGATGCGCCGAGCATCACCTTCCATTCGTTCGCCTTCGCCATGCCGATGAGCTCGACCGTGGCTCCGGTGGGAACGGACTCGTCGACTTGCAGGTACAGGACGTTGTCCGGCGAGTCCGCCATCCGCACTTTCAAAAGCGATTCGAGGTCGGCCTTGGCCACTGCGCCGCCGTTGACGTAGTAGGACTCATCGGCCATGATGGAGACCGTCATCTTGGCCGTAACGCTGTTTGTGCCTTTGGCCTTCGGCAATTCCACGTTCACCCCGTTCGACACCAGCGTCGAAAGGATGACGAAGAAAATCAACAACAGGAACACGAGGTCCGTCATGGACGACATGTTGCCCGTTACGCTTACCTTATTCCGTTGCCCGAGGTTCATCGCGCAGGCTCTTCAAGGATGTCAATGAATTCGATGGACGACGCCTCCATTTTGTGCACCACCTTGCTCACCTTGCTGACGAGGTGGTTGTACGCCATGTAGGCCAAAATCCCCACCACCAACCCCACGATCGTCGTGATCATGGCTTGCTTCGTTCCGCTCGAAATGTCCTCCACCCGGACCGTTCCCGCTTGCTCCATGTCGAGGAACACGTTCACCATGCCGATGACCGTTCCCAAGAACCCCACCATCGGCGCAGCGCCCGCCACCGTGGCGAGCGAACTCAAATTTTTCTCAAGGTTGTAGATCTCGAGCTTCCCGATGTTTTCAATCGCCACGCTGATGTCCTTGAGGTCCTTGCCGATGCGGCTGATGCCTTTGTCGAGCATGCGCGCCATGGGCGTCGCGCTGCCTTGGCAGAGGTTGCGGGCGCTGTCGAAGTTGCCGCTGGAAACGTAGTCCTTGATTTTGTCCATGAAATCGGGCGCCACCTTCGACGCCCGTTGAATGGCCATCAAGCGCTCGAAAAACACGTACATCGCGATGAGCGACATGAGCGCCAGCGGGAGCATGATGTACCAGCCGCCCTCGAGCAGCAATTGCAGGATGCTCACCTCCATCTCCTGGATGGGTTCAACTGCGGTCTCTTCTGCGCCCGTCGTCAGTCCGGGGGTCGCTTGGATCAGAAATTTCAACATGGGGGTCGTTCGAAGTTGGTCTCGTTTGCAACGCGGAAGTTGCACCAATTATTGAGCCAAATCCGATGCCCGTCACCTTCTTTTCGACGCGCCCCGGTTCACAACCCGCCCACCCCTCAGTGGAACATCAACCAGTACGTGGCCGCCCCAGCAAAGTAACCGAGCAACGCCAACAAGCTGATTTTCTTGAGGTACCAAACGAAATCAATGCGTTCCAATCCCATCACGGCCACCCCCGCAGCCGATCCAATGATGAGCGCAGACCCCCCCGTTCCCGCGCAGAACGCGAGAAACTGCCAGAAAATGCCGTCGCGAACGAAGTAGTGCGCAAAAGCCGTCGCCTCGGTGGTTGCTGGCGCGACGTCGTACATGCCCATCGAGGCGGCCACCAGCGGCACGTTGTCCACAATGGCCGAGAGCAAGCCGATGATGACGTTGATGGCGTACACGTTGCCCATCGCATCACTCAACCAACCCGCTGCTGCGAGCAAAAAGCCGGCCTCTTGCAACGAAGCCACCGCCAACAAAATGCCGAGGAAGAACAGCACCGAAGCCGTGTCGATTTTGCGCAACACCCCCAGCACGCTCAAGTCCTTCCGCTCCTCTTGGTTCTTAGACCGGTGCAGCAACTCGGTCACCACCCACATCACGCCCAGCGACAGCATCATGCCCATGAACGGAGGAAGGTGCGTGACCGTCTTGAAAACCGGCACGAACAACAACCCCGCCACGCCCAACGTGAAAATCAAGTTCCGTTCCGCAGGGGTCGTGGGGTCGGCTGCGTGCTCGTCAACGACCCGAGGCCGAGTGACTTCTCCTTTCAACGTGAAGCTCAACACCCCCAGCGGAACGAGCAATGCCACCAAAGAAGGCAAGAACAAGTGGGTGACGATGACGCCCGTGGAGAGCTGTCCGCCGATCCACAACATCGTGGTGGTCACGTCGCCAATGGGCGACCAAGCGCCCCCAGCATTCGCCGACACCACCACCATGCCCGCAAAGAGCCACCGGGTTTCCTTGTCGTCGATGAGCTTGCGAAGCAAGGAAATCATGACAATGGACGTCGTCAAGTTATCGAGGACCGCAGAAAAGAAGAACGTGAGCAGCGACAGCACCCACAGCAGCTTCACCTTGTTCGTCGTCCGGATGCGGTCGGTGATGACCGCAAATCCTTCGTGCGCATCCACCAACTCCACGATGGTCATGGCCCCCATCAAGAAGAACAGGATGGAACTGATCTCCTCCATGTGGTGCAAGAGCCGGTGCTCGAAAAACCCGCTCAACAGCGGAACGTGCCCATCCCCGTGCTCCGAAGAAAACAGCTTGAACGCTTCTTCAAGGTGTTCCGCAGGAACGTCCGTTCCCGTCACGAAAAGCCCCCAACAAATCGTCCCTGTCAGCAGCGCTGAAGCGGCTTTATCAATGTGAAACGTATGCTCCAAGGCGATGAACACATAGCCGAGAACGAAAACGGCGAGGATGATGTACTCCATGACGTGCGGTTCAATTTTGCGCCTTCAAGGTCGGGCGGAAGTACCGCCTGACCAAATCAAACGAGCTGCTCGAGCGCAATTTCGAACGCCACGGCACTGAGCAGGGTGCGGGAGCTGTTTCGCGCATGGGTCGCCTCAAGAGCACGGCGAATCGTCGCCGAAGTGTCCTCGAAGATTGCTCGGTCGCTCATGTCAACGTCCGCGTGGCTCATGAGGTAGGCGAAAACCCGCGCCATTCCGCAGTTCGCAATGAAATCAGGCACCACAGCGAGGTGCCGATCCGCGTGCTCGGCGATGGAACCGTAGAAGATTTCCGGATCAGCAAACGGCACGTTGGCACCGCTTGAGATCACTTCCACGCCAGCTGCGATCATGCGATCGAGTTGGTTTTGGCTTACCAAACGCGACGCCGCGCACGGCAAGAAGACGTCCGCCGCCACATCCCAAATCCGCTCGTTCACCTCCTCGAACGACAGCATGCCATCGCGGTTGAGGGTGTTGCCCTTCTTCGTCAAAAAGAGGTCGAGCACGTCCGCCGGTTCCATGCCTTCCGGTTCGATGAGGCCGCCCGCCCGGTCGATGATGCCCACAATGGACGCACCGGCTTCGGCGAGGTAGTACGCCGCGGCGGCGCCTACGTTGCCCCAACCTTGCACGATGACGCGTTTGCCTTCGACGGTTCCGCCGTACAGGTCGTAGAAATGGCGCACGGATTCGCTCACGCCGTACCCGGTGATGAGGTCGGCCACGCGGTGCTTGCGGGTCACGTCGGGCGAGAGTTCGAGGTCTTCTACGATTTGGCTTACCCCTTGACGAAGGTTCCCGATGCGCCGCACTTTCTCCGCTTCCGTCGGCTGGAAATGCCCCGTGAACACGCCTTCCTGCGGATGCCAAACCCCGCACTCCTCCGTCATCGGAATCACCTCGTGGATCTCATCGACGTTCATGTCGCCGCCGGTGCCGTAGTAGTGCTTCAACAACGGCGTCACCGCCGCATACCACCGGCGCAAGACGCCCTCCTTGCGGGGGTCGCTCGGGTCAAAGCGAATGCCGCTTTTCGCTCCACCGATTTGCGGGCCGCTCACCGTGAACTTGATTTCCATGGTCTTCGCCAAGCTCTCCACTTCCCGCTTGTCGAGGTTCGGGTGCATCCGCGTTCCACCTCCCGCAGCCCCGCCGCGCAAGGAATTGATGACCACCCAACCTTGGGCTTCTGTTTCGGCGTCGTGCCACTCGAATACAATTTCCGGGTTGCGGCCCTCGTAGCGCTTGAGCAAGTCTTTCATGGTCGATGAGTTGATCGGCAGCGCGAAGATACAGGTTGGTTTATGCCAAAACCTGCCCCACGTCGCCATAAATGCACCCACCGCACGAATCCCGGAGCGCCCCCGTCACGGATGCCCAGGTGTTCGGAAGGCCATGTAAGCGCATCCAAGCGAGGAGCGCAAAGGAGTGGGCCTCCTTCCCGTCGATGATTTCACGGCTCGCAGGCAGGAGGCGAAGGCCCGACGATTCGGCGATGCACGCCATGAGCTGGGCGTTCCACGCACCGCCCCCCGTGATGAGGGCCGCTCGGGGACCGATGGCGGCGCCCACGTGCCGGGCGACGTCGGCAGTCACGGTCGCCAAGAGGTCGTCCACAGGCCGGTCATCAAAGCGGTGGATGACGGGCCACCAGTGCGCGTCGACGTCCTCCCGACCCAAGCTCTTCGGCGCGGCCTTGCCGTGGTAAGACAAGCCCGCGAGCGCCGCCGCAAGTTCCGGGATGACCCGGCCGCGAGTCGCCCGCTCGCCACCGCGGTCGAAGGCCTCACCAACTCGCGCGGCCAGGCCATTCAGGAGCAGATTGCACGGAGCGATGTCCCACGCCCGGCGGCTGTCGCGCTCGCTGAGGTTCGCGATGCCGCCCAGGTTAACCGCCACTTCCGCTTCCGGGAAAAGGAGGGCGTCCGTCACCGGAACAAGGGGAGCGCCTTGGCCACCGAGGGCCACATCAAGGCTGCGGAAGTCGCACACCACGGGGATGCCTGTCAGGGCATGCAGGTGGGCCCCCGAGGCGAGTTGAGCGGTGAAGCCGGAGGCGGGCTCGTGGAAGGTGGTTTGGCCGTGGAAGCCGATGACGTCGGCGGTGAAGCCGGTGGCGAGGACGGCCTCGGCGCACCAGGTCGAGAAGTCAGCAGCGCAGGCTGCCCACTCACGGGCGTCCGCCGTGTAGAGCGCTCGGAGCCGAGCGGCGAGGTCGTCGGGAAAGGGCACCGACTCGAAGTTGAGCAGTTCGCCGCGGATGCGCCCCGTCGCCGTGCGTTCGAATCGGGAGCGGGCGATGTCGAGGCCGTCGAGGGAGGTCCCGCTCATGAGGCCGATGGCGGTTTGGGGCGGGATCGGGGCGGTTTGTGCGGCTTCCATGCTTCGAACGGTCGGAGGGGCTGTATCTTCGCGAACGAACGGATTTGTTAACCCAAGCGAGCAGGCAATGAACCTCCAACTCACCGAAGAACAAATCGCTGTGCGCGACGCCGCCCGCGATTTCGCCCAAAATGTACTCAAACCCGGCGTGATTGAGCGCGATCGGGATCAACGATTCCCCGCAGAAGAAATCAAGCAGCTCGGCGAGCTCGGTCTCATGGGCATGATGGTCGATCCGGAGTACGGTGGTTCCGGCATGGATACGGTTTCCTATGCCTTGGCGATGGAAGAAATCTCGAAGATTGACGCATCGGCGAGCGTGTGCATGAGCGTGAACAACTCGTTGGTTTGCTATGGATTGCAGGCGTACGGCACCGAGGAGCAGAAGCAGAAATACCTCGTTCCGTTGGCTTCAGGCCAAAAAATCGGCGCCTTCTGCCTCAGCGAGCCGGAAGCCGGATCCGACGCCACGTCCCAGCGGACCACGGCCATCGACATGGGCGACCACTACCTCTTGAACGGCACGAAGAACTGGATCACGAACGGCAACTCCGCCTCCACCTACCTCGTCATCGCCCAAACCGATGCGGAGAAAGGCCACCGCGGCATCAACGCGCTCATCGTGGAGCGCGACATGCCGGGCTTCCTCGTCGGCGCCAAGGAGGATAAACTCGGCATCCGCGGTTCCGACACGCACACCCTGATGTTCAACGACGTCAAGGTGCCGAAGGAAAACCGCATCGGCGAAGACGGGTTCGGCTTCAAGTTCGCCATGAAAACGCTGGCGGGCGGCCGCATCGGCATCGCCGCTCAGGCGCTCGGCATCGCTTCGGGGGCCTACGAGCTCGCCCTCGCCTACTCGCAAGAGCGCAAGGCGTTCGGGAAGGAGATTTCCCGCCACCAGGCCATCGCGTTCAAGTTGGCCGACATGGCCACGCAAATCGAAGCGGCGCGCTTGCTCGTGCTCAAGTCGGCGTGGTTGAAGGACCAGGGCGAGGATTACGATTTGGCCTCAAGCATGGCAAAGCTCTACGCATCAGAAGTCGCGATGAAGCAGACGGTCGAAGCGGTCCAAATCCACGGCGGCTACGGCTACGTCAAGGAATACCACGTCGAGCGCCTGATGCGGGATGCGAAAATCACGCAGATTTACGAGGGCACTTCGGAGGTGCAGCGCATCGTCATCAGCCGTTCGGTGCTGAGCTGATTCGCTCGTTGCGCTGGTTCCAAATGGAGCGGGCGCCTTGGGCATCGGTGACCACCACTTCCGCCTTTCCATCGCCGTCGACGTCTTCGGTTGCGACGGCCACGCCCCGTGTGAGCCGGTCCATGCCGACCGGCTCATTCGTACCCAACGTCCGCTCTTCGACCCACCCCTCGGTACCGATGTACAGTACGGTGCTGCCCGCAATGCTGCCTCCAAGCCGGAAGGCGGGAGGTGCGGTGGGAGGCACGTGAACGTCGGTGGTGGCGCGGTCGTTTCCGGTGCGGCTGAGGAGGCGCACGTGGCCATCGGTTTGGCCTGCAAACAGGTAATCCTTCGACCCGATGCGCAGGTGGGCCAAATGCGCAATCGCCTCACCCGTCGGCTTGAAATTCCACCCCGGCGTCCGCTCGCCCTCATTCCGGTAATTCAGCACCATGCCATTCGGCGTGGCGACCAAAAACCGGTACTGCTCACTCCGGTCGTAATCCGCGAGCAACCAAGCCGAAACGCCGCTCGTGGGCTCGATCGGAAACCCCTTAACTTCCCGTCCCAGCACATCGATCACGTGCAGCCCCTCGGTCGTTGCGAAGGCACATTGGTACTTGTTGTTGCGGTACAGATCCACTTCCTCCGCCCCCCCCAGCAACGCGCCGCCCACAGCTACGCTCCAAACGAGCGCTTCGCCCTCGTAGGCCCTGACGGTGCCCTCCACCCAACGGACGTCCATGCGCTTCCCGGAGCGGTGGTTCCGGACGCGACCCAGCGAGCGCTCGGCCCGCGCGTTCTGCGAAGGGGTCGCCTCGGCCATGAGTGAAGCCACTCCTTCAGGCGTGCGCGATCCGGTCCAGGCCATCCGCCCCGCCCCCAGCGCCGTCGCCTCCCGGTAGCCCTCTTCCCGCGACCATGCCCACTCGTCGACTGGCGGCAAGTCCGAAGCAGAACCAGGAGCGGTCCACGTCCCCGTGCCCACATGCAATCCGTCCGGCATGATGCGCGCCCACGGCAGGGAATCGCCCCACGACCATCCGCGCACCGCCCATTCCGCCGCCACGCCGGTGCTGTCCGTCCAACCGAATACGGTAAGCCGCTCGCCGTTCATCCGTTCGATGACCAAGCGCGTTCCGTCCCCCCGACCGCACAGCGCGGGGTGCCCGGAGTCGCCCGCACGGCGGTCCGCCTTGGCGCGCGACCATGCGGTTTGGCCCCCGCGCATCGCCGCCTGCCTCCACCCCGACCACGCCTGGGGCAACTCGGCCCCACGCGGCTCCTCCCCGAAGAACGTCGCCTGCACCGGCCGCGCCTCCCCCTCCAACCCCAACCCCTCAAACGAACACCACACCCCACC
>CBFHLY010000032.1:0-32302 GCA_965656785.1 uncultured Flavobacteriales bacterium
ACGCCGAGGTCGGTCTCTTCCCCCGACCAACTCAAGTCCCCCTCCACGGGCACGGCCTCGCCGGAAAAGCGCAAGACTGCGGCCTCCACGTCGCGGGCTCCAAATGCGGCCTGCATGCCATCCGTCCACGACTGAAGCGCATCCGCGACCTCAGCGGAATCCCCGTCCAACGTCATGGACCGGCTGTCGTCCACGAGCACCACCACGACCGGGCGCTCAATTTCTTCCGTGATTTGTCGAAGCAACGGAGCTAAAAGCAGCACCCCGATGGCCGTAAGCACCGCAAAGCGCACCGCGCCCAGCGCCCAACGTCCACTCCGGCGCAATCCACCTTCGCTGTGGTACACCCGGTACAAGGCCCACGCCGCCAACGCTGCACCTGCAGCCACCCCGGCTACTGCCCAGCCTCCGGCCTCCAAGACCCAGTCCGCGTTCAACATCGCCCGCAGCTTACGCCGTGATCATTCCGCCGTCCACGTTCAGGGTTTGGCCGGTGATGTACGAGCTCATGTCGCTACCAAGGAAGACGCACAGGTTCGCCACGTCGTCGGGCGTGCCACCGCGCTTCAACGGAATGGCGTCGCGCCAACCCTGAACCGTCGCCTCGTCGAGCTGGGCGGTCATTTCGGTTTCGATGAATCCGGGGGCAATGGCGTTGCAGCGGATGTTGCGCGAACCGAGTTCGAGCGCCACGGATTTCGTGAAGCCGAGGATGCCGGCTTTCGAAGCGGCGTAATTTGCTTGGCCCGCGTTCCCTTGGACACCCACGACGGAACTGACGTTGATGATGCTCCCGCTGCGCGCTTTCAAGAACGTCCGCAACACCGCCTTCGTCAGCGCGAAGCAGGACTTCAAGTTTACGTCGATGACGCGGTCCCATTGCTCCTCGGTCATGCGCATCAACAGGGTGTCGTCCGTGATGCCCGCGTTGTTGACCACGATGTCGACGGTGCCGAATTCCTTCACCACTTCCGCCACGAGTTGTTCGGCCTCAGCGACCTTCGAGGCATCGGATTTGAAGCCCTTTGCAACGCCGCCACCCGCAGTCAATTCCTGTTCCAAGGCTGCGGCCTTCTCCGCCGAGCTGTGGTAGGTGAAGGCGACTTTCGCGCCGTGTTGGACGAAGTGGGTGGCGATCGCTTTGCCGATGCCGCGTGACGCGCCGGTAATGATGGCGACTTTTCCTTCTAAAAGCATGAATGCGAGTTGTTTACTTGTTGATTTAGACCAAATCCGCCGCCTCCGCAATGAGCTCCGCAATGTCCTTCACGACGATGTCCTCCCGCTCCGCGAGCTTGACGCCATCGGTCATCATGGTGTTGCAGAACGGGCAGCCGGTGGCGACGACTTTTGCGCCGGTTTCGAGGACGTCGTCGGTGCGCGCGACGTTCACTTCGCGGTTGCCCTTCTCGGCGTCCTTGAACATCTGTGCGCCTCCGGCTCCGCAGCACATGGCGTTCTGCTTGCAACGGCGCATTTCAATCAGTTCGGCATCGAGCTTTGCGATGACTTCGCGCGGGGCGAGGTACTCGCCGTTCGCCCGACCGAGGTAGCACGGGTCGTGGAACGTGATGCGCTTGCCTTTGAAGGGTTGGCCGTCCGCCATGCGCAGCTTGCCTTGCTCGATGAGTTCGCGGATGAATTGCGTGTGGTGCATGACCTCGTATTGGCCGCCCAGTTCCGGGTATTCGTTCCGCAGCGTGTTGAAGCAGTGGGGGCAGCCGGTGATGATGCGTTGGATGCCGTAGCCGTTGAGGACTTGGATGTTCATCGCGGCTTGCATTTGGAACAAAAACTCGTTCCCCGCACGCCGCGCCGGATCACCCGTGCACGACTCCTCCTGCCCAAGCACCGCGAACGACGTCCCGGACGCGTGCAAAATCTTCGCGATCGCCTTCGTGATGCGCTTCGCCCGGTCGTCGAAACTGCCTGCGCAGCCGACCCAAAACAACACTTCCGGCGCCTTGCCTTCGGCCGTCATTTCGGCCATCGTTGGTACGTGGAATTCCGACATCATTCAGTGATCCAATTGGCGCGGTTCGCGGCCGGGAAGGCCCACGGCGCGCCGTTGTTTTCGACGTTGTTGAACATGGCCGTGAGCGATTCCGGCGACTTGCTTTCCTCCATGATGAGGTTGCGGCGCATGTCGAGCAGGATGCCCATCGGGCTGATGAGGATGGGGCAGGCTTCGATGCAGGCCTGGCAGCTGGTGCAAGCCCAAATCTCTTCCTCCGTAATCCGCGCAATCAGCGGCGTTCCTCCTTCGGCATCTGCCCCCTCTTTCTGCTTGATGCCCGCGAGTTCTTCGGCCCGGTCGCGCACGTCCATCATCACCTTCCTTGGGGAGAGCAACTTGCCGGTTTGGTTCGCGGGGCATGCGCTGGTGCAGCGGCCACACTCCGTGCACGAATAGGCTTCAAGGATTTGTTTCCAGCTCAAATCCGTCACGTCCTTCACTCCGAATGTTTCGGGCGGTGCAGCGTCCGCTGGCGGTGCTGCATACGGGTCGGCCGTCGGGTCCATCATCAACTGCACCTCCTTCGTCACGGCGTCCATATTGGGCATCGTACCCGGTCCAGCGAGGTTGGCAAAATAGGTGTTTGGAAAGGCGAGCAAGATGTGGAAGTGCTTCGAATACGTGACGTAGACCAAGAATGCGAGCACTCCGGTGATGTGGAACCACCACATGCCGCGCTCCACCGCGACCAAGCCGCCATCCGACAGTCCGGCGTACAACGGTTGCAGCCACTGACTGATCGGAAAGGCGCCCGCTTCAGGGTAATGGGCATCCCCGCGCACTTGCAGCAGCGCATCGGCCGCGTTCATGCTCAGGAAGGCGAACATCAAGGCGATTTCCGCCACGAGGATAAGGTTGGCGTCCAAGGAGGGCCATCCTTTGAGTTCGCTGGAACGGAACCGCGCGATGGCGAGGGCGTTGCGTCGGATTAGGAACACCACGCAAGCGAACAGGACCAGGAAGGCCAGGATCTCAAACGCTGCAATGAGTCCGTCGTACCCAGGAATGCCGCGGAACACGCGGTGGCTTCCGGTCAGTCCGTCCACGACGATTTCCAGCATTTCAAGGTTGATGACCACAAATCCGATGTAAATCAGGATGTGGAGGATGCCAGCGACGGGGCGCGCCGTCATCTTGCCTTGACCCAAGGCGACGCGGGCCATGGTCTTCCAGCGGAGTGGGGTTTGGTCCGAAAAATCAGCATCCCGTCCGAGGCCGATGGCCTTTCGAACGAAGCGAATCCGCTTTGCGAACAACGTGATCGCAACAACGAGCAACAGGGCGAACAACACGATACTCAACATCGGTGGAGCGTTTCAGGGTTCTACATCGGAGCGGCAACCGCTCATTCGTCGGCGTCGCGCGCCTCGATTTGCTCATCGATCAGGTCACGCAACCGCTTGATTTCCTTTTCCGACAGCTTTTTTTCATTCTTCTTGGAGAAAACAGAAACCTTCACATAGCGCCAGGGGTTCAAATACAAATCGTTGAGCAGGTACTGCAGTTCCTGGTTCGTTTGCATCAGCCCGTTGTGCAACGAGTCGGATTGAATGAGCATGCCCAGAGAGCCTTCGCCCCGTTCGATTTTTCCCGAAATGGAAGCGAAGTCCGCGAGCACTTTGTCCACGTTTGAAAGGGTTTGGGCGAAATTCACGGCGGCCAGCGAATCGCTGATTTCCGAGAAGTTTTCCATCACGTTGGCCAAATCGTCGTTGTGGTTGCGCAAGGTGGTGGTCACCGATTCAACGTTGTTGAAGATGCTGTTCAGGACTGCGCGGTTTTCGGCAACCATCCCATCGAGCTTGAGCGAGGTTTGTTCCAAACTTTCCACCGTACGTTGGATGCTCTCAAAGGCGGTCGGCAGGCCCAACGTGGCGTCCGCTTCGAACACGGCTTTGAGGTTCTCCAGGATGTCGTCGACCCCATCAATGAGCTGGTCGGTCTTGTTTTTCAGCGGCATGAGTTCCACGCGAACGGCGTCCGCGATGCCCATTTCGATGTCGGAAACCAACGTGTCGCCGGGAGCTGCCAATTCTTCGCTTTCTCCGGCGACGAGCTCGATCGCTTTCGTTCCGAACAAATCGCTGGAAAAAATCCGGGCCTTGGTGTCCTTCGGAACGCGCAAATTTGCCTGTTCGACCTCAAAGGCCACGATGAGTTCTCCGCTGCCATTGGCCGCGAATTGCACCTGCGTCACCTGCCCCACCTTGAAGCCGTTGACCAAAACCGGGTTCGAAACCGCCAATCCGTCGATCTTCGCGTACTCCGCATAGTAGAGTTGCGAAGTACGGAACGGGTTGAATCCCTTGAGGAAATTGACCCCCAAGACCAGCAACGCGATGCCGACGACGACGAGTGTTCCAACCTTGAATTCCTGCGAGAGTTTCGCCACGTGTGATGATTTCCGCAAATCGGCGCTCACTCTTCCCACGGCTCGTTGCCCTTGAACGGGACCACGAACGCGTCGGGAAATTCACCGGTCCGGAGGGTGCGCATGAGCGCTTCCGCATCGGCTCGGGTCTGCGCGGCGCCAACCGCGTATTTGTAGAGTCCGTTGCGAATATACTCAACGACCACCGGCTGACCGCCGAAGCGGGGGTCATCTTGTGGAATCGGTGAGGAAGAGGCGCAAACTTGCACCCGGTAGACCACGGCGTCAGGCCCTGCTAGGGGTTCGGTTGCCGCCACGGCCTCGGGAACTCCAATGTCATCGGGCACGCCGCCTGTGACGATTTTCGGCTCGCTTCCGACCGGGTGGTGCGTGTTCGCGTAGTCCCGAACCGCTCGAAAAAGGGCCGAAGCCATGTAGTCCTTGCCTTGTTCGGAGCGAAGGAAATCCTCCTCGGTGGGATTCGTCAAGAACCCGAGTTCCACCAGAACGCTCGGCATGTTCGTGAAGGAGATGACGTAGTAACCCGCCTGCTTGACGCCGCGGTCTTTGCGGCCGACCCGATCGCGGAACTGGTCTTGGATGGATTTGCCCAGTTCGAGGCTTTTTCCGAGGAACACGTTTTGGCGCAAAGCGAGGGCGATGTACGTGTCCGGATCCCGCGGGTCGAACCCTTCGTAGCGTTTTTCGTAATCCTCCTCTTGGAAGATGGCGGCGTTTTCCTGCATGGCCACGCGGAGGCTTTCCTCGCTCTTGTGCATGCCCATCACGAAGGTAGACGAGCCGCTGGCGGAGGGCTTGTCGAAGGCGTCGCAGTGGATGCTGATGAAAAGGTCGGCCTGGGCGTCGTTGGAGATGCGGACGCGGTCTTGAAGGGTGGGGTAGGAGTCGCCGGTGCGGGTCATGATGACCTGGACGCCGGGCAGTTTTTCCTCGACGTAGCGATGCAGCTTGGTGGCCACATCGAGGGTGATGTCCTTTTCCGTTTGGCTGAACCTTCCTGTGCCCAAATTCCCCGGGTCCTTCCCCCCGTGCCCCGCATCGATGACCAGCACCATCCGAGGAGCAGCGGGCGAGAAGGCTGCCACAATGACAACAGATGCCAACAGCGCGCTCAGCACCGCACGTTTCGTTAGTTTTGGGAGCTTGTTCATGGCCTTGTCCAAATCTAATACGACGTTGCACCCCCAATTCGTCTCCACTCTCCGGATTATCCCGTTCGCGCTGTGGATAATGGCGTCCTGCTTGGAGGAAGCGCGGGCTGCAGTTGCGGACAGTTCTGCGACTTCGGAAGTGCGTTGGAATGCGGCGGATTCGACGCTGGTGGATGCCGAATCGGGGGAGGTTCGGTTGTTCGGTCAGGCATGGGTGGAAATGGATGACTTGCGCTTGGAGGCCGAGCGCATCGTGTATGCGGCGGAGGATGATCGGGCGTGCGCATTTGGGGTGCGGGATTCGTCGGGCGCTTGGCTGGGCCGGCCCGTCTTGGTCCAAGGGGACCAACGGTTCGAACAGGATTCGCTGTGTTTTGACCTGGAAACGCGCCGGGGTTACAGCGTGCATGCGGTCACCCAACAGGGCGAGGCTTACTTCCATGCGGGGGTGTCGAAGCGCCAAGCCGATGAGCGCATTCACGTCGCGGACGCCATGTTCACCACCTGCGATGCGCCCAATCCACACTACCACTTTCAGCTGAACAAGGCCATCATGATCCCGGGGGAGAAAATCGTGAGTGGGCCGTTTTTCCTCAAGGTGCGGAAGGTGCCGATGCCGCTCGGGTTGCCGTTCGGCTGGTTTCCGACCGCGCCCGAGAAACGAAGCCACGGCCTGTTGATGCCGGGGTATGGGGACGGTGGGGATTTGGGCTTCTTCTTGAAGGACTTGGGGTATTACGTGCCCATCGGGGATGTCGCCGGGCTTCGGCTTGTGGGCGACTTCTACACCGGGGGGACCTGGGCGGTCCGTTCGACGGCGAACTATGCGGTGCGCTATCGGGGGAGCGGTTCGTTGAACCTGAGTTTTCAGCGGCGGCGCGTGGGCTTCACAGGTTCGAGCGGCTTGAGCATTGACAAAACCTTTTTCGTCCGATGGAACCACACCCGCGACCCGCGTTCACGCCCCAACAGTCGATTCAGCGCGAACGTCAATTTCGGTTCGAGCAACAACTTCCAAACCAACTTGAGCAGTTCCCAAACGGAATTCCTGTCGAACACCTTCCAGTCCAGCGTTCAGTGGTCCCACAGCCTGCCGCGAACCCCGTTTTCCTTGGCGGCGAGCGCCCGGCACACGCAGAACTCGACGACCGGAAACGTGGACGTGACGGTGCCGTCGCTGACGCTGAATATGAACCGTTCTTCCTTGGCGAAGTTGGTGGGGCTTACGGCGGGCCGCTCCCGCTTGATGGACGACGTTCAGCTCACGGCTTCAAGCCGGTTTGAGCAAACGTTTTCCGCGCCGGACACCGTCATCGCTGCGGGGGCGTGGAGCGAGGTGCAGTCGCGCAATGGGATGAAGCATTCGGTGACGGCCACCAGTTCGATGCGGCTTGGATTTGTGAGCATCACGCCGAGTGCGTCGTACAATGAGTTTTGGGCGTTTCAGCAAGTTGACCAGCGGTTGGTGGAGCAGGAGCCGGGGGTGTTTGGGGTGGTGGCCGATACCTTGGGCGGGTTCGCAACGACGCGGGATTGGCGGGTGAGTGCCAACGCGAGCACGCGGTTTTACGGGATGTTCCGGTTGGGAGCGAACAGCAAAGTGCCCGCCATTCGGCACGTCCTGAGTCCAAGCCTTGGATTGAGCTATACCCCGGAGAACACGCGGACGCGGGAATTGACGCTCGGGGACGACGTGGTGGAGTGGAATCCATTTGGCCTCAGCCGTTTCTTGCCCGGGGACATCCGCTCCTCCGGCGCGGCGAATTTCTCCCTCTCCCAAAACCTCGAGGCGAAAGTACGCACCGCGGAAGGCGACCTGAAGAAGGTGAAGCTCATCGACAACATCGTGACGAGCGCGAATTACAATTTCATGGCGGACAGCATCCGGTTGAGCGAGGTGACGACGCGGGCGTTCACGAATTTGTTCAACCGCATCACGGTGAATCTGTCGGCGACCCACAATGCCTACGCCCGGGATTCAACGGGTGCGGTGGTGGATGAGTTCCTTGCGCAGCGCGGGGAGGGGCTGGCTCGGTTGACGCGGGCCACGGCCGCACTCGGTTCTTCGTTCCAAGGGGGCAATGAGTCGGGGTGGCCGTGGAACGCACGGCTCGATTACACGCTGAATGCGAACCGCGTGTTCAACCCGGCAGCGCAACGCGATTCCACGATCCTGCGCCAAAGTGTGAACGTGCGGGGCGGCGCCACGTTGTTTGAGAAGTGGCGGGTCGACGTGCAATCGGGGTACGATTTGGTCCAGCGCGAATTCACGCCCACCACCCTCAACATCACGTGGGACCTCCACTGCTGGGAACTCGCCGCGAATTGGGTGCCGTTCGGCGTCCGCCAAAGCTTCTACATCCGGCTGAACATCAAGGCGTCCATGCTGCGCGACCTCAAACTCGAGGCCCGTGGCGCGAACGGCCAGCTCATCTTCTGAACCTCAGCTCCGCCCGATCCAGCGAACCGCGAGCACGACCAGGCAGAAGAGGAACATCCAAATGCTGATCTTGTTGACCCCGTGCATCATGCGCAGGTTCACGTCGTCGTCGGGATTCCGCCGGAACAGGTTGCGCGGATTGAGGTAGTGGGCGATGCGTTGGAAGAACATGGTTCAGTCGGTTGGGGACAAATGAGCGATGACGGAAATCTCCACCCGGGCGCCCTTCGGCAATCCCACCACGAACACCGCTTCCCGAGCGGGAAAGGGTTGGGGCATCGTCGCGCGGTAAGCGGCGTCCATCTCGGCGTAGTCGTCCGGATCAATCAAGAAAACCGATGCTTTGACCACATGGTTCAACGACGCACCTGCGGATTCCAAGATCCGGGCCACGTTTGCAAGGCTCTGGTTCGTGGCCGCGTGGATGGATTCGCTGATGAGGTGGCCGTTAACGGGGTCGATGGGGATTTGGCCGCTCACGTAGAGGAAGTCGCCTGCTCGCATGGCTTGGCTGTACGCAGCAACGGGTGCCGCGGCATCGGAGGAGGAAACGGTTTGTGCCATGAGCCGAAGCTACGAAAGTTCATGCGGGAGTTGCGCGCGGTTTTGCGACCTTAGCAGGACAAAATTTGGCCGTGCGCATCCTGCTCATCGACAACTACGACTCGTTCACTTGGAACCTGCACCACGCGCTCGAACGCGAAGGAGCCCAAGTCGACGTCCACCGCAACGATCGGGTCGTGCCCGCTGGCATCACCGGTTACCACGGCGTCGTCCTGTCACCTGGCCCCGGTTTGCCATCCGAAGCGGGCCAAACCCTCAACGTCCTGGCCATCGCGGCCGCCCAACGCATGCCCGTTCTCGGTGTGTGCCTCGGCATGCAAGCCATGGCCATCGCCTACGGCGGCGAACTCACGCCCCTCGATGCCGTCCTCCACGGCGTGGCCACCGAACTTCGCACCGCCAGCGACCTCCTCTTCGCCGGCGTCACCCTGCCCACGCCCATCGGCCACTACCACAGTTGGGTGGTGGACGAACGCGACCTCCCCGCCGCGCTGTCCATCACGGCCCGCAACGCCAAGGACCTGCCCATGGCCATGCGCCACGCCACCCTTCCCCACGTGGGCGTTCAGTTCCATCCAGAATCCGTCCTCACGCCCGAAGGCCCCACCATGCTGGCGAATTGGCTCGGCGAAGTCCAGGCCCACCGCGCCCTCCATCCCGTGCGCCCCGCGACTGTTCCCGTCTGGACCCCCGAGTCCTGAACGAAAAAACCGGGAACCCCTTCGGAATTCCCGGTTTCACTGGCCTCTCAAGGCCTCAGTCGCGGTAGTTCTGCATCACCTCCTCGAAGGTGTTCTTGAACTGGTCGTAGTTGTATTCCGCCCGGATGCGCTCTTCCTGTTGCAGGCTTTCCACGTAAGCGTCCGCGATGTCCGCGCCGCTCAATTCGATGGCGAGGTAGGCGATGTATTTCTTGTCCGTGGTCATGGTCAACTCTTGACAAATCGTGATGGCCCCATTCAACCGCTGGTTCACGATCGTGCGCGACAACTCGTTGAATTTGCTCGTTGCTTCTTCGGTTGTGTTGAAGCCAAGCTGCGTGGCTTGGTTTTCAGCGACCAATTCCACCGTGGCCTCGATGGCCCGCGCCAGGGTGGCTTCCGCGTTTTGGCGGGCAATCTTCTTCGCGATTTCACGCTGGGGGCTGCTGCCAGTAGCCGAGGCCCGGAAGTAGTCTTTGTTGGTCAAGAATTCTGGTCCAGAGCAGTATTCAACAATGCGAACCTCCCCGCGGGTGTCCGGCGTCGAGGTGGTGGCGGCTTCTTTTTTGCAGCCCACAAAGGCGAGGGGCAGGGTGAGGGCCAAAGCGGCGAAGGTGCGTACGTTCATGGTCGTAGAATTGGATTTCTTTTGATGTTGTTAGAGCGAAATTCGTGCCAAAACAGGTTTCAACCGAATCACTGGTAGAGCGATTCCAGCATTTCTTGCAGGAAACTGCCTCGGATTTCCATGCTGGCCTTCGTGTAGGCGGCCTGCGATGCAGCATCCCAGCTGAGTTGAACGCCTTTTACGCGGTCCATGGTTTTGTGAAGGACCAGGTCGCCATTGCGGTCCATCAGCTGGATGGATGCGTTGAGCAGGGCGGTGTGGAATCCTTGTCCTTGACCTCCCTGCTGGGTGTCCGAGGTCAATTCGATGATGAGGTCCGCTTGCGCTTCGGAATCGGTGATGCGCACGCCGCGCTCGGAAAGGGCGCTGCTGAGGGCTTGCTGCAACGCGCGGTCGCGGGTGGGGCCGCCAAATGCCGATTCCCGACCGCTGATGAAGACCGTGGGCTCAACGAGTCGGATGGGCACCAGGAGTTCCGGTGCTTCGAGCCCGTCAATCAAGGCCTGGACCGCAAGTCCGGGCAGTTCGGGCATCAGGGCGTCCACGTCAATGTTCACGCGCAATTCCGCCCGCCGCACGCCCGGGTCAAACCCGTCCAGCACCACGGCCGCCATGCCGTCGCCGTTCGTCCGCACGACCTTCCGGTGGGGCAGGGTGCCGCGGCTGTACCGCGCGATGAGGGGCAGGTTCGGCACGGCTCCTCCTGCGAGCAAGGTTTGGACCACCACTTCGCCCCGATAATGCGTGCCAAATCCCAATTCCACTTCCGAAACTGACGGCTCCAATCGCAGCCCATTCAACACGCGGTTGATGCCGATCAAGCAGGCCTGGTCCACGGCCACCCGCTCGCCCGCGGCATTCTGCCACCAGTTCACCTCGCCCCAATACCGCTCCAAGGCCGACAGCCCGCGCACGAATCGGTCCAACGCGCTTCCCACATCCCGGCTTTGCTCCGCGGCCAATCCCGCTTCGTAGAAACCGGCCGCAACCGCGACGGCCGCGGATTTCCGCTCGGCTTTGATGCGATCGTACGTGGCCTTGTTCAGCCGGTAATAGGCCCAAACTTCCGAGTCCGTTTCATGCACCCCGACGAGTTCATACCCTTCGAGGTCTTCCTGGCTCGAACTCCGGATGTCCTCTTCGAAGCGCTGCGAAACCCGCGCATCCCGTTGCAGGGTATTCAGCACGGATGTGGCTTCCACCTTGACGGAAATTTCCCCAGCGAGGGCGCTCAGTGCGCGACTTTTTGCCACTTCTTCCGCGTTGAACGGGTGCTGCGCCTTGGAGGTCGAGGCGATGCCCAGGTAATATCCAGGCATGGCAGGACGCTCCGTTACCCAAGCCGGCGTCGGGGCAGCAAGTTGCCGCTGGCTGCCGCACGAAGCGAACAACAAAGCCGCAAACAAAGCACCCAGCACACCGTTCCTCCAACGCAGCAAATGCATCATGGGACGATTTCAAGCAAATTCCGTTCCAAGGCTTCGCGAATGCCCTTTGCCGATTCCTGGACCGCTTCATTGAGCAAGGACGATTCAGCAATCAATTCCTGTCGCGACGCGAGCAGCCCTTGCAATTCCCGCTGGCCGCTGCGGTTCACCGTTCCGCTCATGTTCGCTGGAAACAGTTTGTTGCGGTTGCCCGTGTACTTCGCGAAGCGGATGGCGTCGCTCCTCGAGCGCGTGATCATTTCTGACGCAAGCGTTTCCCCGGTGGCGAGCGAAATCAAGGCCAAATTGAACGTCACCGAAACCTCCCGACTCTGCTCAAATTCCATGTAGGTAACGGCCCGATACTGCGTGTCGTAATACTTCTTTCCCTCCGCATTCACCTTCTCCACGCGGTACGATTCAAAGCCCTGGCGGGTGTAGCGCCGCAGTTCGCTTTGGCTGGCTTCGTAAGACACGACGGTGCCCTTCATCAACGCTTTCGCACCCAAGAGGCCTCCGACTTCGATCGCGGTATTCTCGTCGAGCATACCGCTCAACGCGAGCTGCTGCTCTTGCAAGATCATTTGCTGGTTCTCACGATCCACCACTTTGAGGAAGGGGTCCGTCGAGTTTGCAACTTCCTGCATCACATAAGTACGGAACTTGTTTTCGAGGTTCGGCCGGTCGGAACCGTTTTGGAAGCCGATGACGGCGATGGTGTAAAGGCCCTGGGAGAGCGCCTCGTCTTTCAAAGCAGCGGCGTCTTTGAAGTCCAGCTTTCGGCCGATGACCTCGTCAAACGCGCGGTACGCCGACCGGTATTCCCCCACACTCAAGGCCGTTTTACCGCTGCGGTAGCGCGGCTCGCAGTAGGCGATGTCCGCTTGCAAATCGGCGTCTCGGAAGCTCGGGTCGAGTCGAACGATTTCCTCGAACTTGGCGAGCGCGTCGTTGAAACGTTCGGTAGCGAGGTCTTCCATGCCGGCTTCATACAGGTCGTCCATGTGGGCCGACTTCACTTGGTTGAAGGCCATCTTGTGACGTTCTGGGAAGTCGAGCCGAACGTTGACGCCACTGATTTTATCGAAGTAGGCAACAGCCGCTTCGTACGTCCGAACTGCTTCAGCGCGGTCGTTGAGGGCAACGGCGCTTTGGAAGTCGTCCAGTCGCATGTTCAGCACGCCTTGGCCTGCGCGTTGCAGCGAGGCCAGGGCGTCGACGTGCGACCGGTCTTTCATCACGGCGGCATAATAGAGGTTTGCGGCTTGTTCGATTTGGCCTGCATTCTCCAATTCTAATCCCTTTTTAACGAGGGCCTTCGGTCCATTGCAGCCGACGAACAACAAGGCAGCGAAGGCCACCATCCAAGCAGCAAACTTCATTCTCCAATGGCTTCTTGCAAGTCGTCGATGGAGAGTTCAAATTCGAACGCGTCGTAGACTTGGTAGTAATTGCTGGGATCCACACAACGGCTGTGAGCGAAGATGGCGAATTCGAGCCGGCTGTCTTCGAAGGTGAATGCCTGCATGACTTGCTTGATTTGCTTGGCCGTGAGGTAGTTGCCGGAGAGAGGGGCCTTCGCAGTGGAGAGTTTGCTGTCTTCAAAGGTCTTGCTGCGGATGGCGTTCAAGTAGTCGTTGAAATCCATGGAAGACATCGCCACGGGGCCGGCCGGCGCAGCGGGTTCGGCAGCGGGCTCGTCCTCCCATCCGCCGCCCCAGTTGCCGCTGCTCGTGCTGGTGGTGGTGGTCGTAACGTTCACGTTCACGCTGCCGAGGGCACCTGCTGCGGCTTGCATCATGTTGCCGAGGTTTACGTTCATGGAAACCGACTCCGTGGACGTGCCGCCGTTTGCCTGGACACTCATCGTGGCTTGGCCGTTGCTGGGTGCGGTGACGGTGCCAACATCTGCAGCACCGGCGTCATATCCAGCAGGAGGAGGCATCGATGAAGGTGCGTCGGCCATCGGGGCGTATCCGTTCATGCGCAACACGTAATCGCCCTTGCGGTTGAGTTTGACGAGGAAAGTGGAGTGCACGCCGTTTTCAATGCCGACGTTGTTTTGGGCAAAGTCCGCGAGCGTAGGGTCTTCAAAATCGATGCGCACTTGGTAGAAACCGGCCTGCATGTCCTTTACCTCCACCCGCGGGGAAGGGGCGGCGTTTTGCTTCATTTGGTTGATGTAGAGCGTGAAGGTTTCGCCGAGCTCCGAGAACACTTCAAGTTCGCCTTGAGCGCTGAGCTGTAGAGGTGCCAAAACGCCCGCCACTGCGAGCATTCCAATGATTCCAATTCGTTGCATGGTCCGGTTCATTTGATGGTGCAATTTAGACAAGTCCCATCATCTGTGTTCAAATCCTGTGCCAAATCCGCGCAGTCAATCCGTGGTTCGCGGCTTACCTTGGCGTTCGAAACCAATTGCTGACAGTGCACGCCGTGAAGAATTTGTTGATTTTGGGAGCCGGGCGCTCGAGTTCCACGCTGATTAAAGAAGCACTCGTTCGCGCGGAAGCGATGGGCTGGCAAGTGCTCGTAGGGGATGTGAACGGGGATTTGGCCCAAGCAAAAATCGAGGGCCATCCCCGAGGCAAGGCCTTCGCTTTGGATCCGCACGATACAGAGGAGCGCGACCGGCGCATTCGGGAATCGGATTTGGTCATTTCCATGGTCCCTGCTTTTTTGCATGCCCCCATTGCCGAAGTGGCCATCCGCGCGGGCAAACCGTGCATCACCCCGAGTTACATTGCGCCGGAGATGGCGGCGCTGGACGGTTTGGCCCGCGAGCACGGCGTCCTCGTCCTGAATGAAGTCGGCCTCGACCCGGGCATCGATCACCTCAGCGCCATGAAGGTCCTCGACGAAATTCGCGCGCAAGGAGGCGAAATCACGTCCTTCGAGTCATTCTGTGGCGGACTCATTGCTCCTGAATCCGACACGAACCCCTGGCATTACAAGTTCAGTTGGAACCCCCGCAACGTGGTCATTGCGGGCCAAGCCGGCGCAGCCACCTTCCTCGATGGTGGCCGCGTGCGCATGGTCCCGCCGCACCGGCTGTTCCAGCAGGCCCGTTCAGTGGAAGTCGGCGGCATGGCGTTCGAAGGCTATCCGAACCGCGATTCGTTGGCCTACCGGGAGCGCTATGGGTTGACGAATGCCCAAACCCTCGTGCGCGGCACCCTCCGCGGCGCGGGGTTTTGCGAGGCGTGGCAAGCGTTCGTGACCCTCGGGTGCGTCCGCGATGACGCACGGCTCACGTGGCAGCAGGGGGTGAGCTGGCCGGTTTGGCTGAGGACGTTCCTTCCCGCCGAATACGCAGGAGTCGGCATTCGCGAGGCGGTGGCGGCGTGCACCGGCGCCTCGGAATCCGCACTGGATAAATGGGCATGGCTCGGCTTGTTCGACGATGCCCAGGGGCCGAAGACGACCGAGGGCGCTCCGGCTGACGTGTTGCAGGAGTTGCTGGAGTCCGCTTGGGTCCTCGAACCGGAAGACCGGGACATGATCGTCATGTGGCACCGGTTCGGCTACACGTTGCGCGGCGAAAACCGGGAGCGCATCAGTGCCCTGCGCTTGGATGGGCGGGACAGCACCTTCACGGCCATGTCCGACACGGTGGGCATGCCGATGCTCCTCGCCGCGGAGGTCCTGCTCGAAGAGGGCGGCTTCGGACGAACGGGGGTGGAGGCGCCGATGGATCCGGCTTATTACGACGTGCTGCTGCCGCGCTTGGAAGCCTGGGGCGTGCGATTTGAGGAAACCGATCGCGCGGTGTGATGGGGGCGTGGTGGCTGCTCGCGGGCTTGGTATGCGGTTGCGGGGGGCACCCCGATTGGCCGGCTGAAGGCCAAGTTGACGCCGCCTGGGTGGAAGAGGCGCTGGCTTGGCGGGTGCGGGCGAACGTCCGCAATTGCCCCGACGTTGCCGAGGCGGTGGATGCGCTGACGCTCGCTTGGATTGCCCAATCGGCCGACGTGGTCGTGCGGGTCGACCAAGCGGATTGGCCCGTGTTGACGGGGCGCACGGAATGGGTGAAGCCGTTGGTCCAAATCCTGGCCTTGGACGCCCTCAAATCCCATCCCGAACGCCCCCTGCGCGCCACCCAACGCCTCCGGCGCCAAGTCCGCCTGACGCACCCGCTCTACCCCGAGGACCGCCGCGATTTCCGCGATGCCCTCCGCGCCACGCGCCGGGCACAAAAAAAGGCGACCGAAGCCGCCTTGTAGGGAGAAATCCGATTGCGTTTACCGCACGACGCCCACCAATTGGGCCTTCTCGTACGTCATGCCCGCCACCCGAACGTAATTGCGCTCCGGTCCAAATAGCCCGTCCTCGTGCCACTTCAACACCGCAACGGGGAATTCGAATTCGTCGCTTGCCGCGAGTTCCGGGGTGAGCCCGTGCATCGTCATATTCAATGCGTAGTGAAGTTCGCCCTCTGCGGACTTGGCCGCGAGCGCCGAGGCCCACTCCGTGGCGACTTCTTCCGTCCGGGTATCGAGCGTGACGCGCTTCGTGACCGCACCGGCTTCCCGGAACTCCAGGGTGTAGACGTGGCCGAGCTCCAGCGAGGTGCTGTATTTGCCGCGGCGATTGGGGTTCACGGTTTCCATTTCCGTGTTGCCTTGGTACACCACCACATCCACGTTGCGCGGGGCATCGGTGTGGCTAGCGACCTCTCCAGACACGCTGAGTTGCGCCTGGATCATGTTCGTCAGGGCGCTGGTCAGGACCAAGGACATGAGCGAAGCGATGCGTAGGGTTTGCTGAATCATGCGCTCGTTTACGGGAGGGCAGAACAAAAGGTTGCGCGGTGGGGTTTGGTCTGAAAACGCCTTAGTTTCGAAGGCCAAACCGCCAGCATGCGCACGTTCGACATCCCCCCTTTCTACCGCAGTCCCATCATCAGCCGCGTCAAGTCCGCCCGCAAAGCCGCCGATCCGCGCAAACGCGACTTCACGCCGACGCTGCTCGATTTCGGCACGGTGCGCATCCTCCTCGCCCGCCACTTCGGCTTTTGCTTCGGCGTGGAACATGCCATCGAGCAAGCGTATCGCGCCCTCGATGAAAACCCCGGCAAGCGGATTTTCCTGCTCAGCCAAATGATCCACAATCCCGAAGTCAACGCCGACCTTGAAGAGCAAGGCATCCGCTTCCTGATGGACACGAGCGGCAACGTCCTGATCCCGTTCGAAGGCCTGACCCCAGAGGATGTGGTCATCGTGCCCGCCTTCGGGACGACGGTGGAAATCGAGGAACGCCTCACGGCGGCGGGCGTAGACATCGCGACCTACAACACCACGTGCCCTTTCGTTGAGAAGGTGTGGAACCGCGCCGCGAAACTTGGTGATCAGCAGTACACCGTGGTCGTCCACGGCAAACCGGCGCACGAAGAAACCCGGGCCACCGTCAGCCACGCGGCCCGCACGGCACCGGTGCTCGTCGTTCAGGACCACGACGAGGCCGAGGTGCTGGCTTCCATGATGCGGGGCGAACGCCCGTGGTCGGAATTCGAGGCGCATTTCAGCGGACGAACCACCCCGGGATTTGATCCGGAACGCGACCTCCAACGCATCGGCGTGGTGAACCAAACCACCATGCTCGCCTCCGAAACCCAAGGCATCAGCGCACTCCTCGAGGCCGCCCTGACCACCCAACGGCCCGCGGAGGATTTCGCGAACACCCGCGACACCCTCTGCTACGCGACCAACGACAACCAGCAAGCGACCACGGGTGCCCTCGATTCCGGGCTGGCGCAGGTGGCCCTCGTGGTGGGCGGCTACAACAGTTCGAACACGTCGCACCTCGTGGAGCTGTGCGAACAGGCCATGCCGACGTACTTCATTCGCAACGAGCGCGAGTTGCTCGAAGACGGGAGCATCCGGCACTTCGATTTGCATGCGAAGGCGGAGCGGGTGTCTCCGGCGCCTTGGCCAGCGGGGGTGCCCACGGTGTTGGTGACGAGTGGCGCTTCGTGTCCGGATGCTACGGTGGACCGGGTGATTCAGCGGGTGCTGGGCGATTTTCCGGGAGCGCGGCCGGTCGATGAGGTGTTGACGGAATTTGGCCAAACCCCAGCCTGACTTACAAGGTCAGCCGGAGCGCCTTCCTTACCTTCGCAGGCGATGGAAGCCCCCAAATTGCGCAGCATGTTTCGGAACGTGCGGACGGAGCCTCGGCGGTTTGCGTTCCGGTCGCGTCACCTGCCCGACGTTCGGGAAGAGTGGACGGAACGGAAGCGACGCGTCGAAGCAGAGGTCCTCGGGGAACCGCTTGATGGCGGTGCGCGCGGCATTTCCTTCCGGAAAGGCAAGGGCGACGAAGTGCTTTCCGACCGCGCGGAACGTCGGCGTTCAGCCATCCGTGGAGCGCGCCGTGCGGCCTTGCGGGCAGCCATCATCGGAGCTTTCCTGTGTTGGTTGGCCTATCAGGGCATTCTTTGGCTTGAAGGCTCCGAGTTCGCGAACCTCATGAATTCCTTGCAGAATGACTGATTGCATTGCGCGCTTGCCCGAGCACGTGGCGAACCAAATCGCCGCGGGTGAAGTCATCCAGCGGCCCGCAGCGGCGGTTAAGGAACTCGTGGAGAATGCGGTGGATGCGGGTGCGACGCGCATTGAGGTGCGCATCAAGGACGCCGGGCGCACCCTCATCCAGGTCATCGACAACGGAGTGGGCATGACCGAAGGCGATGCGCAGCGGTGCTTCGAGCGGCATGCGACCTCGAAAGTCCGCTCGGCTGACGACCTCTTCGAAATCGCGACGAAGGGATTTCGGGGCGAGGCGTTGGCGTCCATTGCGGCAATTGCGCACGTGGAGTTGAAAACCCGGCGTGAGGAGTCGGAAGTGGGCACGCGGGTGCTCGTCGAAGGCAGCGCGCAGCAACCGGTGGAACCGTGTACCATGCCCGTGGGGACGCAGTTCGCAGTGCGGAACTTGTTTTACAACGTGCCCGCCCGCAGGAACTTCCTGAAGTCCGATGCCGTGGAGATGCGGCACATCATCGACGAGTTTCAGCGCGTTGCGTTGGCCCACGAGGCGATTCATTTCGTCCTGTTTCACAACGATACGGAGGTGTTCAACTTGAAGCCGGGCTCCCGCCGGCAACGCGTGGTGGGGGTGTTCGGGGCGAAGTACGATGAACGTTTGGTGCCCATCGAAGAGTCGACGGATGTGGTGTCGGTGGAGGGATTTGTGGGGAAACCGGAGTTTGCTCGACGGACTCGGGGGGAGCAGTTCCTGTTCGTGAACCGTCGGTTCATCAAGCACTCTGCGCTGCATCGCGCCATCGTGGAGGCATTTGAAGGGCTGTTGTCCCCCAGCGCGCATCCGCTTTACGTGCTGTTTTTGACCATTGATCCGCATCGCGTGGACGTGAACATTCACCCGACGAAGGTGGAGGTGAAGTTTGAGGAAGACCGTTCGATTCAGGCCCTGTTGCGGCCTGCGGTTCGTCGGGGATTGGGGCGGTTTCAAGTGGCACCGACGCTGGATTTTGATCAAGAGTCGTCCTTGAACATCCGGGAGTTGGAGCCGGGGGCAACCGTGGTGCCGCCGCAGGTGACCATCAATCCGAATTACAATCCGTTCGAGTCCGAGCGGCCTTCGGCGCCGCGTTCTCCAGCACAGTGGCTCGAAAAGCGGCCTTCGTCGGCGGCCATCGGGGCGTGGCAAGCGCACTACGCGGCGGTGGAGGTTCCGGCACTGCCCAGGACCGAGCCTTCCGGGCGCCAGGAGGAGCCGGAGGTGGCGCGGACCTTGTTCTTCTTCCGAAACCGCTTCATCGTGACGGCCATCCGATCGGCGCTGTTGCTCATCGACGCGCGGCGGGCCCACCAACGGGTGCTGTACGAATTGCTCGTAGAACAACTGGAGTCCGTTGCAGCGCCGTCAGCCCCGACCCAAACCCTTTTGTTCCCCGAAGCGGTGCACTTGCCCCCCGCAGACGCCTTGCAGCTCATGGAAGCGGCACCGTGGTTGCGCAAGCTCGGGTTGCATTTCGAAGCGGGATCCGATGGGGTTCAAGTGACGGGGATGCCGGTAGAAGGGGAGTCGACACCCAAGGATTTGATCGACGCGGTGCTTGCCGAAGCGGAGGAGGAGGTCGAGGGCATTTCGCGGGAGGAGCGGGTGGCAGCAGGGTGGGCGCGGCGTTTGGCCCACCGTCCGGGCAAGGTGCTGGGCAAGGAAGAAATGGAAGATTTGGTGGACCGTTTGTTCGCGTGCTCGACGCCTGCGCGCGACCCCTTCGGTCGGCCGGTCATCGTTACCTTTGAGGACGCCGAAATTTTAGAACGATTCCGCTGATGCTTCAGAACACGCCTTTGGTCGTCCGCAACCTCATCATCATCAACGTGCTGTTTTTCCTGGCCAGCATGGTCATGCCGGCGGGACTCTCGACCGAATTGTTTGCGGGGACGTATCCGGGATCGCCGTTTTTCAAGCCCTGGCAGTTGGTGACGCACATGTTCATGCACGGCGGGTTGGCGCACATCGCGTTCAACATGTTTGCGTTGTTCATGTTTGGGAGCCAACTCGAGCGGCTGTGGGGGGCGAAGCGGTTCTTGAATTTTTACCTCGTCAGCGGGCTGGGTGGGTTTTTTCTGCATGAGTTTGTGTTGGGGTTGCAGCTGCACGATCAGTTCGGGACCTTCTTTCCGCCGCTCGAGGCCATCGTGCCTGCGGGCGCCATGCCGACCCAAGCCGCTCGGTTTGTGGAGTACACCTACGGTCGGGTGGTGGGGGCCAGTGGGGCGATTTTCGGGTTGTTGTTGGCCTTCGGGATGCTGTTCCCCAACACGCGGCTGATGCTATTGTTTCCGCCCATTCCCATCAAGGCGAAGTACTTCGTCATAGGATATGGCGTCATCGAATTGCTGATGGGCATGCAGAACAATGTGGGGGACAACACCGCCCACTTTGCACACCTCGGGGGAATGCTGTTCGGTTATTTGTTGTTGAAGTATTGGCAAAAAGATCGCGGAACGTTTTATTGAACCATGTGGAAGCAGTGGATTGAACGATGGAAGAGCGGGAATGCGCTGTTCCGGCTTGTGGTGGTGAACGTTGCGGTGTTCTTGATCGTGGCCACGTTGCGTCTTTCCGTGCGCATGGGGTGGGAAGCTGGAGCGGAATGGGAGGCCTCGGCGTTTGGGTTGGCCACGACTTGGCAGTTGGAGGGGCTGGCGGCTAGGCCTTGGAGCGCGTTGACCCATGCGTTCGTGCATTTGGACGTGTGGCACATTGCGATGAACCTGCTCGTTCTGTGGTGGATGGGCCGGGTGTTCATGGCCCAACACGGCAACCGGCGCCTGCTCAGCGTTTACCTCGTGGGGGCGTTGGCGGGTTGGTGCGCGTATGTGGCGGTGCTGAACGGCTTTCCCGGGTTGCGGAGCGGGCGTTGGGCGTTGGGGGCGAGTTCGGCGGTGATGGCCATCTTAGCGGCGGCCGCTGCGACGGAACCGGATCGGCGGGTGAACTTGATGTTTTTCGGACCAACGGCGTTGAAGTACTTGGCCATCGGATACGTGGTCTTGGATTACATCATGTTGAGCTCGGGCGAGAATTCTGGGGGGCACATTGCGCATTTGGGGGGGGCGTTGTTTGGGTTTGTGTGGGCTCGGCGTTTGGCCCAAGGCACGAACCTGACCCGGTGGATGGAGCGCTTGCTCGATTTCCTCGCCACCGGTCACCGGCCAATGCGCGTGGTGAAGCCGAAGCGTCGTGGAACGCGCAAACAACCGGACACCCGCAGTGCACGCATCAAAACGGATGAGCAATTCAATGCCGAGCGCAAAGCAAATGCCCAGCGCCTCGATCGCATCCTCGATAAGATCTCGCGGCACGGGTACGATCGGCTGACGAAGGAGGAGAAGGATTTCCTGTTCCGTCAATCGAACCAATGAAGAAGCAGGAGAAGCAGCGGCGTGGGGCGTGGGGCAGTGGCCTGTTCGTGACGTTGGGCTTGGTCGGTGTGGCAGCAGCGGAGGCGGCGGTGCACGTTTCGCCGGAGGCGTTTCCTTGGTTGGCACCGGCGGGCTTGGTGTACCCGATTTCGTTGGCGGGGTTGCTGTTGGGGGTCGCGTGGCGCTTGTTTGCGGGGCGTTGGTTGAATTGCATCGTGCCGCTGATTGCGCTGGGATACACGTACCCGCATGCCCGGTTGTTGTTGGGGGGCGGTGCGCAGGCGGATGGCGTGGAAGGCCTGCGCGTCATGACGTGGAACGTGCGGCAGTTCGATCGGTTCGAGTGGTTGGAGGGAGCGGCGACGCGGGATGCGTTGTTGCAGGAGTTGGCGCAGGCGAATGCGGACGTGATTTGCCTCCAAGAGGTGTATGAGGATCGCCGTTCGAATCCGTATGTGACGGGGAAATCGGTGCAGCGAGCAGTTGATTTGGGCCAAATCCATTCCGATTTTGAAAGCGAGCGCAACCGGGATGGAGTGTTCGGCGTCATGACGCTCACGCGGTATCCGATCGTGCGCAAGGAACGCATGGTGTTTCCCGGCGATCCGGGCAACGGAGCCATCCTCACGGACGTTCGCATCGGCGACGACACCGTTCGCATCATCAACGCCCACTTGAGTTCGCTCCGCCTCAATCGGGCGGATTACGATGCCGTTCGCGAGGGCCCCGATGCCGAATCCGGTCGCCGACTCCTCGGTCGCTTGAACACGGCGTGGGCCAAACGTGCCACCCAGGCCGAGCAGTTGCAGGCGGCCATTGAGTCCGCTCCGCACCCGGTCATCGTGTGCGGGGATTTCAACGACACGCCCGTGTCGTATGCGCTGAATGCGTTGCGGTCGGCCGGGTTGGAGGATGCGTTCGCGGAAGCGGGAACGGGATTTGGGGGCACCTACATCGGCGATTTGCCGCCCATGCGGATCGATTACATCCTGCATTCGAACGAATTCGAAGCGTTGCGTGTGGAAGAGGGGGCGGTCGTCCTGAGTGACCACCGATGGGTTCAAGCCGTTGTTCAGCTCGTGGATTGAGTATTTTTGCGCCATGAACGGAGCGCATGATTTTGACCTGGTGGCGTTTGGTGCCCACCCCGACGACGTGGAGCTGTCCGCAGGAGGGACGGTGGCCTTGGAGGTGAGCCGCGGAAGGAAGGTGGCGTTGGTGGATTTGACTCGGGGTCAATTGGGAACCCGCGGCACCGTCGCCACGCGCGAGGCGGAGGCCGCTGCGGCCGGAGCCATCCTCGGCATTGCACACCGGGAGAACCTGGGCATGGAGGACGGTTGGTTCGAGGTCGATCGAGCGCACCTGCTGAAGGTGGTGGAGTCCGTGCGCCGGTTGCGTCCTCGCGTGGTGTTGGCGAATGCCCTTGACGACCGCCATCCGGATCACGGTCGGGGTGCGGAACTCGTCGCCCGAGCGTGCTTCCTCGCCGGCCTCTTGCGCATCGAAACCGCGGATCGCGAATCCGGTGAAGCCCAGCCGCCGTGGCGCCCTTCCGCCGTCTACCATTACATCCAAGACCGCAACCGCACCCCGGATTTCGTGGTCGACATTACCGGACACGAGGACGTGAAGATGCGCGCCGTCTTGGCCTACACCACCCAGTTCCACCGGCCGGAGGAATCAGGCGCCCCCGCGACCCCCATTTCGTCGCCCGAGTTCCTGGAGCACCTGCGCGGCCGCATGCGCACCATCGGGCGTCCCGCGGGATTCGCTTACGCCGAAGGGTTTGAGTCGTCGCGTTTGATCGGCGTGACGGATTTGTTCGCCCTCAGCTGATGCCAGTCGCTTCGCCGCGGCATCCATTCCGCTAGCCGCATGCGTTCTTCGCGGTGAAGGCCCCATGCCAAACCCACCACCTGAACGCCCCCCGCGACCGACGCCGCAGCAGCGGCCCCAACCGCCCCATACGGAGCGTACCAAAGGGCTCCGCACACCACCACGGCCACCAACCCAGCCCCCGACGTCCACGCATTCCAACGGTGCTGCCCGATGCCGCTCAGGTGGTGGGAAAGCAAGCCCGCCACCGAACCCGCGAGGACCGCGGGGCCCAAAGCCGCCAGCACTTCCCGAATCCCCGCCACCCCAAACGCCCGCGCATAGCCCGCCTCCGGAAGTGCCATCGCCACCGACCACAGTCCTGCAGCGAGCCCTGCCGTCAGGAGGGCGAATGCGCGGGTGCTCGCCAGCCGCTCCCCGCGATCGGAGGTCCCCGCCGTGCGCGCATGCAACACCGGCGCCAGGGCACGCGCCGCCGTCCACATCGCCTCCATGCCATAAAAGGCAATCGAAAACAACCCCGCCACCGCAGCACCCGATGCCCCCAAGCGCGCCAGCCACGTGAAGGGCAAGCGATTCGTCAACAACTGGAGGAGGGCTCCGGTTTGAGCCGAACGGCCCAAGCGCCAGAGCTCCGACCAAACCCGCGCATCGAACGGGACGCTCGGCCCCAGCGATTTGCGCACGCGCGAAGCGGCATCGCCCGCAGTCCACGCCAGCGCCAAAATCAGGGCAGCCACGAATCCTTCAAGCGAGCGCCACCCGAGCATGAAGGCGGAAAGGAGGAAGGTGGCGAGCAGGGCGGTTTGGGTGAAGGCCAATCGGTTGTGGGCACGGACGGCGCCTGTGGCGAGCAAGATTTGGCCATGGAACACGATGCTCGCCTGCAGCCACCCCGCCAATCCAATGGCGCCCCACAGCGGAAAACCGCCCACCACCGCCAACCCCGCCGTCACCGCAAACGCGCTCACGGCCATCCACAGATGCCCCGCCCGCCACAGTGAACGCAGCGGCCAATGCTGGTTCAAGTACACCACCGTTCCTCCCGCGATGAATCCGCTGACGGCCGAAATCAGCAGCAGCCCCAATTGAAAAACAGCGACTTGCCCCTGTCCTTCGGCGCCCAACACCCGCGAATTCAGCAGGACCACGGCAGCCGTGCCGACGAGGACGCCACCGCGAAGGAGCAAGCTGTGGCCGATGACGCGCCCTTCAGCCACGGCCCAGGCATTTGATGTACACGGCCTCAAACGCGGCGCCGATGGCGGTCACGCTGAATCGCGCTTCGGCATATCGGCGCATGGCGCCGCGGTCCGAGGCGGCTTCAAGCGTGTGCAGGAGGGCCTGCACAAAGGCGGCCGCATCTTCCGAAGCCACGCACGCCCCGCGCTCGGGTTCGGCATCGGTGGTTCCCCAAACCGGCACATGCTCCCGGATGCCGCCCACGTCCGTGACGACGACCGGCGTACCCGCGGCCCACGCTTCCGGGATGACGCACGGGAAGTTTTCGAATCGGCTGAACAGCAGCACCGCCGAGGCGGCCGCCATGCGCTCAGCGACTTCCGCGAGGGGAATTTCGCCGCCGGTGAGGATGCGGTCCGAAAGTCCGAGGCGTTCGGCCGTTGCCGCATGAGGAGCGGGGTCGCCGTCTCCGATGATGTGCAAGGTCGTTCCTGCGGGCAACCGATCGGCGGCTAGACCGAAGCACTCGATGAGGCCCGTTACGTTCTTTTGTCCGTCCACCAAGGAACTGATGTGCAACAGCACGGGCGGCGCGGTGCGTGGAGCAATCTTGAACAGCGTGGTGTCCACGACGTTGGGCACCACATGCACGGGGGCTTGGATGCCAAAATCGCGCAGGCTTTCCCCCAATTGGGAAGTCACGGGACAAAGCCGGTCGAGGCCCCGCCCCGCCCACCGGATCGCAAGCCGCCGCCAAACAGGCAGCTTCGCCCGTTGGTCGCGGTGGTACACCGTCCAATGTTCGGTTGCGATGAGCGGCACGCCCCAGCGCCGGGCGAGCAGGCGGGCAGCGATTCCAGCGGGATAGAGGACATGCAAGTGGATGGCATCGGGGCGCGCCTGATGCTTCGCCATCCGAAGCAAGGTGCAGGTAACTTGAACGAACCACGGCAACCGGCCGCTTACGTAGGCAATGCGCTCCTTCACTCCCCGGTGGGTGCGCTCCGCAATGCGGGATTCCCCACGCGCCACGTACCAAACCTCTGCATCCACCCGCTCGGCCGAAGCTTCAACGTGGCGCTGGACGAAATTGCCCAAGGTGCCGTGGGCCTCGCTGGGATACCAGCTGGCAATGTGCAGTACGCGGAGACGAGCCATGGGGTGCAAAGATGCGGTACGGGTGCGAAAAAAAAGGAGGGGCAGCATTGAGTTGCAAGATTCCGATTATCTTTGCGCTCCCTAACGGGAAAATGGTGGCTATAGCTCAGTTGGTTAGAGCACTGGATTGTGGTTCCAGGGGTCGTGGGTTCAAATCCCATTAGTCACCCAAAGAAAGCCCCGCCTTCACACCGAAGCGCGGGGCTTTTTGCGTCCATCCCTTACCTTCCCGACATGAAGCTCCACCACCACGCCGTGCACGCCGAAGATCACCTGAGGCCCGATGCAGGGGCTTCCACGCGGAATTTGCGTCTGGTGTTTTGGCTCAATTTCTCCTTCACCGTGGCGGAATTCGTCGGAGGCGTCTTGACCAACAGCGTGGCCATTCAGTCCGATGCCCTGCACGATTTGGGGGACACCTTGGCGATCGGGCTTGCATGGTGGTTGCAACGCAAATCGAACCAACTTCCAACGGCGGCCTTTACGTTTGGTTTTCAGCGGTTTTCGCTGTTGGGTGCGTTGGTGAATGGCCTCATTTTGCTCGTCGGAGGGGCGTTGGTTTTGTGGAACGCCATCGACCGCTTTGCGCATCCGGCGGCCGTGCACACGGAGGGAATGTTGTGGTTTGCGGTCGTGGGCATTGTGCTCAACGGGGTGGCGGCATGGCGGGCAGGTCGGGGGAGTTCGATGAACGAGCAAGTCTTGTCGTGGCACTTGATTGAAGACGTTCTCGGGTGGGTGGCGGTCGGCGCGGTTTCTTTGGTGCTGATGGCTCGTCCGGAGTGGACGTGGTTGGATCCTGCGCTTTCGGTTGCGATCACGAGCTGGGTGGTGTACAACGTCGTTCGCAGGTTGGCGAAGACCTTGCGCGTGTTCCTTCAAGGCCTTCCGGAGGGCATGAACATGGAGGACATCCAGCGCGCCATCTTGCAAGTGCCGCGGGTGGCTTCGCTTCATGCGTGCCGTGTGTGGTCGTTGGATGGCGAGCGGCATGTGATTTCCGCGCACGTGACGCTGGACGAGGTGAATGAGGTCCGGGACATCGTCGAGGCCAAATCCAACATCTACATGGCACTTGAGCCTTGGGGGTTTTACGACATTACCTTGGAAACGGAATTCGGTCAACAATAATATTAGACTGAGTGTGATTATCTGTATTCGATTTTGTATATTGTCGAGACCAATTTAGCCTGATACCATGTCTATACACCCCTCCTTAAAATGGAGCTGGATGGTGGGATTGTGTGCCCTTGCAGGCGCTCCTGCTGCTACTGCTCAAGTGACCGAATTGATTGCTGAACCCGTGGCCATCCACGACGGAATCGTGGGGTCAACCGATCTTGCAGGTGAAACCACTTACCGCATTTATGCGCAAATGACCTCGGCTGAGGACTACGTCACTGCGGTTTTTGGGTCGGATGAATTTCCGTTGAACCTCTCAACGACGACCACGTTTTGGCAGCATGGGGCTGGCGCGAATTTCGCCACAAGCATCAACGGATTCATCTACGACATCATCCCCGAGGCGGCTTACGATTCGTGGTTGACCATCGGGTTGGACCGTTCACCCTCTAACGACGGAGAAGAAGAGGTGGCGGGCATTGGATTGACCCCCTTGTTGACTTCATTCAGCGCGGGATTGAGTGCGGAGTTGATCACATCAACGGGAGGCAGTTGGTATGTGTTGCCCGGTTCGGCCAACGGGATTCCCGATGAAAATTTGCGGGTGTTGCTCGCCCAAGTCACCACGTCGGGCATCATTTCAGGCACCCTCAACATGCAGGTTTTTGTCGGCGGCGATCCCTTCAATGAACAGCTCGCATCCTTGACTTTTGGAGCGGGAGTGCCCGGCTGCACCCAATCCGCTGCTTGCAATTACGACCCTGCGGCGACCGCGTTTGATGGCAGTTGCGAGTTTCCTGAGGAGGAATACGATTGCAATGGAAACTGCTTGGAGGATGCCGATTTGGATGGAATTTGCGATGCATTCGAGGTCCTGGGCTGCACCGATGCTTCGGCCTGCGATTACGACGCAACAGCCACGGATTCAGGTGCTTGCCAGTATCCAGAAGAAGGCCGGGATTGCGAGGGCAATTGCCTGGCCGATGCAGACGGGGATGGGGTGTGCGATGGGGATGAAGTCTTGGGCTGCACGGACAGTGAGGCGTGCAATTTCGATCCCCTTGCAACGGAAGAGTCTGACTCGTGCACGTATCCAGAATCGGAATTGGATTGTTCGGGTAACTGCTTGGTGGATGTGGATATGGACGGCGTATGCGATGCGTTTGAAGTTCCGGGGTGCACGAATGAACTCGCCAACAATTACGAAGCAAACGCGACGGATGATGACGGCTCCTGCAGCTTTGACCCTTCGTATTACTGTGGTGAAGGCACCGTTTGGGATGAGGCGCTTCAGAAGTGCGTAGGCACCGGATCGGGCGATGGGGGCGTGGGTGGATTCGGATCAGCATGCTTCGGAGATTTCTTTGGCGACGGGGCCATCGGTGCGGGTGAGCTGATGCTATTTTTGACCGTTTACGATACGAATTGTTCTGCGGAATGAGCCCCAGGCACATCCCTACACGAACGTCCACGAAAAAGGCGGCCCGCAAAGGCCGCCTTTTCTCTTGCGTGTCGATGGAATCAGTGGATGCCGCGATCGGCCAAGTACCGTTCCGCATCCAAGGCTGCAATGCAGCCCGTTCCTGCGGCGGTGATGGCCTGGCGGTAGGTCTTATCCGCCGCATCGCCCGCCACGAAAACGCCGGGGACGTTCGTCAGCGATGTGCCCGGCTTTTCATAGACGATGTAACCTTGTGAATCGAGTTGGATCCATGGCTTGAAGACGTCGGTGTTGGGCTTGTGCCCGATGGCCACGAAGAAGCCCGTGGCGGGAATCGTTTCCTCTTCGCCCGTCGCGTTGTTCTTCACCCTCACGCCTTCCACGCCTTGATCGCCCAAGACTTCAACGGTTTCTGTGTTGTACTTGATCTCGATGTTCTGGAGGTTGTTGACCCGGTGCTGCATCGCCTTGGAGGCGCGCATTTCGTCGCGGCGGACGAGCATCGTTACCTTCGTGCAGAGTTTGGCCAAATAGCTCGCTTCCTCGCAAGCGCTGTCGCCGGCCCCCACGATGACGACCTCCTGACCGCGGTAGAAGAAGCCGTCGCACACGGCGCAGGCGCTTACGCCCCCACCGATGTCGCGCAAGCGCAACTCGCTTTCGAGGCCGAGCCACTTCGCCGACGCGCCCGTCGAGATGATCACGCTGTCGGCGTGGATTTCAACGCGGTCGTCGCCTTCGCCGACCCACGCTTTGTGAACGGGGCCGGTGAAATCGACTTCGGAGACCCATCCGGTGCGGACGTCGGTGTCGAATCGCTTCGCCTGGGCTTCCAGGTCGGCCATCATGCCCGGGCCATTGATGCCTTCGGGGTACCCTGGGAAGTTGTCCACTTCCGTCGTCTCCGTGAGCTGTCCCCCCGGCTGCATGCCTTGGTACATCACAGGTTTCATGTCCGCACGCGCCGCGTAAATGGCAGCGGTGTATCCGGCAGGGCCCGATCCGATGATCAGGCACTTGACGTGTTCAGGAGTTGCATTCATGCCGCAAAGATACGGCGCGCCATTCCGCCGCTGCGTGACCGAAGGAACCGAAACGGACGTTAAGAAATGCGATTCAAACGCGCTGGTCCAGCCGCACCCATTCGTCCCACAGCACGTCGTGCGGCGGCGGCGCCACGATGGACATGTGCTCGCGCTTTACCGGATGAATGAAGTCGATTTGGCGGGCGTGCAGGTGGATCGAGGCGTTGTCGTTCGTGCGGCGTGAACCGTATTTGATGTCGCCTTTGATGGGGCTGCCGAGGCTGGCCAGCGTCACCCGGATTTGGTGGTGGCGACCGGATTTCGGTTGCACTTCGACGAAGGTGTATTGGTCGGTGGCGCCGATGACGTGGTATTTGAGTTCCGCTTCTTTGCGCTTGGGACCGGGTTGATCGAAGGCGAAGCTTTTATTGAGCTGCTGGTTTTTGGCCAAATAATTCACGATGTGGCCCTCCGACGGCTGCGGCGCCGGCTTGACCACCGCCCAGTACGTCTTCTGCACCTCGCGCACGCGGAACATGTTCGTCAGCCGAGAGAGCGCCTTCGACGTTTTTGCAAAGAGGATGACCCCCGAAACCGGCCGGTCCAACCGGTGCACGATGCCCACAAAAGCGTCCCCCGGCTTCTCGTACTTGATGCGCAGGTACTCCGCGACCACCACGCCGAGGGACGTGTCTTCTGTCGCGTCGTTTTGGACGATGTCAGAAGGGCGCTTGTTGATGGCGATGAGGTGGTTGTCCTCGTACAGCACCTGCAGGTTTTCCGGCGTGCTCATGACCACCGGGACCTTCGGTTTCCGGACCCACTGGTGGTTCGACTGCTCCTGATGCTCCATCGGGAGGGTCAGTATTGCTCGTCGGCGTTGGGGAAATCGCGGCCGCGCACGTCGCTGACGTATTGCTGCACGGCGTTGTACATCTGATCGCCGAGGTCCAAATACCGGCGCAAGAACCGCGGCGAAAACGATTGCGTGATGCCGAGCATGTCGTGCACCACCAGGACTTGCCCGTCGCAATCTCCACCCGCACCGATGCCGATGGTCGGGCAATGGATGGCGCGGCTCACCTCACCGGCCAATCCGGCCGGGATCTTCTCGAACACCACGGCGAAGCAACCGATTTCATCGAGCAACGCCGCGTCTTCCCGCAAGCGAATGGCCTCTTCCTCCTCCTTCGCCCGGACGGTGTACGTACCGAACTTATAAATCGATTGCGGCGTCAGGCCGAGGTGGCCCATGACCGGAATGCCTGCGCTGAGGATGCGTTCGATGCTTTCCCGCACCTCGCGGCCGCCTTCGAGCTTGACCGCGTGCGCGCCGCTTTCTTTCATGATGCGGATGGCCGAATTCAACGCTTCTTTCGAATTTCCTTGGTAGGTGCCGAAGGGCAGGTCCACCACCACGAGCGCGCGTTTTGCAGCCCGCACCACGCTCGCGGCGTGGTAAATCATTTGGTCCAGGGTGATTGGAAGCGTGGTTTCGTGGCCGGCCATCACATTGGAGGCGCTGTCACCGACGAGGATGACGTCGACTCCGGCTTGGTCCACCAGCGTGGCCATGGAGTAATCGTAGGCGGTGAGCATCGCGATTTTCTCCCCGTTGTGCTTCATTTCCTGGAGCACTTGGGTCGTGATGCGCTTGGCGTCTTTGTGCACTGACATGGGCCAAAAATAGCCCACAATCCAACGCGCGCCTCAGAGCATCAGCCCGATGTACGCGATGTACAGCGCGAGCAGCACGGCGCCTTTCCAGCGATGAAACACCTTCTTGTGGAGCATCATCGGGAGGAGCAAAAGGGCGATGCCGCCCATCCACCAGAAGTCTGTTTGGATGACGGCGGGATCGACGGGCATTTCGGCTACGAGGGACGTGGAGCCCAAGGCGAGGAAGATGTTGAAGATGTTCGAACCGACGAGGTTGCCGAGGGCGAGGTCGCTCTGTTCCTTGATGGCCGCTGCGGCCGAGGCCACGAGCTCGGGAACGCTGGTGCCGAAGGCGACCACGGTGACGCCGATGATGTGGTCGCTGACGCCAGCTGCCTGTGCGATGCCGCGGGCACCGGAAATGAACCACTCGGAGCCGAAGTACAGGCCGACGCAAGCGACCGCCGCACCGAGGACGAGCAGGGCGTATGGACGGCCCGCGAACCGGTCGAATTCGCCTTCGTAGTCGGGGTCTGGTTCGGAGGACTTGCGCGCTTTTTGGCTTCGGTAAATGAGGAAACTCATCAGGAGCAGGGTGCCCAGCAGCAGCAAGGTGCCCTCGAAGTGGGTGAAGACCAAATCCCAAGCGAACACACCGAACGCGACCGTTCCGAACATCATCACCGGCCAATCCGTGCGCAACAGCGAGCGGTCCACTTTGACGGGGTGGATGAGCGCGGTCACGCCGAGGATGAGGGCGAGGTTCGCGATGTTCGAGCCGACGACGTTGCCGATGGCCAGTCCCGGGTTGCCGGCGAGTGCGGCCTGGATGCTCGCGAAGATTTCCGGCGCGGAGGTGCCGATGGACACGACGGTCAGTCCGACGATGAGGGGGGGGATGGAAGCCTTGATGGCCATGCCCGCCGCATTGCGCACCAGGACCTCGCCGCTGAGCACGAGCAGCGCGAGGCCGCCGATCAGCAAGGGGATGTCGTAGGTCATTCGGCGGAAGGGGTGTCGGGACTTTCCGGTGTTTCTGGCGCCTTCGGCGGGCGCGGTTGAGGCGGGCGCGGCTTGAGCGGATCGGCAGAACTCAGGATTTCCCGTTGAATTTCGTCCGAGGCGGCGCGGAATTGGCGCACGGCCGACCCCATGGTCCGCGCGAGCGACGGCATGCCTTTCGCCCCGAAGAGCAGCAGGTAAATGACGAGGATGAAGACGATTTCTGTAGCGCCCATGCGAAGGCAAAGGTACAACCCAGCGGGGCTCGGTGTAACTTCGCTCCGTCTTCTGCGTCCACAATTGAAATCCCATTCGCCATGCGCGTTTTCGTTGCCTTGATTGCGGTTTGGTCCGCTGCCCATGCCCTTGCCCAAACCCCGTACTTCCAACAAGAGGTCAACCACCGCATCGACGTGCGGCTGGACGACGAAACGCACACGCTGCACGGCTTCATCGAGACCGAGTACGTCAACAACAGCCCGGAGGCGCTGGACGTTTTGTGGCTGCACGTTTGGCCGAATGCGTACGAGGGGCCGACGAGCGCGCTGGCGAAGCAGCAGTTCCGCAGCGGCAACTTGTTCATGTACTGGGCGATGGCGCGTGACCTCGGCGGCATCGACTCGCTGGATTTCGCGGTGAACGGCCAGCGGGC
>CBFHLY010000033.1:0-30086 GCA_965656785.1 uncultured Flavobacteriales bacterium
TGAAGGCCACGGTGGGCAAGGGGTTCACCACCGCCTCGAGCTCGATGGCCGGCCCGGGGCAGCCGTGGGCGGTGGAGGTCGCCATGACGGTGTAGGTCACGGTTTGGGGGAAGTCCGTTTCTTGGGTGAGGACCTCTGCGATGAGGTTGGAGGTTTGGACAGGCCAAGCCGTTTCGCCGAAGACGAGGGGGTTGGGGGCGGCTGACCAAGTGAAGGTGCTCGGAAGGTCGGCTTCGAGCGGCAAGTTGATTTGGCCTCCAGAACAAATGGCATCCGCCACCGGCACCACATCCGGCGCCGGGTGAACCGTCAACTCAAACGACTCCGGCGACCCCAGGCAATTGTTCGGCGCATTCGGATAAACGGGCGTGACGGTCACCACCGCCTCCAAGCTGTTCAGGCCATCGTTCGCCGCGACGAACGCGGGCAACGACCCCGATCCCGAAGCGGCAAGTCCCACATTCAGGGCATCCACCTGCCATTCGAACACCGTCCCCGCCACCTCGGTCGTCCACGCGATGCCCGGCACCGCCTCATCCTCGCACGCCACCAAATCCACCAACGGGTTCACCTGAGGCACCGGCTGAACCGTGACGCCGAACGCCATCGGTTCCCCCGGACAGCCGACCCCGTCCGCCGTAAACATCGGCGAAACCGTCACCGTGGTCTGCTGCGGCACGTCCGTGAGGTTCGCGGCAATCCACCCCGGCATCGACCCCGCGCCCGAAGCCACCTCCTGCCCCACGGCTTCCGGCGTGCTCGAAGCCCAAACGTACGTCGTCCCCACCACGTCCGCCCCGAAATCAATGGCGTCCACCGGCTCCTCATGACAAACCGAGAAGGCCGGCACGTGCACCATGCTGGGCTCGGGATTCACCTGAACCGTCAGCGGCGTCAGCGGGCTGGAACACCCGTTGTTGACGCTCGTCGCGATGACTTGGTACTGGACTTGCTGCACATCGGGCTGCAGCGCCGTCAGCACATCGTCGATGAAATCGCTGTTCGTGATGCCCGTGGACTCACCAGCCACCGCTGGGTTTCCAACGGCGTACCAATTGAACAGCACGTCCGTGTTGGCGACGAGCTGAACGTCGACCGCTTCGCCACTGCAGAGCGTCACTTCGGAGGGGCTCGTGATCGCGAGCGGGGGCTTGACCAGCACCGCGAGGGTTTGGGCTGCGCCTTCGCAGTCGCCGTTGATGCTCGTCGGGGTGATGCTGTAGATGACCATTTGGTCCACTTGAGAAGTGTTCACGAGGACATCCGAAATCAAATTGCCCGTTCCGCCAAACAGGGATTCCCCGGTCACGTTCGGGTTGTCGACGGTGACGAACCACTCGAAGGTGCTCGGCACGTTCGTGGTCAGCAGGGCATTCACGGGAGCGTCGCTGCACATTTCCATGGCGGTCAAGGAATTGAGCACCACGTCGGGCATGACTTCCACGACCGCCTGAACCGTCGGGCCTTCGCATCCGTAAGGCACGGAGGTCGCCGTCACGTCGTACGACACGTATTGCGGCTGTGTGGTCGGGTTGTGCAGCGAGTCGGTGATTTGGTTGGTTCCTTGCACCGTAAGTTCCTCATCTTCAACGCTGTTGTTCGAAATGGCCACCCATTCATAGGTGCTGGCCAAATCACTGCCAATGCTCAACTCCACGCTCTCATCGTTGCAAATCGTCAGCGACGGGAACGGATCCACTTGCGGCAGCGGGTAGACCAAAATCTCCAACACGTTCGTCGTGTCTGCACAGCCGACGCCATTCCACGTGCTCGTCACTTGCAACGCATACTGAATGGTATCGAACAGCACCGGCGGCTGCCACGTCGCGGTGAGGGCGCCGGCGACCGGCGAAAGCGGTCCCCCCGCATCCGGCTGCGACAACCACTGGTAGGTCAAATCCCCATTCCCCGTGGCCTGCACGTCCGGCTCCAAGGGCTCCGGTTGTTGGCCTGAGCAAATGCCCTGGTCCTCCAAAACAGTCCCCGCGTTCACCCCATTCACGTAAATGCCGGCCAAATCCGAAACAATGTCGCTGCACCCCCCAATGTCAAAGCTGATGACGCAGTAATACCAAATCAACCCGGCCGCATCCGTCGGCGGCGTGTACGTGCTGCTGGTCGCGCCCGGAATGAGCTGCCCATCGGCCGTGCTGCCCGCCACGCTGCTGAACCATTGGTAACTCGGGGTGCCCGTGCCGTCTTGGTAGGCTACGGCCAAATCCAAGGGCTCCTCCCCCACGCACAACGTTTGAGTCAACGGCTGCTCCGTAAACGTCGGCGCCTCGGTGGTCTCGATGGCGGCCGGCTCGCTGATGACCTGACAGTTCGCCCCGGTCTGCGTGACCACGACTCGGTAGTGCACGATGCCCACGACGTCCACGGACGGTTCGTATTCAATGTCATTGGCCCCAGAGATGTTCTGCCACGGGCCCGCCGCGCTGGGCGCGGACTGCCATTGGAAACTGAACGCCCCCGTGCCGCCGCTCACCTCAACGAACAGAGCCGCTACAGGCGAAGCGAACTGGCAGTACGAGGCATCGACCGGTTGCACGTCGACGACCGGATCCTCCACCACAATCACTTCAGCGGACGCGGTCGTGGCCACATCGCAACCGCTTCCGCTCAGCGTCACTTCCGCGTAGTATTCGAACGTGCCCGAGGTGTTGAAGGTCGGCGGCAAGTAGGTGGGGTTGTCGCTGTTCGCGATGGGCGTTCCATCGACGAACCATTCATAGGTCGGATCGCCCGTGCCTTCGCCGTATTCAATCTCGAGGTCAAGGTGAAGCGTTCCGCCCACACAAAGCGTATCGCTGGCGAGGGGCTGAAGCGTGATGACGGGATCTGGGACGACGTTTACCGCGCCGGTTTGGGACACGATTTCGTCGCAGCCGCCGCCCTCGAGTGCGATGATGCAGTAGTAATAAAGCGTGCCGACTGCATCCGTCGGCGGGGTGTAGCTCGGGCCCGTGGCGCCGGCGATGGGCGTTCCGGCGTCGGTGTCATCGGACGTCGAGGCGTACCACTGATATTCCGGGGTGCCCGTTCCGTTTTCGTAGTCCACTTCAAGCGGCTGGAGGGTGCCGTCCAAACACACTTCCTGATCAAACGGCTCGAGGATGAACTCCGGCGCTTCGGTGGTGATGATTTCGGCGGGGTCGCTGATGACCGCGCAGTTCGCCCCCGATTGGGTGACCACGCACCGGTAGTGCATGGTGCCCACTACGTCGACGGGCGGCAAGTAACTGATGCCCGTTGCGCCGGGGATGTCGGTCCATGGAGCCAGACCGTTCGGTGAGGACTGCCATTGGTAACTGAACGTGCCGGTGCCGCCGCTGACTTCGATGAACAGCACGGCAACGCCTGCTCCATTTTGGCAATACGCCGCGTCGACAGGCTGAACATCGACCACGGGGTCATCAACCACCACGACTTCAGCGGAATCCGAGGCCGCCGGATCGCAACCGCTGCCGCTGAGCGTGACCTCCGCGTAGTACTGGAATGTACCCGGGCTGGTGAACGCAGGCGGCAAGTACGTCGGAGCGTCGCTGTTCGGAATGGGCATTCCATCGACGAACCACTCGTAGGTCGGAGAACCGGTCCCCTCCTCGTAAGCGATTTCCAATTCGAGGTAAAGGGTGCCGCCCACGCAGAGGGTGTCGGTGGCGAGTGGTTGGAGCGAAATGACGGGGTCGGGAACGACGGTTACTGCGCCGGTTTGGGAGACGATCTCATCGCAACCACCGCCTTCAAGAGCGATGATGCAGTAGTAGTAGAGCATGCCAACCGCATCCGTTGGCGGTGTGTAGCTCGGGCCGATGGCACCATCGATGGCCGTGCCAGCCGCGTTGTCATCGGTGGTGGAGACGTACCACTGGTATTGCGGGGTGCCCGTGCCGTTTTCGTAATCCACTTCAAGCGGAAGGAGTGCTCCGTCCAAACACACCTCCTGGTCGAACGGCTCCGTGGTGAATACCGGCGCTTCCGTCGTGATGATTTCAGCGGGATCGCTCACAACCGAGCAGTTCGCACCCGATTGGGTCACCACGCATTGGTAGTAAACGGTGCCGACTTGGTCGACGGGCGGCAGGTAGCTAATGCTCGTTGCACCGGGGATGTCCGACCAGTCGCCCGGAGCGTCGGGTGAAGATTGCCATTGGAAGCTGAACGCGCCCGTACCGCCGCTCACTTCGATGAACAGTTCGGCAACGCCGGCGCCACCTTGACAATACGACGCGTCGAGGGGTTGAACGTCCACAACGGGGTCGTCCACTACCACCACAACCGCGTCAGTGGAGGTCAGCGAACCGCATCCCGCGCCCGAGAGGGTTACGACGACCGAGTATTCGAAGGCACCGGGGGTGGTGTATGCTGGGGGGAGGTAGGTGGGGGCGGTTGCGCCGGGGATTTGGCCTGAGGAATCAAACCACTGATAAGTCGCTGTACCTGAACCGCTTGAATAGCCCACTTCAAGCGGCACGGCAAGCGTCCCACCCACGCACAGGGAATCGGCGCCCAAGAGGCCACCATCCAACGTCGGCAGCGGGGTGATCACAATCGGCGCCAAATCGGACGTGATCTCGTCGCAGCCGCCACCTTCAAGGGAAATCACGCAGTAATACCACGTCGTGCCTACGGTTCCAGTGGGAGCGGCATAGGAAGGATCGGTGGCCCCGGAGATGGGGGTTCCTGCCGCGGGATTGTTCGTCGGCGAGGAATACCATTGATAGGTCGGGGCGCCCGTACCGTTGGTGAAGGCCACTTCGAGCAAGGTCTCCGGTCCGCCAATGCACACGGAATCTGGCGCTGGCTGAACCGTAAATAACGGAGCTTCTGTCACTGTGATGAGGGCGGGTGCACTCTCCGTTTCGCAGTTGGCCCCTTGACCGGTCACGATGCAGGCGTACCAAATCGCTCCCACTGCATCGGTTGGCGGCACGTAGGATGCTCCCGTCGCGCCGAGGATTTCAGTCATGGACGAAGGATCGGGGCCAGAAACCCATTGGTACGTGTAGCCACCGGTTCCGCCGGTTGCCGAAACCACCAAGGCATCCGCGGCCGCGCCTTCGCACCATTCGGCGCTGACCGGAGCCGTGACCACAGGGTCCGGGATCACGGTGACGACGGCATCGGCGGAAGTAATGGCGTCGCACCCGTTGCCGTCCACAGTGACCGTCACCGTGTAGGTGAAGGTCCCGACTGCGTTGAAGTCACCGGGGAGGAAGGACGACCCGTTGGCGCCGGGGATGGGGGCGCCGTCGAGGAACCACTGCCAAGTAGGCGTGCCGGTTCCGAGGGCGTAGCTGGCTGTGAATGAAGCGAACAGGGTTCCGCCGGGGCAAAGGGTTTGGGCTGGCAAAGGCTCCACTTGCCAAATCGGATCCCCAACCACCTCCGCCGTCACCACCGGCGAAGTCACCTCCCCGCACCCGCCGCTCGGAAACGTCACGACGCAGAAGTAGTGCATGACGCCCGCCGCATTCGACGGAGGAGTGAACGTCGGCTGAGTCGCCGCTGGAATGAGCGTCGCTCCGGCAACGGAAGGCACGGTGTTCATGAACCATTGGTACGTAGGCGTCCCCGTTCCTTCCTCGTATTCAATGGTCCACGCCGGGAATGCCGCTCCCACGCAACCGATGACATCGTCCAGCACCGAGGTGATGATGGGCGCGGGCGTGACCTCCACGGCCGCTGCATCGCTCATTACTTCACAACCGGAGGCGTCCGTCGTAATGACGCAGTAGTAGTAGAGAGTCCCCAGTACGTTCGTGGGAGGCGTGTATTGGGGGGCGTTTGCTCCAGAAATGGCCGTTCCGTCCGTCAAACTAGCAGTCGTTGCCACGAACCACTGGTAAGTCATGGCGCCGACCCCACCCGTGGCCTCCACGGAAAGGGGGGCCGCTGGGGCGTTCAGGCACCAAATGCCCGGTTCGGGCTGAACCGTGACCACTGGATCGGGCAACACCGTCACCTCCGCCGTGGCCGTGGCCGCTGCATCGCAGCCATCCCCTGACCAGCTCAATACGGCGTAATACGAGAACGAACCCACCTGATCGAACGGCGAGGGGTCGAACGTGGAGGAAGTGGCCCCCGGGATCAACCCGGTCTCATCGTACCATTGGAACGTCAAATCGCCCAATCCATCCATCCCCGCAACTTCGAACGGCGCCGCCAAGGATCCATCCAAGCACAAGGAGGTCGCCGCCACCGGATCCAACGTCACCTCGGGATCCGGGATCACCGTCACCTCCAACGGGTTGCTGACGTCGGAACACGCCACCCCATTCAACGTGCTCGTCACCACGAGCCTGAAGAAGGTGGTTTCGGTGATGCCTGCCGGTGGGTTGTAGTTCAATCCCGTCGCGCCCGCAATGTCCTGCCAAGGCCCTGCCAATGCAGGGGCGCTTTGCCATTGGAAAGTCAGCGTTCCCGAACCCGTCGCGATGGCCTGCGGCCCCATGGTGGGAGGATCGCCTCCTTCGCACGCTTCGAAAGGTCCAGTGATGGTGCCCGCGTCCACGTCGTTCACGAATACCGTCGCCACTGGACCGATGACCGGGCAAGCCGAACCGCCCAGCGAGCTGCTCACTACCATCCGGTACTGCGTCGTCACGGTGAGGCCGCCGGGCGGATCGTAGGTCACCGAGGTCGCTCCAGGAATGTCCGTCCACGCCCCTCCTATGGATTGCTGCCATTGGTAGAAGAGCGTGCCTTCTCCTGTGGGCAATTCGGAAGGGACCAGGGCGACCGGGTCACCGCCGGAACAAATGGTTTGGTCCGGTGCACCACCGCCAGCCCCTACCCCGTTCAACTCGATGCCCACGGGAAGCGTTGTGGAAGAACAAGCCACCCCGCCGAACGTGCTGGTCACCTCCACGAGGTACCACGTGTCCGCATTCCACGGGCCTGGTGGTTCGTAAGTCGGCCCATCCCCCACAGGGGTAACAAAAGGTCCCGTCGCGCTGAAAGAAGAAAACCACTCGTAAGTGAGCGCGCCATCACCGGACGCTCCGGCGACGGAAAGCTCCTCGGGCATCTCCCCCAAACAAATGACCTGCGGTTCGAGCACGATCCCGGGATCGACGGTGTTCACGTCCACGAACACCGTATCCGAGACGACCGCACATTCCACCCCTTCGGCCGTCGAGGTGAGCACCAGCCGGTACCACAGGTCCGCATTCGCTCCCGCGGGCGGATCGTATTCCGCATCCGTGGCTCCAGGAATGTCCGTCCAAAGGCCCGTCAGCGAGGTGAGTTGCTGCCATTGGTAACTCGGGCTGCCGAAGGATTCGCCGCCGCTGATGATGCCGATGGGCGTGGGATCGTCGCCCGCGCAGATGATTTGGTCTGGAGCAATTTCCGGAATCTCAATGGCATTGATTTCGACCAAAACCTCGTTCGACACATCGCTGCACACCACCTCATTCAACGCGCTCGTCACCACCACGCGAAAGGCCGTCTCGTCCAACAGGCCCGCCGGCGGGTCATACGAAGCCCCGGTAGCCCCCGGAATGTTGATCCAACTCACGGACGGCGGGGTCTGCGACTGACATTGATAAGTCAAGGTTCCCGAACCCACGGCCGGATTCGAAAACGTGATGGGCGAAGGATCGCCGCCTGGACAAATCACCTGGTCCGCAACGATGCCCCCTGCATCGACGTCATTCAACGTCACCTCCACAATGAACGTATCGGGTTCACAGCTGCCCGCCTCAACTTGAGCAATGATCTCGTATTCAACGGACTGAGCGGGTGAAATGACCGAACTCGTGAGCGTTTGGATGAACTGGCTCAGGTTGGTGCCGTTGGATTCCCCCGTGACGTTGGGGTTGTCCGTGTAGGTCCAAGTGAACAAGGTGTTCTCCGGCAGAATCGTGTTGGGATCGTTGTTTGAGGGGGCCAAAAACGCGGTCTGGCCATTGCACAAGGTCAAATTCGCATCCGGAACCTCAATCGTCGGGATGATGTCCACCGTCAACGTGAACGGATCACCGGGGCACGGTCCTGGAGCAATGGGGGTTACGGTATAAACGACCGTTTGGAGCACATTCGTTTCGTTGAACAAATCAGCATAAATGGAGGTTCCTGACCCCGGAACATCGCCAGTTACTGCGGGATTGTCCGCGACCGTCCACTCGAAGTAGGTTCCGGGTGGAAGGATCGCAGGCGGGGCATCTGGAATGAAATCCAACACATCCTCTGTGCACAAGGTGACTTCCTGTTCGTCCACAAATGGAATGGGCGAAATCACCACCGTATGGGTCACCGACAACGGATCGCAGAACGTATTCGAAACCGTCAACGTCACATCGTAAGAACCAGGCTGCGTGAACTGCACGTCAATGACCTCGGTGCCCGGCTCGAACCAGAACGCATCGCCCAAATCGCCCCCTTGAACGGTGTAGCCGAAACCGTTCGGGTTCGAACTTCCATTGATGGTCCAAGCCCGGAAGTACTCGTTGAAACACCCCGACTCACCGGCCTCGAATCCTGTGAACGAAGTGTCCGTGAACGTGATGCTCTCGAGCTGGCAGATAGGTGGGATGGGATCCATCGTAAAGCCCGGCAACGGCGTTGTGCTTACGAAGAAGGGGCCTTGCGAGTTCACTGTAGTCAGGTTGGTGCACGAATTCTCCGCTTCGATGGTAATGATGTAGGAAGTGGCAGCAGAATCGGCGTTTTCACACGATTCGTCGTAGGCGTGACCCAGCTGATTCGGGATGGTCGGAAGATTCGGATAGATGTAATGCTCTTCCGGTGAGCCATCTCCCCAATTGATGGTGTACGTTGTGCCCGGAGCTTGGGTATCGAAACACAAGGGGTAGTCCAACGGAAAGCACACGCTTTGGGCCGCGTTCGCGCATTGGTCAATCAACGCCGCCCCCCAACTGACCACGTAATAATCCGAGTAAGTGCAGCCGCCTGGAAATTCCACCACGTGCACCAAGTTGTAACTTCCCTGATTCGAGTAGTGACCCGCGGGTGAAGTTTGCCCCGGGTAGAAGGCCAAATCCTCCGACGCCGTTGGAAATCCCGTCTGCGTGGTAAATGCGGCCGTTCCTCCGTTCGCAGCACTACCCGGCCCGCCCCAATAAATGTGCGAAGTGGTGCCCGCCGGGTACTGATCGGTGTCCGCGAGGGTCACCAAAGGCCCCCAACTGGACGGATTGCACGTGCACGAAGAAGTTCCACTCTGGGTTTGAAACACCACGACGTCGGTGAACAATTCCAAGGTATCGGGAATCGTGCAGCTGTTTCCTGAGATCAATTCCGGAATCAGTGGTGGAGCCGCTGAAACCACCACCGTCAACGTGGCCTCGCCCAAGTCTTCGTCCCCGTCGAGCGTGACAATGCCCAAACTAACGGTATAAGTGCCCGGCGTGTCGAACTGAGTGAATACGGGCCCTGCCACCAATTCGTCTACGGTAATTCCTGGGACGTTCCAGTCGTAGGTGGTTTGGCCATCCAAATCCGAGGCGTCCGTCTCGTTCAAGAACAGCACCGTGGACCCCGCGCACACCTCGACGACGCCATTCACCGGCTCAGGAATCGACGTCAATTCCACCTGCGCCGCAGCACCCACCGACCAGCACAGGGCCGCGGCCACGGCCCAAAGCGAAACGATTCTAGACAACTTCAATTTCATTCAACCAGCAACTTGACTTCGGTTCTGCGGTTCGCTTGATGCGCCACCTCGTCTTTGCACTCTTCGCACGGAATCGCCCCCCCGCATGAGTTGATGAGCCGCGATTCCCCATAGCCCCGCGCCACGATGCGATCGGCGGAAATGCCCTGGGAAATGATGTAATCCACGCAGGATTGCGCGCGCCGCTGGGACAGATCTTGGTTGTACTCGTCGCTGTTGCGGCAGTCGGTGTGCGAGGAAAGTTCCACGCGCAGGGTCGGCCGCTGGTTCATGTAGCGCACGAGTTTGTCCAGTTCCACAATGCTCAAGGGCCTCAGGTCCGCTTTGTTCAAATCGTAAAAGATGTTGGCCAAATCAATCTCCTCCTCCTTCAACTCCAACGTGAACCGATACCGCTCAGGCCGCGCGCAGCCGTTGAGCCCTGCCAACGCATGCGACGCCGATTCGAAATTCAGAACGTCCACCTCGACCCGCTCGAACCCGAGGGTCGTGGTCGTGCTCCACAGGTACGAGCCCTCGTCGTCTGCACCTCCGCGCTTCACCGTCCCGTCCGCCCGGGTGAACGTGATCAGTGCATCGGTGAGGGGCTCTCCCGTAGCATCGAGCACCACGATGGAACCTTCGGGGTTACGCCAGTTCAACGTGATCGTATCCTGGCGCAAGCCCCCCTCGACATTCGCCCACAACGCGCCGTCTACCGCGACCAACGAGTCGTTCCCGCCGCAGAGCGCCTTCACGCGGTGCGCGTACCGAGGTTTGAATTCAACGCGGCCCGCAGCATTTGTAACCCCGTTGTACGTCAAGCCGGACGTCTCGTCCACGAACTCCATGGGCACTCCCGCGATGGGACGGGTGTCGCAGGATTGCACCAAAAGCTCCCACGTCGCGTCCACCATCGGCATGTCCAACTTGTAGATGCGGTCCACCCAATCGCCGCGGTTCGACGACAAGAAGCCCGAACCATCGGCCTCCACGTACAGGGCAAAATCGTCCGCACTGGAATTCACGGGAACGGGCAAATGCTCGATTTGTTCCGCGCGCGGGATCCAACTGAACAGGTCCAAGCCGCCCAGCCCCGGCCAGCCATTCGACGCGAAGTAGAGGGTCGAGTCGTCCGCCATGAACGGAAACAGTTCGTCCCCCCCGGAGTTGACGGTCGGACCGAGGTTCACCGGTTCGAGCCAGCCCGACCCCTTCTTTTCACACCGCCACAAATCTGAACCGCCAAACCCGCCCGGACGATCGCTTGCAAAGATCAGGTCGCCTTCCGGCGTGAACGCTGCATGACCCGTCGACCAATGCGGATCGTTGTGATCGAACGGCTTCATCTCGCGCCAATCCTTGCCCAAAATCCGCTCGTAAAAGACGAGTTGAAGCGCCGACCGCTTCACCGTTCGCAGGGTGTCATGCAGGGTTTGGTTCCGAGTGATGGCGATGACCTCGCGATCGGGAGAGAAGGCGACGTGGCCGTCGTGGTGCAGGGTTTGGTCCAAGCCTTCGAACAAATCGCGGTTCAGCCATTGGTCCAAATCCGTGTGACGCGGCTCCGCATCGGCCGTATCCGGAATGAACGCCACCTTCGTCCACGGCTGATTCATCCATCCGTCCACTGAAACACCGTTGGCAACGCCCCTGGTGATGAAAGCCAGTCCACCGCGCCACGGGACGGCGCCATACTCCTCTGCCTCCGCTGAAGGCCGGTACGTCTTCACCACCGCTTCTCCCGTATCCGCCAACATCGCCTCCACCTGAGGCCAGCTCGCGGCCAACGCGTCCAAGGCAGAATCCCCTGGAAAATCCGCCCGGAAACTCATCAAGGCCTTGGGCACCCGTTCGTAACCGCCCGTTCGCTTCAGCAACTCTACATAGGTCAGCGCGTCCGAAACGGTGAATGCGTTCAACGACGGCGCACGCAACGCATCCAGCCACCGAAGGGCCTCCTCGTATTGTTCGCTCGCCATCGCCGTTTCCATCGCAGCGCGCACGGGATCGCTTGGTCCGCCCTCCCGCTCTGCCAGCTCAGCCAAATTCGCCCAAAACGGATAGGCCTCCGCAAATCGCAATTGGTCCGTCAACAAGCGCGCTCGTTCCTCCTGCTGATTGCGCAAAGGCGCAAAGACCTGAGCGTGAGACTGCAAGCACAAGCCGAGCATCAGCGCCAGGAGTCCATGGGACCCGAAAAGTAGTGCTACGTGCTTCATTCGTCAGAAATAACGTGGGCTTTCAAAGGCCAAACGGCGCTTCGACAAATCAAACAACAGCGCCACCTCGTGGCTACCAAACGTCCCCGTCCGCATCCGGTTGAACGGCAAATCGACCGCATAAATCACCTGAACCTCCGGGGCAAGCTGGTACGCCGCATGAAATCCGATGGATTCGTTCATGCGGTACATCGCCCCCACGCCCACCAGGTCCAACGCCCACGCCGTAGCCGTCCAATCCATCGTCGCCGGCGCATTCGACGTCATCTTGAACAATCCCGTAAACCGATAAGAAATCACCGGCCCTTTCTCCACCGCGTACCCGCCACTCAAGTAAAGGTGCCGCTGCAACACGGGCGAAGTCGGATCTTCAAACGCGAGCGGCTGCCGAACCAAATGCGGCATGCTCACCCCCACGTACCAGGCCTCGGACCACACATACGCCCCCGCACCGAAATTCAGTGCCCGGTCCCGGTACTGATCTGCGTAAACGGCATCCCCCGGATCCTCCGCCCGCAGGTCAGAAAAGTCGTAGCCGTTCGAGACGGTCCCTCCAGCCAGCCCCATCGAAAGGCGGAGCGTCTCGTTCAAAGGCAAATGGTACGCCACGTGCAACAACCCCGTTGACTGGCTTCGCGCCCCTGAACGGTCTGAAGCCATGGACAGGCCCACCCCCAAATTGCGCCGCAGCAGCGGGGCATTGACGGACAGGATTTGGGTCCGCGGAGCGCCCTCAAACCCGAGCCATTGCGCCCGGTTCACGGCATGAACGTTCAAGGTTCCGCGGCTGCCAGCATAGGCCGGATTGAAGGCCAGCGGACTGAAGGCATACGTGGAGGATTGCAAATCCTGTTGCGCCCAAACCGACATCGCACCGGTCCATGCGCAGAAAAGCAACGCGATTGTGATGCGGAGGTTCATTGAGCCGAAGTTTGGATTTCGAGGAAGCCCTTGACCGGATCTTGGGATTTCTTCTTCGTGTCGATGACGAAATAATAGGTAGCGGCCGGCAACGGTTCCCCGACTTTGCGGCCTTCGGTGAAGGTGCCTTCCCAATCGTTGAGGTAGGGGGAAGCGTGGTGCACCAGATTGCCCCAGCGGTTGTACACCCAGACCTCGCTTTCGGGGTAGAGGAGGATGTGGTCGATGAGCCAGCGGTCGTTGCGCTGATCGCCGTTGGGCGAGATGAAGGTGTACGGCTCGACTTCCACCAGCGGAATGCAGGCCAAATCCCACACCGTCTCCACCGAACACCCCTCCTCATCCTCCACGACGACCGCGTACTGACCCGCATCGATGCCATCGATCACCGATCCATTCGGCGCCCCCACCCAATTGTAGGTGTACCCGCCATTGCCACCAGATGCGAGGACCTCCAACAAGCCGTTTTCCTCCCCACACTCGCTCGCAATGGAATCCACCAAATTCACTTCCAGCGGCGCAGGCTCCGTGACCTCGAAGTCCGCCTCATCCTCGCAGAACGAGGCATTCACCACCAAGACATTGTACGTCCCTGAAGCCAAGTCCACGGCACTCTCAGCGTCCGATACGGACGGCGTCCATTCCCACGTGAGCGATCCGGCGTTGGCGTCCGAATCCACGTGTACCTGTCCGTCCGCAACCCCCGGACAACTGACGGGAAGGATTTGAGCACCTTCGATGTTCACGGGTACAGGAGGTAGCACTTCCACCGAGAATGGCGCCGAGCATCCAGAAGCGGTTTCCGTGACCCAAACCGCGTACGTCCCGACCGCATTCACCTCCGCCGAAGCCCCGTTCGGTGTACCGAGGACTCCGGGTCCGGACCATTCAAACGTGCACGATGCGGGATCCGAGTTGCCGGTGATGGTGGCCTCGCCCGTGATGCAGTGCAATCCGCCGTTGGGTGCCACTTCGAATGCGGCATTAGGCAAATCAAACACCGTCACCGCGAACGACGCTTCCACTTCCGGGCAATTTGCAACGCTCCCCGTGACCGTGACGGTTCCCATGATGGGGCTGTCCGTGGCGTTCGAACCCGCCACGAAATCCGGAACATCGCCAACTCCAGATGACCCCAATCCCACATCGGGTTCATTGTTATCCCACGACCACACGGCTCCTTCTACCGGTTCCACAGACTCGACTTCAAACTCGGTACCCGGGCACCCTGCGAGGTCCGCATAATCGGGCAGTGAGAACTCCGGCAACACCTCGACCGGCACGACCACGTCCTCTCCGGGACAGGCCACTGCACCGATGGCGATGGTGTACTCCACCGATGTATTGGCGGAGTTCGCATTGACCAGGACGTCGGCGATGAGCGCTCCGCTGTCGTCATTGGCCCCTGTGATGCCCTCCACGGACTCGACTGTCCACGAGAAGGAGGCTCCTTCGATGTTGCTCTCGAGGGCGATTTCAGGCGAAGTCCCGCTGCAGATCGAAGCGGAAACGGGATCGGGCAGGATGTTCGCCTCCGGCCCCACGGTAATGAGGTGCTCCAAGGGCTCGTCGTTGGTGCAGGCTAAGGTCGCGGTCACCACGAACGTCCCGTCCACATCTCCCGAATTCTCCGGCACCCAATCGGGCACCTCCACAGGACTGACTCCCCCTCCTCCGAGCGGGAACACCGGTTCCACCCCATCGAATCCGCCCGCGGACCAAATCACCTGGTAGCCTTCCACCGACGATGTCAGGGTGAAGGCCGCTGTGGTGTCGCCGCTGCACAGGGTTTGGGCCAACAAACTGGCGTCCAAGGAAGCGGCCGGAATCACCTCCACTTCATGCACCACGGAATCCATGCCACAGGCACTCCCGACTTGCAAGCCCACCAAATACGTCCCCGAACTAGCGAAACTCAACTCAATGGTCTCCGTACCATTCGTCCACGCCTCGAAATCATAGGAATCCCCGACCGCACCATTGAAACTCCCCAACTCCCCCGATTCGACGTTCACCCCGAAGGGAACCTGCCAAACCCGACGGTACGTTGAATCGCACCCCGTCGACGAAATGTTCTCCCCTGGCGAGGAGGCATCGGTGAGTTCAACTGTGGCGTTTTCACAGACCGGATTGGATGGCGCCTGTTCAATGGCCGCCTCTGCCGGCGTTGAAATGGTGATGGGACCGACAGTAAAAATGGTAGGAAAACCGCCGACACTGCAGAGGTTTTGGGCTACGATGGTCGCAGAAAAGGCATTTTGAATGGGGGGGAAACCGGGGGCGTACGTGTAATCCACACCGCAGGAACTAGTGGTGAATGCGTGTGCGAGGGAGGTGTCTGCCACGGTGGTGAACACATCGTTGGGCGATTCATCGCTGAAGCTGACCACATAATCGATGGGCACTTCATTGGAAAGGATGTCGATTTGATAAGGGAATGGCAGGCAGGTCGTCACCCCTTGCCCCTCGACCGTTACGACCGGTGCCGCACCATTGAAGACGATGTAATCGCGCACCGCTTGGCAGCCTTCGGGAGTGGTCAGGGTGTGCGTGAGTAGGAATTGTCCAATTGGATAGGTGTGGTTGATGATGCCATTGTCCAAATCCGCCTCCGTCGAGGCCGCGCTTCCGTCTCCCCAATCAAAGACTTGGTTCCACGCCATGCTCCCCCCCGAACTTAACTGAAACGTAGCGTCCGCACTGCTCGCGCATTTTTTAAACACCGTCAGTCCGTTCTGCTCATCCGTTGAAAAACCGGAAGCGCCGTTGACCAACACCAAGTTCGACTGCGGCTGTTCCGTCACCTCCACCAATTGCACCGCCGCGTCGCTCCCCAAACCGTTTTGGTTATCGACGACCAAACTCACGTTGATCGAGCCCGCGTTTTGGGTGAATTGAACCGTGTGCGGACCGGCTCCCGTTGCCGTCGTCGGAACCGCGTCAGGACCAAAGTTCCATTGATATGTCGTCAACAGCCCGACTTGCGTAGACAAACTCTGGAACGTTACCACCTCCCCAGAGCAAACGGAAACCACCCCACCTTGGGAACTGGGAACGGATCCAATGAGTGCATCGGGAGTTTGGCCCACAACCTTGGCTGTTCCCACACCACATGAAACCAACACCATCAATGTAAACACCAACCTGGATTTCAGTTGCAGCAGCATGAAAGAAAAATTAGCGTCTGAAAAAATCCCTGCCGCGGGCAGCGAGGCGGTAAATATAGCAAAAACAACGAGCACAGCGCGTCTGAACATTCACGACCACTGTCAACTTAAAACACTCCACAGAGAATGAAACAGCAGGAACTACCCCCACATCGTAGCTGAAACCATTTTACCTTACATTTACCCTCTTCGATAAATCCACTTCGAAACCTGACGGTCCTCCCATTCGAATGCCATCCAAGCTCGAACCATACTACTTGCAATGCCTCTTCCAGCAAAGCGGAAAAGGGATCTGCGTGTTCATTGCTTTGATGTTGACCGGTGCAGCCAGTCAGGCGCAAGACCCGGACTTCAGCCAGTTTTACAACTTACCCGTGTTGACGAACCCCGCCGAGGCTGGGGCCTACGGCATGCCTGGCCAAAACGCGGTCAGCCCCCGACTGACGATGGCGCACCGCAACCGGTGGCCTAACCTCTCTGGAGCGTTCGTAACCAGCGCATTGGCCTTGGACAGCTACTCACCGACGATCAAAGGTGGATTTGGCCTGCGCGTTCTTCAAGACCAAGCCGGTCAAGGAACCATCGGCACCCGAAACATCGGACTTTCCTGCGCAGTGGGAAAACGCATCGGCCGAAAATTGAAACTGCGTTTGGGCATCGACTTGGGATATTTTGAAAAGTCCCTGGATTGGGCCTTGCTCACTTATTATGACCAAATCGACCCCAACGCGGGGTTCATCTACGCTTCCCAAGAGGTTCCCCGCGGAGGTGTCGCCCGTGGAGTGGATTTGGGCAGCGGCCTTTTGCTGCACTCTCCCAAATGGCTACTCGGTTTCGCAGGGCATCATTTGAACGAGCCTGACCACAGCCTAGCGGGTTCTGTTTCTTTCATTCCCTTACCGATGAAGTGGACGGCATATGGACGCTACAGCATTCCGATCAAGGGGTTTCCCCTTTCGAAAGGAAGCGTGGATCCGGGCATGCGCTATTGGCGCCAAGGGGAATTTGAACAATGGGAAGCCGGCGCACAAGTCACGTCGATTGTCGGTGAGGACGCGAGCGGCCTGAAGCAACAAGCTTACTTCGGATTGTGGTACCGCGGGTTCCCCGATCGAGGACGCCACGACGCCATTGTTATCAATGCCGGCTGGGAATCGTATTCATATCGTTTGACCTATAGTTGGGACATGACGTATTCCGCGTTGTCCCCCAGCACGGGAGGTGCACATGAAGTGGTGCTCACGCTCTTCCTTCCAGGATTGCTCCCTCGTAGCGCCGGTAATTTGCGCTCGCAACGCATGGAAGACTTCTGCCCGAGCTGTGATTGGGACATCCTCAACACGAGGCAATGGCTACCCATTCGAAAAAAGCAGTGGCTGCGTAACAACGACATGGATTCGATTCGTGGCAACTGACGGAATAAACCCAATGGGTTGCTTGAACTTTCCTTCATTCGCAACCTTGGAATCATTCTAAGGCTTGAACTGCATCAAGCATCCTCGTGGGCATTGCCCTGAAGGCTGAGATTCTCAGATCCGTGAAGGGCATGCGAATTCGGCAGCTTCGCACAAAGGACCGCACACCTACAAGGTTGTCACCGACGCCTGAGCCGTCGCGCACCCGCCCCCCCCTCAAAAGCAATCCGCACCAAATTCCCCCAGCAACACCAGCAAATCCGAAACCGTCACCACCCCATCGCCATTCGAGTCCGAAGCGCAACCGGAGGACGCCCCATCGTCGCATGCTTCAAGGCAGCTGCCGTCATCCAACGTCGCGAGCGGCGTGAAATTCGCGGCCGAAGCGTCCGTGCAGCCCGCGAATTGGCAGCCGCCGTCGTCCACCGTGGCCAGCGCGCTGTAATTCACCGCGGTGGCGTAGGTGCAGCCTGGGATGGGATTTGGGTTGGCCAACACCTCCATCGAAGCGGTGAAGGTTTGGACCCCAATGCTGAACGGCTGACCAAAAATGCTGATGAACACCTCAGCGGATAGCCCTACCGCGAACGCACCGACCGCATCGGGCACTCCGCTTGCGGGAATGCAATGCTGTCCAGACGGCGAAATCGAACCGGTCGGCACGTCGTGCACCAACCCGCTGGGCGTCCCAGAAAGCGCCAACCCTTCGAGGTGATGCAGGTCATAGGTCACACCGGAACTCGGATCCACCACCGTCGCACCGATGTTGAACACCCACTCGCCATTCCATTCCACGCCATACATCGCCGACTGCCACGACGGGAAGAGCCCCGAGGCCTCCCCCGCCCACGCCGCCGCACCGATCGACGCGCAATCGTAGCTCAAATACGTGCAGGCACCCGAACATCCCGCCTCCGGAGTGTAGTTCATGGCCTCCGGATCGAGGCACCCCGGGAACGTGCACGAATCCGGCGACGTCAACCACGCCGACGCATCGAAATTGCACGCCGCCTCATCCCCGCATCCGAGGCAACTTTCGTACTCACATGAACCGTCATCCTCGACCGCAACGTCACTGAAATTGCATGCGGCCGCATCGGTGCACCCCGACGCCTCGTACGCCGCCGGATCAAGGACCAACCGAATGGCCGGAGTGTGCTGTTGGCTAAAAAACCATTGGTAATCACCGGTTCCAGAAACCGCATATTTGCCCGTCGAGTTGTCCGTGTTGCCCTGGGAATTCGCCAGAACGGTCAATGGAAGTTCCGAATCAACCTCCGAAACGACCGCCGCGAAGTAGTACACCCCGGTCTCGAGCGGAATCGGCGTTGAAAAGGGCAGGTAAACGAACCCGTTCGCATCGCCCTCCTCCAGCGACCACGACCCATCGAGCACCCACGCGCTCGACACGTAGGGCGATTCAACTAACGAGTACTCCCCCGTGTAGGCGTAGAGCCGCGTCTCGAATTCGAGGCCGGGGCCGCCCACATTGGGTCCGAAATTCACGGCCAAACCGTGCACCTCCGAACCGACTTGATTCATTTGAAAGAAGTTGCCATGCCCCGTCGGCGCGAAGCCCGCGATGGATTGAGATTCGGCGGGAAAGAGCTCAAGGTCAAGCGGTTCCACATCATGCCCCATCTCACTCGCAGAAACGATGAGCGGCTTGTCCAGCGGCGTCGCGTCGGTGAATGCCGATGAAAGGCTCGTGCGCACGACGTAGTGGCCGGTGTCAGCCGGTTCCCAACCGGTGTCCACATAGGCCAATTCCCATTCGTTGGGAGGACACGTCTCCCCATTGCTTGGACTTGGAACCCAACCGATGAATTGAGTGGCTTCGTGAACGGTCGCACCTGAAGCATCCAGGACTTCCACGAACAGGAAAGCACCGTCTTGGTCTGCACCCCCCTGATTCCGATACCTCACCGCCAGCGTCACACCGCCCTGCTCGGAAGGAACCGCCTGTTCCAACGGCAACGTGGCGTATTCGAACGGCTGACTCGGGTTGGTCAACAGCACATCCGTGATCACCAAGTCGTGGGCCGTTTGGTTCTCGTAAATGACCACATCATCGAGCCCCCAATAGTAATGGCTGTAGCCGCTTCCGACTTCGTTGGGTTGCAAGTACGAAAACCGGATTTGGACGTTGCTGTAGCCCGCGGCAGCGCACGAAATGTCGACCACGGTGGACAAGGGATTCGCAGACGCGGCATTTGCGGACTCCACGAACGTTCCATGCCCATCGAACGTGGTCCACGAGGACCCTCCGTCGCTGCTGACTTGCAAGAAAATGGGCGCGGATGGATAACAGCAATAGCGGAAGTATTGCTGCCACGACACGAGGACCGAGCTGTTGGTGCTGAAGTCCAAAACCGGGCTAGCAATCCACCCTTCCACATCCTCCAAGCCATTGCTGATGGGGGTGTTGTAAAAATCACAATCGAAAATCACCCACCCGTTGCCTGCCGAAGCGGACGCCAATGGGCCTGCAGTGGTCGAAAACTCGCCCGCAGGGGGAAACGCATTCGAAGGCGCACCGTTCGCATACGATCCAGATCCCGAAGCGTTCACGTATTGCCAAATGGCGCCGCCCCCCGAATCTTCTGCCGTCCAGCCGCCCACCCCATTGTTGCCTGCAAAACCGTTCGCAAAATCCTCCTGGAACAAGACGTTCGTTGGCAACACCGGCAAGCCCAGCACAGCCGGCACTTCAGTCACCCAAGGAACGGAATGGCTCTCCGCCATCAAGGGCGACCGAGCCACCGCCCCGCCTGTTTGAGGCGACTGTGCAAAGCTTTGAACAGCCAACAAGGGCGCCAGCAACGTAACTAGAGCGTATGAATTCATGGAAAGGGGGGTGAAGGTGGAAGGTTGAACCTCGTAGAGTAAGACGAACACGTGAAACCGACTTTCGCCTTTCATGCAACCGTTCGAAATGCATCGACGTGGCGTTCGAGGGGGAAGAGGATTCATCGTCGCGCGATCCCATTACGCACGGCAAGCTCAAGGGTTCCCTTTTCCATCAAATAAATTGCTCACGAGAGCGGCCATCATCCTTCGGTGCGAACACCCATCCTCACCGAAGCAGCCCCGCGACCGCCAGGCCGTGCGCCTTGAGGCGGTGCTCGCCGCAGTTCCCTGCACGTGCATCGCATGCGCCCCGATTTACGTGAATTCACGCATTCACCAATGCAAAACTTCATGATGAGTTCTCATTTATGTCTTGCATTCGCCGCTTTATCCCGCGAAAACCGGCACCTCTGCGCCCAGCCCCCGTAATTTTATGTCTCACATTTTCACGTCCATCGATATGAAACTACGTTTTAGCTTATCTCTCTGCCTGATTATCGGATTCGCAGCCTCCGCACAAGCTCAGCAGCAGGCGGTGATCGGCGAGGCACAAGGCAACAAGATTTATTTGAAGGTCGATGCGTTGATGCTGCGCGGGGATTTGGACACGCTCTTCACGAAGTCGGCTGGGCTGCAAGACCAAATCAGCAACCTGTCCTGGTCGGATGTCCTCGAGAATGGAACCACGCCCGGTCAAGACGTCAACTTCTTCGGCTACGACGCCACGGGCCTCGGCAACGTGACGACCACCGGGACGTTCACCGGCGACAGCCTCGTCCTCAACAAGGACGCGGAGATCACGGGGCGGTTGGATGTGACGGACGTGACTTCGCTGGGCGACTCCCTGCTGGTCGCAGGCACGGTGGTCCTCAACGATTCGCTCCGCGTGGTGAAGGCCGCGAGCATCGGCGAGCGGCTCTACGTCACGGGCATCACCGCCCTCGGTGACAGCGTCCACGTGGTGGGCAACGTCGACTTCGATGCGCTCTTCAACGTGGACGGCGCGGCCACCTTCGGCAGCACGGTGGAAGTCACGGGCGTCGGCACCTTCCGCGACACCCTCAACGTGGACGGCGCGACCCTGCTCAACGACTCCCTCAACGTCGACGGCAACACCTACCTCGAACAGGACCTCCAGGTCGATGGCAACACGAACATCGGCGGCACGACGAACATCACCGGCGCAGTCACCCTCGGCGACGCCCTCAGCGTCACAGGCAAAACCTCCCTCGGCGACAGCCTCCTCGTCACGGGCGGAGCGAACTTCAGCAGCGGTGTGAACGTCGATGGCAATACGACCCTCAACGCGGTGACGGTGGACGGCGACCTCGACCTCAACGGCAACGCCGACATCAGCGGCACGCTCGACGTGCACGGCGCAACCACCCTCGCCGACTCCCTCACGGTGGAAGGCGAAACGATCCTGAACGACACGCTCAAAGTCAACGCCCCCGCTTTGATGAACGACTCGCTGCACGTGGCCGGCGGCGCTGGCTTCGGCTCGGACGTGACGGTGGACGGGGCGACGGCACTCGGCGGCAGCCTCGACGTCACGGGCAACACGGCGCTCGGCGGCACCCTCGGCGTCAACGGCGTAACGAGCTTGAACGACAGCCTCCTCGTGACGGGCGGGGCGGATTTCGACAGCGGCCTCAACGTGGACGGCAACGCGACGCTCAACACCGCCACCGTCAGCGGCACCACGACCTTGCAAGGCGAACTGACCGTCAACGCCGAAGCGACCTTCAACGACACCGTGCACTTCAGCAAGCCCGCCCTGTTCAGCGACAGCGTGGATTTTGCGGGCAACGTGAACGTGGGCGGAACGATGGAAGTGACGCAGCTCATCATCGATGGGGTGACCATTCCCGCGCTTGATAATACCGATGCATTGCCCGAAGGCGACACGAATTTGTACTTCACGGCGGCGCGCGAGGCCGCGTTGCAAGCTCAAATCGACTTCATCGATTCGATGAACACCGTGTTGACATCGACCATCGACAACCTGCTCAATCAATTGTACGATCCGGCCACCTCGACCACAACCGCGGCAACGCCGGTGGTCGTGACCACAGCCACCCTAACCGCCACGTTCGACGACGGCGGAGCGGAACCGGAATCGGCGGGCTTCATCTTCTCGACCAGCCCCGCCTTTACCGACTCCACGGTGTATACCGTAACCCCGGGGGCCGGCTCCATGTCCCACGCCCTCAGCGGATTGGAAAAGGGCACGACGTACTACTACAAGGCCTTTGTCGTGACCATCATGGGCCGGGCCGAGGGGGCCGTCGAAAACTTCACCACCATCGATGATGCGTCCGTCACCACGTTGGCCGTGAACGATGCAGGCCAAACCACCGCCACCCTCCGCGGGAGCATCGCCGGCAACGGGGGCGGCACCATCTCAGCCGCGGGCTTCAAGTACGGAACCGCCGCGAACCTCGCCACCGCGACCACCCTCAACAACGCGGCCACCAGCGGAACCTACACGGAACCCCTGACCGATTTGGACCAAAACACCACCTACTACTACCACGCCTTCGCCACCAACGAAGCCGGAACCGCAGTCGGGGACACCCTCTCGTTCTCCACCGTCGGTCCGTGCAACGGCGTCTTCACCTTGACTTACGAAGGGTACACCTATCCCCTGATCGAGGCGGGAGGCGAATGCTGGATGGCCGAGAACCTCAGAGCGCCCTACTCGAACGTTTACGGAAGCGCTTGTGCTCCAGAAATCGGCGGCACTGGCCCCTACAGCAACGACCTTCCCGGAAATGGAGATTCCTTCAGCTGCGGAACAGACAACGAATACGAAGCTTCATTTGGACTCTTGTATCCCGGGATGAATTCTAACACTCCCAATGTCTGCCCTACTGGGTGGAAATTGCCTACTACAACAGCTTTCAACGCTTTGGTGGCCAGCGTCGGCGGTGATCCGTTGAAACTGATGTCTCCAGAAAATTGGGGGGGTACAACAACGGGAAACATTGGCTTCAATGCACTCCCGAGTGGAGTAACGGACGACTGTGGACTCGGTTGTACTGAGACCCAAGGAATCGCTCCAATTCCCGCGTTGTCTGATTATGGGAGTGCCATCTATTGGCTCGAGAACGGCGGCTCTTACATCGGTCGGATCCGCAGCCCTGCTATGTTTACAGGCACAACATTGTGGCCATGGCTATCAGGAGGAGGAGGAGGAGTCAATCGAGCAGCGGTCCGCTGCATCAAGCAATGACCCCTACCCCATACTCATCAACGCAATGCACTCACCGCACCACTGTACCAGAGAATCCGCAACATGCAGTCTCGGGGACGGCGATGCATCGAGGCATACCGTTCGCAAAATGCTCCGAGTGAAATAAAGTTCGGAAAGAACCTGGCTTACAGTCGAATGGCCTCGGTACGCGCAGCGGGCTGCGTTCCGAGGGTCACTTGCCCGATTGGATGCGGAGGATGGTGCGGGCGAGGTCGTCGTCGGGATGGAGCTCCCATTTTTGGCGTATGCTCGACCGCAAGTTGTACACGTGGCCCTTCGTGCAGGCCAGTTTCTGCGCAATCTCCTCCACGGTGAGGTGTTGGGCCAAATACATGGCCACCTCCAACTCCGAATCGCTCAGCAGCTGCAAGCGCTCATCCGCCGTCTGCAACGTGGACGGCTCGGACTTGAACACCCGCCATGCCGTCTCCGAGTCCACATGCCGCTCCGCCGATTCGATGCCCACGAACAACACGTCGTCGGCATGCCCGTCCACCCTCAACAGCTCACCTCGCCGGCGACGCAACACGCTGCCCCACCCGAAAAGGACCGCCGTGGGCAACAGCAACGCCCACAACCAAGGACTCCCCTTCCCGTCCTTCAGCGCCTGCTGATACGCCTCAGTCGGATTCGTGGACCACACCGCAGACGGCGCGCCTTGGTTCTCGAAGTACAAGTCCACGAACGCTGCTTGGTACCAATGCCACAACACCGAATCCGGAACGCGCGCCCATTCCGGCCGATCCACGGAATCCAAAAACGCCACGTCATAAGGCGCCTCAAGACCGGACCACCCCCCTGAAGCGATCGCCGAATCCCACGCCGCCCGATCCTCGCTCAGCAACACGCTCATCAACGAATCGGCCGCTGGCGACGCCGTGGCCAGCATCGGCCACCCCATCACCAACACCGCCATCAACTCCACCAACCGCTTCTTGAGCGAATCGTTGACCGACAACTCCAGGGCATTCCGCAAACCGTGCCGAACCTTGTACACGTGGGAAACGCTCACCCCCAACCGCGCAGCGATGGACTTCGTGTGCTCCCCGTTCGCCACCCCGAGGGCCACGGCTTGCTCCACTGGCGACCACTGCTGGAACTCGGGAATGGTGTCCAGGGATTTGGTCAGCCGCCTGCGCATCAGCTCCCCGAGGGCCACCACCGCCCGATTCCGGATCGCTTTCGACCAGCGGTCTTTGTGCAAAATCGCTTCGTCCACCGCCGACTCCAAACTCGCCTGCGGAGCGTCGCGCACCTCCCGCAGCGATTTCAAATCCAGGTGCATGCGAAGGGCAAACACCAAGGCCAAAATGAACAAGGCCGCCAGCGCCCCTTGCCACCAGCCCGCCCCGCTCGCACGGGGGCTTTCCGCATCGGAAGCGTCCGATTTGCAAGGCAAGTCCATGCCCCCGCGAAAAACGACCGGAATCGCGCGCAATCGATCCCAATCCTCCTCCCAGTTCGCTTCAAACAGCGCTGCATTCGCCCCCAACGTCATCCCGATTTCATCTGGGCTCGCCCCCTCCAGCAGCGCCATCAAGTGCGGTCGCACCACCCGAAACCAATCCTTCCGATCCGCCCACTGAGCATACAAAGACAACGACCAAGCCGCCGCCAACTCCCGTTGATCAAATGGACCCGGCAAGCGAATCGCTTGCACCACCCCCGCCGCTTGCTCCAAGTCCCCCATCCGCATGAAGGCGAGCAATTGCGTCAGCAAGATGGCGTTGCGCTCGTTGATGAACACGGTGCCTTGCTCAGGAGTTGTGCTCATCAACAATTCGATTTTTTCCAAAGCCAATTCCGTCCAACTCACCGCATCCGAACACTGACCGACGACGTAACTCACGTAGGCCAAGTTGTTCATCTCCGTCGGATTGATGTTCTCCGGTTGGGCCGAGTGCGCTTGTTCAAAGACGTACAAGGCCTCTTGATACTTGCGCTGGTCCAACAGCGCGACCCCCAGCGCTTGCAACATGGCTTTCAACTGAACCGGCGATTCATGCTCCGCTGCCTCCGCAGCAAGACGCCACCAATGTTCGGCCTCCTCCAATTCATCGTTGTTGTAATGCGCAAATCCCAAGACGAACAACAACGGACTGCCCTTCACCACACAGGAATCCACCCGGTACGATTCATCGAACGCATGCCCCATCGTCGCAGCAGCCTGCCGCATGAGGAATTCTCCCACCAACAAGGAATCGCAATTCCCCAGCTCCACACCGACCCGGTGAAGCTGTTCGCCACGAAGCTGAAAATTAACCGGATTGAATTCGCACCGGTTCAACTCCGTGTTCATGACTTCCCAAAGCGGGTCGGACGCCCGTGCCCGATTGAGCAAGCACCCGGCGACCATCAACATCAAACCGACGTGTGAAATGACCCATTTCATGCGCGTCAAAAATAGCGCATGAGCCCATCCCTTTTGCTTTTTCAGACGGAGCACCCCTCGCCCTCAGATTGCGCTATCGAAACAAATGAATGACAGAACATTAACACCTCGAATCACCTACCCTCATGTGATAGGAGAAAACATGATGCTTCATCATGTTTTTATTCCCCTTCACGATCCGTGGTCGCCCGAAGGGAATGCGACCGCAAAACGGCGCTCAATCGATCCGGCTGCTCCAACGTCATGAAATGTCCTGCCCCAGGCACCACAATTGGTGTTGAGTTTTTCCCGACCACCCCGATCAAGGTTGAACACACGCACGATTCTTCAAATCCGCCCAGGGCAAGTTGGCAGCGCCCCCACCGCACCCACCCCACCCGCGCGGGCAAGGGCCCACTCCATCAGCGCGGCTTACCCGAGGGATTCGAAACGCCGATGAATGGCCGTGCACCAAGGGGGAGGGTTTGCGCTTCTGCTTGAAACCGCACTCTTCAAGCATGAACAAGTTCCCCCTCCTCCTCGTTCTGCCCGTCGTTTTAGCGAGCTGCACCATCATCCGCCCCGGTCAGGTGGGGGTGAAGCAGACCTTGGGCAAGCTGTCTGAAACGACCCATACGCGGGGTGCGGTTTGGTTCAACCCCTTCGTGGCGAAAGTGATCAAGGCGGACGTGCAGGTCGATGACTTGGAGCTGGCGTTGAACCTTCCGAGCAAGGAGGGATTGAGTGTGCTCGCCCAGATTTCCATTCTCTATCGGATTGACCCTGAGCAGATGCAGACGTTTATCCAAAACATGGGTTTCCAACACAAAGGAATCATCGCGAACGTCTTCCGCTCGGCCTCTGCGGACATTTGCTCCCAGTATTATGCGAAGGACATGCACTCGGGGATGCGCGCGGAAATTGAGGCGGCGATTTTGGCAAAAATGGACGCGCTTTTGCGCCGGCAAGGCATCCTGATTGACGCGGGATTGATGAAGAGCATCCAACTGCCTGAAGGATTGGCCAGCTCCATTGAGCGCAAGCTCCAAGCCGAGCAGGACGTGATGCGCATGGAATTTGTGCTGCAGCAAGAATCCCTTGAAGCGGAGCACAAAATCATCGAAGCGACCGGGGCGAAGGACGCGCAAATCATCCTGTCGGAAGGGTTGACCGAGGAAATCATCCGGATGCGGGGCATCGAAGCCTTCCTCGAACTGGCCCAATCGAACAACAGCAAGGTCATCATCACCGATGGCAAGTCGCCGCTGTTGGTGGAGTAAGGAGGGGGGCATCCGGCCGCGACGTCATCGCCCACCTCCTAACCGACGAAGGCGTGCCATCGCTGGGGCACCGCGAGAATTGCCTGAACCCCCGCCTCAGCTTCCTGGGGGTGAGCCAAACCACGCACCCGAAATACGGCACAGTCACCGTGATGGATTTTATTGGGAATTAACCTGAGGGGCAGTCGAGGACACACGCCGTAGCTTGGGCGGTTGAAATGCCCCTCGCTCATGCCTGCATGCCATCACTTGCCCTTGTTGGGCCTCGCCTTTGCCGCCTGCGCCCTTCCATCTTGCCAACCTGGCGCTCCTGCCCCCAGCGTTGCGCTCCACGTCCCAGAGGCCACACCGCGTCCCCCGCATGAACTCGGTGGGTGGTATTGCCCCGACAACGTGAACGGCTTCGCGCCCGTAAACCTCTTGGATTGGAAGGATGTGCCCGTGGTTACCGATCGGCTGCCAACCTTGGAGGAAACCCGAAACGGGACGGCGCTGATGTTCGTGGACACGGCGGTGCATCCCGATGCGCGGCCCTTGGACCTCCCCCTTCCCCAACTTGCCCGGTACGATTGCGCTTTTACGGGCAAGCAGGAATGGGTCATCGTGATCCAAGGCGTGCAGGTCGATGGGCAAGAAATCGTTGGATTCCGGTTCCTCAGCGGGGGCAACGGAAGCGCATGGCTGGACGAGGTGGACTTCTTGTCCGAAGCGGAACTGACGGCCCTGCCGGATGCGCGCTTCGCTCTGGTGAAACAGGCATTGCCGGCCTCATCCCAAGCCATCATGAACCTCCTCACCGACACCGCCCACCTCGCCCACTTGCTGCCCGCAGGCGTCCTCGACCCGGCCTTGGACCCCAATTGGCGGGAATCCATCCCGGTCAACTGGGCCCCTCCGGTCGGCACGGCCATCACCGCGGTGTTTGCCGATGAATTGTGGGGGGTGCCTTACATCCAAGTGGACGGATTGCTCGATGGGGAATCGGTCGCAGCGAAGTTCCTTGTGCTGCCAGAGGAGGACGGCTCGGGCTCGCGCCTTTCCGCCATCGTGGGCCCATTCACAGACGAAGTTGAGACGGCTCAAGCGCACCTGCAAAGCTGGACGCAGCGGTTGCATGCCGCAGCGGTGGAGGCCGCTCGGTTGGAAGCCATCGCCAAGGTCCCTGGGATTCCGAATTGACCCGACCTTGAAGAATCGGAGGCAAACATCACCCCGCCAGCGCGTGTTCACTTGCCAGCCTGTGCCCGTGGGGCCTTCCATTGTTCCACCCCACTTCACGCTCGACTCGAAGCAAATTGAGCTGACTCCGCAAGCGCTTGAAGTGGTGATTTGGACCAAACTCAACCTGTCCACGGAGGAAGTTGCCCTCCGCATGGAAGTCAGCCCTTCACACGTTTATCGATTGCGCGGAAACCTGAGAAAGAAAATCGGCATTGACCGGTCCCAATCGCTCGAAGCGTTTCTCATCGCAGGGGAATTGGTGCCCGGGGGGGGCATCGGCTTGATGGTCGGGGTGGCTGCTGACCGAAGCTGCAGCGCGGCTTCAGGGCACGAGCCGGAGCAGGTCACTGCGGAGTGGACGGGGAGCGCGACAACCAGCGTTCCGCGAGGAGGGCGCTGAGGCGTTCCGGCTGCTCGAAGGTCAGGAAGTGGCCCGCGCCGGGGACGACCACGGGGGCGACCATGCGGTGGGGGCGGAAAAGCCGGTCTTGGGCCCCGACGACCTGGAAGTATTCGGCGGGGCGGTCGCTGCGGGGCCAGTCGAGGATCGCGTTGACGGCGAAGTGCAGGAATTCGGGGCCGTAGGCGTGGAGGTTGCCGTAGAACCAGTCCCGGTCGGCGGCGTTCCGAAATCCCATGAAGGTGTCGCTCAGGCGGTTGAGGCGCATCATGGCATCGGGCGAGAACCACCGGCCGGTTCGGAGGGAGCGGAGGAAGTGCATGGAGCGGGGGAATTCCACGCGGGCGGCTGGGGCGCTCAGGAGGACCAGCTCGTCGGCCGGGCGCTGGGCATGGAGTTCGCGGGCAAGCATCCCGCCCAGGGAGGAGCCGATGTACCAAACCGGGCGACCGTCCTCGGGCCACGGCACCTCCTCCGCCACCGCCGCTGCGTAGTCCGCCAGCGAGCGTGCGCCGGGAATGTGCCGCCAACGCAAGGCGTGCACGTGGCCGAAGGACAGGTCGATGGGCGCGAAAAGCCGCTCGTCGGCGGCCATTCCGGGAATGAGGAGGAGGAACGGGGGATGGGACATGTTCAAATTTGGCCCAAACACACCGTGTCCATCGCGCCGAAGTCGTTAAGAAATCGAAAGCCGGTCCTGGTTAAATTGGCCGCATGAACCGCCTGCTTCTTCCCCTCGCAACCGGAGCGGCCCTGCTCTCCGCGTCGGCTGCCGCACAACTGCCCAGCCCGGCCCTGATCGGCTACTGGCACAACTGGAACGACGCCAATGCGCCGTACCTCCCGTTGGACGCCATCGACGAACGCTACAACGTCGTGGAAGTCGCCTTCGCGCTCCCCGTTTCGCCGACCGACATGACCCTCGTGTTCTCGCCTGAAGGGGTGTCGCAGAGCGCGTTCATGGCCCAAATGCAAGCGCTGCAAAGCCAGGGCAAGAAAGTCCTGCTCAGCATCGGTGGCGCCACGGCCAGCATCGACTTGACGACCAATGAGAACAAGGCTGCGTTCGTGAGTTCGCTCAACGGCCTCGTCGACTCCTATGGGTTCGATGGCATCGACATCGACATCGAGCACGGGAATTCAATTTTGGCCTTAGGGGGCACCATCGCGAACCCGGCGAACATCGCCCAGGTGCACTTGATCGAGGCCATCGAGGAAGCGATGGCGCATCACCAGGCTGTGCACGGCGAGAAGTTGCTCCTGACCATGGCTCCGGAGACCGCCTATGTGCAGGGCGGCCAGTCGGCGTTTGGGAACATTTGGGGCGGTTATTTGCCGATCATCGATGCCTTGCGCGACTC
>CBFHLY010000034.1:0-27473 GCA_965656785.1 uncultured Flavobacteriales bacterium
TGAGCACGTGGCCGCAACCCGCGCGCGACGTTGTCTCGTACCGCATGACGTTGCCGGAAGTGGGGCCGTACCGCATGCGTGTCCTTGATGCACAGGGCCGCGTGGTCGTGGAGGAGGATCGAACGGCTTACCGAGCGGGCGAAATGACCGGTCGTTTGGACTGCGCAAATTGGTCGAATGGCCTGCATTTCCTAGTCATTGAGCAAGGCCAAAACCGGTTCTCCCAGCCGGTTTTGATATCCGGTGAATAAATGCCGGCGTGAGAAGGTGTAGAAATGACACCTTCTCACTAAGTTTGTGGCATCAAACCAACATCATGCGCAATCAAATCATCCTCACCCTTCTGGGGTGTGCCATGGTTTCGTGGGCTTGGGGCCAAACCCTCACCGGCAAGGTCACCGATGCCAACAACCAATCCCTGCCGTCGGCTTCGGTCCTGGCAGACGGCGGCGCCAAAGGGGTGTTCACCGATTTCGACGGGAACTACACCCTGAACCTATCGCCCGGGAAACACACCGTGGACTTCACCTTCATCGGTTACCTGAAGGAAACCCGCCAGATCGAACTGACCGCAGGTCAAACGCTCGAACTGAACGTGCGCCTCAAGGAGGACGCTGTGATGATCGAGGACGTCGTGGTCATCGGCTACGGCGTGCAGCGAGCGAAAGAAGTGACGGGTTCCATCACCTCGGTCGACTCGAAGCAAATCACTGCGGTCCAAACCCCGTCCTTCGAAGCCGCCTTGCAAGGCCAAGCAGCCGGGGTCCAGGTTTCGCAATCTTCCGGCATCGCCGGTGCCCCATCGCTCATCCGAGTCCGGGGCGTAGCTTCCGTTTCGGCGGCTGGTGACCCGCTTTACGTGGTCGACGGCATTCCGATCACGCAGGACTACTTCCTGCGCGGGAATTCGGGGGCATTGAACAACAACCCGCTTGCCGCCATCAACCCCAACGACATCGAGAGCGTCGAAATCCTCAAGGACGCCGCCGCGACCGGCATTTACGGATCGCGCGGGGCGAATGGGGTCATCTTGATCACCACCAAGCGCGGCCGCAAGGGCACCAGCTTTGAGTTCAGTTCGCGCGCGGGATTGGCCACACCGGCCACCTTGCCCAACATGCTCAGCACCGAACAGTACCTGGCGCTGCGGCAGGAGGCGTGGGAGAACGACGGGGGAACGGGCTATGTTTGGCTCCCCAACTTGACGAGCGCCGCAGACGATTCCGAAACGCGCAAGGAAGCCTACCTCAATGCGCTGGGAACCAATACAGATTGGGTGGACCAAACCATCGGCACAGGCGTCAAACATGCCTACAGTTTCGGCGCACGCAAAGGCGGTGAGGACTACAACTTCTACGGGGGCATCAGCTACGACAACAACGAGAGCTACCTGCGCGGCAACAGCTACGAGCGCATCAGTGGACGGGCGAACTTCGACTTCACGCCCACCGAGTGGATGACCGTCATGGCAAGCGCTTCGTTGAGCCAAGGCCGCAACAACCGCGTCGATGCGGCGTGGTCGGGCGGTCTGGGCGATGCCATGTCGAACGCCCTCCCCTACTACCCCGTCTACTACGACGAAGCGGAAATCTCGGCGGGCGGCGACACGCTGCACCAAGCCGGAGAGTACTTTTTGTGGTTCGATGAATGGGGCGGAACGAAGAACCCCACAGCTGTGCGCGAACTGAAGCGGTGGCGGAGCACGGAAAACCGTTCCATCAACAACGTGCAAGTCATCGTCAACCCCATCGAAGACTTGAACATCAAGGTCAGCGGAGGCTTCGATTACCTGCACTTGCGAGACGATCAGTACAACCCGGGCGGATTATCCATCACGACGGATTTGGGCAGTGCGAACCGCTACGCGAACTACGTGCTCAATTGGAACACCAGCGCGACGGCGGATTACTACTTGGAACTCGACGACACGCAGAGCCTGAGCTTCCTCCTAGGAACGGAATTCCAGCGCACGGACAACTACGGCTACAGCCTGTTCTATCCCGATGTAACGGGGCCGGTATTCGAGGTGGATTCGCTGCTGACGGATGCGACGGAGGTGAACCGGACGCAAAACAACCCGAGCCAGCACAGCTTCCTGTCGTACTTCGGTCGGGTCAACTACACGTTGAAGGACCGCTACTTCTTCCAAGGAACGGCCCGGGTCGATGGCAGTTCGCGTTTCGGACGCGACAACCGTTATGGCTTCTTCCCTTCGCTTTCAGCGGGTTGGGTGATTTCGGACGAGGACTGGTTCAACGCGGAGAAGCTGAGCTTCTTGAAGTTGCGGACGAGCTGGGGCAAAACCGGGAACGCCGCGCTTCCGGACTACGCGCGGTTTGGCACCTACTCCGCCCGCGACAACGGCATCACGTACGCCGCGGACTCCATCTTGTTCCCGCTGCAACCGGAGAATCCTACGCTGAAGTGGGAAACGTCACGGACCTTCGATGCATCGGTGGAAATGGGGTTGTGGGAAGACCGCGTGACGATGGAACTCGCTGCGTACCACAAGTTGTCGAAAGACGTCTTGATGAACGTGAGCACCCCGGCGAGCACCGGTTTTACGAACTACTGGGACAACGTCGCTACGATTTTGAACCGCGGTCTGGAGTTCTCCATCAAGTCACGGAACCTCGTGGGAGCATTCGAGTGGACGACGGATTTGAATTTGGCTCGGAACTACAACGAACTCGTGGACATCGGCAACTACACGCCGGATGCGGTGAGCGGTGGAACGAACGACTCGCGCGTCATCGTGGGCAAGCCGGTCGGATCGTTCTACCTCGTAGAGCACAGCCACATCGACCCCGACAACGGGTTGCCCGTTTACGTGGATTTGGACGGAAACGAAACGTACGACTACAACAACGACATCCGGAAGTACGTGGGCGACGGATTGCCGGACCTCATCGGCGGCGTGAACAACACGTTCCGCTGGAAGAACTGGGACTTGAGTGCGTTGGCGACCTTCAGCGTGGGAGCGAAGATTTTCGATTCTTCGGCGAAGCGGCAACTCGGCGTGGTGTCCGGCTGGAACATGCGAACGGAAATCCTCGATCGGTGGCGCCAACCCGGCGATGAAGCCACCTACCCGCGGTTGACGCTCGATGAAACGACGTACAGCCTGCCTGCTGGTTTCCCCTGGTGGAACACGAGCCTCTTCGTTTTCGACGCGTCCTACTTGCGCTTGCGGAACGTGACCCTCGGGTACAACGTCCCCACCTTCTCCGCGGTGGGCCGGGATTTCAACAGCTTCCGCATCGCATTCAACGTGACCAACCTGTTCACCATCACCAACTTCCCGGGGCTCGACCCCGAGGTCGTGCGGGATTTTGAGAACGCGCAAGACCGCAACATGAGCCCGAACGTCACCTACTTGACGCCGCCTCAAGAGCGCGCCTTCACCTTGAGCCTCACCACGAACTTCTGATCCCTTACACCATGAAACTCCGAAACCTTTTGTTCGCTGGAGCGCTCCTGATGGGATTGGCTTCGTGCGACCGCCTGCTGGACTTTGAGCCGGGCGATGTGATTTTGGCCGAAGATGCCATCAACACAGCGGACGACCTGCAACGCTTGCTCGTCAGCTCCTACGATGTGCTGGGCAACCTCTACGGAGGGCGCATCCAAATCATCAACGAACTCCGAGGCGACAACTTCGGTTCTCCCGACAACAGCCTCGATTTCGATGCGGTGTACAACCGCGAAACCACGTTCTTCACCGGAATCAACGGCGGGGCCTACACCGATTTCTACTTCGCCATCTACCGGTCGAACGTGATGATCGAGAACTTCGAACTCGTGAGCGATTTGAGCGAGGCGGAGCGCAACCGCATGGAAGCCGAAGCGCGCTTCGTTCGGGCGGTCTGCCATTGGGGCGCGGTGAAGTTGTTCGCGCAGCCATACGGGTACACGCCGGACAACAGCCACCTCGGGGTGCCGTTGCGGCTCGAAACTTCACAGGAGCCGTTGCCGCGTGCCACCGTGGGCGAAGTGTACGCTGCCATCCTCGCGGACCTGGAATTCGCTGCGGCGAACCTGCCGGAATCGAATGGCGTGTACGCAACGAAGTACTCGGCGCTGGGCTACCTCGCCCAGGTGAACTTCCTCATGCTGAACTTTGAAGCGGCAGCGGATTACGCCACGCAAGTGATCAATTCGGGTGCGTTTGAACTGGACACGGATTTGGATCGGTATGAGGCGGATGTGGTCAATCCGGAGACGGTGTTTGGCATCATCAGCCGGATTCAAGACAACCGGAGCACGTGGTACCGCGACAACCTTCGCAGCGACAACAACCCGTCGCCGCAATTGAGCTTCAGTGAAGAGTTCAATTTCTTCATGAGCTTGTCGGGCGGCGGCGATGCGCGCTCGGCGTGGATCACGAACACCGGAACGCGCTATTTGTGCAACCGCTTTAACGACAAGGAGTACTTCAATGTGCCCGTGGTCCACTTGACGGGATTGCACCTGTTGCGCGCCGAGGCGCTGGCGGAGTTGGGAACCGACTTGAGCACCGCGATTGCGGACGTGAACGCCATTCGCGACCGAGCATTTGGAGTGGGGAACAATCCGTTGTCGGCAGATGCCACTGCTACGGAGGTGCGCGATGCGGCCCGCGACGAGTTCCGGAAGGAAACCGTGTGCGAAGGCCAGTGGACGGACCAACTCGTCCGCCGCGGGGTCATGGGCGAAGCCATTGAAATCCGAGGCGCTTCTTGGGATTGCCCCGGCATGCTGTTGCAGTTCTCCAATTCGGAGACCACCGCTGCTGGATTTGTGTTGAACGAAGAAGGCGGATGCCTCTAAAATGAAAGCCATGAAACAATCAATGAAATTTGGGGCGTTCGCTGCGCTCGCCGCTTTCGTCGTCCTTGCGGGTTGCAAACCGGAAATCACCGGTGAATTGGGGGAGCCGTTCGATAAAGTGGAAGGGATAACGGGCACGTGGCAGTTGACCGCCTTTACCCAGCAAGACCTGAACAGCCCCGTCAAGGAAGTGCGCGATTTGAGCCGCTTCTACATCGACGGGGTGACCACGCCGCTTGAACTGAACTTCGCGGCTGATGGCACGTACAATGTTGCCCTTGAACTGGGCAAGAACTACTTCGGGGAAGGAGGAACGTGGTCGTTTGACGACCCGGCCTATCCGTCCTATTTGGAGCTCTATTCCACCGACACGTTGGTCTACAACCTCGGCGGAATGATCCGTCCGTTCGACAACGAGTTGAACATCGAGTACCGCCGGGATTGCTCCGGCACCACGACCGTGGTATACACGTTCTCATTCACCCGCCAGAATTGATTTCAAGATGTTGAAGCAACTTTTCAGTGCCTGTGCACTTCTCTTGGTCGCGGGTTCGGTTGTGGCCCAGAAAGCCTACGTCCTGCCCTCTCCCACCAACGCCAATTCCGAAATGACGCTCTACATCGACATGAGCAAATCGGAGGACGGCATCCAAAACAACGGCCTGAAGGCCATCCTCGAAGCGTTCCCCGACACCACGGTTTACCTCTGGACGTGGCAACCTGCGGGCCCCGCTCAAGGAAACGGCGATTGGGACAACTCGGCGGACCATCAAGCGCTCACGAAGGTGGGCAACATGCTGTATTCCATGACGTTCGTCCCCACGGAGTACTATGGGGTGGACGGGCCGCAGCTGTTTTCGTTGGGCATTTCGTGTTTGGCCAAACTCAAAAACGGCGGACCGATGGACGGCTTCGAATTCGAAGCCAAGAGCGAAGACCTGCACGTCGACATCATTCCCCAGCTGTGCTCCGAGCGGATGTGCATCTTCCCGGAGCTGCGGGAACACGATGACTTTTTGAGCATCACTTACGACAACGCACAAGAAACCTTCGAGGGCTTGCAAAACATGGGGTCGAATGAGTGCTACTTATACGTGCTGGGCAAAGTGGACTTATTCACGAGCTACGAATACGTGGCATTGACCGACGTGGTGAACACGCCGGAACTCCAAATGGAAGACATCGGTGAAGGCAAATTCCGGATGACTTTCATCCCAGAAGATTTGTTTGCCGATGTCCTGGCGGAAGGAGAAGAGCTGCAGGAACTGTGGTACTACATCGTGCGTCCAGGCTTCAACTACCCTCCCGGACCGCCTCCTTTTGAGATCATCAGCTTCCTCGATTGCGAGTAATCCACATTGATTCCCATCAAACGGGCGGCTCCGGTCGCCCGTTTTCATTGCCTTTTCCCATGCGCCACTTGTTTCCCTTGCTGATGCTCGGTGTGCTCATGAGCTGCGGCTCAGCGCCCGAAGCCCTGGTTGATTCCACGAACCGCGCGCCCCATGCGCTGCCTTGGCATCCGGTGAGCCTGCTCCCGGACACGACGTGGATTCCCGTTTCCGACTTCCTGCTCGCGTCCGAGTCCCTCGAGCGGGCCACCTGGGAGGATGGATCGGAGTTGGACGTGGTGGAAGGCCAAATCTGCATCACCCAAGCCCCCAAGTTGGCCCTGGGATTTATGCAGCTCTGGGTCAATGGATCGGCGCGTGACGTGCCCGTGTTCCGTTCCCGCCTCCAGCGCATCGATTACGAGTTGGGGCCGTTTTACGAGGACATCGGCGAGGCGCAGCTCAAAGGCAGCTTCACCGGTTGGGCACCGGTTGATTTGGCGCAGCCCGATGGCCGGAACCGCGCGGTGTTCTACTTGCCTCCCGGCGAACACGCCTACCAGGTGCGCCTGCACGGCGAATGGCAAGCGGAACCCGGCGTCCCCCAACGCCCGAATGGCTTCGGTGCATTCAATTCCATCCTCTCGGTTCCAGAACCGGGCCCTGCCCCGCAAGGGGTTGCCGTCCGTCACGAACCGGGCGAACACGTTCACGACTTGCTGCTCGAGGGCACCCCAGGAGCTCGGCTCTTCGGCTGGTGGGACAACCACCTGTACGCCTCCTCCTCCCTCGATGCGTCGGGAACGGTACAGGTTCGGGTGCCCGCTGCTGCCTACGACTTGAGGCGGTCCCATTTGCGGCTTTGGGTCGCCAACGAACACGGGGTGAGTCCGATGGTCCTCATTCCCTTGGAATGGGGGGTGCCCATCGAGGACCCCGAGCGGCTCACCCGCGACGATCGCCAAGCGATGGCGATGTACTTCCTGATGATCGACCGGTTCGCGAACGGCGATCCCTCCAACGACGAACCCGTTGCTGACCCCCGCATCCATCCCCGAGCGAACCACCACGGTGGCGATTTTGCGGGGCTTGAGCAAGCTGTGGAACGGGGCTACTTTGAGGGCTTGGGAGTGAACACGGTTTGGGTTTCTCCCATCGTGCCGAATCCGGACAGCGCCTTTGGTTGGTGGTCCGATCCGTCCACGGACGTGACGAGTGCGTTCAGCGGGTACCACGGCTATTGGCCGGTTCGTTCAACAGGAACCGACCGCCGATTTGGCACCTTTCAAGCATTCAACTCAGTGGTGGAAACCGCACACGACCACGGCCTCAACGTGCTGGTGGATTATGTGGCGAACCATGTGCATCAGGAGCACCCGGTTTACCAGCAGCACCCGGATTGGGCCACGTCGTTGTACCTGCCGGACGGGAGAGAAAACACGCAACTTTGGGACGAGCAGCGCTTGACCACCTGGTTCGACACGTTCATGCCGACGCTGGACTTTTCCCGTCCCGAAGTGGTGGATGCGATGACGGACAGTGCGGTGTGGTGGATCCAGCATTCCGAAATCGATGGGTTTCGGCACGACGCGACGAAGCACATCCCGGAGGCTTTTTGGCGCAGCCTAACGGCGAAAATCAAGGCCGAAACCGGCGACGCGCGCAACGTCTTCCAAATCGGAGAGACCTACGGCAGCCCAGAACTCATTCATTCCTACCTGTCCAGCGGAATGCTCGATGCCCAATTCGATTTCAACCACTACGACGCGATGGTGGTGGCGTTTGCGGACGACTCCGCCTCCTTCGAGGACTTGGTCTCCGTGGCACAACAAAGCCTCGACACGTACGGCGCGCATCACCTGATGGGCAACATCACGGGCAACCAAGACCGCCCGCGGTTTACTTCCTTGGCCGACGGTTCAGTTGCCCTCGACGAAGACGCAAAACAGGCCGGATGGACGCGCAACATCGAGCACAACGGCAAGGCAGGCTACGCCAAGATGCGGCTCCTAACGGCCTACCTGTTCAGCATTCCGGGGGTTCCGTGTTTCTACTACGGGGACGAGTACGCCGACGTGGGAGGCAACGACCCCGACAACCGCAAGATGATGCGCTTCCAACTCGAGAACGAGGACGAACAGCGAACGTGGGATCACGCCTCGACGTGGGCCCACCTGCGAGCCGAGCGGATGAGCTTGATGTACGGGGACACCGAATACGAGGTGGTGAATCGCGATGTGATCCGCATCGAACGGCACTACCTCGGGGAAGTCACGGAGGTTTGGATCAACAAGGGACCGGAGCCCCAACGCGTCGATGCCACAGGCCGCATCCTCGCGGGGGAACTGGAAGCGGGCGTGCTTGCAGGCTGGAGCGCCGTGGCGGTCGGACGTTAACGCTTGGAGGCTTCCGGTTTCATTTCTTCGAAAACGAAGCCGTGGTGGAAGCGCCAGGTTCCGTCGCCGTTGTTATGTTGGTCGGTGATGCGGAGTTGTCCGGGGAGCCGTTCCACCGTGCGTTCGAACAGCATGGCCTGTCCTTCCCAATCACCGCCTCGGCGGAGCACCACCGCGTGGTCGGTTTGGCGGTGCAGGAGCCAACAAACTTCGGCAGGGCGCCCGCCTACGATTTCCGTTTCGCACATTTGGCCTTCCTTCCAATGCCACGTGGACAGGGTCTCCACGACGCCCGATTCGCCTTCGATCATCCACTGCAACACGAACCCGTTTTCGCTCAAATTGCGCCGGCCATCCAACCGCGCATCCGAGGTCAGCTCGTCCTTAAGACCGGAAGGATCAGGAACCTCATAGCGCCCAATGTACGCGCCTTCGAGGGCGAACATCCAGTCCGGAGTTTGGGCATGAAGCGCCGCGTTCCAGGCGTTCAAAGCGGTCGTCGCGACCAGGAAGAAAAAAGCTCGGTGCATTCGGTAGGAGTTTGTTGCTAAATTCGGCATACTGCTGAAACGATTTGAAGCCAAAAATGATGCGTTTTTTCCACCTTTTTTCCGCGGCTGCTTTGCTGAGCGCCACGACGCTTTGGGGCCAAACCTGGACGGTCGGCAACACGACCCTGACCGAATCCGACCTTGTCACCGGCGTGAACCTGCCGTGGGAACTCCTCTGGGGCCCGGATGATCACCTGTGGTGCACGACCCGCCCCGGTGAAGTGTTGCGCATCGACCCGACCACTGGCAGTTACACCACGGTCCTCTCGCTCAACGTGATGAACAGCGGCAACGGTGAGCCCGGATTGCTCGGCATGGCGATGCACCCCGATTGGGATAGCACTCCCAAGGTGTACCTCGTTTACTGCACGGGAAGCGGGTGGAACGGTGAAGAACGCCTCAGCGCATTCGATTGGAACGGCAGCGCCCTCGTGAACGAAGAGGTGCTCTTGACGCTCGGCGCGGGCGGGATCCACAACGGGAGCCGGCTTTTGGTGCTGCCCGACCACACGCTTTTGATGACGGCTGGGGATTTGGGTACCTCATCGAACGCGCCCAACTTGAACTCGTTGCAGGGCAAGATCCTCCGCCTCAACCTCGACGGCAGCATCCCGGCGGACAACCCCTTCCCCGACAGCTACGTCTACACCTACGGGAACCGCAACACCCAAGGACTGGCACTCGGCCCCAACGGCCTGATTTACGCCTCCGAACACGGCCAAAACAGCGACGACGAATTCAACATTGTCACCGCGGGCAGGAACTACGGTTGGCCCGACGTGCAGGGCTTCTGCAACACCCTCGGCGAGCAGGCCTTCTGTGCGGCCAACGACGTCACCGAGCCGCTGATGGCGTGGACGCCGTGCGTGGCCGTCAATGGCATCGAGTACTACGATCACCCCGCGATCCCGGAATGGCAGAACAGCGTGCTCATGGCTGTCCTCGGAGGACTGAGCGGCGCCTACGAGCGCTTGAGCGTGCTGCACCTCAACGCCGATGGCACGTCCATCGAATCCGAAGAGCAGTTCTTCTCATCGTTCAACCAGCGCGTTCGCGATGTGGCCGTCAACCCCTACACCGGTTCGGTTTACGTGGCCTTCAATGGCGTCAGCTATCCGGGTAGCGGCCCCAACATCATCAAGGAATTCAAAAACGAGGCGTTCGCCTCCAACGTCGAAGGGGTGCCCGAGGGGCCTCAATTGACCGCTTTCCCCAACCCCAACTCAGGCATGCTCACCGTTCAATGCCCCTCCACGTCGAGCAATGCGCGTTGGGAAGTGGTGAGCTTTTCCGGCAAGCGCGTAGCCGCAGGCACCGTGCAGAAAACGGAGTGGACCATCAACACCAGCGCGTGGAGCGGCGGGCCCTACTTCCTCCGCATCACGGATGGAAATAGGACCCAAACCTTGACCTTCTCCGTCCAGTGACCGGAGGGCTGTTCGCAGTATCCCTTTGGGCTGGGACCCTGCTTGCGGCCGGCCCCACGGACACCGTTCGCGTGGAGGCCTCTCCGGTGGCCACGGTTCAATCGACGGTTCCGGTCTTCTCCACCGTTCACCGAATTGAAGCGGAGGACGTGCGGGATGAGATCGACCTCGAGGCTGCCTTGAACCAGGTTCCCGGGGTGAAGATGGAAACGCGGGGAGCGGGTGGATCGAGGAGGGTTCGGATGCGCGGGAGTTCGTTGCGCTCGCCGTTTGGGGTGCGCAACGTGTTCCTGCTGTTGGATGGTTTCGTGCTGACGACTGCCGACGGGGAAACGCCGATGGAGTGGATGGACCCCGAACTGCTCGGTGGGCTGGATGCCATGACGGGCCCCACTGGAGCGGTGTTGGGTGGGGGCTACGCGGGGGCCCTGTGGGCACATTCTCGGGAGGCGACCACGTCGGGCGCGGTGCGAGCGGCGACGTTGGGGGCCGGTGCTGCAGGTTCGGGTGGAGCGCATTTTGTGGCGGCGCATGCGGCGCATGGGGCGGTGGCGGCTTCGATTTTGGCCAGTCAGCATCCCGGGTATCGCGCACAGGAAGCGAATGGAAAGTGGCAAGCGAGCCTTCACCATCGGATGCAAGGGCCGCAGCGCGATCAGCACATTTGGCTGGGGTTGTTCGACGGGTGGTGGGAGTTGCCCGGTAGCTTGGACGCAGACCAAAACGCATCCTCCCCTACCGCCGCCCCCGGAATCGAATACGACGCCCACGTCGCCCGACGCCGGGCCGCGTTGGGCTGGAGCTCGACCCGCAGCAACCATCCGGACCAAGGACTCTGGGTCCTGGCCACCTTGACCGACAAACACAACCCCTTCGGAACAACGCCCTTCTTCAACGGAGACAAATACGAACAGGGGCGCGGCTTTTCCATGCGGTGGGCGCGCCAGGGGCTCCTGCGCGAAACGCCCAATGCTCGGTGGTCGTGGCACGCTCAAGCCATCGGGCAAGGCGACCAAACCGCGCTTCAGGAATTGGAATTGAACGGTCCGGTGACGCGATACGACGTCACCAGCACGACGGGGCGGGGCTGGACCACGGCCGGGGTGCGCCAAGTGCGCTCAAGCGGCCTTTCCTGGCACGCGGGCGCAGCTGCAAACGGCATTCACCGGCAGACCCTCGGAACGGTCCGGGACAGCCTCCCGTTCAATGAAGCATTCAGCGAAGTTCGGTTCTTGCCTCGAGCCGGCGTTTCGGTCCCCTTGGGGCGTCACCTTCAGGGATTCGCTGAATGGGGAACGGGCGTCAGCATCCCCACCACATTCGAACTGGTGGATCCCAATTCACTCGCAGCGTACCAATTGAAATCCGAATGGGGACAAGCGCTCGAAGCGGGTATGACGTGGGATCGCGGCCCAGTTGCGGCCCAGTTCTCGGCGTTCCAACAGCGCGTCGACGATGCCATCTCCCTCACTCCCGGGGCCAACGACGCTCCCGTCATGGCCAATGCCGACGTCCTGAACATGCGCGGCATGGAAGCGGCGTGCAGCGGGAAGGTGGGGAATTGGCGGCTGCGGGCTTGGGCGACCTGGAATCGGTTCGAAGTGGTTGCGTTGGCCTCGTCGGCTCCGTTCACGATGCCGGGAACCCCGTTGCACGCGGCCGGTGCGAGCTCCGTGTACGAGAAGGATCGGTGGTTCGTGGAAGCGCGGTGGCGTTGGAACGACCGCTCGCCCTTGAACAATGCAGGGACCGACTGGTCGCCGGCCTTTCACCGGTTGGATGCGGCGGTGCGTTATCGGGTCGCGGCGTGGACGTTTCGGGTTGGGGTGCTGAATGCATCCAACAGCGCGCATTCGGATTGGTATCAGGTGAATGCCTTTGGTGGCAAGTACTACAATCCCGTGGCTCCGCGGCAATGGGAAGTGGGCGTGCGGTGGTCGGGCGTCACTCGATGACGACGATCTCTGTTCGTCGATTCAGCGCGCGGCCCGCCTCGGTTTCGTTGGTGGCAATGGGAGCGCTGTCGCCCCGCCCTTCCGTCAGCATGCGCTCGGTCGGAACGCCCTTGTCTGCGAGGTAAGCGCGCACGGCTTCGGCTCGCGCTTCGCTGAGGGCTTGGTTGGTGGTGGATCTGCCGCGGTCGTCGGTGTGTCCGATGATTTGGACCCGCTCTTCGTTGGCCAACAACAAGGCCGCCAATTGCTCCAACTCGGGCTGGAAAACGGCCTCCAAATCCGCAGACCCCGAGGCAAATCGGACATCCTTGAGCATCAGCACCGTGCCCACTTCAAAGCGCGTCAACCCGATTTCCACCTCGCGATCGGCATCCACTTCCTCCCACGAAACGAGCTCGGAATAAAAGGCATACTGCGGATGGTCCACGCGAAACCGCAAAGCATCGCCTTCCGGCATGGGCAGTTCAAAACCGCCGCCATCGGCAGCCGACTGCACCCGAGCAATGGCCCGGCCATCCGGCCGAACGACATCGACAGTGGCCGCGACGGCCAAGCCGCTCTTCACGTCGTACACCCGCCCGCGCAGCACCCGCACTTCCTTCGCCACCAATTCGTCCGGGAGCTTCAGTTCCCACAAATCGAGGTTGCCCGGTTCGTCGCGATCGGTGGCGAACAAGGCCCAACGTCCATTGGGGGTCACGAGGACGCTGCTTTCGTCGTGGTGCGTGTTGATGGGGTACCCGAGGTTCACGGGGACGCCCCAGCTGCCGTCGGGCTGGCGCTCGCTGCGAAACAGGTCGAGGCCGCCCAGCCCCGGATGACCGTCCGAAACGAAATACAACGTGCTGCCATCCGGGTGCAAAACGGGGTTGCCATCGCTGCCCGGCGTGTTGATCGGGCCGGCGAGGGGGCGGGCGGATGACCACGTGCCATCGGGCAACCGATGGGCCTCGTAAATGTCCAGTTGCGCGGGACGCTCGCGCGTTGCTCGGGTGGCGCGCACGAACAGCAACGTCGTGCCGTCTGCCGAAAGGGAGGGCTGGCTCTCCCACGCGGACGTGTTGGGGGCGCCGAGGTTATGGCCCAGGTCAAATGCCGCACTGCGGTCGTTCCAGTCGGCCTCGAACAAGTCGCACGAACCGGCTCCCGTCCGCGGTCCGTAGCCGTTTTCAAGCGTAGAACAGGCGGTGAACACGAGCCGCTTCCCGTCCCCTTGCAAGGTGGGTGCGCCTTCGTTGTAAGGCGTATTGATGCCACGCAGGGGCTGGACGTTGCCCCATTCGTTGGGACCGATTCGGACGGCGGTGAAGAAGTCTTCCTGGCCCTCGAAGGCAGTGCGCCCTCCGATTTGGCGGGTAAACAACAGGGTTTGACCATCCGCTGTCATGGCCGGGTAATACTCTGGGAATGGCGTGTTGACGGCTCCTGCGAGCGGATGGGAAATGAGTTCGACGGGAGCGGTGATGGCTTGGGAAGCGAACTGAAGGTGGGCGGTCACGGCATCCCACTCCGGGCTGGGCTCCCAACCGGGAAGTCCCTGTGCGACACCGAGGGCAGCGAGGCCTTCATCGTAGCGGCCGGATCGGTGTAGCAGCTGGCACAGGCGGAGCCGCCCCTTCGGAAAGCGCTCAGGATGAAGGGCGTACCCTTCGAGGTAAGCGGAGGCGGCGGCATCGGGGTAGCCTGCTTCGTCGAGGATTTGGCCTTTGAGCATGTGCGCCTCGAAGAACGCTGCATCCCGCTTCAACGCGGCCGAAATCGATTCCAAGGCATCGTCGATGCGGCCGTGGAGGTAATGTTCGAGCCCTGCTTCGTAGGCCTTGCCCGCCCGCTTGTCCTCGCTGGACAGGGTGGGCTGGGCGAATGAATGGGCCACGAGGGTGGCGGCGAGGATCGCGGTGAGCAGGGGCTTCAACATGGCTGCAATTTGGGCCAAAAAAGCCGCAACTTGCATGCCCAAACCACCGCCATGCGCATCGGCCTGCTTTCCGACACCCACAGCCATTGTGACGACCGCATCCTCCATCACCTCCGCGGGGTGGATGAAATCTGGCACGCAGGCGACATCGGTTCCTTGGACGTGACGGACGCCTTGGCCCAGGTGGCGCCAGTGCGGGCGGTGTATGGCAACATCGACGACCACCACATCCGCGCGGAATTCCCCGAGGAATGGCGCTGGGAATGCGGGGGCATGCAGTTCTTGATGCGGCACATCGGCGGGCGGCCCGATCGCTACGCCAGCGGGGTCCGCAACCTCCTTCAGCGCGAACGGCCCGAGGCCTTCATTTGCGGCCACAGCCACCTCTTGCGCGTGCAACGCGACGCGTCGTGGGGCGGGCTTTACATCAATCCGGGGGCAGCGGGCGTGCACGGGTTTCACAAGGTGCGCACGCTCCTGCGCTTCGAGGTGGAGGGAGGCCAAATCCAACACATGGAGCTCGTCGAATTGGGCCCCCGGTGAACGCCATTCGGTGGATGGAAAAGTTTCCGTATCATTGCGGTGCGTTTGGGAGCCGTTGGTTGCTGTTTGGTCCCAGTTGAGCGCATGAGCACCGGAATCATTCCACGCTCCCACTCTATTTAGGAATTTCTGATTAATCCCCTTGATGTACGACATCATCGAACTGAACGGTAAGAAGGTTACCGAATTGCGTGAAATCGCGAAAAAACTGGGCGTTCAGCGCTTGGACAAATTGAAGAAACAGGATTTGGTTTACTCCATCCTCGACGAGCAAGCGGTGCGTCCAACTCCGCAGCCCAAGCCGGCTCCCAAGCCGCAAGCCGCTGCCCCGGCCGACGCGCCGAAAGCCGAGCGGCCAGCCCGCCGCCCCGGTCGTCCGAGCAAAGCCGCACAAGCCGAAACAGCCCCCAAGGCCGAAGCAGCTCCCACGGATGGTGCTGCGCCCGCTGCGAAAGCCGTCCCCGCGGAAGCAGCAAAGGCCAACGTCACCGCAGAGCAATCCACAGCGGAGCCTTCGAAACCCGGCGACCGCTTGCGCGAAAGGCGCGGACGTCGGCAGCGGAACGCCGAACAAGCCGAGTCCTCCAACACCGCGGCGGAATCACCTGCAAAGGCTCCTGAATCCGTCGAGGCGGACGAGAAAGGTTCCGAAAACCGGGTACCCCGAGGCAACGAGGTGAAAGGCCGCAACGAACGGAACAACCGCAACGAACGGGGAAACCGCGCGGACCAGAGCGATCAGAACGAGCGCCCAAACCGGAACAACCGCAACGAGCAAGGCGATCGCGGAAACCGCACGGAGCAGAACGAACGCGGAAACCGAACGGAGTCAGGCGGTCAGAACGAACGCACGAACCGGAACAACCGCAACGACCGCAACAATCGCAACGACCGAGGCGATCGCAATGATCGAGGCGACCGCAACAACCGCCGCCAACCGCGTGACAAGTTCATCAGCGAACCGGACGAGCACGGATTCAACTTCGACGGCATCCTCGAAGCCGAAGGCGTGTTGGAACTTCAAACCGAAGGCCACGCCTTCTTGCGCTCGGCGGACTACAACTACCTGAACTCACCGGACGACATTTACGTGAGCAACCGCCAAATCAAGCAGTTTTCCCTGCAAAACGGCGACACCGTCATTGCGAAAATCCGCCCGCCCCGCATTGGTGAAAAGTTCTACCCCCTCATCGACGTCGTCAGCATCAATGGACGCACGGTGGAATGGGTGCGCGATCGCGTTCCCTTCAAGTTCCTAACGCCGCTTTTCCCGCAAGAACGATTCAAATTGAGCACCCGAGGCGGCGGCATCAGCACGCGGCTCATGGACCTCTTCGCTCCCATCGGAAAGGGACAGCGCGGCATGATCGTCTCGCAACCAAAGACCGGTAAAACCACCTTGCTCAAGGACGTAGCGAACGCCATTTCCATCAACCACCCCGAAGTCTACCTCATCATCCTCCTCATCGATGAGCGCCCGGAGGAAGTCACGGACATGAAGCGAAGCGTGAACGCCGAGGTGATCGCTTCGACGTTTGATGAGCCGGCAGATCGCCACGTGAAGATTGCGGATTTGGTCTTGGAAAAAGCCAAACGAATGGTCGAATGCGGGCACGACGTCTGCATCCTCCTCGACTCCATCACCCGCCTCGCGCGCGCTTACAACACGGTCAGCCCGAGCAGCGGCAAGATCTTGTCAGGCGGTGTGGAAGCGAACGCACTGCAAAAGCCCAAGCGGTTCTTCGGCGCCGCTCGGAACATCGAAAACGGCGGTTCACTCAGCATCATCGCAACGGCGCTCACCGAGACCGGATCAAAAATGGACGACGTCATTTTCGAGGAATTCAAGGGCACGGGCAACATGGAATTGCAGCTTGACCGCCGCATTTCGAACCGCCGCATCTACCCCGCCATCGACATCTTGTCGAGTGGTACGCGGCGTGAAGACCTCCTGATGGACCGCGATGCGCTGCAGCGGATTTGGATCCTTCGCAAGCACCTCGCGGACATGAATTCCATCGAAGCCATGGAGTTTGTGAAGGAACGGATTGAACAAACGCGCACGAACGAGGACTTCCTCAACTCAATGAACGGATGATCTTGTGGCGTTGGGCTCCGCTGATCGGATTGTTGGTTTGGGGAGCATGGAAGTTGGTGGGTTGGGGTGCGGTTCCGTGGGAAACCAGCGCGCAGGTCGGCGCGCTGCTCAACCTGTTCATCCTCGTGGTGCTTTCCTTTGGCGGGGCCTGGGTGAAGCTGCGTTCCGGGGAGGAGTTTCCGGATTTCTTGACGGCGTTTCGCGAAGTGAGCAAGGCTCCGTTGCGGTTTGCTGCGCTGGCAGCAGCCGGGTTGTTTGTTTGGTACGGAACGGTTGCCGCGGACGGGTTGGACGCGCGGCGGGAGCGGATGAAGTCCGAAGCGCGCGCGCTGGTGGAGGACGACGCCCAATGGGCGGCCTTTGTGGAAGCCCAAGGCGGCGGCGAATGGGACCGAGAAGTCGCGCTTGAACAGCAGTTGGCGACCATTGACACCATCTTCGATGAACGGCTGTTTCTGGGGCTTTCCCTGCTCGGGCTGGTGATTGCAGCGGTGATGGCATCCGCAGTGGCTACGGTTCTCTGGCGCACCGTTTGGTCGAAATGACGCACGCGATTCCCGCCGTGCGTGCGTTACGTAATTTTGCACCCATGACTGAGCACATGAATTCGTTCGGGAGAAAAGCACGATGGCTGACGTGGCTGGGGATGTTCCTCGTCACCTCCGTTTGGGCACAAGGCCCTCGAAAAAACCTCGGGTCCTTTGACACGAAGCCGTATCACTTCGGATTCATGCTGAGTGGCAACACGTCTGATTTTCGGATGACCTTGCGGCCTGACAGCACGTTCGCGGACAGCCTGATGAGCGCATCCAACTTGCCCCAATCCGGATTCAACCTCGCACTGCTTGCGTCGTGGGACCTGAACGGCAACGTCCACCTCCGTTTCGCTCCGGGTTTGAGTTTCCAAGATCGCGGCATCGAATACCGCCTGCTTCGCGAGAACGAGGTCGTGGAAAAAGTCCGGCGCACGGAGTCGGTTTACTTAGAGTTTCCATTTCTGCTGAAACTGCGCACCGACCGCATCGGGAATTTTGCGGCTTACGGACTGGTGGGCGGCACCTTTGCCCGTGACATGCAATCTCAATCCGATGTCGATCAGCAATTGACGGACGATTTCATCCTTCGATTGGAAAAGGGCAACCGAACGCTCGACGTGGGTGCGGGGGTGGATTTGTTCTTGCCCTTCTTCAAGTTCGCCATTGAGGGCAAATTCCAATTCGGAACGCGCGATGTGCTCATCCACGACGACAGCATTTACGCCCGTCCGTTGGAGCAGTTGAAGACCCGGACGTTTGTGCTCTCCCTCTGTTTTGAAGGCTGATCGATGAAGCGTTTGCTCGGTCAGTCCCTGCCGTCGCGCTACGCTCCACGCTGGATTGTGGGGGCGCTCGACGCGGGATTGGCACTGATTTCGGTGCTGGTGGCCGAGTGGGTGCGCTTTGAATTCAACGTACCGGAACACGAATGGTCCGTTTGGCTGCGCTTCTTGCCGATTTTTCTGGTGATTCGCGTGGGAACGGCGGTGGCGTTCCGGTTGGAAGCGGGCATTTTGCGGCATACCGGAACCGAAGATGCGCGTCGGATTTTCGGCGCGGTTTCGGTGGGAACGGCTGGGTTTGCCGTGCTGAACGCCGTGCGCTTTTATGCCTTTGACGGCCGATTTTTCATTCCCTTTTCGGTCATCGCGGTGGAATGGTTGGGCACGTTGGTTGCGCTGATCGGCATGCGATTGGGCGTCAAGTGGCTGTATTTGCAGACGTTTCGCGCAACGGGCGAGCAGGTGAATGTGGCGATTTTTGGGGCGGGTGAAGCGGGGTTGATTGCCAAACACGCGCTCGATCGCGAAGGCGTTTCCTCCACCGCCATGCACGTGGTGGCGTTCATCGACGACGACCCGAATAAGGTGGGCAAGAAACTCGAAGGCGTGGACATCTTGTCCGCGGCTCAGGCACGCCGTTTTTACCGCACGGGCGCGGTGGACCGCCTCATCATCAGCGTGCAACATTTGGAGCCCAAACGCCGCCGCCGGGTGGTCGACCACGCCCTCGCCCACGGCATCCGCGTCCTGGATGTCCCACCAGTGCACCAGTGGATCAACGGCGAATTGACGGCGCGACAAATCCGAGAACTCCGCATCGAGGACCTCCTCGGTCGCCCGCCCATCGAACTCGACCGCTCCCACGTCGCCACTGCCCTGCGCGGCAAGTGCATCGCCGTCACCGGAGCCGCGGGATCCATCGGCTCGGAACTCATCCGCCAAATCCTCGTGCACCAACCCGCCTCGGTGCTGGCCATCGACCAAGCGGAAACGCCGATGCACGACCTGACGCTTGAGCTGTCAAAACTCGGCGTTGCGGAACGCGTGAATGCGCAGCTCGGCGACATCCGGGACGAACAGCAAGTGCTCGACACGTTCTTAGCGTTCAAGCCCGAAGTGGTGTTTCACGCGGCGGCTTACAAGCACGTCCCGTTGATGGAGCGCCAACCTTGGCAAGCGTTCGAGACCAATGTCGTCGGCACCCGCAATGTCCTGAAGGCCGCGCAGGCTGCTGCCGTGCCGACCTTCGTGTTCGTTTCTACGGACAAAGCGGTGAATCCAACCTCGGTCATGGGGGCCACGAAGCGGGCCGCCGAACGGCTCATCCAGGCCCTTGCGCCGCAGGGAACGACCCGCGTCATCACGACGCGGTTCGGCAACGTGCTCGGAAGCAACGGCAGCGTCATCCCGCTGTTCCGTCGCCAAATCGCAGCGGGCGGCCCCGTCACCGTGACCGACGCCGAAGTGACGCGCTTTTTCATGACCATCCCTGAAGCCGCTCAGCTCGTACTCGAAGCTGCAGCGATGGGCGAAGGCGGAGAGGTGTTCGTGTTCGACATGGGACAGCGGGTTCGGATTTTGGATTTGGCAACGAAGATGATCCAGCTCGCTGGCAAGGAACCCGGACGCGACATCGAACTGAAGATCACGGGATTGAGACCCGGCGAAAAACTGCACGAGGAACTGCTGCTTCAGAGCGAGGACCACTTGCCGACGCACCATCCGAAAATCATGCGCGCCGCGCACACGCCGGCTCCCAGCACGACCGGGCTCGCGGACATCGATGCCTTGGCCCACGCGCGAGGAGATCACGAAGGCGCCCTGCGCTTCCTCGAAGAATCCGTGCCGGAATTCGCCATAAACCGGAAGGCGACCGCTAACTTTGAATCATGAGCAACGATTTCGTCACCGAGCAGGACCGGCTGGAAAATCAGGTACGCACTTATTTCGGTGCCCTCCCTCCCCTGTTCCAGTATGAAGAGGTTGGAGGGGTGGTGCATTTGGCCTTGATGACGGAAAACCCGCGGCACAACCAGCAGTTTTTGTTTCACAAGAGTTCCGGAGCGAATGCCATTCAAGCCCTGGAGAGCCTGCTGGAATACATCCGCGAACACCGTTCGCAAGAGCCGACGTACACCGTACAATGGCGGGCTTTCGGCGAGTCGGAGCTGCACACTTCGTACTTCTCGGCGCCGAACATCCTCGGGGCGCTGGACAAGTTTTTCCACGGGCGCGACCTGCACGCCATCACGGTGTTTTCCGTCACCCTAAACCCGCTTTCGTGAATGGGGGATTCGGAAATCACCGACACGTATTGGATGCCCGCCCGGCCCTCGGAGGGGCTGTTCAAAGCGAAAGGGTCGAAGCATTTCGGATACGTGTTTCCAGTTCGAACCGAAGACGAAATTGCCGAGCATTTGGCCGCTTTGCGCAAGCAGCACCACGCCGCAAGGCATCACTGCTACGCGTGGCGGTTGGGTCCTGAAGGGGAGCAGTGGCGGGCCCAGGACGATGGGGAGCCCGCGCATTCGGCTGGCACGCCGATCCTCGGGGCGTTGCGGAGCCGGGAGGTGACGCATTGCTTGGCCGTGGTGGTGCGGTATTTCGGGGGCATCAAGTTGGGCGTGGGCGGGTTGATTGAGGCGTATCGGGAGGCAACGCTGGACGCATTGGACCAGGGTGAACTGATGGAGTGCCACGTCGTTGCCGTTTGGGAAGTGCGATTCGGATACGATCGGATGAGCGACGCGATGCGCATCCTCAAGGACTTCGATTGTTCCCCGGACGAGACGGACTTTCGGGAATCGTGCCGCTTGGTCACCTCCATCCGGCTCGGGCGTTCAGAAGCGCTGGGGCAAGCGCTGAATGGCGTCTATGGCATTGAAGCTAAACGCCTGCGCGTGGGGTGAATTTGGCCTGCGTCACAAGAACGTCATGATTCAGTGTACCTGACGCAAGTCGGACATTCCAGGCAAATGATGGGCCTACTTTTGCGTCATGAAAATCCGGAGAGGTTTACAGGCCGTGGCGTTGGGGCTGGCATGTTGCTGCGCGACCCCGGTTGTTTGGGGCCAATACCTCACCGATAGTTTGCCCGGTTCTCCCGAGGAGTGGGAACGTTCGTCTGACTTGACCCAAGCCGTGCACGCCCTTGAAAGCGCAACTGTGGAGGCCCATGCTCCCGGAGCGGCACCGCCCCCCCTCCATCAGGTTCAGCGCATCGAGGTCGACGTCCTCGATGCGGCCCCAGCCGCGTCGCGCTTGCTCGCCATCGGCGCCCTTCCCGGTGTGTCCTTCCAAACCGCAACGGGCGGAATGATCCGTCCCATCGTACGCGGCCTGTCCGGTTTGCGGGTGACCACGATGTTCTATGGCGCCCGCATCGAGAGCCAGGCTTGGGGCGACCACCACGGCATCTTCCTCCCCGAAGAGGGCATCGAGCGGGTCGAAGTCGTGCGGGGGGCTTCCACGTTGGCGGACGCCCCGGATGCGCTTGGGGGCATCTTGAAGTTCATTCCCATCGGGCCCGATCCCGAAGTCGGTCGCAAAAGTGCCCTTCGCCTCACGGGGCACTCGAACACTGAAGGGTTCCAAGCCTCTTTGGTCACCCGAAAGCGCAGCGAACGCGCTTACCACACGTTCAGTGGTGGGGTCAATCGGCACGGTGAAGCCACCCTGCCCGACGGCTCCCGCATCGCACATTCCGACTTTCGCCAGTTCTATGCCCAAGGCCGTTACGGTTACTTGCGCGATTGGGGAACGTGGGACGGGGCCTACACCTCCGCCTACAACACGGCCGGACTCCTCGCCTCCGGGGGCTGGCATCAATCCGGCGATCACCTCATTACTTCCAGTTTGCACGTGCAAGGGCAACGCGGTTGGATTTGGCACCCCACGTTCAGCTACCAATTGAATCACCGCAAAGAGTTCGGAGGCGGTTGGGGTGCTGCCGATGCGCCGGATGCCCTTGCGGAGTTGGACCTGAGCCTGCGCACGACGCGGTTGGACCTGCGCGTGGAGCGCACTCGGGATGCTTGGGATGCCGCTTGGGGCGTTCAATCGGGCCAAAAATCAAACACCAACGGCCCAATCGCCGACTCCCTCTCCCCGTTCATCCCCGATGCAGCGGTCCGCGAAGCCGGCGCCTTCGTCCAAACGGGTTGGCAACGCAATGAACTGCGGCTCAGTGGCCTCGCCCGCGCCGATGTGCGCCACACCGAATTCGCGACCGGCGCATCCCGCAACTTCCCCATGGTTTCAGCGGGCATCGGTGCCCAATGGCGCTCCCCCAATGCGTGGACGTGGACGTTGAACCTGGCGCGGAAGAACCGCGCTCCTGGGCTGGCCGAATTGGGCGCTCAGGGCATCCACCACAGCGTCAACCGCGTCGAATGGGGGCGCGACGACCTCGGTGTGGAAACCTGCCACCAAGTTGAATTCACAGCAGCGCGTCCGTTGCGCAAGGGATGGACCGCCGAAGCGACCGCGTACCACCAGGTGTTTTCGAACTTTCTTTACCTCGCGGAGACGAACGAGCAGCTGAATGGGCTGCCCGTCTTCATCGCGGCCGAAACGCAAGCGCAAATTTCTGGAGTGGAATTCAGTGGCATCGCCGATTTGAATCCGCATTGGACGGCCAAATGGGCCGCATCAGCCATCCACGCGGTCGATTCCGAAGGCCATGCGTTGCCCCTCATTCCTCCAGCGAACGTGCGGTTGGAAAACCGTTGGCACAGCGCCACCGAATCGGGCCGACGTTGGGACGCTCAATTCATCGTTCGGGCCTCCACGGAAGCGGTGCTCTTGGATGCCGGTGCATCCATGTGGTGGAATGATCACGTTCGAACCTCCCTCACGGGCAGCAACCTGCTCAACACGCGCTACCGCACCATCCTCTCCCAGCTGAACAACCTGGGCATGCCAGAACCTGGACGCAACGTGAAGCTCCGCGTCGAATGGCATTTCTGAGGCATCAGCGCGGCTTGCGCACGAAGTAAACGTTGCGCTCAGAGCCCAAGCAATAGCGCTCGGACAGCTCCTCTCCCACTTCCGCGACCATGTCCGCGACTTCCACCTCGAACCCGGCCTCTTTCAAACGCGCCGGGTAGTCCTCGTAACCGTACAAGCGCAGGTGGTCGCTCTGCCAGTACAACCGTTCCAACTCACGCGGATCGGTGATGCTTCGGTCCTCCTCCGTATTCGGATTTGTATAATCCATCGGAACTTGCAAAATCGCCCAACCACCCGGCTTCAAGACCCGGTAGAATTCGCGCAACACATCGCGGTCCTTGTCCACGTGCTCGAGCAAGTGATTCGCCATGAGCACGTCGAAGGAATTGTCCTCAAACGGAATGCTGTGCACATCGAAGTGGTGATCGGCCCAAGGGGAGACCAAATCGCCCGTCACGTAATCCAAGTTCGCCTGTTTCTTGAACAATCGGAGGAAGCAATATTCCGGAGCGAGGTGCAGCATCCGCAGCGGAGCTTCGAAGAAATTTGTGTGCCGCTGCATGAAGAGCCAAACCGTTCGGTGCCGCTCCAACGACAGGCTGTGGGGAGCCAAGGCATTCGGACGGGGATTCACCCGACCGTAGGGAAGCATCCTTCGGTAGGTTTTGCCTGAAATCGGGTCTTCAAACCGGTTTCCTGACCAAATGAACGCAATCCGCAAAATGGACCAGTGCGTCCACACTTGTAGCAAATGCCGCGGAATGAAGCGGGTGAAAAAAGCAATGAGTTGCTGCATGGGTGCAAATTAACAAGGAGCCCGATGGAAATCGGCAATGAAAAGGCCGAGCCAGTTGTGGCTCGGCCTTTTCTACGGATTTCAGTAAAAAAAGTTCCCTTAACGGACCATCAATTGAAGGGTCGCCGCGCCCTCGGATGTGGCGATTTCAGCTTGGTACCAACCCGCTGCCCATCCGGACACGTCGAGCGAGCTCCCCGAAGGAACCGCCGCAGCAGACCACATCACGCGCCCCGCAGCATCCACTACGCGAACATCCGCAAGTTCAGCCGCCGTCCATTCGATGCGCACCGCATCCGTGGCCGGGTTCGGGAACGCCGTCAAGCCCAAGCGATCCGCGAATTCTTCCACGCTCACCACGGTCACCGAAACGGTCACCGGAACGCGATCCGAAGGGCACTCTGCCGTCGGCGTCGACACCACCCAATCGTAGAAGAAGTAGTAGAAGTTCTGCGCATTCGCTCCAGCGACTGAGCTGCTCGTGATGGCCCCGAGGTCACCCAATGCGTAGGGGTAGTCCAAGCTCGATCCGTTGCCGTCGCGCCACAACTGCGGGTTGTCTGCATTGCACTTCAAGCCATACCCCGTACCCGCCGGCACTTGCCAGTCCAATTCGATGATGTTCGTGCCATCGGCCAGGTCGAAATCGCCGACTTCCACGGTGTTGCCTGCTTCGTCGAGCAACTCGATTTGGCGCACCCCACCGCCGTTGGCAAAGACCTTCACGGAGACCAATTGAGCGTCTTCGTACACATCAAAGATCATGTAGTAGGCATCGTTCGTGTGGTACTGGCCCATGTCCATTTCCGACTCCCCGCCCGTGTATTGCGTGGCTTCAGAAATCGCAACTTCCTCCACCCAATAGGTCGTCGTGGTCGACAATGCCGGTGTGGTGAAGGTCGCCCCGACCGCCAACGGTTCCGTGGCGAATTCATCGTCATACCATTGCAGCGAAGCGGAACCGCCATCCAACGTGGCGGTGTTTCCCGCATCCACGGTTTGGTCCTCCACTACGGGGGCTGCCGGTGTGGCGTTGAACGTCACTTCCACGGCATCGGACATCAAGGTATTTCCGCAAATGTCCACTCCCGATGCGCTGTATACGCCCGTTTCCGTCACGGAAAGGACGTTGCCCGTGGCATCGTTCGACCAGGTCCAGTCGCCTTCATTGGCAATCGAAAGCTCGAGGACATCGCCCTCGCACAGCATCGTGCTGCCTTCAAAGGCCAACAGCGGTGCTTCACCTGAAACCTGGATCACCGAAACCGGCTCAGAAACGCCCATGCATCCATCTGCATCCGTCACCGTTACGCTGAAGGTTCCTTCGTTGGACACGGTCGCGGTGGCTCCTGCGCCACCACCGTTGGACCATTGGTAGGTCGCGAAATCACCCAAGACCGAAAGTTCCACCGTCTCGCCTTCACAAAATTGCAACGAACTCGCGTCGATGGACACCGCCGTCATGCAGGGCGCTTCGAGCAGGTTGTGGTACGCATCGATTTCCGGATTCTCCAGGATGGTTTGGAACCCGCTGGGCCAATCGATGATCACGGTTTCTACGGTCGTGCTGGCCCCCAATCCAAAGTGGCACGCAAACGAATTCGTAATGCCGTAGCTCTCGCCGCTTCGGACTTCGCGCACCTGCGTGCCGAAATCTCCCGTGATGGTCACCTTCGTGCCGACCGCGTCCATGTTCGACGCGATGCCTTGCAAATCGAAGGCAATCCAGTGGTTGTTGTTTCCGTCATTCGTCCACAACCGGTCGGGGTTGCTGTTATCGGGTGAATTGTAACCGTTGCCATAGCTCGCATACAAGTCGAGTTGGCCGTCGCGGTTGACGTCCCCGATGGCGAAGCTGTGCATGTTGTCGTTCGCTGGGAACGCATCCATCGGCGTGAACGTCAAATCGCCGTTGTTGTGAAAGTACCCGTCCGCGCCACCCGCGATGACGACGTCGTTGTAGCCGTCGTTGTCGAAGTCTGCCAACTTCGCTTGCAACACGAAACCGCTCACATCCAATCCGCTGCCCGGTGTCACGTCCGTGAAGTAGCCGGCACCGTCGTTGAGCATCAGCTTCATGGTCGTGCTGTGATTCGTGATGAAGCAATCGAAATCGCCGTCGTTGTCCACGTCGGCAAAATCGGCCGTCCAGCTCTGCTCATTCAACACGAGACCGCGCGCTTCAGCATCTTCCGTGTAGTTGTTGGAACCGTCGTTGACCCAAAGTTGGTTCACGCGACGCGGATCGAAGGGATCGCCGATGAATTGGCGGCACTTGGCGATCATCAAATCGAGGTCGCCGTCGTTGTCGAAGTCGGACCAAACCGTACCGTAGTTGCCGCTGTGGTCGTTGCCCGGGTACGTGTTCAACGCGTAGTCATCCAGCGGCATCAAGGACGCGTCGAAGACCAACGCCTCGCCCTCACCACGCCACATCCGCGACAAGCCGTCATCGTGGCAACCGAACACGTCGAGTTGGCCGTCGTTGTTGATGTCGGCGAAGTTGCAGGCCTGCATGAACAATTGGTCATTCGAAACCGCCACCTCGGTGAACACGCCCGGAGCGTCGATGTTCCAAACGTGCACCCCATCGTACGAGCCGCCGGAATAGACGTCCTTGTGTCCGTCGTTGTCGTAGTCCGCCACGCACATGCCCCATTGCCCTGCTGACGAGACCTGACCAAATTCGACCGCGTTGAATCCGCCATTTCCATCCTGGTAGAGGATTACGAGGTTGCGGCTTTGGTCCAACACCACGACGTCATCGAAGCCGTCGTTGTCCACATCGGTGAAGCCGACGCAATTGCCGCTGTTGTAGGAGTCCGGCAACAGCGATGAGCTGTTGGTGAAGCTTTGGGCCATCGCTCCTCCGAGGATCAGGAGGAAGCCGCTTGTGAGCACATGTTTCATGGGTTTCAGTTTCAGGTAGGTGGACGCCAAATTACAAAACTCTGCCACCTTTACGCGCGGGTGGCCCTAATCCTTGGCATTCAACCGCCAAACGGCCCCCTCCGAAGTCGACTCCAACCGGATGACGTCGCGCGGACACACCTCGGCACACACCCCGCATCCCACGCAGGAGGCGCGGCGCACGTCCTCGCCCCGTTCCGCATAGGCCCGAACGTCGATGCCCATCTCGCAATGCAGGGTGCAAGCGCCGCAGCTGATGCAGCCTCCGGCTTGGGTGGAAACGCGGAAACGGGATTTGACCCGTTGGATGATGCCCATGTACGCTGCAAGTGGGCAGCCAAATCGGCACCACACGCGGTTCCCCAGCAACGGATAAAATCCAACTCCAATGACGCCGCTGAACAGCGCCCCCACCACAAATCCGTATGGACGTGTGAAGACCGCGTAAACGGACAAGGGCCCGATGGATTC
>CBFHLY010000035.1:0-23968 GCA_965656785.1 uncultured Flavobacteriales bacterium
GCGGTTGGATGCCATCGGCGTAGAAATCCACCACTTCGCGAAGCGTTGCAAACCGACCATCGTGCATGTACGGAGCTGTCAGGCCGATGTTGCGAAGCGAAACCACCCGAAACAGACCATCCTGAGCGGGATTGCCCGTGACTTCAGATAGCCCGCCATCCCCGGCAGCGCCATAATTCACGTCAAGTCCATTCACCATCAGTTCCGAGGGGGTGAAGAAGTTCAAGGTGCCGTGGCATTGCGCACATCGGGTTTCGCCATTGAAAAACAACGACTTCCCTTCAAGTTCTTGCGCCGTGAAATTGCTGAATCCGGTTTCAAGACCCGCGTCGTAGCGCGACCCCGTGGACTGCAAACTCCGCAGGAATTGGGCCAAAGCCCGCGCCACCCTTTCCGTCGTAATCTCCTCATCCCCAAACGCTTCGGCAAACAATTCCGCGTAGTAAGGCACCCCTTCGAGCCGGACCGGCAACGCAGCGAGGTCCATGCCCATTTCATCCGGGTGGGCAATGGGTTGCAGCACCTGCGCTTCAAGTTCCGTCTCGCGCGCATCCCAAAACAGCCTGCGCTGATAAGCCAGGTTGATGAGCGCCATCGAATTGCGGTGCGTCATGCCGCCCGCAACACCGACAGAGACGGCCTCGCCGTCTGCGAAGCCGCGTTCCGGTCGGTGGCACGAGGCACACGACACCCGCATGTTCGAGGACAGTTGCGGATCGTAAAACAACACCCGCCCGAGCGTGGCTCCTGCGTCCGTGATGGGGTTGCTCGCGTCGTTCACACGAAACAGGTTCATTGCCGGGTCGTTCAACCACGTTTCAGGGAAGGCCACCTCGCTGTACGGAAACGCTGGGTCCGGAAGTTCTGGCCAAACTTCCACCACGATGGGCGGTTCGGGCTCGGGCACCGGCTTTTGGCAAGCGATCACCGTGGCTATTCCGATCACTCCCCACGTGCGCAGCTTCATGGCCGCAAGACCTTCAACTCGGTACGCAGCGTTCCTTCTTGCACCCCGCCACATGCGATGCGGTAATCGACCAACACATAGTACGTGCCGTCCGCGCAATCGCTTCCTGAATCCATCGTTCCGTCCCAGCGAATGGGCAGTCCCGTGTTGACAAAGACCACGTCCCCCCACCGATTGAAGACCTGGAGGGTGTACCGATCCATGATGCCGAGGACCTCAAATTCGGGGTCGTCGGCGAGGAAGGGGCGGAACGTGTCGTTCTTGCCATCGGCGTTGGGCGACATGACGTTGGGCAGCGCGATGCTCGACACGTCCACTGCGGCTTCCGGGTCTTGGTATACCCAAACAGAATCCACCCCCGCACAGCCGTTTTCCTCCAATTCCACCACGAGGTAATGCCATCCCGGTGTGTGCGCCGTCGGCGAAATTCCGTCCACTTGAGTCATGCCACCGGCTCCTTCTTCCCAGGTCCAAGCGAAAGCCGGCGTGTAGCCCGCTGGGCCGATGCTCGCCCCTTGCACCACGGCTGTGGGTTCTTTGCACGTCAACGTGTCCGTCCAGCCCGCTTCAACGGTGGGGGGCGTGAAGTCGGAAGTGGCCGTGAAGGCTTGTGCCAGCGGAGGTGATGTTCAGGAGCTCCCCCGAACCGGTAAATGTGGCGCCACCTGAGCTGGACCAGCTGAGTTCTGCAGCCGGGTCGGAAGGGGCTGCGATGAGCTCGAGGGTGGGGGTGTTGCAGTCGATTTGGCTTTCATCGCTGATGAGCTCGACGGTGAACTCCTCAAAATCCGCAAGCACTTCCATGCTTTCCTCGGCCGTGCACAGCCCTCCCGCGGCGGACCCAGAAACCGTGACGGTGCCGGGAGCATTCACCACCGCAGAGGCCCCACCTGATGCAAGGAAGCCTTCCGGTGCCGTCGTGCTCCAGGTGTAATCGACTTCAGGGAAGTTGGAATTGACCAACAGGTTGATCGTCGGCGCGTTGCAGTCGAGTTGGTAGGGTGGAGGAGGGACCAAATCCAACGTCAACGGCTCGACAAAAATGGTGTAGTCCGTGGTGATGGCGTCCCCGCACAACCCCGTGTAGGACACCGTGTAGGTCGTCGTCGTTTCGGGCGTGCACCACGGGTTGGAAAGGGTCGGGTCCGATAGGAACGCGGGGGGCGACCACTGGTAGCTGCCGGAGTTGGAACCCACCACATTGAGTTGAATGGAGTCGCCCGGACACAAGGTGATTTCCGGCGGGGTGGTCAGGCTGTTTTCTTGGAGACAAACGGTTTGGACGTTGAACGATCCGCCCGTTGATCCCGTGAAGCCCCAAAAGACTTCACTTGCCCCTCCGAACACATCGGCAATGAGGTCGACCTGTTGTGTCAGCCGCAAGTCGCAGTCGAACAGGACGGAAATGAGCTGGGAGTTGGGGTCCCAGAGGATTTGGCCGATGTGATTCGCGCCATCTTCGCCGTTGCCGTTCCCCTCAATCATCGCCACCGGGCTCCCGAAAGCGGTGGCGGCGTTGTGGTCCACGCTGCCGTCGCTAACGCAACCGATGTGGTCGTAGAAGGGGTCGCCGTAGTCGCCGTTTTGCCAGGTATCGAACTCCACGCCAAACGCCGTAGTGAAACCCAGGAAGCCGAGACCGCCTCCGCTTTGACCCAGCGCGTTCGTCCCGTCTGTCTGGAGCACGAACATGATGCCGTCGGCGCCGTTGCTGTCCTGAGAACCGAGGCCGATTTCAAAGGCGATGTTGAACGGTTGGGTGAGGTCGAGGGGCTCGGCGTACCACACGGCTCCAGTTTGGGTGCCGATGGCAGGGGTGAGCTGGTAGCACTCCGGGCCCGTGTTCGTGGCGCTTCCTTGGAGGAAATAGGTTTGGCTTGCCCCATGCATGTTCAGGAGCAAGGTGAACACCAGTGCAAAAGGGAGGGCCATCGGTTTCATTCTTACCAAAGTACGGCACGTTTCTCAGATTCAGAATTGCAGCCCGATTTTCACGTTCACTCGGCGATCCGTCAGGAAATTGGAAATGGCGTACAGCCTTCCGTTGACGTCCTCGATCCAGGTGTGGTTGATGGTGTTCCGAATCCCGAGGATGTTGAACACCTCGACCGAGACAAATCCCGATGCCTTCCGATTCGGCCGTTCCTCCGTCGGCGTGAACAGTTCCCGCGAGAACCCCACGTCCACCCGGCGATACGGCGGCGTCCGCAGGATGTCTTTGTAGCGCTCGAACGATGGCGGTCCGAAAGGCAGTCCGGTCCCGAAGTACAACGAAACCAACACCTTGTACCGATCATCCCCGGGCATTTCGTCTTGAAACAGCATCGACATGTTGAACCGCTGGTCGGTTTGGCGGGGAATGAACCCCGGTTCGATGCGCACGCTGTCGACCGCCTCGTTGTTGAGCGTGAAGCCCTGAATGATGTATTCGCCGTCGCTGTTGAGCGGTTGCCAGTAGCCGTCGTCGACGAGGTCTTCAGCTGTTTTCATGACGCTTGCACGCATCCAGCTTTGGACCCCTTCAATGAATTCGCCGTTGAGCATGAGGTCCAACCCCGTGGCGTACCCCCGCGAGTTGTTCGTCGCGTAATACCGCATCCGCACGTTCTCGATTTCGTAGGGAATGAGTTGGTCCAAATCCTTGTAGTACAGTTCCCCGACCAGCTTGAACGGTCGCCCGTACATCACGAACACGCGGTCCATTCCCAACACGGCATGCACCGCTCGCTGCGCCCGAATGTCGGGGTTCACGGAGCCATCAAGGAACCGCATTTCGCGGTAAAATGGCGGTTGATAATAGTACCCCCCGGCCAAACGCCACACCGTTGAAGTCCCCGACGTGTCTTCCGGAGCGGTGTACGCAATGCGCGCCCTAGGTCCCCCCACGAGCTGCTGGTTGAAACTCCAGTAATGCCCGCGTATCCCGGCATTGAAATCCCACCGCCCACCGTTCGCTCGTTCCCGCGACCACGAGTCCTGGAGGTAAGCCTGGGCGCGTTGGGATGTCACGCGGTTGGAGGCGCGGACGATGTCGTTGAGCTCGATGATTTGGTCCGGTCGCTCGGAAGCATCCGCATAGCCGATGGAATCCAAGGGGTGCGGGCTGATGTACCCCGCTGAATCCACCAAGCTCCACTCGCTCAGTACGTCCGCGATGTCTTCGTGCGTGAATTTCACTCCCCACTCGAGGAAGTGGCGCGAACCAGCAGGCGTCGTCGACCCCTTCAATGCCGCGCTCAGAACGGACGCATCCAACCGATTCCGCGCGTGATCGAGGAAGGCGCCCACCCCGCGATTCACCAGCACCGATCCCAGTTCGTCCGACCCCAAATCCCGATCCAACTCATCCAAGTAATACGCCCCGAGGATGTCAAACTCCTCGCTCTCCTGCGTTCGGAAGGCCGACCCGATCAAGCGCCACCGCGTGTTTTCTGTCGTGCGGTTGATGGAGACGGCCCCGAAGCCCGTGGTGTACGAGGTTTGTTCCTGTCCGTCGAAGTAAATGGTCAGGCGCAGCGCTTCGTTGATGTTCCCGACGTCGGTTTGGCGCGTCGCGGGAAAGAAGGTGTAGCGGTTGGCGCCCACCATGCCCAGCACTTCGACATCCCAGGGTCCGAAGCCGTCCGGATCGTACGTCAGGAAGGCCTGACCATCGAGGTAGCGCGGCTGGTATTCGCCGCCTTCGTCGAGGGTGCCCAGCACGTAGCTGTTGTCGCGGTAGCGCAATCCCGTGTTGAGCGTGAGGCGGTGCCGTTGGCCCAAATCCCCCGAGCTGACGGCGTCCTGCTGCCATTGCACACCGAGAAGGCTTGCACTCAGGCGCGTTCCGGATTCGGTGGGTTTACGGTAGCGGATGTCGAGGACGGAACTGAGTTTGTCGCCGTATTTGGCCTCGAATCCGCCCGCGCTGAAGGTGATGGATTCGACCATGTCGGGGTTCGGGAACGAAAGGCCCTCTTGTTGGCCGGCGCGCACGAGAAAGGGGCGATAGACTTCGATGTCGTTGACGTAGACCAAATTCTCATCGAAACTGCCCCCCCGCACGTTGTAACCCGAACTCAATTCGCTGGTGAAATTTACGGGCGCTTGGAGCAGGAGGTCCTCGATGCTGCCCCGAGGCGAAGGAATGCGCACCGCCACGCGTGGGTCAATGCGGCGAACAGGCTCCGTTCGTTCCCCGTCAGCCACCACTTCGGAGGCCCCCAAGGAAACTCCGGCGCGCAGCCGCACGTCCACCGTTCGGTTTTCGCCCTCCTCCAAGGTGATGACGCGCACCACGGGTTCGTAGCCGACAAAGCTGAATCGCACTTCGAGCGGGCGCCCCGCCGGCAATTCGAGCCGATACGTTCCATCCCGTTCTGACGTGCGCGCAAGGCGTGGAAAATCCGAAGGAACAACGGAGGCTCCGGGCAATGCGCCTCCTAACTCGTCGCTGACCCGGCCGCTGAGGACCCCCGATTGGGCCCAACCCGCCACGGCCCAACACCAACCCAGCACCACCAACGCAATCGCCCTCATCGCTTGAAATCGCCGTTCCGGAGGGCTTGGAAGAATTGGGCCCATGCCAACGGGTTCAGCAGGCTGACCGTGGGCATGGTGCCGAGTTGACCGGCTTGTATCGCTTGCTGCTGCATTTGGGCTGCGTAAGCCCCTGCTGCATCGTCACCGATGTAAACGAGCCGGTCGTAGTCGCTCAAATCCCTCAAGCGCTGGTTTCCGACGGAATACGCGTCAAGACCGACTTCCAAGGACAAGAAATCCGCTCGAAACCGCTCACGAGTCGGCCATGGATAAATGAACGCCTCTTCGAGCACCACGGTGTCCTGTTCGAGCATCTGAACGGTCCGGTAGCGACCGCCTTCGTTCGCTTCGGGGATGACGAAATCGTTGGCGATGTAGCCCACTGAGCTGACCCGCAACGTGTCTCCTGCCAACGCGGGCAAGGAAAAAAAGCCCCGAACATCCGTCATGGTGCCGCGTTCGTCCCGCAGCCGGTAGACCGTTGCAAAGGGCAGCGGCGTCAGCGAGTCGCCCACCACCACCATTCCCGAAACCTGCAACACGTCGGGTAGCACAAGGCTGTCCTGCTGGGCCATCGCCCCGCCCATCCCCAACATCAAGCACAGTGCTGCGAGCATGTTCCGAACCGCGTTCATGGCTTGCAAGGTACTGCAGCGCGAGAATGTGCAGCCCGGCTTCCTCACAATCAAATGAAAATTCATCCGGCCTGGGCGGTCTTGAATTCCGAGGTGAAGTGAAACGTGATTTCGGGATAGTTCGCGATTTCCATGTCCAGGAGGAACTTAGAGGGTGCGAGGAAGACGTCGTTGCCATCTTTGTCCTTGAGCATTTCCGTTCCTTTGATGCGCTTGAATTCCGCGAGTTTTTCCGGGTGGTCGGAGACGAGCCAGCACGCTTTGTAATAGGATTTTGCCTGGAATTCGCATTTGGCTCCATATTCGTGTTCCAAACGGTATTGGATGACCTCGAATTGCAGTTCGCCAACCGTTCCCACGATCTTCCGGTTGCCGACTTCGCGGATGAACAGCTGGGCCACGCCCTCGTCCGTCAGCTGCTGAATGCCCTTTTCCAGCTGCTTGCTCTTCATGGGGTCCTTGTTGACCAATTCCTTGAAAATCTCGGGCGAAAAGCTGGGGATGCCCCGGAATTGCAGGTGTTCGCCTTCGGTGAGGGTGTCCCCGATTTTGAAATTTCCGGTATCGTAAAGGCCCACGACGTCGCCCGGCCAAGCTTCGTCGATGACGCTTTTATCTTGGGCCAAAAACGTCGCGGGATTCGCGAACTTCAACTTCTTGTCCAGCCGGGTGTGGTAGAAAAAGGTATTCCGCTTGAACGTGCCGCTGCAGACGCGCAGAAAGGCAATCCGGTCCCGGTGACGGGGGTCGATGTTCGCGTGGATTTTGAAGATGAAACCGGTGAAGGTGGACTCGGTGGGGGCCACGTCGCGGACATCGGCGGACCGCTTGCGCGGATCCGGAGCGATTTGGATGAACGTGTCGAGCATTTCTTGAATGCCGAAGTTGTTGACGGCGCTGCCGAAGAACACCGGCGCCATCTTGCCTTCCAGATAGGGTGCGGCATCCCAAGGTTCGTAAACGCCGTCGATGAGCTCGACGTCCTCGCGGAGCTGGTCGGCGTGCGGTCCTGAGACGAGGTCGTCGAGGGTGGGGTCGCTGAGGTCATCAATGGCAACGACGTCTTTGGCGATGCGGGTTTTGTCCGGATTGAAGAGCCGAACCTTCGAGTCGTACAACGAATACACACCTTTGAAGGATTGCCCTCCACTGATGGGCCAAGAGAGCGGGCGCACTTGGATGTTCAACTTGGTTTCCAACTCGTCCAAGAGGTCGAACGGGTCTTGGCCTTCCAAATCCAGTTTGTTCACAAAGATGATGACGGGGGTGTCGCGCATCCGGCAGACTTCCATCAGCCGTTCGGTTTGGGCCTCGACCCCTTTTACGCAATCCACCACGAGGATCACGCTGTCAACGGCGGTCAGCGTACGGTACGTGTCTTCAGCGAAATCCCGGTGGCCCGGCGTGTCGAGCAAGTTGATGAGCTTGTCGCGGTAATGAAACGCCATCACCGACGTCGCGACAGAGATGCCCCGTTGGCGCTCAATTTCCATGAAATCGGACGCGGCGGTTTTCGTGATCTTGTTGTTCTTGACGGCTCCAGCGGTTTGGATGGCTCCGCCAAAAAGGAGGAACTTCTCGGTCAGCGTGGTCTTCCCGGCGTCCGGGTGGCTGATGATGGCGAACGTCCGCCGTTGGGCGATTTCTTCTTGGATTTGCGACATGGCGGCGCGAAGATAGCACTGGAAGCGAGTGTGACTTCGTTCACGGACAAGCCGACATTCGCGCCTCAACTTTGCCGAAAAATCAACGACATGTTCTTTGGACCTAAAACAGATTTGACTGCCGAGCAGTTTGTGCAGAAGTTGCAAGCGGAAGGCGGCGTGGTGATCGATTGTCGGACCCGGGGCGAAGCGGCTGAAGGCACGTGGCCCGGAGCGAAAGTAATCGATTGGATGGGGGGAGAGATGGAAGGCCAAATGGCTTCCCTCGACAAGTCCCAAAACCACTACCTCTACTGCCGGAGCGGAGCCCGCAGCGGTGCCGCAACCCAGTTCTTGAAGTCGAACGGATTTCAAAACGTCTACAATTTGGGCGGTTTTGGATCCATTGCCCACCTCGCCTAAGTCATGGCGAAGGAGAGTTTCAAGGACCTGATTTCAGGGGACACGCCGGTTTTGGTGGACGTGTTCGCGGATTGGTGCGGACCGTGCCAAGCCATGATGCCCGAAATCGACTCCCTGGCGGCTTCGCACGGCGATCAATTGCGGGTATTGAAAGTGAACATCGACCAAAACCCGCAGCTCGGTCAAGCTTTTGGCATCCGGGGCGTTCCCACGCTTCTGCTCTTCAAGGCGGGCGAATTGGTGTGGCGCGCGAGCGGTTACCACACGAAATCCCAGCTTGAGTCTGCGGTAAAGCCGTTCGAAAACAACTGAGTGTACGCATAGTTCAAAAAAAGGAGGGTCATCGCCCTCCTTTTTTGATTTATGCGACCGAGGTCACATTTGCGCCTTCGGGGGTCGTGTAGTTTGGACGCGAAATACCTTTTGCAACGACACAGCTCATGAGCAAACACCACCAAATCCTCATCGTCGGCGGCGGAACCGCAGGCATCATGACCGCGGCTCAGCTTCGGAATCACGACGCTTCACTCGACATCGCCATCATCGATCCGTCTAAGGACCATTATTACCAAGCAGCGTGGACCTTGGTCGGCGCAGGGACGTACAATTACGCGAACACCCGACGCGACATGGCATCGCTCATTCCTTCCGGCGTGAAGTGGGTTCAGGATGGGGTAACGACCTTTGATCCCGCGAACAATTCGCTGAGCACCAAGAGTTCCGGGGATTTGACCTACGACTACTTGGTGGTCTGTCCCGGGCTGCAATACGATTTGGATGGCATTGAAGGCCTGCGAGAGGCACTTGAGACCGATTCGGTGTGCTCGAATTACATCGATCCGGAGAAGACGTGGCGCATCATCCAGAATTTCAAAGGCGGAAATGCGGTGTTCACGCAGCCTGCTACGCCGATTAAGTGCGGCGGCGCACCGCAGAAAATCATGTACTTAGCGGATGACGCGTTTCGTAAGGCGGGGGTGCGCGACGATGCCGAGGTGATTTTTGCGACACCGGGTAGCGTGATTTTTGGCGTGAAGGACTTTGCCAAAACCTTGACGAAGGTCATCAACCGCAAGAACATCCACCTGAAAACGTTCTACTCTCCGGTGAAAATCGACAGCGCGAAAAAGGAAATTCATTTCCGCTGGACGAAGGAAGAATCGGGCTGCGTCATCCAAAACGGCAACCCGCTGGGCGAAGACTTGGCAGGCGAAACCACCGTTGTGATGCCCTACGAAATGCTGCATTTGGCACCGCCGCAAAGCGCGCCTGAATTCGTGAAGGCGAGCCCGTTGGCGCACCAAGAGGGTCCTTCGAAAGGCTGGCTCAACGTGGACAAGTTCACCTTACAGCACAACGAGTTCCCGAATGTCTTCGGTTTGGGAGACGTGGCGGCCCTGCCCACTGCAAAGACCGGCGCGGCCGTTCGCAAGCAGGCTCCCGTGGTGGTGGACAACATCCTCACCCTCATCAAGATGAAGTCCATCGGGGAGAAGCGTTACGAAGGATACAGCTCGTGCCCATTGGTGACGGGCTACGGCAAAATGGTCTTGGCAGAATTCAAGTACGACAACGTTCGCGACAGCGATCCCTTCCTCAGCAAATTCGTGGACACCACGAAAGAGAACTGGAGCATGTGGATTTTGAAAAAATACGGTTTGCCCTACCTCTATTGGAACAAAATGATGAAGGGCAAGATGTGATTTCCCGACCAAACGAACCGAAAAAAGGAGGCCCTACGGCCTCCTTTTTTATTGCAAACGGTACCTCAAGCTGATGGCCCCTTCGTCGCCGACCAAGCCGCCAGCCCCGATGATGGCCAAGCTTGGTTTCCAGTCGGCGCTCAAGCTGATGGGGCCTTCGTTGATGCGGAATTCGATGCCGATGATGCCGTCGATGCCGATTTCGGTGACCTCTGGACTCATGGCCAAATGGGGACCCGCTCCATAATACCACCGCAACGCCTCGGAAGCGAAGTCGTAGTTGTGCAATTCGTACAATGCGGCAATGGCCAGGGTGGAAGTGGATTCCGAAGCCCGAACGGTCACAATGCCTTCCACGGCTTCGGTGTCGCCTGAGAGGAACCATTTCAGCGCCAATCCGTTGGCCAATCCTCCGCGGATTCCAATCGACGGGGACTCTTGTGCAAGGGCAACGCAGGTCATACCGAGCATCGCGAAGAGGAACAGGGTGTTTTTCATGCGAGCAGAATGTTGAGCGAAAAAAACCCGAATGCCGGAGCATTCGGGTTGTACAGGATGGACCAGGCGATTACTTCGCCATCATGGGGTTCGGGGTAACGTTCGCCTTGATGGTCAAAATCGTCTGAGCAGGATCGGTGTTGGCATCGATGGTGACGCGCTTGGTTTGCGCATTCTTCTTGCCCTTGGAGTTGAACTTCACTTCGATGGTTCCTGTGGCTCCAGGAGCAATGGGCTCTTTCGGGCATTGGGGAACCGTGCAGCCACACGAGCCCTTGCAGTTGGACAACACGAGGGGCTCGCTACCGGTGTTCGTGAACTCGAACACGTGCGTGACCACATCCCCTTCGTTCATGGTGCCGAAATCGTGCTCGTATTCGGTGAAGGTCATCGTGGTCGTCGGCGCTGCCGGAGTGGCGGCCTCATCGCGTGCAGGGTCCATGGCCTTGTCGGGCTTGGCCTCGTTGGTGGTTTCCGTTCCGGCTGCGGTGGCGTTGGCTTCGCCGCCTTCAGCGCAAGAAAACAACGTGGTAGCAGCGGCAATCGCTGCCAAGAGCGGAAGTTGAGACAAGTTCATCGTTGCGTATTTTGATTTGGTAAAATTAGGGTTTAGAACGTTCGGTGTGCGAGGTTGGTGCGATCAAACGTGCCGTCTTGAAGGACTTCGATCGCCCGTTGAAGCGACTCATTGAGCTCGCTGATGATGCGGTAAAAGGTTCCGCCTTCGTGGAGGTTTCTTCCGATCATGGCCCGCAAACGAAGCACGATGGCGTCGGACGAGCGCTCCCAATCCTCAGCGCTGAATTCGACTCCTTCCTTCTCCACGAAAGCGATGAAGGCGTCGATTTCTTCCTGGGTGGGCTGGAATCCCTCCACGAAATCTTCTTCCGTGGGGTATTGCGCTTCTAGGGATTCGCGCAAGCTGTCCACATAAGTGAGGGCGTAGCGGCTATCGAGTCCTTTGCGCAAGATGTTCGTGAAGTATGGCGAATTGTCGGTTGTGTCAAGGGGCACGAACACGTCGGGCAAAATCCCGCCACCTCCGTAGACCGTGCGCTTGCGCAACAGGGTTCGGTATTGCAAGGAGTCCGGCAAATCGAGGCTGTCCAATGACAACAATTCGCCGCTTTCATACCGTTCGTATTTCTCCTGGCGATAAGCGTCCACGCCATCGTCATACGGCTTCTGGATGCACCGACCCGACGGGGTGTAGTACTTCTGAACGGTCAGGCGGACCGCCGAGCCGTCCGGCAGGTTAACGGGGCGCTGGACGAGTCCTTTTCCGAAGCTCCGACGGCCCACAATCAAACCGCGATCCCAATCTTGTACCGCGCCCGAGACGATTTCAGAAGCGGAGGCGGAACCCTGGTCGATGAGAACGCACAGCCGGCCTTCTTCGAAGCCCCCGCGGCGGAAGGCGTGCGTTTCCTCCTTCGGGAACGCGCGGCCTTCGGTGTAAACGAGCAACTTGTCGTCCGAGAGGAAGGTGTCCGCCATGTGGGTTGCGGTCCGGAGCATGCCGCCTCCGTTGCCTTGCAAGTCCAAAATGAGGTCCTTCATGCCCGCAGCTTTCAAATCCGCCAACGCTTCCATGAATTCTTCCATCGTCGTCTTCGCAAACCGGTTGACTTTGATGTAGCCGATTTCCGGAGTCACCATGAAGGCAGCGTCTACAGAGAAAATGGGAATCTTGTCCCGGATGATTTCAAATTCAATCAAGCCTTTCACACCGGAGCGCTTGATGCCCACCGTAACCACCGTTCCCTTCGGGCCTTTCAACAGCCGCTGAACGTCTTTGTTGGTGACACCTGTGCCGGCAACCACCTCGCCATCAACGGTCACAATTCGGTCGCCCGCAAGGATGCCCAATTTCTCCGACGGACCTCCGGAAATCGGACTCACCACCATGATGGTGTCCTTGAAGATGTTGAACTGAATGCCCACGCCTTCAAAATTGCCATTGAGCGGCTCGTCGGCTGCTTTAAGTTCCTCAGCTGGAATGTAAACCGAATGGGGATCCATCTCTTCGAGCATGGCCACAATGGCCGATTCAACCAAGTCGCTTGCACTGACGGAGTCGACGTAGATTTCGTCGATGTAGTACAACAGGGTGCTGAATTTTTGGGCTTGTGCGTCGCGATCGGGGCTTTGGGCCCAAGCAATGGCGGGGAAAAAGAGAACTGCCAATGCGGCCCTGCTCAGAATCAATTTCAACATGAGGTGGTATTCGAGGTGCTCGATGAAGGCGCAATTTACCGATTTCAGTGGCGCAGGCCGGGGAGCGGAACGCTAATTTTCCCAAAGACTTTCGTGAACATCGTAACTTGTCGCCTTCAAAACCTCGCTATGAAATTTTTGTCGCTGTTCGCGTTGTCCTTGCCCTTGGTGGCGTTCGCTCAAACCCAAATCAACATTCAAGCCCCTGACGTTCAATCCTTGTGGGATCGAGCAGCTTGGCATGAAGCCGAAACGGGAAAGACGTACATCGGGGAAATCATTGAAACGGACGTCGATTTCTTTCAAGCCGCTACTTTGACCGAATTGCCGGACGGAGGGGTGCAGTGGCAGCTTGATTTGCGGATTCCGGGCGCACCGGCTCTTGCCGTTTACTTCGACGCCTTCCACTTGCCGGTGGGGAGCGAATTGACCTTTTCCTCTCCTGAGGGAGCGTTCCCAGCGGTCTACCAGGACGCGTTGGTCGACGCTTCCGAGAACAACGAGCACGGATTGTTCGTCTCCGGGGAGGTGCCCGGAGAAGTGGTGCGCATGACGTACCGGGAAGCACCTGGAACCATCGGGCAGCCTCAATTGCACGTCAACGGTTTGGGGTACTTCATCCGTTACCTGTGGTTGCCGGAGGCGTTTGATTTGGTCGGAGATGGAGGCGATCGGGGGAGCGATTTTTGCGAGGTGGACGTGAATTGCCCGGAAGGCGCGGATTGGGTGTGCCAACGCGATGCCGTGGTTCGTTTGCGGGTTTCAATGGGCGGGGGGATTTTTTATTGCTCGGGCTCGATGGTGAACAACACCGCCCGCGATTGCCGTCAACTGCTGTTGTCCTCGTTTCACTGCGCCGACGACATGAGCGATTCGGATTGGGCGCTGATGAAGGTGCGCTACAACTACGAGTACTTGGAATGCGGAGGCACCGTCAGCCTCAACTCACACGACCGCACGGGGGTGATGTTCTTGACGTCTTCGGACGACATGGTGGGCTCCAACATCACCGGTTCGGATTTCCTGCTCGTGGAAGTGGAGGATCCCATCTTTGAGTCGTGGACGCCTTACCTCGCGGGCTGGGACGCGACGGGCATTCCCGCTCAAGAAGGGGTGGGGATTCACCATCCTTCAGGGGATCGCAAGAAGATTTCGACCACGTTCGACCCCGTGTCTTCGAGTTCTGCTTATGCCCCGGGCGCTCATTGGCGCGTCAGCTGGGACGCTACCGAGACGAATCACGGCGTCACCGAGGGGGGCTCGTCGGGTTCGCCTTTGTTTGACCAAAACAAGCGCATCATCGGAACCTTGACCGGCGGGAGTTCCTTCTGCACTTCCCCGAACTCGCCCGACTACTACGGGAAGCTCAGCTACCACTGGGACGGTCCCAATCCCATCCCGGCAGCGGAGAAACTCCAAGCCTTCCTCGATCCCGCTGGAACCGGCGAGGAAGTCCTCGATGGCACGTACATCGGCGACGGCACTTCCTGCGAACCCGAGGATTTCTGCACCGCGCTGAGCGTCGAAAACACCTTGCTCACAAGCACGGCTTGGCAGCTGTACCCGAATCCCGCCTCGGATGTGGTTCGCATTCAATGGCCCGCTCAATTGCACGTCGTCGAACTCCGGATTTACGATGCGCAAGGACGCCGCGTGCAGGTGCTCTCCCAGGCGAATGGAATCAACGAGTTCTCCGTTTCCGGCTGGCCGTCAGGGCTGTATTACGTAACGGCTCGTTCGGCCTCGGGCGCTTCAGGTACCCAGTCCTTGCAAGTGCGCTGATCAGTTCGCGAGCCAGGTGAGCTTGTTGCGCTCCACCCGCATGCGCATCGCCCCGAACAACACCGTGATGTCATCGCCTTTCACAGCGACCACTTCGCCCCGTTCGTTGCCGTTGCGGAGGCGGACTTTCGAGCCGACTTGAATGCGCTCCACGAAGTGCTTGGGACGCCGCTTGGGCTCCCGGGCTTTGGCTGCCGCGCGTTTCGCTCGCGCGAGGGCAGCGGCATCTTCTTGGCGGGCGCGTTCCATGGCGAGGTACTTCCGGAGGTCCTCCAGCAGCTCCTTGTTCTTCGAATTCACGTCCCAGCGATCGATGAATTGCTGCATGCGCTTGCCACGCGTCAGGGCGATGTTTTGTTCTTCCGCAATGGCCTGTTGGGATTCCGCTTTTTCGGCCAAAACCGCTTGCTTCCGCTCCAATTGCGTCCGGAGTTGATCCACTTCCAAGTCCTTCCTGAGCTGGCGGTCGGTGAGTTTCGTCAGCTGGGCTTTTTCCCGTTCGAGGGAATTGATGAGGTCATCGAGTTTGACCCGGCGTTTGTCCAATTTGCCCTTCGCCCGCTCGATCAAATCCGGTTGAATGCCATTGATTTCAGCCACTTCGAAGGTGAAGGAGCTTCCCGGGCGGCCAATGTCAAGCTTGTAAAGCGGTTCAAGCGATTCCCGATCGAATCGCATGGAGCCGTTCAGCGCCTCGGGCATTTGGGCGGCGCGCGTTTTGATGTTCGCGTAGTGCGTGGTGATGACACCGAAGCAACCGCGATCGTACAATTCCTCGAAGAACACTTCGGCCAACGCTCCGCCCAGCTCGGGGTCCGATCCGGTTCCGAATTCGTCGAGCAACAACAAGCTGCTCGCGCCACCGACTTCCAAGAATCCGCGCATGCGGTTCAAGCGGTAGCTGTACGTGCTGAGTTGGTTTTCAATGCTTTGGTTGTCGCCGATGTCCGTCAAAACCGCATCGAAGAAGCCCACTTCGCTGTTCGGGTGTACGGGGATCAAGAGGCCCGACTGCAACATGACCAGGAGCAGCCCCACGGTTTTCAGCGTGATGGATTTTCCTCCGGCATTGGGGCCTGAAATGACGAGCATGCGGCTGCGCTCGGCGAGCTCGACGGTCTGGGGTTCGGTGTGCCGCCCCGTTGCCGCGTTTTGCATGCGCAGCAACGGATGGTACGCTTGAATGAGGTGGAATCCGCGTGCTTTCCGAAGGTGGGGGAGATGGGCTCCGCATTCTCCTGCGAGCCGCACTTTGGCCTGCGTCCAATCCAATTCCACCACCACGCTCTGGTACGCGCGAATCAAAGGCAGGTGGTGGCGAATGCGCTGGGTCAAGTCCCGCAGGATCCGCAAGATTTCCTTGCGCTCGTCGTCGCGCAGCATTTCGAACTCGGCATTCAAGGGCATGCAGGAGCCGGGCTCGATGAAGGTGATCGAGCCGTTGTTCGATTGGCCGAGGACGGTGCCCGTGAGCTTGCGTTTGTGCGTGCTGTTCACCGCCAGCACCCGCCGTTCATTGATGAACCCCTCCTTCGTGTCGGCCAGCCAACCCTTCTCGACGCCCACCTTGATGGCGCGCATGAACGCGCGGTTGATGGCCCGCCGCACCCGCGTCATTTCGCCTCGGATGGAAACGAGCAGGTTGGAAGCATCCGCCCGGACCTCGCCCTTGGCATCGAACACCGATTCGATGGCTTCGATGAGCTCCGTGGTGTTCGGTATGCCGTCGAGCAATTCTTCCAGCCGCGGGAAGGAACGTTCGGATTCTGCCAGCGCCTCCAGGATGCCGTTCACCGTTTTCGAAGCGTCGAGGATGCGCATGAAGCCGGATTCATCGAGCACGGAGTCGTGCACCTTCAACAGCCGGATTTCGCGGCCCAATTCATCGCATGCGACTTTCGGGAACGGCATGCCTTCGCGCCGAATGGTGAGCAGCTCGGCCGTCGTTTCCAAGGCCGGGATGATGCGCTTCGGAGTGCGCCAAGGACGCAATTCCCTCGCCCGCTGCGTGGCCGTTTCGCCATGGCAAAAGCTCACGAGCAGCTCTTGAATGACGTCGAATTCCAAGTCTTCCGCGACTTGGCGGTCGAAACCACCGAGCCATTCTCCGTGAAAGCGGTGTGGGGTCTTCATGAGGCGGGGGATTGGGCCCAAAGGCGAGCGCGTTCGACGGCGGCACTCAAGTCTTCGGCTCCGAACCATTCCACTTGCGGCATGCGGCGGAACCACGTCATTTGGCGCTTGGCGAATTGCCGGGTGCGCGTGGCGATCCAAGTGAGCGCTTCGTCGCGGGTGAGCTCGCCTTCGAAGTGGGCGAACCATTCGCGGTAACCGACTGTCTGCAGGCTGTTCAGCGCTTTGCGAGGCCAAACCCGGCGCGCCTCTTCCTCAAACCCCTCCGCGACCATCGCCGCTACCCGCGCACCGATCCGGGCGTAGAGTTCCTCCCGCGGCCGCTCGATGCCGATGACCAGCGCGTCGAAGGGGCGCTCCGAAGCACCGCCGCGATGGAAATCGGAAAACGGCCGGCCCGTGGCGCGGCAAACTTCCAAGGCGCGGACTACGCGCTGCGGGTTGGAGGCGTCGATTCGGCGGGCGGTGACGGGGTCTTTTTGGCCCAATTCCTCCACGAGCTTCGGCAGGCCATGTTCCTGAATCTCAGCATTCAGGGCCTCCCGAATGGCCAAATCCCGTGGCACCTCATCGAGCCCATCCAACAGCGCCTGCAAGTACAAACCGCTGCCCCCGACGACCACAGAAACCGGGCGAGCCATCACCCACGGCACAGCGTCCCGCTGAAAATCCCCAGCGCTGTACAGTTCCTCCAATTCCAAATGCCCCACGAAATGATGCGGCACTTCCGCGCGTTCTTCCGCGGTCGGCTGGGCGGTACCGATGGGAATGTCCCGGTAGAATTGACGCGAATCCGCATTGAGCACCTCCGCTCCGAGGGCCCTAGCGATTTCAATTCCCCAAGCCGTTTTTCCAACAGCCGTTGGCCCCACCACCACCACCGCTTTCGCTCGCCGCATGGGCTCCATCAAATCAAGTCGTGGTCCAGGTCGTCCAAGCTCGTGTAGCCGGCCTCGTCTTTCTCGTCGTCTTCGTTCAAGTAGGCATCCAGTTCGGCATCCCCCGTTGAATCGGGTCCTTTGGGCTCCAGGTCCCCTAAGTCCCCCAAGTCCCCCAAGTCGATTTCGCGGCTTTCCGGCGCAGGCGCCACCCCAAACTCGCCCACTAACCGCGGATACGAAGCACCCTCCTCCGGCTCAAGCACCTCCACCAACTCCACATAGAAGCACCACATCCGAAGGAAATCGTACACGTAAACAGCCCGGTCGTTGACCTCAGCGAACAACTGCCCCACCTGCTTCGACTCCATGCTCGGCGTGTCCGCATTCCCCGAACTCGTCGACAAATCCATGTCCTCAAAATCCAACGACTCCTCCGCGTCTTCGAATCCATCGGGCATGGCCATCAACGGGATTTCTTCCCCGCGATCCCACCGCTCGTTGCTCCGATAGAAGGACGACATTTCATCGCCTTCCCACCCGAACGCATCCAAGGTCGCAGCATGCAAATGCACCAACGGCGCCTCGGCTTCAATTTCAATGTCGCGGAAGACGTCCTCCACCACGTCGAGGACCACCCGGATTTTTAGGATCTTCTTCATTCAAGCACAAAGGTAGCATCCAACACCGCGGGGTCGATGCTCGAATGGGACATGACTTGCGTGGCCATGCCGTGTTTCACCAGCAGCATTTGGGGCGACTCGTGATCGACCCCCAGGTGCTGCGCGATGGCGTTGCTCACGTCGCGGTGGGCGATGAGGTTGAGCAGGAACGGCGCGATGCTCGGGTGATCCCAGCGCTGTTCCGTCAGGCGTTTCGCCATGCTGCTCACCGGGCATCGGGTGCTGTGTTTGAAGAGCATCACAGGTTGCTCGTGGGAGCGTTCGATTGCACGTTCTAAATCTTTCAGCGTCGCCATTTCATTCCATTCCATCGTTCGGGTACTTTTGTAGGCCAAAAATACCACCTTCCCTCATGGACACCCGCATCATAAAAATCGCCTTGACGGCCGCCTCCCTCGGATACGCCATCTTCTTGTTCACGAAAGGGCACATCGGAAGCGGCATCGGCATGGTGTTGGTCGCGGCCTTGGGCGTGTTGGCTTCCCTGCAAAGCATTCGGCTCATTTTGGCGTTCGCCAACCTGCGGCAACAAAAAATGGACGAGGCGCGCACGTGGCTCGGACGCATCAACCCGAATCATTTGTGGAAGCGCCGCCGCGCGTATTACCATTTCTTGACGGGGAGCTTGACGATGGAACACAACATGAACGAGGCGGCGAAGCATTTGCGGACGGCGTTGGATTTGGGTTTGAAGCAATCCTACGACCAAGCTGCGGCGAAACTCAACTTGGCGGTGGTGGCCAGCGCCCAACGCCGCCCGCAACAAGCGAAGGCCTTGCTCAACGAATGCAAGCGACTCGATGAAAAGGGCATGCTCAAGAAGGACATCAAGCAGGTGGAGGCGGCGTTGCGCAATCCTCAGCAGTTTCAACAGCGGGCCCGCCGATGAGGTTTGGAATTGTGAAGCGGAAGTCCTACTTTGACGGGAGTTCTGATTCACTTTTTTCATTCCAACATGCCCTCAACCCCCGCGCCTGTCCGCCGTGCCGTGCACGTCCTGCTCAACGATGTGGTGCTCGCAGGGTTTCAACTTTCCTTGGATTTGCCGGAGTTTGAATCCGAAGCGAACAGCATCATTCGGGAGGCCACGGCGTCCATTGAGGCCCTCTGTGCGGAACTCGATGTGGTGGATGCTCACCAAATCCCGGGCATTCCCCTCACACCCGAATGGAAGTCCGAATTGCGGCGCATCAGCGAAGTCGCTCAAGCACGGAGTTTGGAACTCCTCGGACAACTTCAAGCCATCCGCGCGCTGAACGTTACCGGTTGATCAACGCCTCCATCGCAGCTTCCAGTTGGTCGTTGGCGAGGAAGGCGCGTTCCAAATCGGCGGCGAAGGGAACGGGCGTATCCAAGCTCGCGACCCGCACCACCGGGGCATCCAGGTGTTCCCAGCACCGTTCATGCAGCACCGAAGCGATTTCGCCCCCGATGCCTCCCGTCAGCGTGTCCTCGTGCAGCACCAAGGCGCGGTTCGTCCGGCAAACACTTGCCACCACCGCGTCCTCATCCCACGGAGCCAGCGTGCGCAGGTCGATGATTTCCAAGTCCCATTCGGGGCGTTTTTCGGCCAAGGCCAGTGCCCAATGCACGCCCAGTCCGTACGTAACCACCGTCGCAGCGTGGCCTGCCCTCACGGTGCGCGCCTTGCCAAATGGAATGACGTAATCGCCCTCGGGCACGCCTCCGGCGAGGGAGCGGTACAGGAATTTGTGCTCGAAGAACAGCACGGGATTGGGGTCGTGGAACGCCATGGTCAAGAGCCCTTTCGCATCCTTCGGAGTGGCGGGGTAGGCGATTTTAAGACCAGGTACGTGGAAGAACCACGCTTCGGTGCTCTGGCTGTGGAAGGGCCCCGCGCCCACGCCCGCTCCCGTGGGCATGCGCACCACAACGTCGGCGCTTGCTCCCCAACGCCAGTGCAGTTTTGCCAGGTTGTTCACGATTTGGTTGAACCCACACGTAACGAAATCACTGAACTGCATTTCCACCATGGACTTCCGCCCGCTGATGGACAGGCCCAACGCCGACCCCACGATGGCGCTCTCGCAGAGCGGCGTGTTCCGCACGCGGTCCTTGCCAAAGCGCTCAACGAACCCGTCCGTGACCTTGAACACGCCACCGTACTCCGCAATGTCCTGTCCCATGAGGACGAGGTCGGCATGCCGTTCCATCGCACCGCCCAAGCCTTCCGAAATGGCGTCAATCAGCCGCAACTCCCGGTCGCCGTCTGCCATATCGTCCCCATCGAGCAAGTCCGTGCTCGGGGCGTCCGCGAACCGATCGGCCAACTCCACTGCGGTGTTGGCGACGATGGTCGGCTGCGCCGCTGCAAATTTCAAGCCGTCGGCAATGGCCGCCTTGTGCTCCGCGCGACACGCTTCGATGAAGGCATCGGTGAGCACGTCGGTTTCGCGTCCCCACGATTCGAAGCGCTCGACGGGGTCGATTTGGCCCCAGTGTTCAATGAGCCCCTCGGGGTAGTATTTCGTGCCGCTCGCCTCTTCGTGGCCGCGCATGCGGAACGTTTTGAATTCCAGCAGGATGGGGCGTGGTCGTTCCCGCATCCGGGCCGCCGCGTCGCGCACCGCGTGGTACACCGCAAGGACGTCGTTGCCGTCCACCTGCATGGCGTCCTCTTCCGGAATGCCGTACCCGATGGCCTTGTCGGTGAAATGCTCGAATCGGAATTGTTCATTCGAAGGCGTGGAAAGCCCCCACGCGTTGTTCTCAATGCCGATGATCACGGGCAATTGCCAAACCGCAGCCACGTTCAGCGCCTCGTGAAAATCCCCTTCACTCGCTCCGCCATCTCCCGTGAATACGAGGGTCGCTTTGCCGCCTCCGTTCAGTTTGTTCGCCAGCGCAATGCCATCGGCGATGCCCAATTGTGGCCCCAGGTGCGAAATCATGCCAACGATGCGGTGCGGCAACGAACCGAAGTGAAAAGAGCGGTCTCGCCCTTTGGTAAAACCGGCCTCCTTGCCCTGAAATTGAGCGAACAGCGCGCCGAGTTCGATGCCGCGCGTGGTGAACACGCCGAGGTTTCGGTGCATGGGCAAGATGAACTCGTCCGAAGCCATGGCCGCTGCGGCGCCGACGGAGATGGCTTCCTGTCCCATCCCGCTGAACCACTTGGAAATCTTGCCTTGTCGAAGCTGGCTCATCATCTTTTCCTCGATCATCCGCGGCAAGAGCAGCTGCTGGTAAAGCGATCGGATGGCATCGTCGTCGAGCGGGCCGCGGTCAAAGCGCAGCGGGTTGTGGGGAAAGGCGTCGTGCATGGAGGCCAAAAATAACCCCGCTTCGCCCCACTTGGTGCCCTCACAGGCGAGAGCGCCGCTGTATCTTCGCGGCCTCATGGCGAATGAACTTCCGAAGCGAACCGTCCGAGTGCGCCTTCCCGCGCGAGAAGTGGATCAGCCCGGTCGGTTGGAACAAGCCATCCGGCAAGCCGTAAGCACGGGTCCGCTGGGGGCGTGGCGGGTGGACCGACGTTCCTTGGACGCTCGGAAGCGGCCGGTCATGGCCGAGCTGACCATTCAGTACGTGCACGCGGGCGAATCGCTGGGGCCGTTGGAGCCTGCCGGACGGAATTGGCCGCGCCTCCCCGATGACGCTCCCCGCGTGGCGGTGATCGGAATGGGCCCCGCGGGCTTGTACGCAGCGCTGGAGTTGGTGGCGCACGGCATTCGACCCGTCATCATCGAGCGCGGCGGGCCGGTTCGTGAACGGCGCCGGGATTTGGTCCGCATCACGCGCGAGCACCTCGTGGACCCCGACTCCAACTACTGCTTTGGCGAAGGAGGTGCCGGAACCTATTCCGACGGGAAGCTGTACACCCGTTCGCACAAACGAGGCGACATCCGCAGTGCCCTGGAAATGTTAGTGGAGCACGGAGCGGACCCCAACATCTTGGTGGACACCCATCCGCACATCGGAACGAACAAGCTTCCGGCCATCATCGAGCGCATGCGCGCCACCTTGATCGAAGCCGGAGCGGAGGTTCATTTTCACGAACGCTGGATCGATTGGTCCACCCAAAGCGGCGCCGTTCGCACCGTTGTGTCAGCATCTGTCACGGACGGAAACCGCCGTGAGCACCCGGTAGAATCGGTCATCGTAGCCACCGGACACAGCGCCCGGGATGTGTTCCGAATGCTGCATCGGCGTGGGCTCGCCATCGAGGCCAAGCCGTTCGCACTGGGCGTCCGCGTGGAACACCCGCAGTCCTACGTGGATCGCATTCAATACCACGGTGAGCAAGGGGATTGGCTACCTCCCGCGTCGTACAAGTTGGTGTGCCAAGTCGGCGACCATGGCGTGCATTCGTTCTGCATGTGTCCTGGGGGCATCATCGCGCCTTGTGCAACCGCTCCAGAGGAGGTGGTTACGAACGGTTGGTCGCCCTCCAAGCGGAACAATCCGTTCGCGAATTCGGGCATCGTGGTGACGGTGGGGGAGGCCGATTGGAAGCGGGCTGGATTCGAGGGGCCGTTGGCAGCGATGGAGTTCCAGGCGTCGGTGGAGCGCGCGGCTTGGCTTGCCGCAGGCCAAACCCAACGCGCTCCAGCCCAACGACTGCTCGATTTCGTGAACCGACGTCCCAGCACCACGCTGCCGGCTTGCAGTTACCTCCCGGGCATCGTTCCCGTCAACTTGCACGACGTGTTGCCGCAATTCATCGCGGAAGCGCTTCGGGAGGGTTTCGTCACGTTCGGAAACCGCATGCGCGGTTACTTGCACCCGGACGCCGTGTTGGTGGCCCCGGAGTCTCGGACGAGCAGTCCGGTTCGCATTCCCCGCGATGGCCCGTCGTTGCAGCACCCCCAGTTGCCGGGTTTTTACCCCTGTGGTGAAGGTGCTGGTTACGCAGGCGGCATCTTGTCCGCTGCCCTCGATGGACAGCGCGTGGCAGCGGCGGTGGTGCAGCAGTTGAAGGGGGGGTAAAAAAAAATCGGGCCGGCTCGCCAGCCGACCCGATACATCCTGTTACGCACCGGGTAAAACCGGACAGGATTCCCCGGGGGGAGATCGTTTACGTAAACATGGCGGTTTCCATCGGTGTGCGTCCGTCCGCCATGTCGCCCTTCTGAACCGCGTCGCTTTCAACGTGGTTGCGTCAGGAAAATGCTTCACCCAATTGCTTGGATGACGTGAAGATACGAAATCCTTTTCTTTGAAGGCAAAAATATCGGCAAAAAATTCCCGTGAATCGATGAATATTTTGTGTTGAAGGCTTCAAGACGGGGATTGGTCTTCCGCACCTCGTTGGTGCAGAGAAGCCTTAATTTATGGGTTTTCAGAAGGTTGTGATGAGTTCGGGGCAAAGGCCTGGCCGACCGGCAGGTGAGGGCGCGTGCCGGTGCTCGGTTTGGCGATGATTTGTCGGAAGTCCCAGTGGGGCGTTTCGAAGAGGCGCGAACCTTCCATGAAGGTTTCCCACTCGATGGCACGACCGTGCAAGTCAACGGGGCCGACACTGTGGGCCTCGAAGTCGAGGTGGTCAGCGACGCCATCTCCGTCCGAGTCGCTGGGGCAGCCTCTTGTGTTGACCGGAGCGCCCGCGGGGGTGTTGAAGCAGCGGTCCCTTCGATCGCGCACCCCATCTTCATCGGCGTCAGCACGGCGATTGAGGAACTCCGATGGAATGTCCGGGTCTTGGAACATCGTCGATCCCGGACGCCAGCCGAATCCGACGGAAAAAGCGGTGATGGCGTTGTCCACCGGACCTGCGACGGGGGCGACCCCGAGGTGCACCAAGCCGCTGGCTTCCATGGTCACCGCGTCGCTGACTTGCCATTCGAGCCCGAACTGAATGGGCAGTCCCCAACGGCTGACTTGCGCAAGCTGGGTGTCGAATTCGTAGTCGGGCAGTTGGGTTT
>CBFHLY010000036.1:0-23132 GCA_965656785.1 uncultured Flavobacteriales bacterium
GACGGCTACGTCTTTGTCAACGACGGACAAGCCCTCACCATCGAACCCGGAACCGTCATCAAAGGCATGGCCGGATCGGGTGCTGACGCGTCGGCCCTCATCGTCGCTCGCGGCGGTCAGATCTTCGCTGAAGGAACGGAAACCTGCCCAATCATCTTCACGTTCGAAGCGGATCCGCTCGACGGTTCGGTAGCGTTTGACACGCGTGGCCAGTGGGGTGGTGTCATCATCCTCGGTGATGCAACGACGAATTTGCCCACGGGCGAAGGCCAAATCGAAGGCGTCCCCGCTGACAACGACCGCGCAGCTTACGGCGGATCGAACGACGCGGACAACTCCGGTGTCCTCAGCTACGTGAGCATCCGCCACGGCGGTACCACCCTCGCGGCAGCGAACGAAATCAACGGCCTCACCCTCGGTGGCGTCGGTTCGGGCACCACCATCCACCACATCGAGATCATCTCGAACGAGGACGACGGCATCGAGTTCTTCGGCGGAGCGGTCAATGTGAAGCACTTGCTCGTGGCCTTCGCCGGCGACGACAGCTTCGACTACGACCAAGGATGGCACGGAAACGGACAGTTCTGGACCGCGATTCAAGACCCTGCCGTGGGCGACCGAGCAGGTGAATTCGACGGCGACGACAGCCCGAACGTGACCACGGACGGACAGCCTTACGCAACGCCTCACCTGTACAACGTGACGGTGGTGGGCCGCGGCATCGCTGCCAACAAGCAGGGCTTCTTGTTCCGCGCGGGAGCGGGTGGACATGTGCACAATGCCGTGTTTGCCAACATCGCTGAAGCCATTGAATTGGAAGACATCCAGACCCCGAGCGACGCGTTCGATAAGTGGGCAGCGGGCGATTTGACCTTGTCCAACATCACCATGACCGCAGTCGACGAAGTCATCGACTACGACGGCAGTGCCGTGGCGGATGGAGACGCTCAACTTAACAATTACGCTGCCGCGAATGGCATCGGATTCGGCGACGCGGGTATCGACTTTGAATTTGGGTTCAACAGCACGGGCGTGGCGGTGACCAACCCGGTCGACTTGACGCCTTCTGGCGACGTTGCGACGGACGCTGTTGCTGCTGACGCTTGGTTTGACGCTGCAGACTACCGCGGTGCATTTGCTCCGAACGCGAACTGGGCAGCGGGCTGGACCTACCTCGACGGCATCGGCTTCTTTGCCGAAGGCACCACGACGGTCGCAGGTTGCACGGATGTGAACGCTGACAACTACGACGCAGCGGCGACGGTGGACGATGGTTCGTGCATCTACTCAGGTTGCACCGACGAAACCGCTGACAACTACGACGCTCAGGCCAACGAAGACGACGGCTCATGCGTGTACTCGGGTTGCACAGATGTTGACGCTGACAACTACGATGCAACTGCGACTGTGGACGACGGCTCTTGCCTGTTCACGGGCTGCACGGACAACACGGCGGACAACTTCGATCCTCAAGCCAACACCGGCGACCCGATGGTGGAATGCCAATACAACGGCTGCACCAACGAGACCGCTGTGAACTTCAACGCCGGTGCCAACACCGACGACGGTTCTTGCCAGTTCGAAATCACCTTCCGCGTGGACATGTGGATGGTGGATGGAGCAGCGCGCATCACCGGTGATTTCACTGCGGATTCAAGCGTGGAGATGGAGTGGGCGAACTACTCCCTCTACAAGTACACGGCAACGCTGCCAGCGGGAACGTACTCCTTCAACTACGAAATGGAAGACGGTACGTCAGAAGTGTTGTCGCGCGAAATCGTTGTTGAATCATCGATGTCGCTCAGCGCCGTTTGCTTCAACTCGTTGGAAGCGTGTGCCGGTTGCACGAACGCTGAGTTTGCGGACTTCAACCCGCACGCAGGCCAAATGACCGGTTGCGAACTCGCGCCGGTAGCCGGCTGCACCTACGCAGACGCTACGAACTTCAACGCGCAAGCGAACGTGGAAGACGGTTCATGCTCCTTCGAATTGGGTTCAAGCTGCCCCGGCGACTTGAACGACGATGGCGCGATTGGAACGAACGACTTGTTGGCCTTCTTGGCCTCGTTCGGCACGATCTGCGAATGACCTGACCGGACGGAATGGAAGGGCCGCTGCATGTGCAGCGGCCCTTTTTTTGTCGTTGGTTTTCCCCGTTCAACGGATTCGTCGGTGGTTGGTTCAGCCTCAAGAATTCGGCCACGGCTATGGCTGACGAAGGATGAAACCGCCTCGGTCACCGTTCAGCATGGCCGAGGCGGTTCATCCATAGAGTTGAAAGGCATTCAAATGCCTAGCAGAAGCCGCACTAGCGGACTGGGATTTGGTGTACGGGAGGAAGGCATGAAGATCGCCGATGGCCTGCTCCCACGTTGCGCTCATTCCTTTTGGTGGCGGATCTTCCGAGTGCGGTGTTTGGGCTCCTTTGCAGGCAAGTATTCGTCATCGAAGGCCTTGCGGATGCTCCACACCATCCCCATGACCAATACCGCATACGGAATGCCCGCTGCAATCGACATCGCCTGCATGGCCTTCAAGCCGCCGGACCACAACAAGGCCGCAGCGACAGCGCCTTCCGTGAGCGCCCAAAAAATGCGTTGGCCCACCGGTGCATCCAGTTTGCCCCCACTCGTCAACATGTCCACCACCAACGAGCCGCTGTCCGAAGACGTCACGAAGAAACTGGTCACCAACAAGATGCCGATGGTGCTCGTCAAAATGCTCAACGGGTAATGTTCCAACATGACGAACAAGGCGGTGCTCAGGTCCTCCTGGATGGCCGACCCGATGTCTGCAACGTCTTGGAATTCGAGTTCCAACGCACTTGTTCCGAACACCGAAAACCAAAAGAAGGTAAAGATCATCGGGATGGACAGCACACTCAGCAGAAACTCCCGCACCGTGCGCCCTTTGCTGATGCGCGCAATGAAGATGCCAACGAACGGCGACCAAGCAATCCACCACGCCCAATAAAAGACCGTCCAGGCGTTCTGCCAGTGGTTGTTCGGGCGAAAAGCTTCCGACCACGTCCCCAAGGACAGCACGTTTCCGAGGTACTGCCCAGTGCTTTGAACGAACACGTCCAAAATGCGCACCGTTGGCCCCACGAACAAGACCAGCAAAAGCAGCCCGAACGCAATCCAGATGTTCATTTCGCTCAGGAAACGCACCCCCTTCTTCAGTCCAGTCACCACCGAAATCGTGGCAAATCCGGTGATGACGGCGATGAGCAGCGTATAGGTTTGGACCGAGGCTTCCCAGCCCAACAAGTGGTTCAAGCCAGCACCTATTTGCTGCACACCGAATCCCAGCGACGTGGCAAGGCCCACCAACGTCGCGATGACCGCAACCACATCGATTGCGTGGCCAATGGGACCGTAAATCCGATCGCCGAGCAACGGGTAAAAAATGCTTCGCACTGAAAGAGGAAGCCCCCGATTGAAGGTGAAATAGGCCATGCCCAGCCCCACAATTCCATAGACAGCCCAGGGGTACACCCCGTAGTGGAGGTACGACATTTGAAACGCCATGGCCGCTCGACGAGCCGGGTCCGCGATGGCGTAAGGGGGTTCATGGAAGTGGATCATGGGCTCGGCCACCCCGAAGAACACGAGGCCAATCCCCATGCCCGCCGAGAACAACATGGCCAGCCACGTTCCCCGCTTGAACTCCGGCTCCGCATCGTGCCCTCCCAAGCGAATGTTGCCAAATCGACTGATGGCGAAGTACAATGCCGCAAAAAAAGCCACGTTCACGGACAGGATGAGCATCCAACCGAAATTCTCGTACGCGCTGTCTTGGAACGACGAGAAAAACGCCTCCATGCGTTTGCGAACAAACAACGTGGAAAGGACGAAGCCCACCACCACAATGGCGGAGGGGATGAACACGGGAAGGCTGAGATCGAAGTGACGGTTGTACCACTGCCGAAAGGTCGAAGAGGGTCGATTCATTTCTTGTCAAAAATAAGGCGCCCGGAATGAACCGGGCGCCTTTCATGCCATCGAAGGGATAAGTGTCACTCCGAAACAAGCCACATGCGGGCGTTGAAGTCGTTGGATCCGAGCAGCGCAACAGCCGCCGCATTGTTCACACCGTTGAGGCTTTGCTCCTCTCCGGGGTAGACGAAGCGCATGGGCAACTCATCGCCGTTCGTGTTGTTGCAAGGAGGTGTCAGGAAGGGCAATTGCAACCAATCGCCACCGGCTTGGTGGTACCAACGGCGAACCTCGAAGTACGGCTCCATGCCGTGGAAGTAGAGCGCCACCCATTTTTGTTCCATCAAGCGAATCCGCGTTCCATCCCATGCCACATCGGGTTGAGCGAGGAAATCTTCCACGGACGTCAAGCCGGTGTCCTCCGGATTGGCCGCATGGTCGGCCATCGAAGCAGCGATGCCCGCGTTGTAAAGCGCTTCGGCATCCTCCGCGACCCACCCGTTCAAAGCGCCTTCGGCCAGAAGGAACGACTGCTCAGCGAAGGTCATCCAAACACCGGTCGCCTTGTCTGCAGCAACCGGGTGTCCGGGGTAGTCGTAGTAGGCGTAGCCTAACCGGGACCCACTGTCGTCGCAGCCCTTTCCGCCGTTGACCCAGCCCTCATAGACTTCCGCGTCGGAGCCGATGGTGTCATCCGTCGGGCGAGCAAACGCCATCAAGCGCGGATCCGAGGTGTTCGTCAAGTGCTGGAACAATTGCTCGCCGAGGCGAACGCTTTCGAAGTCCCCGGTTTTGAACGGAATGAGCGGGTATTCGTTGGGAAAGCTGCCGAGGTAAACGAGCTCGGCGTTGTGGGCCGTGCCCTCCATGAGGGGGCGCGATGCCACTTCGGCGAAGGCTGCCGCCACATCGATTTGGCCTTCAGCGTGCATCAACAAGCGCAAGTGCAAGGCATTCGCAAAGCGGTGCCACAAATCAGAGTCTCCGCCGAACAAGATGTCGCCATTGACGGCGCCCACCCCAGCATTCGTGAACAACGCGTGCGCCTCGTCCAACAAGTCGAACAGCCCATCCGCTCCGGTGTAAATCGACTCCTGCGCATCGTACGCGGGATAGAACACCCCGTCCGAACCGGAAAGCGCGTTACGGAAAGGAACGTCGCCGTAGGTATCGGTCAACACGGAAAACGCGAAGGCCTTGAGGGTCAGCGCGACCCCCAGCAATCGGTCATCTCCCGACTCGCGCGCCGCAATTTCGATGTTGCGGACATCGCGAAGCGCCCCGTACAACCCCTGCCAAAGCGGCTCCACGCCGATGATCTGCGCGCTGTTCCAATTGTAAATATCCACTTCATTCCGAAGCGACTTCGCCGAATGCTGGGAAGCGCAGTTGGAGATGAAGAATGCGTGGCCGACCAGCGTGTTGCTGATGTCGCGGATGACACCGGGGAGCAAGATGTCCGGGGTCACGGACTCCGGCTGATTCGGGTTGACGTTGAGGTCCTCCAGCTTGCCGCAACCGAAGAGCAGCAGGGCTGAAAGGGCCCAGACCAAAGCGGTAGGTATGCGATTGAATTTCATGTTCGGTTGCTTAGAAGTTTACGTTGAGGGAGAAACCGACGGTGCGCATTGACGGCAGCGAAGTCGACTCGAAGCCGGGAACGAAGGCGCCACCACGGATGGAGTAGGTTTCGGGGTCGATCGAGGGAACTTTTGAGAACAGGAGCAGGTTGCGGCCGATCACCGAAACGGTGGCCGATCGCGCGCCCAAGCGCTCCGCAAACGACTGCGGCAACGCGTATCCGATGCGCAATTCACGCAGCTTCAGGTAGGTCGCATCGTAGGTGGCCGCCTCGATGTTGTCGCGGCTGAACCCGTTGCCGTAGTAGGCGTAGAAGTAATCGCGCGTGGCAGCCGAAACCGTGTTCTCCACCAGGTTGCCATTTTCATCGTACATCACCCCCGGTCCGACCACGCCCCAGCTGGCTTCATCCACCGCCGTGTAAACCGGCGTGCCATCCGCATCATACGAAACGTCGTAGGTTTCGCGGCCTTCGAGGGTTGTGAGATCGAGCAGCGGATCGTCCGCATTCGTGATGGCGCCGCCCGTTGCGCTCAGGGCGTGGGTGCGGCTGTAGATCTTGCCTCCGATTTGGGCCGAGAGCAAGAAACCGACTTGCAAACGCCCCAGCGTGAAGTCGTTGTTCCAGCCGATGAGGGCATCTGGCTGGTACGTGCCTGCGCTGACCTTTTCGGTAGAAAGCAATGGCAGCCCATTCTCGTGGATGATGTTGCCCTCGTCGTCGCGCTGGAATCCGAGGCCGACCAGCTGACCGAGCGGCAGGCCGACTTGGGCTTCCAAGCTCAGGTCTTGCCCGCCATCGTTGGGATAGACGTCGGCGACCATTTGGTACGTCGTGATTTCATCGGGGAGCGAAAGCACCTCGCTTCGGTTGCGCGTCACGTTGAGCGTGCTGTTCCAAGTGATGCGCTCGCGGTCCATGATGAGGCCGTTCAGCACGAGCTCCACCCCGCGGTTTTGAATCTCTCCGCTGTTGATCACCCGGCTGGTGTATCCCGAGGTGGAAGCCAGCGGAAGGGTCACGATTTGGTCACGTGAGACGAGGTTGTACCAGGCCAAATCCAGCCCAAACCGACCTTCCCAGAACCGCATGTCCAATCCGAATTCCAGCGAATTCGTCCGTTCCGGCAAGAGGCTCGCGTTGTTCAACTGCGCGCTCTCGCCCGCAACGGGAAATTCCCCCCAAGCATTGTCGTATGCGTAAATGTTGCGAATGCGGAACGGATTCGTATCTCCGCCCACCTCTGCATAAGCCGCCCGAACCTTTGCAAACGACAGTGCAGACGTTGCCGGCAAATCGATCATGTCGCTGACGATGGCGCTCAACGACGCACTCGGATAAAAGTAGCTGTTGTTCGCCGTCGGCAACGTGGAACTCCAATCGTTCCGCCCTGTCAAATCCAAGTACAAGAAATTTTTGTAGCTAAAGTTGGCCAACCCAAACACGCTGTTGATGCCCTTCGCATACGTGAACTGGTCCGTGATCACACCCGACCGGGCATTGCCCAAGTTGTAAATGCCGGGAATGAGCAACTGCGGCGCATTTGCGCGCAACGTGGTGCTCGCTTGGCGCATGATGTTTCCTCCTGCGCGGACGCTGAAATTCAAATCTTTATCGTAATCCACGCCATCGTAGGAAACCAACAGTTCGCTGTTCGTCTCTTGGAAGCCGATGTTGTCTTCGCGGTAGCTGCCCAGCAGCACCGATTTCGTCGACATCGCGCGGCGGAACCGGCGCTGGTCGTTGTTCACATCCATGCCGAATCGGTAGCGGATGTTGATGCGCTCGGTTAAGTCAAAATCCAGCGCCGTGTTGCCGAATACACGATCCGCCTCAAAGGCGTTCGTGTTCTCGTTGACCACGAACCACGGGTTGTTCGTCCACAATTCTTCGACATTCGCCTGCTGCACATCCTGTTGACCCGGCTTCCAGTAATCCTGCAAATCCGCAATCGGTGTGTTGCGCGGAAACCAAATCCAGTTGTACATGATGGACGAGCTCTCGTCATAACCCGCATTGGGCACGTTGTCCGAGGCGCTGCGCACGTAGTTGAAATTCGTCCTCAGGTGCAACCGCTCCATGAAATCCTGTCCCGCGCTCATGCTCAAGGTGTGGCGGGTCAAATCCGTGTTCGGAACGATTCCGCGGCTGCCCAAATGCGTGTACCCCACTCGGAAATCGCTGTCCTCCGTAGCGTTCGACATGGCCACGTGGTTCCGAGTGGTGATGCCGGTTTGGAAAAAGTTGCGCACGTTGTCCGGCGCTGCGTTGAACGGAACCGCTTCCCCGTTCGAGTTCCACTGCACGATGTTCGCGCCATTCGTGCGCGGCCCCCAGTTCTCACCAAATGCGTCGTAGTAATCGCCCGTGTAAGTGGTGCCGCCGTTGTAGCTGTAGCGGCCGTAGCCACCGACCCCGTACTCAGCTTGGTAATCCGGCAACTTCAGAATGCCACTGAACGTGGTCGACGAATTGAGGGTCACCCCCCACCCTTCCGAACCTTCACCGGTCTTCGTAGTTACGAGGATCACGCCGTTCGCTGCCCGCGTTCCATAAAGCGCCGCAGCAGCCGGACCTTTCAGTACGGAGATTTCCGCGATGTCATCGGGATTGATGATTTGAGCAGCGTTGCCGAAGTCGATGGTGGTGGAACCGTTGAGCCCGTCGCCCGAACTGAACAAGCCGTTGGTGATCGGAATGCCGTTCACCACGAACAGGGCTTGGTTGTCACCCGACAGCGAGTTCTCGCCTCGGATCGTAATGTTCGCCGATGCCGTCGGCCCTGCCGCAGAACCCTGAATGTTCACCCCCGCCAATTTCCCGTTCAAACCATTCACCACGTTGGTGCTGGGCACTTGTGAAATCTCACCCCCTTCCAGTTTTTGGATGGCATAACCCAGGGACTTCTCGTCGCGCTCTACGCCCAACGCCGTGACCACAACACTCTCTAAACCAATAACTCCAGACAGGGAGATGGCATACGACTCGCGCTCATCCAAAACAACCTCTTTCGGAGCATAGCCCACGAAGCTCGCCACGATGGCGCGGTCCGTTTCAGAAACTTCCAACACGAATGAGCCATCCAATCCCGTTGCGGTTCCACGGGTTGACCCCTTGACAACCACACTGGCCCCTGGCAGTGGCAAGCCGTCTACATCGGTGACCACACCTTTAACGGAAACCTGCGCAATTGCACTGGATGTCAATAGAATAAGCCCCAAAAAAAGGGATAAAAGCGGCACATATCGAGCGCCAGACGCGCGACTGGATCGCGGGTTCAGGGTATGAAATAGCATCAGGTTGCGATTAGAAAACGAGCGCAAACCTATCAATTATTTCGTACCGAAACAAAAAATCCTTCCCGGTCGTCAATCGAACCCGGGAGGGACGGGATCCGTGAAGGACGCCTCCGAGGTGACAATGGGGGCCGCATCAATGCGCTCAATTTCCAAGAACTCGATGATCGTTCGGAAGGCTTCCCGCAGCTGCGTGTACTCCTCTTCTTCGAGCTGCTGAAGGCGCTCAAGCAAGCGCTCGTGCAGGATTTGCGGGTTGCTGCGCACGACTTCGGATCCCCGTTCCGTGAGGGTGATGAGCGACTTGCGCCGGTCCTCCCGCTTGGGCAATTTCGCCACGTAACCTCCGCGCTCAAGGCGCTGAACGATGCCGGTGGCCGTGCTCGCGTTCAGCTGCAACGCGTCCTTGATTTCCTTCATCGAAGCGACGAAATTTGGCTGTTCCTCCAGGTGCTGAAGGCACAGGTACTGTGGAATGCTCACGCCAAATTCACGTTCAACGCGCTTGGCCTCCAAGTTCACCGAACGAATGATGCGTCGGAGGTCGGAGAGGATTTCCTTGTCTGCGGGTTTCATGTTGGGAAGGTAAATCGTTTTCGATTGAAAGTCCGTGATTTGGCCAGCCCCCCTTCTTAGCATTCTCCTGCGGTTTCGCCAACAGCCACTTCGCAATTCGGCAACACTTTCCTCGCAAACCGGTAACCTAACATTAACATGAATCGGCGGGACACGCAGGAACATTTGCACGTGAAAACGCACCCCATGCACAAGTCCCTCCTGACCGCGCTGTTCACGATTGCAACAGCTTGTATTTCAATTACTCAGGCGCAAGGCGTCATCCGCGGAGTCATCGCGGACGGCACCACGGGCGAGACCCTCATCGGCGCAAACGTCATCATCCGCGAGCCGTATAAGGGCGCGATGGCGGATTTGGATGGCCGATACAGTTTGGAAGGCCTCGCGCCGGGCACTTACGAAGTGGTCGGCAGTTTCATCGGATACGTCCCCGTGACCGAAGTGGTCACCGTGGTGGGCGATGAAACCCAAATCGTGAACTTCAACCTCAACATGGAGACCTTCGTCATCGAGCAGGCAGCGGAGGTGGTGGCCAAGGTGGACCGTTCGCGCGACGTATACATGGAGAACATCCGAAAAAAGAACGCCGCGAGCATCGATTACATTTCGAGCCAGCAGATTCGCCAAACCGGGGACAGCGACGCTGCGAGCGCCATGCGCCGGATTCCGGGAGTTTCCACGGTGGGCAATTTCGTTTTCGTTCGCGGCCTTTCGGACCGCTACATCAAGACCACGCTCAACGGGGCCGAAATTCCCAGCATCAACCCGCGACGGAACACCATCGAAATGGACATCTTCCCGACGACCCTCGTGGACAACTTGGTCGTCGTCAAATCGTCCACGTCGAACCTTCCAGGGGACTGGTCGGGCGCTTACTTGAACGTGGTAACGAAAGACTTTCCCGATCAATTCCTGTTCAATTACAGCACCACGCTGGGATTCAACACCCAGACGACGTTCCGTGAAATCATCAGCTCGCAACGCAGCAGCACGGATTGGCTCGGATTCGACGACGGCTTGCGCGGCTTGCCGAATGCGGTGGACGGCGTGACGGCATCGGATTGGCCGACGATGGACATGCCGTGCTTCTATGAGGGGTTGGTCCACATGGGATACGCCGAACAGTTGGACCAAATGGGCATCAACGACTGCACCGACATCGGATCGGGCAACCCCATCAGTGCCGTTGTGAACCAATTGGGCCTATCGGTCGACAGCCTCGAACAGTACGGGATGGTGCCGCTCAGCATTTCGCAGAACGCGGGACTCAGTGCCATCGGTCAGAGCTTCTCGAAAACGTGGGAAAACACCCGGCGCGTTGCCCCGTTGGACATGACGCACAGCTTGAGCTTCGGCAACCAAACGAAGCTGTTCGGACGGGATTTGGGCTACATTTTCGGATTGCAATACAAAATGAACTCGCGCTACTACTCGGGCGGTGACTACGCGCGATACAACGCAGGCAACCTCGAAAGCTCGGAAGGGATGCAGCTGCTGCGGCAGTTCGCCGATGAACGCAGCTCCGAAACGGTGTATTGGAATATGTTGTTGAATTTGTCCTACAAGGTCAATGAGTTCAACAAGGTTTCCTTCATGGCCATGCCCAACGTCACCGGCCAAAACTCCAGCCGCTACCTCCTCGGAATCAACCCTTCGGACACGGACGAAATGCAGGAGCAGCGCACCCAACGGTACGAGCAGCGCCGCCTCAACATTTACCAACTCCGCGGCGAGCACTACCTGCCTGCTTCGGAAGGACAGGTTTCATGGACAGCGAGCTACTCCGAAGGCCGCATGGAGACGCCCGACATGAAGGTGTTTTACAACAACTTCTCGGAGCGGATCACGCCCATTGACTCCCTCGCTTCGTTCACCGGAGCAGATGGGAGCGACTTGACGGCAGAAGCCCTGGAGCGCATCAACGAAATGGTGTCGGATGGGGTATTGCCTGGTGATTGGGCGACAAACCCCGAGGCAGCAGTGGCGGCCCTCGCGAACCAAGGTGTCATCGTGGATGCGTGGGACGTTCCACTCGATGTGGACACCGTGTACAGCATCAACACGGCGCTCTACCCTTCCCCCACCCGCTACTTCCGCGAATTGAACGAGAGCAAGCTGGACGTGAAGGTGCACTACACGCGGCCGTTGTTTGAGGACCGCGACTGGCCGAGCAAGTTCTCAGCGGGTTTGAGCTACGTCCGCACGGAGTTGAGCCACGCGGAGAACACCTTTGGCATGGTGCAAAACGGCACCTTCTTCAACGGCAACCTCACCTCGTTTTTCGACGATGCGAACATGACCATTTCCCGCGGTGGCGACTTCGTCAGTACGGTTTTGCTCACGGACTTGGTGAACTCATACCGCGGGACCATGAACGTGAGCGGGGCGTATGCGCTCATCGACCACACGTTCTCGGAGCGATTCCGTGTGAATGCGGGGATGCGCATTGAGACGACCGACATGGGCATTCGTTCGACAAAGCTCGATTTAGTGGACGACTTAACTCCTCAGGAGGCCGCGCGGTTGGAAGGTGGGTTGAACGAGGTGGACTGGATGCCGAGTTTGAACGTGACGTATGCGCTGGGCGAAATCGACCCCATCAAGATCACGAACCTCCGTTTTGCCTACAGCCGCAGCATTGCGCGTCCGGTGTTCCGGGAAAAGTCGCCGTTCCGCGGGTTTGATTTCGAGACGTTGGAGGTACTCAAGGGCAATCCGCTCCTCGATGAAACGAAGATTGACAACTTCGATTTGCGCATTGAGCACTACCCCGCTTTAGGTGAGGTCTTGAGCGCGAGCATCTTCTACAAGCGTTTCACGGATCCGATTGAACAAACCACCGTGCTCGAGGCCGTTAATACGGAGTACACTTGGGCCAACGTGCCGTATGCAAACGTATTCGGTTTGGAGTTCGAAGGCCGCAAGAACCTCGGCTCGATCAGCGATGCGCTCTCCCCCTTCACCTTGTCGGCGAACGTGACCTTCATTCGTTCGCGCGCCGTCATCTTCGAAGAAGAGCTCAACGTCATTCGGAACACGGACCCGATGCACCCGAACACGCGCCCGCTCTTTGGCCAGAGCCCGTACATCGTGAACGCGATGTTGAACTACCGCAACGATTCGTTGGATTTCAATGCATCGGTGGCGTTTAACGTGCAGGGTGAACAACTGATCTTGGCCACCATCGGCGGATTGCCAGACATTTACCAGCAGCCCACACCAGCGCTGGACGTGACCTTGACGAAAAACTTCGGCGACCACTTTGGCCTCCGCCTGCGCGCGCGCAACCTGATCAACCCCATCGACCGCAAGACGTACAGCTTCCAAGGCGTTTCGTACGATTGGCTCGCCAACACGTCCGGTCGCAATTTCGCACTCACCCTTTCTTACCGCATCTAAACCCATCCCATGCGCAAAACCTTCCTCCTTTTGGGCGCAGCGGCAGCATTTGCCTCGTGCACCAAATACGAGCAGAACGGCTCCCTGTTCCACCTCCGCTCTCCGGAGAAGCGGATCCTGGGCACGTGGACTTCCGTTCGCGTGCAAGAAGTCGGTTCCGACACCAACGAAAACGTGACGGAACTGATGGGCTCCAACAACCTGCGATTGGAACTCGAATTCCGTGACGACGCCACGGTGACCGTGACCAACATCGGCGAAGCCCTGGTCTACGAAGGCGACTACCTGTTCAACGACGACAACAGCGTGCTTCAGTTGAATGTAGTGAGCAACAAGACGCTCGGTCCGTTCTTGTGGGACGCGGACAGCGTGGACTACACGGCGGAAGTGGAGGCGCTGGCAGCTCCGCTCTTTGAGGCGGACACGTTCTTCTTCGCTTCGGGCAGTTTCGAAGACATCACGGTGGCCGTTTATCCCTATGCGGTTCAATTGATGTCCGCTTACACGCAATGGACGTTGACGGGCGGAACGTGGGGCGGATACGAAGTCGGCGACGACGTGACGTTGAACGTCGAGAACTTCGTTGAGGACTTCGTGAACGACGGAATCGTGGCCTCTGCGGACGACACGGACGGCATTGCGGAGGCGATGTTCAACATTTACGGCATCGAAGTCGAATTTCAGCAGGTTGAGGCGTTGGCGACGGGCTGGAACGATCCCAACCTCGAGGCGCTGCTCCTCAGCGAGTTCGACATTGCTGCGGAGTTGTTCATGGGCGTCTTCGCCAACTCCTTGAACGATGCGAACGTCTTGGCTTGGGTGCGGGATAACCACGACTGGGACTTGAGCGTGGTGACGCCGGAAGAGACGAAATTGCTGAACATTTACTGGAAGGTGCTGGAGCTGGAACTGGATGATTTCCAGGCGTATCAGTTCCGCGAGTACACGGGTGAGGACTTGTATGACTATTCCTACCTGTTGCGCTTTGAGCAGACTTCGAATTGATTGGTTTCAACGATCCCAAAAAAAAGGCCTCCCGGTTGCGGGAGGCCTTTTTTTTTGAACGTCGTTCAGAGCACTCAACGCGGGAATGAAGCCGACCAGCGCTTGCGGGACGTGCCGTCCTCGAGGCGTTCGATGACGGGTCCGTTGAATTCGGCTTGCGGCTCGATCAGGCGGCCCGTGACGTCGTACCGTGCGACCACGCGTTGTCCATCGCTGCCAAGGGGGGGAGCAACATTGCTCAGGGTGCGGATGTCCATGGCGAGGACTCCCGGGCTCACCCCGCAGTCGAACGAGAACGCCTCTGTCCCATCGGGCTCGAAGACGTGCACCACGCCGTAGCTGAACCAGTCCGTTTCAGAGGCATACACCCGGCCACTCAACGGGTCTTCCGCAAGGGCATAGAATCCCGCCGTTGTTGCGCCCCAAGCTCCTTGGCTCTCGAGTCCATCCAGCTCCACTGTCCGGACTTCAAATTCACCCGAAACCTGGAAGGCCAGGCGGTCGTCAACGAACGAGGCCGCATTGCATCCTGCTGCAGCCGCCTCCACCGGTACGGTAAGAACCTCCCCTCCGGCGACATCCACCCGACTCAAACTCGTGGTCGACCAATCGCCATTGTTCACGCTATACAATACGCCGTCGCGTTCGAGCAAGTGCACCGGATTCTTTCCCGCCTCTCCCAAATCGTATTCCACGTACTCCCCCGTGACCGGTGAGAATCGCCCCACTCGGCCCACTTCATTCCCCCAAGCAAACCCGTTGTTCACGGCAACGAACACCTCGCCCCCGACCGCTTGAATGCCTTCGCAGGCGAATTGTGGTCCTTCCTCCACCGAGAGGCTGCCCTCCCACTCCAAGGTGATCGCGTCCAACCACACCAAATACGAATCGAACGCAACCGACTCCCACGTCACTTGATTGAAATCTCCACGGCTCACATAAACGCGATCCTCGTGCAATGCCAACCGTCGGCCCCCTTCGAATGGCACAGAAGCCAAGAGTTCGCCGGTGTCCTGATGGTAGCGGAGGATTTGTCCTTGAGCAGCCACATAAATGCCCATCGGAGTGCAAATCAAATCGGAGGCGAACGTCGAGCCCTCAACCACTGCCACCGCCTCGTACGTTGCGGTTGCCACGTCGAAATGCCCCACTTCCACGGGCGCAAACACCTCCCCCGTGAGGGCGTCCCCGTAGCCTTCATTCAAAACCCAAACCCCGTGGAGCGCTTGCTGCGCCAGCGCCGAGCTAGCAACCGACAAGGCCCCGATGGCCACCATTCCAAATCGTTTCATTTCATTCCGTTTGAGGGCAAAAGTACGCCTTGTCCGACGGAGCGCGTTGCGCAGCAACAGGAAGAAAAAAGGGGCCACCTCAACGGCAGCCCCTTCAACCTGAAATTCAGGCGATCATCAGTACATCGTGCCCCAAGCGAGGAGGAAGTTCAAGAGGTCTTGAGCTTGAACTTGTCCGTCGCCGTTGAAGTCGGGACAGATGTCGTAGGTGCATGTTCCATCGTCGATCGACGCGTTCGAATTGAAGTTCACGGCATCTGAGTCCGTGCAACCCGTCCAAACGCAGTCACCGCTATCCACCGTCGCCGCCGCGTCGTAGTTCGCTGCTGACGGGTATGTGCAACCGATCGCTTCGCAGTTCTCTGGAGCGTCCGGAGCACTGCAGTAATCGACTGCCGTGATGAGCTCATCCAACGGAATCGGCTCCACGTTGCAAGCACCTTGGATCCAGTCCAAACCACCCCACTCAGGTCCGGTTTGGCCGTATGCCAAGAGGAAGTCGAGGAGGTCTTGGTTCTGGACGATGCCGTCGCCATTGAAGTCCGCATTGGAAGGTGCATCGGTGCAAGAACCGTCATCCACGGTTGCCGTGGGATCGTAGTTCGAGAACCCTTCGTAGATGCAACCAGCCCATGCGCACGATCCGTCTTCGATGGTCGCGTCAGCATCGTAGTTGTCCGCCATTGCGTAGGTGCAACCTGCACACGACTCGTAGTCGCAAGCACCTGCATCCGTCGCATCCGCGTTGTAGTCGCAGGCGTCCTCGTCTTGGCAACCCACCACTTCCAACTCGTCGCATACGCCGTCACCATCCGAATCGCCCAGGCAGTTGCCCTCGCAATCCAAGTAAGCTTCAGCCGGGTAGGTGCAGCTTCCGTCTTCATCGGTCGCAGCGCCATCGTAGTTGCAAGCAAGGAGGTCGGTGCAACCCGGAACTTCCAATTCATCGCAAACGCCGTCCTCATCCGCATCGTTCAGGCAAGCACCGGCGCAATCGAGGTAATCCTCAGCGGGGTACTCACACGCGTCAGGGTTGCTGATGGTGAAGATGCCCGCGACGTAGTTGCAAGCCGTTTCATCCAAGCATCCGGCGCACGTGAAGTACTCGCAAGTACCGTCATCGTCCGTTGCGGCTGCTTCGTAGTTGCAGGCTCCAGCATCCGTGCAGCCGTCCACTTCGATTTCATCGCACACTCCGTCCCCATCGGCATCGTTCAGGCAGTTGCCCTCGCAATCCAGGTAGGATTCAGCAGGGTACGTGCACGAGCCGTCGGAATCCGTAGCCGCCATGTCGTAGTTGCAAGCCAAATCGTCTTGGCAACCCGCCACCTCGAGTTCATCGCAGACCCCGTCGTTGTCGGAATCGTTGACGCAGTTTCCGTCACAATCGAGGTAATCCTCCGATGGGTAGGTGCACTGGTCATTGTCTTCATCCGTAGCATCTGCGTTGAAGTTGCAAGCCGTCTCATCCTGACACCCTGGCACTTCCAACTCGTCGCACACACCATCGAGGTCGGTGTCATTCAAGCAGTTTCCAGCACAATCGAGGTAGTCCTCAGCGGGGTACTCGCAGTCGGTTGCATCGCTGATGGTATACGCACCCTCAACGTAGTTGCAAGCAGTCGCATCCATGCAACCCGCGCAGGTCTCGTACTCACACGAGCCGTTGTCGTCGGTGGCCGCTCCATCGAAGTTGCAAGCCATCGCATCCGTGCAACCACCGATTTCAAACTCATCGCACACACCGTCGTTGTCCGCATCGTTCAAGCAGTTGCCGTCGCAATCGAATGCCGCTTCAGCATAGGTGCAAGAGCCATCTTCGATGTTGGCAAGCGGCTGGTAGTTGCAAGCCAACTCATCCGTACATCCCGGGAATTCGTAGATGCATGAACCATCATCGAAATCAGCCATCGGATCGAAGTTGACCGCGATGTCATCCGTACAAGCGCAGATGCCGTTGACGAACGTCACGTCCACCCGATCATCCGTGGCTTGTTGTCCGCTCGGGAAGATTTGCGCACGGAATGAACCGTCGATCTTACCGTCCGTGGTCAATTGGGCAATCAGGATGCGGTGATCCTCTCCAACCAGCGCATTGGTCGCAGACGGAATCACATAGAAACCAGAACCGATTGCATCGTTGACGAGGAAACCATTTCCTGCCTCGAATGCAGCCACCCAAGAACCCGGAGCTGCGGCGATGTCCTCCTCACCATTGGCAGCGACTGCTTGAGCTGTCAAGTCCACCGTGAAGTAAGAGTCGTACTGTGCCAACGGATCAGCATCCAACAAGAACGGAGTCAACGAAGCCGAAGAATAGCCGGCACCTGGGTGCTGGTAGAAGCTCGTCGTCGTGTTGAATGCGAAGGGGAATTCGTCGTCACCAATGACCGCCGTCAAGACGTCGTCAGCGTTCGGGGTGTTCAGGTAGACGCGGTAAGTCGTCATGCCTGCCAAATCGCCTTCGGTGTGCTCAGCAACCGCATCCAAGTAGAGGGAGTAGCCCTCGATGGAGTACTCGTTGCCTTGGCAAGTGCAGTAGTCGCATTCGCTTGCATCCGTTGCCGTCGGCAAGTAGTTGCAGGCGCCTTCTTCTTGGCAGCCAACGATTTCATCTTCATCGCAAATGCCGTCACCGTCCTCGTCATTCAAGCAGACGCCATCGCAGTCCACGTTGTAAACCACGGGGTAAGTGCATTGTGTGTTGTCCTCATCGGTGGCCTCAGGGTTGAAGTTGCAAGCCTCCGTGTCTTGGCAGCCTTCGACCTCAAATTCATCGCACAGACCGTCCAGGTCTGCGTCGTTCAGGCAAATGCCGTCGCAATCGTATCCCTCAACAGCGTAAGAGCAAGAACCGTCCTCGTCGGTCGCATCAGCGGAGTAGTTGCACGCGGAATCGTCCGTGCAACCGGCGACTTCGATTTCATCGCACACGCCATCGCCATCCGCGTCGTTCAAGCATTCGCCTGCGCAATCGAGGTACTCCTCCACCGGGTAAGTGCAGGTTCCGTCCTCTTCCGTGGCTGAGGCATCGTAGTTGCAAGCGTCAGCGTCCGTGCAGCCCAAGCTTTCGTCTTGGTTGCAAACTCCGTCGCCGTCGAAATCGTACAAGCAGTTGCCATCGCAATCAACATACCACGTGGCCGGAGCGGTGCAAGAACCGTCCTCATCCGTAGCTGCTGGGTTGTAGTTGCAAGCATCGACATCCGTGCAGCCCGCCACTTCCAATTCATCGCAAACACCATCGCCGTCAGCATCGTTCAAGCAAGCACCGAAGCAATCGAGGTAAGAGATGATCGGGTAGAAGCAATCACCTGCATCCGTAGCGTTCTCGTTGTAGTTGCAGGCCGCAGCGTCTTGGCAACCCAAGATTTCGAACTCATCGCAAATGCCGTCGGCGTCCACGTCCACGAGGCACGAGCCATCGCAGTTGAACCCTGCATTTGCGTATTCGCAATCCGTCGCGTCGCTGACGGTGTAAGCACCCTCAACGTAGTTGCATGCCATCTCGTCCATGCAGCCCGCACACGAGGTGAACTCGCACGAACCATTGTCATCAATTGCAGAATCGTCGTAGTTGCAAGCCATCGGATCCGTGCAGCCGCAGTCGGCATCGCCGAAGCTCACATCCACCCGTACTTCCTGCGAAGCAACGCCACCGGGGAAGACCTGTGCACGGAATGAACCGGACAAATCACCATCCGTAGTCAACTGAGCGAAGAGCATGCGGTTGTTCTCATCCATTTGGGCGTTCGACACGTCCGGAGTCAAGAACCAACCAGAACCGACGATGTCATCCACCACGAATCCAAGGCCCGACTCGAATGCATCCACCCACGTGGCACCCGGTGCCACAGAGATGTTCGACTCGCCATTGGCAGCCACCTCAGGCGCCGTCAAGTTCATCGTGATGTAGCTATCGAAGGCAGCTTCCGGGAAGTTCGACAAGAGGAAGCTGGTTTGGCCTGCTGCCGAGTACGTTCCGCCTGGGTGCTGGTAGAAGCTCGTCGTGGTGTTCAATGACAGGGCGAACTCGTTGTTGCCAGTGAACGAAGTCACCACATCGCCATCCGTGGTGGATGCCAAGTACAAGCGGTAAGTCGTCATTCCTGCCAATTCACCCGTCGTGTGCTCAGCAACGACTTCCGTGTAAACGGTGTAGCCTTCTTCAGACGCAAGGGTTTCAGAACAGCTGCAGTATTCGCAAGTTCCGTCCTCTTCAGTCGCATCGACGTTGTAGTTGCAAGCGTAGAAATCCGTGCATCCGTCCACTTCAAGCGCATCGCACGTGCCATCGCCGTCCGTATCCACGCCATCACCTCCACAAACCATGCAGGCATCGAAGTACAGGCAAGCTGAGTTCTCTGCTGCATCGAAGTTGCAGGCGTTGACATCTTCACAGTTATCGGTTTCAGAACAAACGCCGTCGCCGTCTGCGTCATTCAAGCAGTTGCCGTCGCAATCGTAGAACTCAGCGGGGTACGTGCACATCAAGGCGTCGTTGTAGATCGCATCCGCGTCATAGGTGCACGACGCAACGTCCATGCAACCCACGCACGACACGAACTCGCACGATCCATCGTTCTGGTTCGCTCCAGCATCGTAGTTGCAAGCCGTCGGGATGGTGCAACCGAGCACCGCGAAATTGCACGAGCCGTCGTCATCGGTCGCCGCAGCATTGTAATTCAATGCTTCCGCAGCCGTACAGCCAGCGATTTCGTCCTCGTCGCATACTCCGTCAGCATCTACGTCGTTGAGGCAGTTGCCCGAGCAGTCCAAGCCTTCTTCAGCGAAAACACACGCCGAAGGATCACTCAACGTAAAGGCGCCTTGTTCATAGTTGCAAGCCAGGGCATTCATGCAGCCCGAGCAAGAAGTGTACTCGCAAGAACCGTCAGAAATGTTCGCCGTTGCGTCGTAGTTGCACGCGCTTGGGATGACACATCCTGGGAACTGGCAAGTGCCGTTGTCCAAGGTTGCTTCCTCGTCGTAGTTCGCAGCTGCTTCATCCGTGCAACCCGCGCATGACGTGAACTCACACGTACCGTTGTTGATGGTGGCCGCTTCGTCGTAGTTGCAAGCCGTAGCGTTGGTGCAACCTTGGCACGATGCGTAATCGCACAATCCCGGGAAAATGAACTCGGCGTTGTAATCGCAAGCCGATGGGTCCATGCAACCCGTAGCCGCCAAGATGCATTCCGAGGTAAACACACAGTCCCCCTCTTCGAGGTAGTTGCATGCGCCCGGGGTCGTGCAAATGGGATTCATCGCTGCCGTTGCAGGGCCTTGAGGTGCAAGACCGCTTGAGCACGGGAAGTTCAAATCGCACATTGCGAAAATGAGGTAATCCGCAGCGGGGTCGTAGTTGCAAGCGAACGGCAAGACGCATCCCCCCACCAACGTTTGGCAGTTGCCGTTGTCGTCGGTAGCGAACGGGTTGTAGTTCGTGGCTGAAGGATCCGTGCAACCTGAGATTTCGTTTTGATCACAAACGCCATCGCCGTCGGCATCGTCGATGCATTCCCCATCGCAGCCGATCACCCCACCCGGAGGCGGCATGATGCACAAGCCAACGTTGTTCTGAGTCGCCTCTTCGTCGTAGTTGCAAGCAATCGGGTTCATGCAGCCGACACAGCTTTCGAAGTCGCAGCTTCCATCGGAGAGGGTCGCCTGAGGATCGAAGTTGCAAGCATTGGGGGACATGCATCCGTAGCAGTCGTAGGTGCAAGAGGTCGGATCAAACTCCGTTGCGTCTTCGTCGTAGTTGCAAGCCGTGTTGTCCGTGCAACCCGCCATTTCATCTCCGTCGCACACACCATCGCCATCAGCGTCTGCGAGGCAATTGCCGTCGCAGTCGTAACCTTCCTCAGCGTACGTACAGAACACAGGGATGGAAATCGTCACCGATGAGTCGTAGTTGCATGCCGCTTCGTTTCCACAACCGATGCACGACTGGAAGTCGCAAGAGAAGTCGTTGATGTTGGCTGTGGAATCATAATTGCAAGCGCCCTGAATCGTGCAGCCTGGGTAGAGGCAAGAACCATCGTCGTCTGTCGCCAACGGATAGAAGGCGATGGAATTGGGATCGGTGCAACCTAGCACTTCCACCTCGTCGCAGATGCCGTCACCGTCGGTGTCGGAATTGCAATCACCATCGCAATTGAGGTAAGGCAATTGCGGGTAAGTGCAGCTGTTGTCGTCTTGCGTCGCCGTAGCGTCGTAGTTGCAAGCCTCTGCGTCGGTGCAGCCTTGGCAGCTGACGAAGTCACAATCAGCCAAAATCAAGTAATCCGCATCCGCATCGTAGTTGCAAGCCGCTTCTTGCGTGCAACCACCAACCAAGCAAGAGCCATCGTCCTCCGTTGCAAACGACGAGTAACCGGGGTTATTCGGGTCGGTGCAACCGAAGATTTCCAATTGATCGCACACGCCGTCTCCATCGACATCGCTCAAGCAGTTGCCATCGCAATCATAGTATTGGACGGCGAAGGTGCAGCTAGCAGGAATCAAGGCCGCCGGATCGTAGTTGCAGGCATCCTCATCCATGCAGCCCACACACGAGTTGAACTCACACATTGAAGCGATCAAGTAGTCTGCTTCGGCGTTGTAGTTGCAAGCGAATGAAATCAAGCAACCTCCCACCAAGCAAGAGCCGTCATCGTCCGTCGCGTCCGCGTCGTAACCCGGGTTCGTGGGATCGGTGCAACCCGGCACTTCGAACTCATCGCACACGCCATCGCCATCTGCATCGTTCAAGCATGCACCCGAACAGTCGTATCCTGACTCAGCGTAGTTGCAGGATCCGTCCTCGTCCGTGGCAGCGCTGTCGTAGTTGCAGGCAGCTGCATCCGTGCAGCCCGCCACTTCAAACTCGTCGCAGACGCCATCGCTGTCTGCATCGTTCAAGCAGTTGCCAGCGCAGTCGTAGCCCGACTCAGCGTAGACGCATGAGCCGTTGTCGTCCGTGGCCGCACTGTCGTAGTTGCAAGCCATTGCATCGGTGCAACCCGCCGCTTCGAACTCGTCGCAGATGCCGTCACCGTCCGCATCGTTCAAGCAAGTGCCCGCGCAGTCGTAACCCGATTCAGCGTATGCGCATGAGCCGTTGTCATCCGTAGCCGCTTCGTCGTAGTTGCAGGCCATCGTGTCCGTGCAACCAGCAACTTCAAACTCGTCGCAGACGCCGTCGCTGTCCGCATCGTTCATGCAGTTGCCTGAGCAGTCGTAACCCGTTTCAGCGTAGGTGCAAGAACCATCGTCCTCCGTAGCGTCCATGTTGTAGTTGCAGGCCATGTCGTCCATGCAACCCGCAAGTGATGGGCAAGCCTCGCAGCTGTTGTAGCAAACCACCATGCCCACGTAAGGCCCATCAACTTGGATTACCCGGTTCACAAACTCAGCCGGATCCGTGGTGCAAGATTCCGTTCCGTCAAACGACTCCGCCAAGCCCCAGTCGCCGTTGCCCAAGAACTTGTACTCGTTGGCACCGCCTGGGAGTGACAGCTGAACGCTGTAAACACCATCGCCATCCGCATCCTCCATCGGGTTGGACAAGTTGTTCCAACCGTTCGCTGTTCCTGCCCACGTTACCGACGTGAGGTCCGTTTGTGAAATGTCAACGAAAAGCGTCACGTCGTACGTACAGCCCTCGTCGAACGTCGCGTCTGCGTTGTAGTTGTTCGCGTCAGCATCCATGCAACCCACGATGCCATCGGGGCACGCTTCGCACGAGTTCCAGCAGACCTCTGGCAAAACAGCCGTCTCCGTTACCTCGATGCTCCGGTTCGTGAACCCGTCGATCGTGCTCGTGCAGGCAAGGCCTGGCGTGAACTCCTCTTGGACGTTCCAGCCGTCAAGCGTGAACTTGTACTCATACGTACCCGGGTTCAACGTCACCGTCACCGAGTAAACCCCGTCGCCATCGTCGTCCGTCATCACCGTGCAACCGCCACACCAGCCGTTGAACGATCCGTTCAAGTTCACCGTGCCGTAGGCATTTCCGTACGTGCTCATGTCCACATTGAACGTGATGTCGGCTGGAGCC
>CBFHLY010000037.1:0-21190 GCA_965656785.1 uncultured Flavobacteriales bacterium
ACTCGGCTTCAACACCACGAACGCCGGTTTCACCAGCCCCAACATCCCACGCCGCAATTCCGTCGTGTTCAACCCGATGAGCTCCTCGTCGAGGGCGATAGGCAGCGGGCTTGAGGCAACGAGTTCCGCCAGCTCTTTCCAGTTAGAGGGTTTCAGGGGCTGCTCGATGCTGTGGAGGCCGAATTCCGCCAGCGCCTCGCACTTCGTCAAGGCCGTCCAACCTGATTCGGGACGGCTGAAAGCGCCGTTCGCGTCTACCCGCAGCACGGCGGCTGGCGCGCGGTGCCGGATGGCCCGCACGAGTTCGATCTCCTCCTCGAACGGCAGCGTCCCCACCTTCCATTTCAAGGTGGTGAACCCGCGCTCGAGCAACGACTCGGCTTGGTCCAGCATCGCTTCTGCCGTGTCCATCCAAATCAGGCCGTTGATGGGCAAACCGGCTTCCCCGCGGGTGAAGGGCGTGTCGAACAAGACGCGCTCGCCCGGGGTAAGCAGGTCGATGAGCGCTGTTTCTACGGCGAAGCGCACCGCGGGCTGGGAGTCCGGGATCGCGTCGGGATCGAGGACACCCGAGGCCGCAACCGCCTTGAGGGCGCGGGCAGCACGCAAGGGATGCTCCGGACTGAGCCCCGGGATGAGCGAACACTCGCCGCGCCCGATGCGCCCGTCCGGATGCCGCGCTTCGATGAACCACGTCGGCTTTTCCGTCAGCGTGTCGCGTGAGGTCCGCGCCGGCACGTTGAATTTCAATGGATGATCAACGATTTGGATATCAAGACCTTGCATCATGGCAGCATCGGGTTGCGGGTGGCCGCCAGGAACAGGAACAGAGCGACGACCGCGGTGGAGATGGCGATTTTCTTGAGTTCGGGGTCGAGGGCTTGAGGGGACGTGGTTTGGCCCACCCGCAGGGCGTGCTGGAAGTGGACCAAACCCAGCAACGCAATCCACATCATCCCGCGCCACTGGCCGGATTCCACCCCATTCGTGAAGGCCAAAAGCGCCGCCCACCCCAGCCCAAGCAACGCCCAATGGTACCGCTTCGCACGCGCAAAGCCCATCCGCGTCACGAGCGTGCGCTTGCCCGCAGCCGCATCCCGTTCATGGTCGCGCATGTTGTTCAAATTCAGCACCGCCACGCTCATCGCCCCCGTGAACGTCCCCGGCAGCAACCACGCCCACGACCACTCCCCGCTCACGAGGAACGCGGTACCGGCGACGCCCACCCAACCGAAGAACACCATCACCATGAGGTCGCCGAGGCCGCGGTACCCGTACGGGTTTTTGCCAGCGGTGTACGAATACGCAGCGTAGATGCCTGCGATCCCCGCCGCGATGAGGCCGAGTGCCGCGGTCAGCAACCCCGATCCGGATAAGGCCAGCACCACCGTGCCCACGCCCGAGACCAGCGCCAATGCCGCAAGGGCGACCACCGCCCGGCGCATGGAAGCACGGGAGATGCGCCCCGAAGCCACGGCCCGATCGGTGCGTTCGGCACCGTCGGCGCCGTTCTCGGCGTCACCGAGGTCGTTGGCGTAGTTGGACAGGATTTGGAGCAGCAACACCGTCCCCAACGCCGCCGCAAAAACCAGGTAAAACCGCTCCGCATCCGGCCGATATCCGACCGCCGCCCCCATCAATACGCACGCACTCGCTAACGGCAGGGTGCGCAGCCGCGCAGCTTGGATCCAATCGTTCACAGCCATCGGGTTTCATTTTGGTTCGGTCGGGCATCCATCAAGCGCTGGTAGGCCAAATCGCTCGCCGCCCCATCTGTCTCCACCACCAACACCTTCACCCCATCCCGGGTTCCCCCCGCGAACAACCAATCGAGCCCGGCCCGCACACCTTCGGCAGAACGGGCGGTTTGGCACGCCGCCCCCACACTGGCCGCCGCAGCGTCCAGCGAACGCCGTCCACCCGCCGCCACCGACCGGCAATCCCCGCCCTCGAAGTACCGCGTCAACAACCCCGATTCCTTCGGTCCCTTCAACCACCGGAAGATGCCCCCACCGCCGTTGTCCACCACCACCACCCGAACGTTCCGCGGCTCGGGATCAACCCACAACCCATTCAAATCATACAAGAAGGCCAAATCCCCCGTCACCACCACCACCCACTCATCCGGATGAGCCAACGCCTCCCCCACCGCCGTGGACGTGCAGCCATCGATGCCGGCCACCCCGCGGTTCGCGTGCACCCGCCGGGCGCGCCATGGAACGAGCTGTGCATACCGGGCCGCCGTGGAATTCGCGATGTGCACGCTGGCGGATTCGGGCGCGGTTTGGCCTACCGCTGCGATGACGGCCGCATCCGACAGCGCGTCCTGCAACGGCACCTCCGCGAGCGGCATCGCCTGGCCCCGCTCCGGCCGGCCGGCCGCCAACTCCATCAACCAGGCCATCGGGTCCTCCACCTGAACGTGCTCCAAGCGCCCCCAAACGTCCCAAGGCCCCGCCCCCACATGCACGTGCCGGGTGCGTTCCGGAACCGCATTCCGCAGCGCCTTGCTCATGGGCGGTCCGCCCACGGTGATGACGACGTCGGGAAACGGTTCGGTTCGGTGGCGCATCCACCGGTCGGCCGAAGCTTCCACCCCATACCAACCGCTGAACGCGTCCGCGATGAACTCGAACGCACACGCCTCAGGTACCCGACGCCGCTCGGTGTGCGGGGCGGGGCCGAGCAACACGAGCACGCGGTCCGTTGGGGCGATGGGGGCGATGCGCGATGGGGCTGGGGCGGAGGGCTCCGTAGATGGCAACGGAGCGGGGGGCGTTTCTGCGATGCCGTAGAGCGGCTCGTCGAACGGAACGTTGAGGTGGACCGGGCCATCGGTTGCGGCCCGCCACGCCTCGGCGATGCGCGCGCGCAACGCGGACGCGTCGAGGAGGTCGGCGTCGAGGGTGGTTTCGTAGCGGGTGTGGGCGGCGAAGAGGCCGGACTGCCGGACGGTTTGGCCGTGGCCGCGGTCGATGGCTGCTGCGGGTCGGTCGGCGGTCAGGGCGATGAACGGAACGCCTTGGTAAAAGGCTTCGGCCAAGGCGGGACCGAAGTTTACGGCGGCCGTTCCGCTCGTGGAAATGGCCGCCGCGGGCACGCGGGTGCGCAGGGCCATGCCGAGGGCGATGTGGGCCGCGGCGCGCTCGTCGACCGCGACCGCCAATTCGATTTGGGGGTGGTGATGAAACGCCAGCACCAAGGGCGCATTCCGGGAACCGGGAGCGACCACCGCGTAACGCAATCCCATCGCAGCCAAATCGGCAGCCAACCACCGCGCCGCAGCGTGCTCAGACGTCCACATGCCGCAAAGGTACTTCAGGTCCGCAGTCCCGAAAGGATGCTCGCGATCTTCGCTTCCGTTTCGTCCCATTCGCTGTCGGGATCGGAACCGTCGACGATGCCCCCGCCCGCGTGGACGCGCACGCCATCGGCGAGCCATTGCATGCAGCGGAGGTTGACGAAGAGGGCACCGCCGGAGGGCGTGTCGAGGCCGAGGAAGCCCGAATAGTATCCGCGGGAGCGGCGCTCGGTCCGTTCGATGAAGCGAAGGGCGGCGAGGAGGGGCGCTCCACCGACTGCCGGGGTGGGGTGAAGCGAACGCGCGATTTGGGTGAGGGATTGGGCGGAGTGAAAGCGGATTTGGCTTTCCAAATGCGCGATGCGTCCGTAAATCCGGTCGCGCACGGTGCCCACCTCCACTTCGCGCACGCCCAGCCGCTGCAGCACGCGCTCGATGTAATCGACCACCACCGCTTGCTCGTTGCGCTCCTTCGCGGTCCACTCGGTGCGGATGTCCATCCGGCGGGTGCCGGCCAAGGCGACGGTCTCGAAGGCGTCGCCATCGCGCTTCAATAGGAGTTCTGGGGTGGCGCCGGTCCACGTTCCGGCTGCGGGATGCTGCAACAGGTACACGAACGCGTCGGGGTATTCGGCGCACTTGGCGTTGAAGGCCGCTTCGGGGCTGCTGTGCCCTGCAGGAATGAGGTCGACGCGGCTGAGGACGACCTTTTCGAATTCGCGTTGGGCGATGGCCTGGAGGCTCGATCGGATGGCGGCGAGGTGTTCCGTGCGTGAAGTGGGGCGAAAGCTGTCCTCGCCGGGGGGCGGGAGCGTCAGGGTGCCCGGCTCCGGCGGGGTGGTCGCTTGGGGCCGACCGCGAAAGGCCAAATGCGGATGCGCCGCATCGTTCACGAACGGCGCAAAATGGAAGACCGCCTCGCCATCCGGTGCCGGAAGCAAGGTCATGACGTCGGTTTCACCGGGCATGCGCCACCACAGGCGAACCTCACCCATGGGCTGGAACGAGCATCGCGGTCAGCCGAGAAGTGCAGACCAGGTGGCCCTCGTCGTCGACGAGTTCGATGTGCCAAACGTGCAGCCGGCCGCCTTTGTGCTTGAGGGTGGCGCTGCCGTGAACGTGGCCGGAACGGACGCCTCGGAGGTGATTCGCGTTGACTTCGATGCCCACGGCGTGCATGCCGCGCTCGGCTGCAATGAAGTGGGAACCGACCGAACCGAGGGTTTCGGCGAGGACGACGCTCGCCCCGCCGTGCAGGAGGCCATAGGGCTGGTGGGTGCGAGAATCCACCGGCATGCGCCCGGTGACGCGTCCTTCAGCAACCTCAAGCACCTCGATTCCCAGCACGTCGCCAATGTTTGGAGCCCAGCCTTCGGTGGATTTGTCCATGGTCGGTGTAATTTTGGTCTGAAAATTACGGCATGTCAGACCAGTCCCCACACTCCGTCCGCCTCCTCCTCGTTGAAGACGATGCTTCGCTGCGGCGGATGCTGAAAATCAACTTGGAACAAGAAGGCTGGCACGTCACCGAGGCCGCAGACGGACCGAGCGCATTGAACGCCTTCCGTTCGCAGCGGCTCGACGCGGCCATTTTGGACGTCATGCTCCCTGAACTGGACGGCTTGAGCATCTGCCGAACGGTGCGGCTTGAAGGCAACAAAACGCCGATCTTGTTCCTCACAGCGAAAAATGCCGGCGAAGACCGGGTGGAGGGCCTGCGGTTGGGGGGAGACGATTACCTCGGCAAGCCCTTCAACTTGGAGGAGTTGCTCCTTCGCGTGAAAAAGCTCATCCGCATGAGCCAACAAGGGCCTGCTGCGGAAGATTTGACCGAGTTGTCGTTTGGGACCAAATGCCACGTGGATTTTGCCGCATACCGCATCACGAAACACGACGGAAAGGAGCAGGGCATTTCAAAGCGCGAATCGATGCTGCTCAAGTTGTTGGCCAGCAAAACGGGGGAAGTGGTCAGCCGGGAAGAAATCCTCGAGGTGGTCTGGGGCTATGATGTGTTCCCGAGCACGCGCACCATCGACAACTACATCTTGGCGTTTCGGAAGTACTTCGAGGCCGACCCGAAAAAGCCGCGCCATTTCTTCTCCGTTCGGGGAGTGGGCTATCGGTTCGAGGCGTGAAGGTGGCGGTGCCACAGGACGAAACCGACGAGCGGATAACAGACCGAACAGGCGACCGAGAACGCGTCCAAGTCCACCCATAAGATGTAACCGAAGGTGAGCGCGGCACCGAAAGCTTGCGCACCTTGCACCCACCACCCCTGCACGCGCTGCGTTCGTTCACGGGTGAGGTGGCGAACTGCCAACATGGCCACCAACGTCGGCAAGGAAAGCATCGAGGCGCCCATGGAGGACATGATGGTGACGCCCAGCACCTGATCGGGGTTGTACGGCATTTCGGCCTGGGTCAGGTCGCTGTGGATGACCATCACAATCGCGGTCAGCAGGCTTCCGCCGACCACGGTGCCCGCCCACGGCCACAGTCCACGAAAAATATTCATCTTACAATCGTTTGTTTATCAATGGATTGAAAATATTTTCAGCGGGATTCAAAAAAAAGAAGGCAACCCCTGAAATCGACCCTCGTCTTATGGTCAGACACGGTCGAGATACTGTGTTGGTTTCAATTTCTTGCAGGTTTTAGAAGGGGGGCCCAAAGGGGCTCCCCTTCTTACTTCAACTCGGTTCATTGCATCTTCACGTAGACCACGAATTTCGTTTCGAAAAACGCTTGGGGATACCACGCGCGAATGGGGAGTTGCTCGGTTGCGGGCTTCACTTCTTCGAGTTCCGCGGCGAGGTCTCCGCCTTTTAAGTAGAGGATGCCGTTGGGCCACGGGTTGATGCTCCGGCCTTCAAATTTATTCCGCACCCAGGGAATGAAGCCCGCAAGTCGGGTGACGGCTCGCGACACCACGAAGTCAAAACATCCCTCCACTTGCTCGGCGCGGCCGTGGATTGCCGTAACGTTCTCCAACCCCAAGGCGTCCACCACCGCCTGCACCACCTTGATCTTCTTGCCGATGCTGTCCACCAACACGAACGAACATTCGGGAAATGCAATCGCCAACGGAATGCCCGGAAATCCTCCGCCTGTCCCCACATCCAGCACGCGGCTGCCTGGAGCAAACCGCATGGCCCGAGCAATGGCAAGGCTGTGCAATACGTGCCGCTCCTCGAATTGGTCAAAATCCTTGCGCGAAATCACGTTGATGGCCGCATTCCATTCCGCATAGAGCGGACGAAGTGCATGGAGCTGAGCCAATTGCGCATCGCTCAACTCCGGATGGAATCCTCGGTAATCGAACACCTCAGATGGCTTCACGCGCTTCCCGCATCACCTCCGCCAGCATGTCACGGGCTCGGAACAACTGCGCTTTGATGGTCCCCAAGGGCAAATCGAGCTCCTTCGAAATCTCGTCGTAACTGAGTTCTTCGAAGTAGCGCAACTCCACCAACCGCCGGTAACGCGGCTTCAACGCGCTGACCACGTCCCGCATCAACGCCACGCGCTCCTTTTTCTGCAAGGCCTCCATCGGGTCGAGTTCCTCGTCCCGCACGTGGATTTCCATCGTGTCGCCGTCTTCGCTCGTGAAGCCACGGTCCAGCGAAAGGGCGTTGAGCTTCTTCTTTCGGATGAAATCGATGGTGTGGTTGGAAGCGAGCTTGAACAGCCACGTCGAAAAGGCAAACGCCGGCGTGTACTGATCCAGCCGCTGAAACGCCTTCCCAAACGCCTCGATCGTCAAATCCTCCGCATCGTCGGAGCTGAAGACCATCTTGTTGATCATGTGGAAGATGCTGTCCCGGTAGCGCTCCATGAGGTCGGCGTAAGCCTTCTGATCGCCTTGCTGGGCGCGGAGAACGAGGTCGTAGTCTTTCCGCGCTTTGTCGGAGAGGTTGGGATTGATTTCCATGGGTGCTTGCGCTGCGATTTGGGTGCGTTCGCTTCGCTGGCAGCTACCAGTCCTTCGGCGGGGATTTCAGGCCAAATCCCATCGCCCAAGCCACTTGGAGCGTCAGGAACACCTGCTCGAAAAAGACCACCGGTTGCAGCAGTCCTCCCCACACCGCCCAGCCCGTGAGGCCGCACCGCGTTGCGAACGCACGAAAGGTAAGGACGTGCACGAACCAAGCGAGGCCCCCTGCTCCGTGGACTATCCATAGCGCAATGTGCAAAACTGATGCGCCCCCGTCCGGTTGGGGCTCGGGCGCTCGGGCGAGCAGCGCCCACAACGCAATCATCCCGCCCAGCCACAGCATCGCAGCGAGGGCGGGAAGCGCTAAGGCGGCCACGACCTGCGGTCGGTAAGCCGTGCCGGTCGTGAGGTGTCGGCGCTTCATGCGCCGCCATGCCCGGAGGGAATCGGGCGCGAAGGTGGGCACGTTGTGGTAGGAGAACCGGATTTGGTCCGAACGCTTGACGCCTTCCTTCCGCGGCCAGTCCTGCACAAGCAGATCGTCGTCCCCGCTCGCCCAGGCCGCATGCCGCTCAAACCCCGGGAACCCCGACTTGCGGTACGCCAAGTTCCGTCCCACCCCCATGTACGGGACGCCCGCCCCCGCGGCAGCAGCATAGCGGCGCGCCACGGCCACCGCCTCCACGAGCGGCACCGCCCGCACGCGCCCCAGCACCGGCAAACTCACGCCGGTCACGACTTCCGTGTCGTCCCCCGCTGCCGCCAACACATCCCCCGGCCAGTTCGGCGCCGGACGGCAATCCACGTCCGTCAGCGCAACCCATTCCGTCGAGGCCGCCGCGATGCCCGCGCTCAAGGCGTCCTTCTTCCCCGGCCGCGTGCCCTCCACCCGCAGCACATCCAAGCCCTCCGTTGCGCCATCGGTGCTCCCATCGTCCACGACCACCACCGGCACGTTGAAGCCGCGCGCCATCCACTCCTGCACATGCCGCCCGCCATTGCGCACGCACATCACCACCGTCACCTCCTTCAACTGCGAACGCGCCACCGGCTGCGCCCCCGCTTTGCGCGAGTACACCGCCAATGACGCGTCCCAAACCAGCCAAATCACCGCCCCAATCAGGGCCGAAATCAAGGCCAGCTCCATCCCTTCCGATCAGCGTGGATCCACCACGAATCGACTCACCGAACGCACGCCTTCGGCGTTCACCAATTCCACCAGGTACCAGCCTTCCGGCCAATCCGCCACCGACCACGTGGCCGTGCCGCCTGCGACGCGGTTGCGCAGGACTTCGCGGCCTTGAACATCCCTCACCACCAAGTTCGCCCAACCTTCATCCGCCCAAGTCAAGCGCACAAAATCCGCCGCGGGATTGGGCATCAACGACAGCGCCGATGCCGCGGTTTCCCCCAGGCCCGATGCGCTGGTGCAGAACTGCTCTTGTTCCGATGTCGTGAACTCGCCCCCAGTCGCCACGATGTCGCCATCGCCATCGAGGACGGCCCAGCTGCCGTTGCCGTATTCGCAGCACATCCCGTCGCCATAGGCGTCATAGACTTTCAAAATGTAGCAACCGTCTTCGAGGCACATGTCGATGAGGACCTCTTGCCCGTCCGCGTCGTCGGAATACGGACCGCCCGAGTAGATGACTTGGCCGAGCCGCACCACTTCCCAGGTCGTTTCTGAACCGTAATCGTCGAGGATGAGGCTGAGTTGGAAGTCGAACGTTTCGCCGGCGAAGGCGCTGAACGTGCCTTGGACTTCGTTGTTGTTCGCGTTCTCGTCGGTGTTGCCGTTGGGGTTTTGGACCCAAACGTCCACGGTGTTCGTGCCATCCGTTACGTTCATGGCGGGCAAGTCAACGGTTTCGCTTTCGAATTGGGCCAAATTCCCCGTCCAATTGAAACTCGTGCCGCTCAAGCCGTTGTAGCTGTACCAAATCACAGCCGAGGTCAAGTTCTCCGTCCCCATGTTGGTGAGCGTCATGCTCGGAGTGATGGTGCCGGTGCCGCAGAGGACGCCATCGGGCAGGCCCGTGACGGCCGCGGACGCGTCGTAGGCGTAGCTCGTCGAGCCTTCGGGCCAACCGTCGAGCACGGTGACGTTGCCCCCGGACGGATCGAGCCAATCCCAGAGGCGGGTCGAAGCAGAGGAACCGGCGTCCCAGCTGACGTCAAAGCGGCCGTACCAGTCGGCTTGGCCGTTGTTGACCGAGCCGCTGCATGCCGCGAAGCCGCCGTAGAGCTGGCCGACGATGCGGTGGTTTTGGTCGAACAGGGGCGAGCCCGAGGAGCCGGGTTCGGTCACGCCGTCCTCCCACTCGTTGATGTACCAAACGGCCGCGCCTCCCTGGTTTTGGGTGGAGGGGGCGTCTTCATCGAAGCAAATCATCTTCAAATCGCCGCTCGGGTGGTGAATGCCGGTGACGTTCACCGGGGGCGTGCCCGTGTTGTCCCAACCGGCGTACTGCACGTTGTAGGATGCGGGGGGCACTTCGGAGAGCTCCACGAGGGCGACGTCGGATCCGGCGTTGCTCGCGCGGAGGGTGCCGCCGCTGATGAGGTCGCTCGTGGGGCCCGTGCTTCCGTTGCAGGAGGCGGACTCGTGATTGAACAGGTAGGTCCAGTTGTTCGGGTTGCCGAGGCAGTGGTTCGCCGTGAGGAAGTAGGGCGTTCCGTCTTGGGCCGTGTTGTTCACGAGGGCACCGGTGCAGCTGGCGAAACCGCCGGAAAGGATGAGCGCTACGCTGCGCTTCTCCACTTGCCACAGGTCGCCCTCGGGGCAGTTGATGCCGATGTTGCAGTTGCCGGAGTTGCCGTACGGACCGCGATCGAGGAGCTCATCCGCGACCGCCGCTGCCCGGCGCTGGATGCTGCGGTAGCTGTGGACGATTTGGCCGATGTGGAGGTTCGCGGGGAAGGGCGCGTCGAGGCGCTCGCGGTATTCGATGACGACTTGGTCGCCCAGGGTTTGGCCCAAAGCCAGGCTCCCCCACTCCTTGTTATTCCGGTGATCGAAGCTGCCGATGAAGTCCGTGTGATCGGCGTTCCAAACGAACAAGCGCCCACCCTTCGGGACTTCGTACGCGTCGAACAAAAAGCTGATGCCGAGCGCCTCCGGGCACTCCACCGCGAGGCGCCAAACGCGTTCGCCCCCCTCCTGCGTCCACGTGCCGTGGGTGGAGGGGTCGATGGCAACCTCGTGCTCAACACCGAAGCGCCAAGGCGCTTCCTTGTACTGATCGGTCACGGCGTCCTCGGCTGCGAGGGCTTCGCGATCGATGGTGGGCATGCGCAGAACGGGCATGGCCTCGAAGGCGACAACGTCCCAGTTGGGGGTGCCTCCGCGCGAGATTTGGGCGGAGGACGGAGTCAGTACGGCGAGCGCGGCTACCACCACGGCCGCACGCATCAATTCAGTTGTTTTCATAAATCAACGGTTCGTTCCAATGTTCAAGCAGGATGACGGTGACGCCGTTGGGCGCCCCCCGCCATGGGTTCAATTCAAACGTATGTTCCTCCTGTATGAGGGCGCGGCATGGGTCGCCGGGAGTGCGGTGCACCAGGCGAAGCGGCTGCTTCGGCGGCAGGCTCTTCAAGAGTGGCCCCGCCGACTCCAGGGCAAATTCATGCTCGGCGCACCCTCCTCCGTACTGTACCGTCACGCGCAGTTGGCCGCCTTCAACCACGGCATTCAACAGCTCAACGTCCGCTTCAGGCCACGTTTCCGTAGCGACCAAGGTTTCTTCTACGGTCTTCGGACTGCACCCCGTTGCGCACCATGCGGCAACGAGGATGAAAGCGACGGGAATGCAGGCATTCATGCGAGCAATATACGCCCACTTCAGCGGATTGCTTGGTCGGCTCAGTGGAAGCTGATGGCATACGGGATGCGCGCTTGAACGCGGTCGCCTTGATCGACCATGCGCAACAAGGAACGCACTTCGCGCAATTCGGCTCCCGCCAATCCCAAGCGATCCAACACCACCTCAACCCCAGCCAAGTCTTCGACGAACGCTTCGAAGGGGTCCTGCTGCTCCGGCAAGTACACCCGGTCTGCACCAGGATCCAAGCCCGCCAACACTTCGGCCGCTTCGATGGCGTCGTTGAGGTTGCCGAGCTCGTCGACCAATCCGATGGCCAAGGCGTCTTCGCCCGACCAAACCCGACCACGCGCAATCTCGTCCACTTGCTCCACGGTCATCCCGCGGCCTTCCGCCACGAGAGCCACGAAATCGTCGTAGATGTCCGTCACGCTTTCGTTGATGGCTTCAAGCTGCACCTCGTCCAGGGGCGCATTGAGGCCCATGCCGGCGTGGCTGTGGGTGGCCACCTCGTCGTAGGCCAGGCCCATTTTGTCCTCCAACAGCTCTTGGGCGTTCGGGATCATGCCGAACACGCCGATGGAACCGGTGATGGTCGTGGGATTGGCGAAGATGCGGTCTGCACCGGCGGAGATGTAGTAGCCGCCAGAGGCCGCGTAATCGCCCATGCTCACGACGAGCGTCTTGCCCGCGTCTTTGAGGAGCTGGGTTTCACGCCAAATCACATCGCTGGCCAGCGCAGAACCGCCCGGGCTGTTGACGCGAAGCACCACGGCCTTGACGTCCTCGGCTTCGCGCGCTTGGCGCAGGGCTTCGGCCAGCGTCTCCGAACCGATGGTTTCGCTGTCTCCTTCGCCGCTTTGGATGCCGCCCACGGCGTAAATCACCGCCACTTCGCCGCCGAGGGTGGTTTCATCGACCTCTTCTTCGGCGTTTTCGAGGAGGGCGACGAGTTCTTCGATTTGGCCCATCGATTTGCCCAACAGGCGCTCCGGAAGCGTGTATTCGCCCAACGTGGCGTACTCCGGTTCCTCCTCCAACCGCTCCTCCACGAGGGCGTCGAATTCGTCAGCGTACAGCAGGCCATCGAACAAGCCGAGCGCCACGGCATCCTCGGCCACGCGCAACGACAAGCCCTCGGCCATCGCATCGACCTGTTCCGGCAACACGTCGCAACCTTCGGCGATGCCGCGACGCACCTCGGACCAAACGTCCTCGAGCAACGCGGTGAGCTGTTCGCGGTTCGAATCGCTCATGCCCTTGCGGATGAACGGTTCGACCGCGCTTTTGAATTCATTGTCGGGTCCGCGCACGACCGTGACGTCCACGCCGAGCTTTTCCAACATGCCTGTGTAGTAAGTCGTTTGGAGGCGCATGCCCGAGAGGTCCACGCCGCCGTTCGGGTGCAAGTAAAGCTCGTCCGCCACCGAATTGAGGTAGAGGGCGCCCATGGACATGGTCTCCGCGTAAGCGAGGATGAACTTACCGGATTCCTTGAACCGTTCGAGGCCCGCGCGCAGGTCGAGCAAGGTGGAAGGCGCGGCGGCAACGGAGGAGATGTTCAGGGCAATGCCTTTGATGTTCTCGTCCTCGGCTGCGCGTTCGAGGCCGTTGAGGATTTGGTCAAGGCCAAGGGGCATCTCGGCGTTGAAGTTGCCAAAATTGAAGGTCGGTGTTTGTTCGCCACGCTCAACGATGGCTTGGTCGAGGCGGACTTGGAGGACGCTCGCCTCCGGCAAATCGATTTCTCCGGATGCACCTTCACCATCGGAGAAGGCCGCAACGAGCCCGCCGATGAGGGCCGAAACAAAGATGAAAATGAGGAGGGTGCCCGCGACCAAGAGGGCCACCGAGGATCCGACAAAGCTGGACAGGACGTTCTTTCCGAAGGACATGGTGAGGTGAATTGGGTGGTGCAATTTAGTTCGCATTTGAACGACGCGGCAGGCCAAAAAAAGTTACACCGTCACCCCGCGCCGCGTACTTTTGCGCCATGCGCGTGCACATCGGACTGGGCGGGAATTTGGGCGACCGGGAGGGCTACCTTCGGGGGGCGCTCAAGGCGTTGACGGCGGACTGGGGCGCTCCCGTGGCGGTATCGGGTGTGTACGAAACGGAGGCGTGGGGCATGCCGGAGGGGACGCCGGCGTTTTTGAATGCGGTGGCGGTTTGGGAGGTGGAGGCGACGCCGCTGGCGGTTTGGGAGCGGTTGGTGGCGCTGGAGGCCGAGGCGGGGCGGGTGCGGGAGGGGGCCGGGTACGCGAGCCGGACGCTGGATTGCGACGTGCTGGCGATTGAAGGGATGGCGCTGCGGACGCCGGAGTTGACGGTGCCGCATCCGCGGTTGGGGGAGCGGCGGTTTGTGCTCGAACCGTTGGCCGAGGTGGCGCCGGATTTGTGGATTGCGGGCGAAGATCGAACGGTGGGTGCTATTTTGGCCACCTGCAACGACGCGACTCCGGTCCGCCGAACCCCCGTCACCCTCGCATGAGCTCCATCACTGCATCCCCCTACGCGTTCGTCGCCATCGAAGGCAACATCGGCGCCGGCAAGACCACGTTCGCCACGATGCTGTCCGAGCGCCTCGGCGGCGAGCTGCTGCTCGAGCGCTTCGAAGAAAACCCGTTCCTCGAGCGCTTTTACGCGGACCCGGAGAACCACGCGTTTTCGGTGGAACTCGCCTTTGTGAGCGACCGCTATCGCCAAATGCGCGACATCCTCGGATCCCGCAACCTCTTCCGCCAACGGGTCGTCAGCGACTACAGCTTTGCGAAGAGTTTGATTTTTGCCAAGGCGAATTTGCCGGCAAATGAATACCGGCTGTTCCGCACAATGTACCGGCTGATGGAACAGCAAGTGGCGGCGCCCGAAGTCGTGGCCATCCTCGATCCCAATCGCGAGCGCATCCGGAACCAAATCATCCAACGGGGCCGCTCTTACGAGCAGGACTTGCCAGGCGACTACCTGGATAAAATCGCGTACGGGTACCACAAGCATTACCGCTATGCGCGCGGGTCGCGGGTGCTGTGGGTGGACACGTCGGAGGTGGATTTCGTGGCGCGGCCGGAGGAGGGAGAGCGGTTGGCTGAGCTGATTTTGGAGCCGCGCAAGCCGGGGGTGTACGAGTTGAAGCCCTGACCCTATCTTGGGGGCATGAGACGGAAAGATTTTCTGCGTGCCGGGGGTGCGCTGGGCCTGGGCGGCCTGCTGAATGCATGTGGGGTGAAATCGGCGCCGGGGGTGTTGCCGGTGGATGGGAGCGCGTTTGATTTGGCCTGCGAGGCGTTGCCGAAGGTGCGGGTGGCGGTGATCGGGTTGGGGAATCGCGGGAGCGGGCTGATCGACATGTTGCAGTGGCTGGTGACTCAGGGGCATGCGGAAATCACGGCGGTGTGCGACATCAACCCGGCGAAGGTGGAGCGGGCCGTGGAGCAGGTCGCGGCATTTCAGGCGGCACCGGCGGCGGTGTCGGATTGGGAGGAGGCGGTGCGGGTGGAGGTGGCGGATTTGGCCTTGATCTGCACGCCCTGGGAATGGCACACACCGATGGCGCTGCAAGCGATGCGCAACGGGCTGCACGCCGCAAGTGAGGTGCCGATTGCCTACACGCTTGACGATGCGCTGGCCCTCGTCCAAACCGCTGAAGCGACGCAGCGGCACTGCATCATGCTGGAAAATTGCTGCTACAACGGCGAGGAACTCGGGCTGCTGAAGATGATCGAAGAGGGGGTGTTCGGGACGCTGACGCACGCGGAATGCGCGTACCTGCACGACCTGCGGGCGCTGATGCTAGACCCGACGTATTACGAGGACCGGTGGCGGCTGAAGCACCACCTGCAGCGCGACGGGAACCTGTACACGACACACGGACTGGGGCCGGTGTGCATGTACTTCGACATCCTGCGCGGAGACACCCTCACCCACCTCGTTTCGATGAGCTCGCGGGAGGCGGCGTTGAGCGAGGCGTTGGCGGCTTCTGCCGAACCCGGCCTTCAGGCGATGGCGTCGGCGGTCAAGTGCGGGGACGTGAACACGACGCTCATCGGAACGGCTTCAGGCAAGTCCATCATGCTTCAGTTCGACACGCACGTGGGTCGGCCTTACAACCGGCTGAACAAGGTCATCGGGTCAAAGGCCGTGCATTACGGCTACCCGTCGCGGTTGTACGTGGACCACGGGCCGACGTGGGATTGGCACGGTTGGCTGGATGAGGGGGCGTCGTCGGAGATGCGGGATCGGTATGCGCACCCGTTGTGGACGCGGTTGCAGGCGTTGGCGGCGGAGCACGAGCAGGGGCACGGGGGGATGGACTTCGTGATGATGTACCGGTTGATCCGGTGCTTGAACGAGGGGGTAGCGCTGGATTTGAATGTGTACGACGGGGTGTTGTGGTCGGCGGTGGGGGCGCTTTCGGAGCAGTCGGTGGCGGCGGGGTCGGCGCGGGTGGAGGTGCCGGATTACACGGCGGGCAGGTGGCGCGAGGCGCGGCGGCACGGGGTGAACCGGGAGGTGTGATGCGGTTGTGCGGCATGGTGTTGCTGGCCTTCGCGCCGTTGTTCGGATGGGCCCAATCGCCGCTGCATTGGCAGGTGCGATCGCTGGGAGGGAACGAGGTGGAAATCGCAGTCCTCGGGGCGGAGCGGTTGACTCCCCCCGTGACCGTGGCCGTGACCATCGATGGCGTGGAGCAACCGCTGCTGGATCCCGTCTCGGGTGCGCAGATAACGCTCCGATTGGCTGATGAAGGTCCGCGGACCGTGGCCCTGGACGAACTCAGCTTGCCAACGGACGCGTCCCGGCAGTGCCAGCTCGTGGTGCGGGCGGTGCAGGGAGCGGTCGATGATGCGCGACTGGAACCCTTGCGCCTCACCGTCGAGGTCGGCTGTTCGGATCCGGTTCGCACGACTTATATGGAGTGCTTTTTGAACTGCAAATCATGGGAAGTGACGTGGTGAAAGCAACTCGCTCCCTCATTGCTTGGGGGCTGCTTGCGGCTGGTCTTACCGGCCTGAATCGCTGGCAAACCCCGCCGCGGGGTCCTTGGGCAGAAGCTGGGGCGCACGGCGTCATCGTGGGGTCGAGTCAGGTGTGGTACGCACTCGACGCCGCGATGTTGGACTCGTTGAGTGGTTGGCCTCCGGGGAGTTGGACAAACCGATCGATGCAAGGACTGAGCGGTGCTGCGCTGTTGAGTGAGGCGTGCGCGTGGGTGGAGGCTTGGCCAGAAGGCACCGGGGGCATGTTGGTGCTTGAGTGCTTGGCGCCGGAGGAATCGGGCCGGGTGGATTGGCGTTTGGCAGGCCAAATCCCCGCCGCCGACTTCACCCGCCACGCTTTTGCCTCCCTCCCGCCCCTTCGAGCGAGCCGATCGGCCTTGGAGCACGGGCTGATGCGCGCGACCCGCGGGTTGCACGCGACGCTGCATCCGTTGGCCGACGTACCGTCCGCCCCGCCTCGTCGGAATCGGATTTGGCGTGGCGATTCCGCTCGCGTGGCCGAACTCAGGATGCACGAGGACCGCCTCCGACGGGTCCTCAGCGGGGAAGCCCCCCCCCCTGCCTACCCGGCCTTTCTCGTCAATCGCCTCGTTGCAAAGTGCGCCCAACGCGGCATCGAACTGGTTCCCGTCATCCCCGCCGCGAGCCCCGCCCCCTTCCTTGCCCCGGCAGCCTTCAAGCGCCCCCCGGTCGTGCTCGACGGCGGAATGCTCCCGACGCCGTTTTCCACCCCCGAATACCTCTGCGACCCCATGCACCTGAATGAACGCGGGGCCCGACGCGTCACGCTGGAATTCTGGAACCAACTTGCGCGCTGATGTTGTTCAACTCCCTGGATTTTTGGCTCTTCTTTCCCCTCGTGCTTGCGGTGTACAGCGCCCTTCCGCAACGCCACGTGCGGGCGCGCCAAATCGCCCTGCTCGCCGCGAGTTACGCCTTCTATGCCTTCTGGGACTTGCGGTTTTGCGGGCTCATCGCGCTGTCGACGCTCGTGGACTTTGTGGTCAGCCGTCAGCTGGAGCGGACGAGTCGGCGCAAGGCGTGGGTGGCCGTTTCGGTGGTGACGAATTTGGGGATCCTCGGGACCTTCAAGTACCTGGGGTTTTTCGTGGAGGAGGTGGGGGCGGTTTTGGCCTCCCTCGGGATTCAAACGAGTCCGATTGCGCTGAACATTGTGCTGCCTGTGGGCATCAGTTTTTACACGTTCCAAACATTGGGCTATACGCTCGATGTCTACCGAAAACGCATTCTGCCCGAGCGGCATTTCATTCCGTTCGCCTTGTTCGTCAGTTTTTTTCCCCAACTGATGGCGGGCCCCATTGAACGCGCCCGGGACCTGCTTCCCCAGCTCCACGTGTTGCGCCGGCCCACTCCTCAAGAGGCCGCCTCTGGATTCCGACTGTTTCTCTTGGGGATGGTAAAGAAAGTGGCGGTGTCGTCGGTTCTTTGGAATCATGCGCAGGTGCTTTACTTGAACCCGGAACTTCGGGGCACGGCAGAAGCTTGGTGGCTCGGCTTGCTGATGCTCACACACATCTACATGGACTTTTCGGGGTACTCCGACATGGCGGTGGGCCTCGGACGGATGCTCGGCGTGAAGCTCAGCCCCAACTTCAAGCGCGTGTTCGCGGCGCGGAACTTCCCGGACTTGTGGCGGCGCTGGCACATGACGCTGGGCCGCTGGTTCCGCGATTACCTGTGGATCCCGTTGCGCAAGCGGGGGTGGAACAAGGCCGCGGCTACGCTCCTGACGTTTGCGCTCATTGGGGTGTGGCACGGGGCGAATTGGACCTTCCTGTGGTGGGGCGTGCTGATGGGCCTCGTTTGGTGGGTGGATGACCAAACCAACTGGCAACAGCGCCTGACCGCTCCCATTCCCTTCGGCGGCGCACTCGCCTCGGCCTTGACGATCGGGCTGTTTGTCTTCATTTCGCAGCTCTTCCCCGTGGACCGCCTCGCCGATGCATGGACGCTGATGCGGGCGATGGCGGGCTTTCCTGCAGCGGACGCCTTGCCTTGGAGCGGCGTTCCGCGAGCGGTGGCCGCCGCGATGCTCCTTGCCGCGGGCATCGAATGGGGCGTGCCCTACAGCGAGGCCCGCATCCAGGCCTCCGCGCGGTGGGCGCGAAATTGGGGCTGGGTGCGGGCCGTCGTGTTCATCCCGTGGGGCTGCGCCCTCTGCGTGGAGGGACTGTGGCAGGCTCGGGAATTCGTGTACTTCCAGTTCTGACTTCAGTTCATTTCCGCGAGCTGTTCCTCGACCGATGTGAAAATGGCGTCGCGGATTTGTTGAACGAGTTGGCGCTCCGCTTGCGTGCCTGGCTTGATGCCTCGGAACGCCGGCAGGTCGTCGTTGTCGAGGATGCTCGAACGCACGATGTCCTGAACGACGTCCTGAGCGAACTGCGCCTCGAGCATGCTGCGCGTGAAGCTTTGAATGCTTTGGTCGACGCGCGGGGCGACGCCCTCTTGTTCAGATTGAAGCACGAAGCGCTTGATGTCATCGGTGGAGGCGATGTTGGAGAGGCCTGCAGTGATTTGGTCCAAATAACCGTCCATCAAATCCTCCCGCCGGATGTCCAAATCCTCCCACGTCACGTCATTCTTCCCGGGATCCGGCAGCTCGAGCGGCACCGCGGGGCTCATCAGCGCCTCGGGCAAAGCAAGCGGCGCAACGAAGGCCTCCGTTTTCGTCGTAGGTGCAACCGGTTCCGCTGCCGCGAATTCAACGACCGCTGAACCGTGACCGGCGCCGGGCAGGAAACGAGCGCGCAAGTCGGCAATGCGCCCCGCGACCTCGTTCATTTCCTCCTGAATGGCGTCCAGTGCGAGGTTCTCTTGGATTTCGTTGTGCAAGCCGACCGCGACATTGACGCGGTTGAAGTAAGGGTCATCTCCGTTTTCCCACGCCACACCGACGATGAAACGAGCATCCTCAGGACGCAAATCCGCCGGTGTGACGGCCACCCCAAATCCATCGTGGTCGCCTGAAGGAAGGATGCAGTCGCCGGCTTTCACTTGGCCGATGACCTCCACCGGAACTTGGCCAAGGAAGGCCACCTGTTCGAAATTCTCCGCAACATCGTCCGCCGGCATTTTACCCAGCACTGCCGGCGCGGTGGACACCACGAGGAGGTGATCGAAATCGTCGGTGCGCAAGGAGAGGTGACCGCGTTTGACGGCTACGATTTGGCCCGCGTGGTAATCCTCCCGCGGATTCAATCGAGGAATCCACTCCGCGTAATCCCCACTGCCTGTGGAATATGCAACGCCAAACTCCGAATTGTTGATGTCATTCCACTCGGCCATGAACGCGGCCGCAGAGATGAACGATGCCGTGGCAAACACCACATCCTTCGTCTTGGAGCCCAACTCCTGCACCTGACCGCTCACCTCAGCTACCGCGGGCGCGATGTCCGCCCAATCGATCATGGGGAACCCGGGGAAAGGAATGATGATGCAACCGATGGGAATCAGCATGCTGCAGCACCAAGAGTCCGGAATAGCTTTCGCGATGCTGCCCGCGATGGTCCAACCGAGCTTTGCTGTAGCGACGATGACACCGCGCGTCTCCCAGGCGAATCGCGCCGTCGCAGCCGTTGTGGCCACGACATGCTCGTCGTAATCCAGCTTCTTGCCTCGGTCCTGCTGCCAATCCCCTGAATACTCGCCTTGAATGCGTCCAATCGCCGATGCGTTCTTGTTGTAAAAGGTGATGAAATTGTCCTCGTTCCGTGGTTGGTCGTGCGCGTGGTTCAATCGAATGGCGATGCCTTGGTTCGTGGCCGTTCCGCCTGCGCCACCGTCGAAGTAGGCCAAATGCCCATCCGGTGGGGTGTTGGTTGAGGAACCGACCACCAACTTACCGGCCACGTTGGCGTCGCCCAACGCCGTGACGCTGCCATTCGCAGTCAGGGTTCCTGAAGCGTTCAATCCGCCTTGGAAGGCCGCGCTGCCAGCAACGTTCAATGCATTGAGTGCCGTCGTTCCGTAGGCCGTCAAGGTCCCCCCGGCCGCAAGGGTCCGGCCACCGGCCACCGTGACGTTGCCATTGAAGGTGGTGGCGTTGAACAGCGAAATGCTGCCGGTGGCGTTGTCCACGGTGAATGCGTTGGCTCCGTTCGCCTTAACGACGAGGCCCTCGACCAGTTCCGTGGACTTGAGCACTTTCATCGACCCGGCGAATGAGCTGAGTTCTGTAGCGCTCGTCGTGCGGAGGTTCTTGCCTGCGATGGTGCCCGAAGCCGCCATGGCCCCGGTGTTGAGCATGGAAATGCGCGGATTGCCTGGCGCATCGAGGTAGGCGGTCGGACTGGCGTAGATTCGGAAATCGCCGGGGAGGGCGACGCTTCCGAGGGCGCCGTTGTTGGCGCCCCGCCCCACCACGAAGAGCGGTTCATCACCGACGACGCTGAACGTGCCCCCCACTTCGGTAGTCGAGGAGGCATTCAACGTGCTTGTGGTTGTCGCGTTCTTGACGTCCACGGAACCGGAATTCAGCGCGTTGGCGTTGTCAACTGTCGATGAGGACACATTCCCCGCGTTGGCGATGGAGTTGGACGTGATGCCTTGGAGGACCGCAGCCCCCTCAACGGCGAGGGCACCGCTGACGGTGACGTTTCCACCGTTGGTCCATTGGCCGTCCACTTGAACGTTGCCCTCGACGGCTGCGTTGTTGTCGAACTGAGCGTCGCCTTTGGCGTTCAGGGTGGAAACCACCGTGGATTCTGCGGTGAGGTTGCTGAGGCGGGTGCCACTCGTCGTGGCCACGAGGGAGTCGAGGATGGTGACTTGGCCGTTGATGACGGCATTGCCCAGGGTATCAATTTGGAACACGCGATCGCGGCCGATGGTGAACCGCCCCATGACCGAGAGCGAATCGTGAAGCAACGCTGCTTGGAGGACCTCCAGGGTCGAGTCCATCACGGTTGCCCCACCGACCGACAAGTCGCCTGACATGCTCATGGCGTCCGTCTCGATGCCTCCGAGCGAAAAGGTGGTGCCTTTGATGGTGGCGTCTCCTTCGACGACCATGTTGCCGAGGACGACGACGTTGCTGTCCATTTGGACAAACCCCGACAGGTGGGTCTTGCCAAGCACGCTCAATTCGCCCTTGTCGAGGATTTTCTCCTCG
>CBFHLY010000038.1:0-19427 GCA_965656785.1 uncultured Flavobacteriales bacterium
TTTATTTCCCTTTGTTTCACTGGCAACGAGCGGAAATCGCAAAAGGGCAGGAATCGAACCTAAACGAACGCAAACGCTTGACTTTAAGCATCTAAGAAAATTCTACAGTGCAAATCAGAGCATTCAGAAGTCGTGTGAAATCTTCTGCAAATCGTCAAACTAGACTAACCATGGTATTAAGAGTGAGATCCGCAGTTAGAAGGGCAGGCTCTTCCTTGTTAAGCTTCACTTAAGTTGGATCTCATTCGAATCCGCCGAGCGGCTTCAGTGATCGTAGCTCCGTTTGGCATGCAAAGCACCTTTCGTTTTCAATGCCAGCGCGACCTCCAAGCTTAAAGCATGGCACATTTACCATTCAGTTCAATTGAATTCTTGGGTGAGAATCTGCGATATAGACGAGAGATACTAGCAACCACTGATTGAATGGCATGTATGCCTCGCGAGCTCTCCGCCCAGCAAACTACTCCGATCAAAACCACGCTCTTGCAGATGTGACAGCGCTGCGATAATTTGGTCTTGACATCCTTCAAGGGTCTGTTTCTTCATTTTCAGTGCATTTTTTTCTCTCGCACCGAAGGAACAGACCTCTTGCTTTTTTGTCAAGGCATACACACTTTTTCAGGACAGTATCTTTTTCCCGACCACCTCAATTTGTCAAAACAATAACTTTGAATCTACTCCTATAAAGTCTACATTGCTCCTCAGAACCAAATAAATCAAGATTTAACTCAAAGGGCACGAACGCTTCACCTGATCTTCTGATTTCTTACACTCGAAATAGTTGAGTTGACACAGGAGTGATTTACTTGCTTAGCTGCAAGCGACGCAATCGTTTACCCATAACACACTGAAACTATGCCACTAAGTTGTCACGGAGTTATTAGAGCTACAGTAAAAGTAGGTAAACTATCGAGATAACCACTTGTTAGCAGATCTTCTGCATCGGAAGAAAACAATAGAAGAAGTCAAGAATCAAAAAGCAATCTGATATGGAAAATAAATTCACCAAAAAAACCAAGAGCAATAACCGCTCGAATTTATTGACGATACCCCGGAGCAGTAAAATTCCCTCTCTATTGTTATTGTTAACTTTTGCCAATTAATCAACATCCCAAAGCGACCTTTGGCTTCTTGGTAATCAGCTTGTGGATTTTTCAGGAGCAACTATTTCAGTATCGGCCTTGCCTCAACCTGGAAATGACCAAGAGCTCCATTTCACTGGCGAAATCCCTGTTAAAAACCAAGCGGTGCAATTTGACAACAATGGCAATCTATTGTTTTTCATAGTTGATGGCAATATCTATGATGCCGATGGATACGTAATAGCGCTTAATGAAGATGAACCTTCAGAGTTAGATGTGAATGAGTTTCCAGCGATGCTAAACGATATAGCCATCACAAATGTCCCTGGCTATTGCGATAAATTTTATTTATTCAGCACTTGCCACAAGGCTTCCAACTCTGCGAGTTTTCAAGTTGTCTGTACCATTCTGGACATGGCTGTGCAGAACCCGAATTTCGCCGATGACCAAAATAGAAAAGGTGCGCTCATGACTGCGGTTATCAGTGAGGAAATTTACTCAGATGATTTTTTCTACTTCTTTTCGGGTGACTTCAACATGCAAGGCGAGCATTCAATCATCATGATTGACGGTGGAAGTGATGTAGGTGAAAAGACGAATGTTAACTCGCTGGAAATAGTTGAGTTGGACTCGTCTAAAAAGATTTTACTTGCAGGAAGCCGTATTGATGGAGTCATGGGGTTTCTCTTGGAGCAAGAGTCAATAACGGAGATTGTTGATTGCTATAATGCTAATGGCGGCAGTGGGGCGGGTGATTATTATAGTTCAATAGAAGCTGTTCAGTTGTCCTCTGATTCTTTTATGATGGCATGCCACACATATGCGTGTAATTCATCATCATCTTCTGGGACTTCAGCATATACGGCTTACTTTGATGAAAACGGCTTTACCTCGGAATTAACTGAGCACGTTGTTCCCTCCATTTCTAACGGGCTTGTTACCAGCTTGGAATTTTCTCCAAGTGGTGATTTCCTTTGGCTTACCATGGATGTTGATCCATATATTGCTGTTGTCGATGTCGTTAATTCAGTTGTGTTGACCCCGATTTCAGGTGATTTGAGCGCTTACGCTTATTCGGAACTTGAGAGTCAAGTCGACGAGGAAGGGGCTGACGTCATCTATGTTGCCACAGGCACGGGATTAAAGAAAATATTGAACCCCGATTCTCCTAATACATCGTCAATTGTTGATGTTGCTTGGGAGGATGGAATTGCTGCCAACTCCTATCCAGGGGATTCTGATGGCTCACCAATCATCTACACACTTCAGGGTCAGAATACAAATGCTCCAACTTTGCAGTCTTTCCTGGCAGCTGCGGAATGCTGCCATGAATATGCGGAGTTTCACTTTGGTGAAGTCCCTATCATTAGTACGTCTAATGATGGAACTTGGACTGATGGGGACAACCCTTTTGAAAATCAAAGTTCGCCTGTACGGATTACAAGCGATTTGATTTTTCCCACGGGAACTGTCACTACTATAAACGATATGGTTTTTGAGTTTGATGAGGATGCGAATGTCATTATCGAAAAAGGAGCTAGGGTTTCATTGAACGGAACTACTTGGACGGCACTAACATGCGGAAGCATGATGTGGCCAGGAGTTGATGTACTTGGTACGACTAACGCTGAAAGCAGTATTGATCAGCTACCTATGAGTGGAGGGGATCAGGGTTTCCTTTATCTGAACAATTCTACTATAGAACATGCCATAAGAGGCGTTGAAGTAGGAACGGCAGACTTTAATTCAGGTGGTATCATACGTGCGTTCGGCAGTACATTCCGTAACAACCGAGAGGATGTGATATTTCGAAGATATCATTTCATTAACAGCGGGGGTAATTATGTCCAGAACAAATCCCTGTTCACGAACTGCAATTTCGTAACTGATGCCCACCTGAACCACCCAAATATTGGTCCGAGAGATCATGTTAGGTTGATTGAAGTTGATAAGATCCAGTTCAGCGATTGCTCATTTATGAACACGACTGATTTGAGTACATACAACTGGCTTGAACGCGGCCGCGGTATATATTCAATGAGGGCTAGTTTTTCGGTTAATGGCTCAAATGACCCATGGACAGGGAGCCCACTTGACACGGACCAAACCACTTTTTACAAATTGCGTTACGGAATTAGCAGCTATGGATACAACAATCCTTTGGCCTTCTACACCTGCAAGCAGCAGGAGTTTCAGCAATGTTTGTATGGAATTGTAAATTACAACACTGACAATGCTATTATTCACCAGAACAACTTTCAATTGCCCGATGCGGCGGGATCGAGCAGCGATGAGACAACGGAACGTGGCATTTACCTCACAAACAGCACGGGCTTTGTCGTAGAGCAGAACAGCTTTTATGGGTACGATGACATCGCTGTAAACGAAGACTACCCATGTGCTCTGGGGCTTTGGGTAGATAACAGTGGCGATTATGCTAACTTAATCTATAACAACGATTTCGACAATTTGAAACTTGGCATCTACGTCACCGGGGAGAATGAAGATTTCATCGCTGAAGTAGATGGTATTGTTGACGAAACGATTGACGATCAAACTGGATTGCAACTGATTTGCAATACATTCACCAACGACCAAACGGACATCTATCGAGGGGCTGAAACCAGCATGAGATGGGTGCAAGCGGGTAACCAAGGAAACCCCGCAAATGAATTGGGCCCGTTCATTCTCGCTGGAAATCGATTTAGTGCTGACGATTGCAATGGGGCGATCAGCGATTTTGTATGTGACCCGTACAATGACCAGCACCTTGACTATTGGTGCCATGCAGATTTGAACACAATTCCAGATTGTGGCGGTATATCGAACTATCCGGGTTTTGAGGGGATGGAATTGCTTACAGTTAGTGTGTCTGTTTTGGAATTTAGTGATGAAGACTGCCCTAATCGTTATCCATCTGGAGATGGCAAGGGGCCAGGTGACATTTCTGGCTTGATGTCACAGCTTTCTATATTTGGTCAGGAGCTTGATGAATCTAAGGCGACATACACGCTAGTGGTAGATGACAATCAGAAGCAAAACACATTGAACACTCTTGATGAAGCTTTTCCTCATGAGAGCCAGTTTTACCGCGACTTGTTGATTCAACGGTTTCCATTGAGTGATGAGGTGCTTCTTAAGCTTATTGAGCAAGCAGCGCGCCTGAATTCATGGCACCTTACCGAAGTGTTTCTTGCAAACAGCCCATTGCCACGGGAGATTCTGTTTCACATTGAGCAGGCTGAGATTCTCTCAGATTTCTTCATGACATTTTTGTACGATGCGGATAGTGGGGCAAGCTTGCGAAGGCTCTTGGAACTCAACATGCTTGGCCTTGCTACTGAACGCGACCTATTGATTCAAGACATTGCGCAATCCGGCCTAACTTATGAAAGCGACTCGGAAAGTGACTCCGACGCGCTCTTATACGTGAATGACTACTTGAACCAACTCGCGATGCAAAGTGGTTCAACATCTTTACGAATTCTCGCAGCAAGCCTGGAGTCCCAAGGGGACTATGGTGCGGCAGTTGCGCTTATCGAAAATGATCCAGTGCTTGAATCATATGCTACGATTTTGAATATGAAGCAAGGTGTTAATGGCGACTGGAGCCTGTTGGGTGCTCCTGAATTTGCCTTACTCTGGGAGATCTACAATTCACAGCAAGATTTTAGCAGCAGTACCGCCTTTGCAATTTTGACAGAAATAGGAGAAGCAGATTTTGAGCCTGAACCAAGCGTACCTATTCAATATCGCTCCATGAAACTCGACGATGTCAGTGAGCCACACAAACAGCCTTTACTAGGTATATGGCCTAACCCCGCATCTGACGTCGCCTGGCTGCATTATCCTTTTGAAGCAGATGAATATGCGACGATAAATGTCTTCGACCAACAAGGCCGTCGGATGGTATCATTCCAACCCAACGCAAAGGGATTGGTGGAATTGTCACTTAGAGAGTATGAAAGCGGGATATATGTTGTTCAACTCATTGCTTTAGAAAAAGTAATCGAGACCGTAAAATTTACTGTAATCAAGTAATTGAAAGTAGCAATGATTCAAGGAACACAAATCCAGTATTCTATGAATTATTTAATTTATACGCAGATGAAACTTTTCTTCAGTTTGATTTTTGTGCTCATCCAGGGTTATTCTTTTGCACAATGGCCAGGATTCAATCGGGCTCATCCTGTAAGTTGTCAGTCGCCAGCATACAATTATACGGCTCAGGGCTATTTAGAAAATGTATTTGTAATAGATAATGTTCCAAACTATGAAGACGGGTATTTATCTTTTGGATTTGGAGTTCTTTGCCACCCAGATAGTTGTGATTACTGGACCCGAACCTTCTCAATGAAATACAACCGAAATGGAGAAGTGACTTGGTGGAATAGATATGACGATGAGGAAGTGGATGAAAGCTCGCATTGGTTCCAAGATGCGACCTTCTTTAATGGCAATTCAGGGGGAATGGTGTTGAATCACAAGAATCAGATAGTATCTGGATTTACGAATTGGACATATACTGAGTTTAATCATGGAGTTAGGGACTACTTGGTTAAAATGGATCTTGACGGTGAAATTGTGGAGCAGCACTTGGTTGATAGTACCTGGGCAGATTACATTTTCAAGGGCATCATTGAGGACTTTTCGGATTCTACATATGTGGGCTACGGTTGGCATCGCGATTCTTCGGATGTAGTTAACGGTGTTATAAGACGGGCTTTCATTTTGAAAATGGACAGCCTTGGAAATCACATCTGGCAAAAGAATTTCCCTGATGTATACACGGCATTTGGACTAACTAAGGCTCTCGATGGTGGCTATTGGGTAGAGAGCAGAATAGGAGTAGGAGAATGTGATGCAGTGAACATAGGGAATACCGATGCTGTTGTAATAAAAACAGACGAATTTGGTAATGAAGAGGGTAGGGTTCAGATAGGTGGTCAGTGTGGTTTGGAGGACGCATACGTTCAAGAAATTGAGATGGATAAAATTGTTGTCGGTGGCCGGGTTACGCCCGACGTTAATCCATATGCGGATGGATACACGTACTGGGGTCATTACTACACTGCGGAAGTTGAGCAACTTCCCAATGGGCAATTATCAGATCCAACAAATACAAAGAATTATTTGGAAAGCACAATGGATGGCCGTTTTACTGATTTGCATCATCTGGAAGATGGCTCTTATATGATGGTCGGTTATCATTGGACTTTTGAAAGGACCAGGGCCGGTTTTTTGATGAAATTGAATTCGGACCGTGATAGCTTGTGGTACAAGAACTATACACACTACGAGGAGTTATTCACGGCGGAGAATCAACATGACGCTTGGTATTATCTAAATGATTCTAAGCCCACACCTGATGGCGGGTTTGTTTGTGCTGGCCAGATTCGTCAATGGTTTGAAAATCCTAATCCTTTACTATGGACGCCTTGGATATTCAAGGTGGACTCCATGGGGTGTGTGGAACCTGGTTGCCACAATGTGGATGTGTCGGAAATTGTTATCGGTCTTGAGAATGCAATGAACGTCTATCCGAACCCTGTTAGCGACATCGTGAACATTGAATTCAACCTTCCCCCTAGTGTTTATGGGATGAATGCGGAGCTCGTAGTGATCAACATGCAAGGTCAGGAAGTTGTCCGGCAACCACTCTCGCCGTCTTCGTACGCTTCACCAGTACAAATAGATGTGTCATCACTGATTCGAGGTGTATATATCGTGCATTGGGTGGATGAATCGAGGTGGTATGACAGCGTAAAACTTGTGGTTGAAAGATAGAAGTAGGTTAGCGATTATTGCCTTAAGGATAATCAGCAGGTATTAAGTAATTGAAAAATCCCCAAGCCATGCTCCGTGATTCATCAAATTCGATTCGGGTGAAACTATTCCTTAGTTTGATGTTTATTCTCGCTTCAGCTTACTCAATAGCGCAATGGCACGAGTTTAATTGGGCTCATCCGGTAAGTTGTCAATGGGAGCCGTACGATTATCAAGCGGGCGGATTTTTTGAAAACGTTGTTGTTGTTGACACGAATCATTTTTTTTATGATGGCTATTTGTTTTTTGGACGAGGCATCCTGTGTCATCCCGATAGCTGCGTGAACAATGAGCGCTGCTTTTCAGCGAAATGCAACGAAAACGGCGAAGTTAATTGGTGGAACAGATATGATGAGGAAGATGTGGATGAAAACATGATTTGGTTGAATGAAAACAAGGGAAATCAAGGAGGAATGGTGTTGAATCTTGAGAAAAGAGTGGTTTCCATATTATCAACAAGCGTAATTTCTGATGAGTTTGATGAAGAAACACGCGACTATCTCGTGACCATGGATCTTCACGGTGTAATTATAGAACAGCATTTAGTGGACAGCTCCTGGGCGGAATACTCTTTCTGGGGACTAATCGAAGACATTACGGACTCCACGTATGTCGCTTATGGACAGTATCGAGACTCATTGTCAGTCGTGAGTGACGAAGCACCCGAATCGTTTATCTTAAAAATGGATGGTTCGGGGAATCAGATCTGGCAACGATCGTACCCAGGCCTCTCAGGAGTGTGGAGTTTGGTTAAAGCCATGGACGGAGGCTATTGGGTGGTAAATGAAAAGGAGGTGAGTAACTGTAGTGATGGAATTACGCCGAATACGGACATGGTCCTTTTGAAGACAGATGAATATGGGCATGAAGAGGATAGGTTACAGCTCGGAGGTTCATGTGGATTGGAGCAGGCAACGGTTTTTGAAACTAAGTTGGATAAAGTTGTTTTGGCTGGACGACTTACAGACGACTCTGAACCAGACCCTAGTATTCCGTACAGTGGTTACTTTTATACGTCGCTTGTCAAGCAGCTCCCTAACGGACAATTGACAGAACCTTACGCAGTCAAGGAGTATTTGCACGACACGCCAGATGGCACTTTTACAGATTTTCATCGCCTTGAAGATGGTTCATACATGATGGCGGGTCATCACAAGACTGTAGCGAGTAACATACAGGCTGGATTCTTGCTAAAATTGGATTCCAACCGAGATAGTTTATGGTGCAAGACGTACACACTCTATGAGGAGGAATTCGATGGGAATCCGCAAGACGACGCGATGTACTTCTTGAATGATTCCAAGCCCACGCCTGATAGCGGTTTTGTATGCTGCGGCTGGATTCATCAAATGGCTGAGAACCCCAATCCGGGGTTGTTGACGCCATGGGTATTCAAGGTTGACTCTGTGGGGTGTCTTGAGCCTGGCTGTCACACTGTGGGAGTTTCGGAAATCATTGTTGGTCTTGAGAGCACGATGAGGGTTTATCCGAATCCTGTTTCTGACATCGCGAACATCGAATTCAATCTCCCTCCAGGAATTCACGAGATGAGTACAGAGCTCGTTCTGATCAACATACAAGGCCAAAAAGTCCTGCGCCATTCGCTTTCACCCACTGCCCATTTTTCATTGGTGCAGATCGATGTGTCAACTCTCAACAGTGGCATATACATTGCACATTGGGTGGACGAATCGAGGTGGTTCGACAGTGTAAAATTGGTCGTTGAACGGTAAGGAGCTGAAGTGGTCGGATTCAGTTGGACACGTTTGAGAGCAAGTTAAGGTGGATTTCATGGTTCAAGCAGCGAGTTTGTAAAAGACCATCGGAGGCTGATTTCCGATGGAACTGTGATCAGCGGAGAGACCAGAACAAGGACTCTTCAAAAATCCCACTTGACCTCACCTCTCCCACTCTCGAACCTAAACCGAAAAAAGCTGCGCCAGTCGCGGCTTTTTTCGTCCTGGGCCCTCGAGGGGGTTACAGTTTGGCCAACAATATACTCGCTGTTTGTGAAATTCCGAGAAAATCGCGCAGTTTTCGTGAAGCCTGGGATCGAGCTAGACAGCATGTGGGATTGGGCACGCAGCAGTGTCAATACCTGACAAAAAACCCCGTTACTTTCTTAATAAAGGTGAAAAACAAGGTAAATTACTGACACATAAAGTCAGTTGGGGATTTTCGCGCAACCTCCACGTCGTCAAGGTAGTAAAAAGCCGGACGTACTCATCCGTACTCCAGATGACTCCAAGCGAATTTCTTTTGGCTCAAGCACTGAGAATGTGCAACATGGAGCTCAGTGGCTCGGGCAGGCGCAAGTTGCTGCCGCCTGAGCTGAATCAGGGACTGCTGTTCAGCTTCAATGGCCACCAATCCATCGGGGAGTACATCGGCCACCTCGACGAGCTCCTTGAAGCGGTGAAGCTCGAACTCTCGGCAAGTCGAACGGCATGGACAATCGATGTTGCGCTCGAGCTTGCTGACCTCGACAGCGTGTTGAAGAGCGGAGAGACCGACTCTCGAACCTAATCAGTGCAACTCGTTGATTTGCAACCGCTCAAGGGGGTTACACTTCACACTTGGGTTACAGTTTGGAATCGCCGTTTTGCGAGGATTCTTCACAAATATGCGCTTTATTTCCCTTTGTTTCACTGGCCTCGAGCGGAAATCGCAATTGGGCAGGAATCGAACCTAAACGAGCGCAATCAATTGATTTCAAGAGACTCAGGAAATGTCGGGGTGAAATCCAGAACATTCTGAAAACGCGAGAAATCTTCGGACAAGTGCCCGCCTGGGCAAAGCAGCTTGTGCAAGGTAAAGTGCTTAGGGAGGGAATCGGATTTGGCCGTGAAGACAGCTCTCGAAGTCTGACCTTCCATGAATCCAAAAGACGGCTTCACAAACCGGACCTCCTTTCGAAGGATAAAGCACCTCCCAAACCCAATACCAGCGCGGCATCCTTGTTCAACTCCTAGCACTTTTACCGTTCAGTTCAATTGAATTCTTAGTTGAAAATCCGGAGTAGAAACTAGAATAATACGCAACTTTTGCTTAATTGGCATATCTACTTTGAGATCTTTCCGCTGGGCAACATCTTGAAACATTCAATGTAGCATAGTTTTTTTTAGATTATTTTTCTTAATATGCTCACACAAATGCCATCTCATTAATCACCAACCAACCCGAATGATGAAAACTTGCTTCATGACTTTCCGAATTGCAATCCGCTTTCATGCAGTGGCAGGGTTGTTGTTCTCATTGTTCGCATGTTGGGACGCTTCGGCTCAAACATATACACTCGACGGGAAACTAGAAGTTACCGACGGCACCACCGTAGGCGGTGACTTTTAAATTGAGTGGAGCGCCGCTTTCTGACGAATTGGGACTTCGGCTTTTATTTCTAGACGATTCAGGTAACGTAAAGACCGTGAATCCTTCCGTGGTGCAAGGCTTACGCCGCATGTTAGCCGAACCACAACTCGCAGCTCTTGACTGCGATGGACCCTTAGCTCTGCCTACCGACCCGTACTGGATGGTAGACACAGGAAAAATTTATGTGCATGGCGCCGGGTGCACTTTCTCCCCCAATGTCGGCATTGGGACCAATTCCCCTGAGGCCTTGCTCGACGTAGCGGGAAAAGCGCGATTTGGGAATGCCGAATTAGGGGCATCGGTGCTGACGACCATTGGCTCCACGTCCCATTCCACGGCACTGGCGATTTCACAAGAGCATCCTTGGTCCAGCCTACAAAAAGGCCTTGACATTAGCGTCCAATCGGCCAGTGAACAAGCGGTGGGCGCAGCCATTCATGTCATGAATCCGCAAGGAATCATCCTTGAGGGCTGGCGCGATACCACTCGGGTGTTCTTTGTCAACGGAGATGGGAAATTGTGGTCAACTGAAGTGCATGTTATGCTCGCCGAGGACTTTCCTGATTATGTTTTTTATCCGGACTACGAACTCATGTCGCTCGAGAATTTGGCCACTTTCATCCAAGAACACGGACATCTGCCGGATCTGCCGCCAGCCAGTGAAGTTGCGGCCAATGGAATCAATTTGGGCCAACTTACAAGCACCCTCGTTCAAAAAATTGAAGAACTCACGCTTTATGCAATTCAATTGAATGAACAGGTCAGCGACTTAACTCAACAATTGGCAACCCCTTCAACGACGGAATGATGGTCGCGATGATCACCGCAGTCATGGCCATTTGGAATTCGTCGAGAGCAATTACGGCCTCGGCCTTGTTCACAATCATCGGGTTAGGCCCAGTCTACGGGCAATCCATGTGCGGTGTAAACGTCTATGATGAAGAATCGGGCAGCACCGCAGTTCCATGCATATCTGTCGTTCATGATTCCATCGCTCCTTCCGTTCAGATGAGGTACGTCAAAGCGACGCATGAGGTCATCGTTGTTCCAGAAAACGAGGGGACTCACTTGATGCCAAAAGTTAAGCTGGAAGTCTACCCAACGGACTTGAGCTTGCACCTGTTGGACACCACTGACGCTTTTGGCCAATACGATCTCGTAGAGGTGTCCATCCTTTTTCCCGAAGCCCTCGACACGATGTTCCGCAACCACTTCATGAGTCGGTTCATCCACGAATGGTCCTCAGTTTGGGGTGCAGGGGAACCGGCAGCCTTCCCGTATTGCGACACCTGCACACTGAATCCGTTTGACCCCGATGAAGTGGATGCGTGGGTCATCAGCGAGCGATGGGATAATCAGCAGCAAACCTGGGTGGACGGAAAACGCACCAACGGTTTTTACTACGTCGATTTCAAAAGAACCATCGAGGCCACGCCCCCGTACATGGAGCACGACAGCCTCGGGAAATTCAACTGGACTCCCCTTCCCGACGAGCCGCAATTCATCGATCAGCTTCGTGAGTTTCGAGGGCGCATCGCTTTTGCGGACACCGGAACTTACCGGCTTACTGCCATGTCATGGGCCGATGGATTTCACCAATCCGAGCCCGTCATTGTCCAAGTGGCGGGCAGTTCGTCAAAGGGGTATGTACAGGTCGACCCTGTTCAAGAGCGACACCTCGTGTTGGGGAACGGGGAGCTGCATTTCCCTTGTGGGCCCAATCTGCAAGCAAATGCCCGAAGAAGCAAGGTGCCCCTTGCAAACCCCGGGCAAATCGATTACGTCCTGGTCGGGTACACTTCTGATTGCACTGAAATTCTCCAGCCCGACTCGTTAGATTGGTGCAAAACAAATGAGACGATCTGGGCCGTATCAGAATACTCGGCAAGGCCTCTCCACCAAGCCTTTTTCCTCGTCCTCCACGATGAACTCGACCAATTGCAACAAGCCGGCGTGAAGTCATGCAGGATCATGGCACAACCGTGGTCCTTTGAACTCGAATACCAAACCCTCGGCGACTATTCCCCATCAATGCACCGGGCTTGGGAACTGGACGAATTGCTGCGGAAGGCCCGCGACACCGATGTCATCATCCAATGGAACCTTCAAGGGCAATCCCCATTCGTTTACGATTACTTTAACCACCGACATGCCTCCTGGGGTGACGGAGAAAGCAATTCGACCAAGGACAGCTACTGCTACCACGACGAACTGGACTCAATCAACCATCCCATCGACTTTTTCAAATCCAATGAAGCCCAAAAATGGTATCGCAAAAAACTCCGCTACTTCTTCGCTCGCTACGGTTGGTCCCTCAACATCGGAGTCGTCGAATTGTTTTCTGAAATCTCCGGCATCGAGTTCCAATCCAACGACACCCTGATTGTCCAACCCTATGAGGATGAGTGCAACTCTCAACATTTGGATTATGTTGAATCCATCCGAGATTGGCAAATTAACACCATGACCTACCTACGGGACACCCTCGACGTTCACAACCACCCCATTGCCGTGTCATACCTCAGTAATGGGGTGAACGCTTTAGACTCGAGTCCGGATTTCGCCGACGTCTACTGCCAAAGTTGTTATACGACGGACTACTTAGACATAGCAAGCTCGAACCAAGAGCCTATCAACCAACAAAGCCTCGAAAGACCCGCGTATTGCAGCGAATTGGGATTCGGAAAAGCCGTACGGAGCGAAATGGGAAAGCTGAATGTGCAGTTGCTACAGTCGAAGGCTACGGCTGCTAGAAGGGCTGGGGCTGGGTTCGATTGGTTCAGCACAGTAGGAGTCGATGAGGAATTGTTGACAACTCAAGGCATGCTTACGGATTGGTCAACTACATTTCAAAACAACTCCATTGCAACTACAACCACTTCTTTAAATCACTTCCTTGAAGCAGATTTAGTCAATTTCATTTCGAGTTCATCCGTTCAATTTCCAATTTGCTATGTGGACGGAATTGCCTTTAATGAGGGATATAACTTTGAAATGGCCCTTTGGAATCAGGAACCAAATGACTTCTTTTCACTATTCTGCGAACTAGATTCCTTAACAGTTCAAAAAATTGAAAGTTCTTTGGATTCTTACGCCTATCAGCCCACTAATCTAACCCCATCAACTTTTCAGCAGTTAATGCCTTCCTCTTTTGTTTTCGACCCCGTTACGCATCAAAAATGGGAAATCGACTCACTGGGCACCGAGGGCTGGGATTCAAACTCAGTGTTTGACGTTAATGGTTCTCAGCATCTCGCTTTCCACTTGAAATTGGATTTACTTAAATACATGGTTGTTGAGCAAGCCAATACGCCAGCGAGCGCCTTGGGACGCGAATCATTTCCGGCAGAGGGGTTTCCAACCAATTTAAGTTGGCTCAAAGATGAAACTACCATTCATCCCAATCCTGCATCCAGCGAGATTTGCGCAATGGGAATCAAGGAAAATGGCGGCTCCATTCACGGTTGCATACTTCATAACCTGAATGGCGGGGTGGCTGAGCATTGGAATTCCATCGAAAACTGCCTTCCCATTGATCACCTTGCTCCTGGCCTGTATTTTCTGGTCTGTTCCGATGGGAGCAAGCATAAAATTGCAATCGAATGAAGGCTAAACTCGCTTGGACGGGGTGGATGCTGGTGCTGGTGCCGTTGACGGCTCTCGGTCAATTGTTGCCCACGCGTTCCATCGGGGTGTTTGGTTACCAAACCTTAGAACCGCTGGGGTTCAACTCTTCCTATTCGGGGATCGTGGACGAGTGGGGAAGCTTGCCCCTTCCGGTAATGAATTTGGCCTTGAGCAGCACAACGATCAACGAGCTCAGCTGGAATCCGACGCGCAGTGTGCTCGATGGGCAATACCTGCTCACTGGGCAGGTGGGGATTGAAAATGCGTCGGCAAGGAAGTTTGAGGAAACTGGTCACGCCACGGATTCGACGCAATTCTCCGTGCTCGGCAATTCCACGAGCCTCATGGGGGCGCAACTGGAGTCGTCGGGAGCGAGGGAATCCTTCACTTGGCAGGTGTCGGGACAGGCGGGAAGGCAGCGACTTGAGGCGTTGTGGGATGAGTTCACACCGTGGGGGCAGCCGGAGTTTGAGGTTCTGGGGCTGTATGCGTGTGCGAGCTACCAGGCCTCGAATCGGATTCGGATTTCGGGGCGGGTGGCTGTCAACCGGTCGGCATCGATGTACACGCATTTTGATTTGGGAGAGAAAAGAAACCTGTTTGGAGAGGATGCAAGTCGCCCGGTCGCCTTCCTGATTGACTCCCTAGTCCCGCCCGTCATGGACACGTTGTATCGGTTCCTTCCCAGTGGGAACGGAGCCATTTTTTGGAACTTCTTTGAAGATACCCCCCTCCCCTTCAACGCGCTTTCCCAAATCGAACGAAAACAACATACCGCCTTAAAGTTCGAATGTGACGTGCCCAATGGCAGCTGGTCCCTCCTTCTGAAGGCCAATTCGTCAAGGTGGCAACAGCGCATTTCAACGAACTCTGCAAATGTGCTTCAACCCGTGGGACTGCCAAATGCCTCCGCATCCGTCTCCCGTCGATTCAATCATGAAAGCGGCTGGGAGCAAGTTCGAATCGGGCTAGGGACCTCCACGCGCCTGACCGTGTTGACCTATCTCCTTCACACCTGGCAATTGGCCGAATTCGCCCCCCCAACGGACAGATCTGCCATCAATCACCAAGTCACCCTCGCTGGGGAGGCTTTTCGCGATTTTAACCAAACAACGATTCAACTCAGTGGCTCCCTTGACTTGACCTCGATGTTCGGGTTGCTCGCATCCGGCGTCGCTCACGTGAATTTCCAACCCTCTAAGTCCTTTGAAGGAAGCATTACCCTAGGACATGGCTGGCGCGAACCGTCTCCGTTTGAGCATCAATGGAAGTCGCTGTTCAACGCCGACGAGTTAAGAAGCCAAACTGAATCAGGCGCAGTGACCTTGCTCCATTCAAACTTTAATTTCGAAAACGCAACCTATGCGCAATTCAGGTTTTCTCTCGATTTTGAAGAAGATAACAACACGCACATTGAGTTAACGGCGCCCATTTCAATCATTCACCATCAGTGGAATGTGGACATGAGGGGAGTTCCTCTCGGAAGAAGATTTGATTACGATTCATCCATCTACGGGATTTTATTGAGCAGAGAACCAAGCTATTTAGCAGGAATCAACGCGATGGCGTCCCATGCATTTGTTCATGGAATTCAACTCAAGGCCAGTTTCTCGAAAAGGGCTGCTATGCAACAAAAAGGCGGCCAATTCACCAGCGAATACAACGCACCGAAGCATTTGATCTCAATGAGCGCCTCTAAGACTTGGCCAAATAAAAAAGGGCGTTCATTCCAAGCTCAAACAACAGCCGAACGAATCGGGCCCTCCCTTTATTCAGTTGACCGAATGGTTTTTGACACTTATGAAACGAATTTTTCCGAGAACATCGAAATTGAGAACCATTGGAGCCCTCCTTACTGGAACATAGGAATCAACCTGAAAATGAACTGGTCTCCTCGGTGGACAAGCTCAATTAAGGTGGATTATGCCTTAATCCATTGGACGAATAACCCTGCTGTATGGTACCTTAGGTTTGACAACCTAGCGACGTCTAGTGGCCTGGAAGCCAACTACATCCGAGCCGACGTCCATCCGAATTTTTCGACCATTTATGCACCCATCGTTCCAATACAGATTGGATTGAGAATCCTATATACCTTATCGTAATGCCTTCCACCCCATCCATTCACCTTCCGCTCAGGCTAGCCCTCGTTTTATTTGTTGTAGGGTGCGACGCTTTTCACGTGGATGAAATGGACTGCGTCGATCCCATTTTGTGTTATCGTGACAACGATGGCGACGGCTTGGGACTTGACCTGCGTGTCCTTTGGGCTTGCCCGGAAAACATCCCTGAAGGCTACGTCACCACTCCTGGAGACCTTTGCGAAGACTTAGAATCAATGAATTGGAATGGATTTCAGTATCAAAGTTGTCAATTCGAAAATGAGGATTGTCAGCCCGTAGAATACCAAGGAGTCACCTACGAGGTCATTCTCCACAACAACTACTGCACCTTCGCTCAAGATTTGAGGGTCACCCATACAAGGAACGGCACAGCAATCCCTGAAGTAACGGGAATCGGCAACTTCACCTCTCAAGGCTATTTTCGGCAAACGCGTTATCCGGAAGAAGGATATTTGTACGGGATTGAATTGCTCTACCCGAACAACCAGATCTGTCCTTCGGGATGGTGGGGATGCGATTACGATATGCTCGAAAGCTCCCTCAGCCAAATTGCACCCTATGCGAATGCTGGAGAGGCCGTGAAGAAGGATGGCTTTTGGGAAAACCCCACCGATGACTATTGGAACTTCGGTATGGTCCCGAATGGTGTGTTTCACCAAAACCAAGGGTACATGTTTGACGGCTCCTTGGCAGCCTACTGGCTCACTGAGCCGCCCCCTTCATATAATCCCTATGAGGATTATCTGATTTGGTCCCTTGACATCCACGCCAATGATGTGGTTGAATTCGAGAACATCGAAAACAGCTGGTTCGGCCTTCATGAATTAAGAGCCACACGGTGCTTCAAGTACGTGTTCTGATGCATTGCTCGGATGGGGCCAAACACAAAATCGCAATTCAATGAGACGCATCCCAACTTGCCTCGTGCTGATTTTGAGTTCGTTTCAGGCTCCTGCACAACTCCTGCCCACGCGTTCCATCGGGGTGTTTGGTTACCAAACGTTAGAACCGCTGGGATTCAACTCTTCCTATTCGGGGATCGTGGACGAGTGGGGAAGCTTGCCCCTTCCGGTAATGAATTTGGCTTTGAACAACTGCGGCATCAATGAACGGATATGGCGTCCGACGCGAAGCGTACTGGACGGGCACTATCTACTTACCGGTCAGGTGGAAATTGAGAACATTGCCAAGAAATCGAGGGACAGCACGGGGCATGATTCGGATTCAACTCATTTCAGCTTGCTAGGCAATTCATCGAGCCTTGCCGGTGTTCAACTGGAGTCCTCGGGAGCACGCGATTCCTTTACCTGGCAAGTGTCGGGGCATGCTGGCAGTCAACGTTTTCAGCCTCTTTGGGGTGAGTTCGCACCATGGGGACAACCTGACTACGATGTGTTGGGTCTGTACGCGGCTGCAGGCTCCGAAGTCACGGATAGGATCCGCATTTCAGGCCGGGTTGCCATGAACAGTTCCGCTTCGTTGTACACGCACCTAGATCATCAGGCAAAGCAAGAACTCTATGGCAGTGATTCCCTGAGACCCCTAGGTTATTTGATCGATTCTGTAGTGCCGCCTAGCTACATCTATGACGTGCTCATTATTGAATTGCTTCCGATTGATGAGCCCATACCATTTGAAGCTGTAGCTCAAAAAGAACAGTCGATTCATGCTGCATTGAAATTGGAATTCCAAGCACCAAAAGGTGTCTGGCGCCTGACAGTCAACGCAATCAAATCGCGTTGGCACCAACGCATCACCCAGCAGCATGCCGACGTGAGACTGCCTTTCGGCCTTCCGAATTCGAGTTTCATGTTGACGCGAGAAACTAAGCACCAAGCCGGGTGGGAGCGATTCGCACTGGGCTTTCGCTCCACCTTGAGGGAGACAAATCTTGAATTTTTCTCTGGCGTACGCCGTCAATATCCTGAATTGAGCGGCCCACCACTTGTAAGGGATGCAAGCAATCAAAGGATCACCTTAGGCGCGGAAGTTTACAGGCGCAGAGAACGTTTCGAAATAACTGCAAGTGGAAAACTAAGTGCAACGTCAAAGTTTGGTCTTCGGCCAGCTGCCCTCGTCAACTTCGAATTTTCGCCGAAACGAGAGTTGGTTGGGTTCGTCTCAATCGGGCACGACTGGAGGGAGCCGTCTCCCTTCGAGCACCAATGGAAGTCGATGCTCAATGCCGATGCGTTAAATTCCCAATCGGACGATGGGATTGTCATGTTTTTATATGACAACTTGCAATGTGAGCGCGCCACTTTCGCTCAGGTAGGGCTGCGGTATGACTTAGGCAAGCATCCAAGGTCACAATTCGAAATCACAGCTCCAATTGCTTTGATTCATCGGCAATGGAACGTAGACCATCAAGGGGTAATCTATTCCCCGTTCAATTCTCCTCCGATCTATTGGAACTGGCCTGGTTATTCTGGAATTCTGCTCAGCAGTGAACGTGGTGTTTTATCTGGATTCACTGCGAAGGGCTCGCTGTACGCGTCAAAAGGGCTTTCGGTTGGCGCAAATTACACCCTATCTTCTTCATTGCAGAGCAAAGGCGGTGTACTCAATCCTGAATATTTAACACCCAGAAACAGATTTCACATTCAAATTGGTTTCGACAAAATATCGCAAAAAGGGCGCGGTGTTAAATTGAATGTTCTCGCTGAGCGAATTGGCCCCCAGTGGATTTCGGTCGATCATCGTCCCGCGTTAAGTCTATGGTCTATGGGAATGGGACCCCTGGTAGTTGAAAACGAGTTTTCCGACCCGTTTGTTTCAACACGAATCGATATTGAACTGAGAATGAGCCGAGCATTCGGAGTGCGATTTGACCTAACGCATCATTTCATTCCGTGGGAGACCAACCCGGTTCAATGGAGTCACGACGTCGTTTACACCCCCGCCGCAGGACCGGAACAACGACTCATAGGACCTCTTGATGCGAATTTCTCCACGGCATACGCGCCACTCGTCCCGACGACATTTGGAATGCATATGAAATATCAGTTTTGATGATCAACACACAAACCATTCAGCATTGGTCAACTTGCGTGTTGACGTCACTCGTCGTAATCGGATGCAGCACGTTTCGCGTTGACCCCAACGAATGCCTCAACCCCGTTGTCTGCTATTACGATTATGATGACGACGGCATCGGAAATGAAAGACTGAAAACTTGGGGGTGCCCCGAAGCCGTGCCAGAAGGATATGTAGTCATCGGGGGCGACATGTGCCGCACCGAATCTGCAATCAACTATCAAAATGTGCAACACGAAGGTTGCATATATGAGGACAAGGACTGTGTTCCCGTCGAATGGCAGGGAGTCACCTATGATGTGGTTCAAATATCTGGCGACTGTTATTTCGCGCAAGATTTGCGGGCAACAAAGACTTTAGACGG
>CBFHLY010000039.1:0-18727 GCA_965656785.1 uncultured Flavobacteriales bacterium
GTTGTTCGCGCTGAGCGCTGGTCTCCTCACCGGAGCTGGGCTTCGCTTCACTTGTGGAGAAGCTTGGCCTGACTTCTCAGCCGAGGTAACTTTTCAGGATGCGGCTTCGGCTTGTGTGCTTGAGCCTGCGAATGGCTTTCTCCTTGATTTGGCGAACGCGCTCGCGGGTCAAATCAAAACGCTCTCCGATCTCTTCCAACGTCATCGGATGTTCTCCATTCAATCCAAAGTACAACCGAATCACATCGCCTTCACGCGGGGTCAACGTGCGCAGCGAGCGTTCAATTTCCTTCCTCAGCGACTCGTTCATCAAGTCCGTGTCCGGTGAGGGCGTATCCCCCAAGCGCAACACGTCCATCATCGTGCTCGAACTCTCGTCGCCTTCTTTCAACGGAGCATCCAACGAAGTGTGACGGCTCGAGTTTTTCATGCTCTGCTTGACCTCGTCCAGCGTCATGTCCAGCGTTTCCGCCAACTCCGCAGCCGTCGGCGGACGTTCAAATTCCTGCTCCAGACGAGCGAATGCCTTGTTGATTTTGTTGATGCTGCCGATTTTGTTCAACGGCAAACGGACAATCCGGCTTTGCTCAGCCAACGCCTGGAGGATGCTTTGGCGAATCCACCAAACCGCATACGAAATGAACTTGAAGCCCCGAGTTTCGTCGAAACGCTGAGCCGCCTTGATGAGGCCTAAGTTGCCTTCGTTGATCAAATCGGGCAGGGAGAGGCCTTGGTTCTGGTACTGCTTCGATACGGAGACCACGAAGCGGAGGTTTGCCTTGGTGAGCTTTTCGAGCGCCACTTGGTCGCCTTGTTTGATGCGACGGGCCAACTCGACTTCCTCCTCCGCGGTGATCAGGTCGACGCGACCGATTTCCTGAAGGTACTTGTCAAGAGATGCAGTTTCCCGGTTGGTGACCTGCTTGGTGATCTTGAGCTGCCTCATATAGTGGTTTTTGGGTGGTTTTTCCGTTCAATTATTGAGGGACTAATGCCCCGTCGCTCAAGCGACGGGGCATTCAGTTCCGTTCATCAAGTCCGTCATGTATAACGGCACAGGGTCCCTTGGGGTTGCCTCCGAGGGCCCAAAACTCATCAATCGCGTGAACGACGGTCTCCGCGGTCGCGTCCGCGATCTCCACGTTCGCGTCCACCTCGGTCTCCTCGCTCACCCCGTTCAGCGCGCTCGACGTATCCCTCAGGCTTCGGCAAGAGAACCTTGCGGCTCAACTTGATTTTTCCCGTCTTCGGGTCCCGGCCGACCACTTTGAACTTAACGACTTCTCCTTCTGAGATGACGTCTTCAACACGGTCCACCCGCTCCCATGCGAGTTCCGAAACGTGGAGCAATCCATCTTGGCCCGGGATGACCTCAACGAACGCGCCATATGGCATGATGCTCTTCACCTTGCCTTCGTACTCTTCACCGATTTCGACCGTTGGAGGGAACGCAATGGCCCGGATGCGCGAAACCGCATCGTCAATGGCCGATTTGTTGGAAGCCGCAACTTGAACCATGCCTTTGCCGTCCACATCGTCAATGGAGACCGTGGCACCGGTGACGGCTTGGATTTCTTGGATGATTTTACCTCCCGGACCGATGATCGGACCGATGGATTCACCGGGCACTTCGAACTGGACGATGCGCGGTGCGTGCTCTTTGTAATCCTCGCGGGGCTCAGCAATCGAGCCGAGCATTTCACGACGGATGTGGTGGCGACCATCGCGGGCTTGGGCCAATGCTTCACGCAACTGGGTGAAGCTGAGACCTTTGATCTTGATGTCCATTTGGCAAGCGGTGATGCCCGCTTCGGTGCCCGTCACCTTGAAGTCCATGTCTCCCAAGTGGTCTTCGTCCCCCAGAATGTCGGACAACACCACATACTTACCGGTTTCTGAGTCCGTGATCAGGCCCATGGCAATGCCCGAAACCGGCGACTTGATTTTCACTCCACCATCCATCAAAGCGAGGGTGCCAGCGCATACCGTTGCCATTGAAGAAGAACCGTTTGATTCCAAGATTTCGGAAACCAATCGAATGGTGTAGGGGCAATCCTCTGGTGCAGGCAACACGCCTTTCAATGCGCGCCACGCCAAGTTACCGTGACCGATTTCGCGGCGGCTTGTTCCGCGCAGCGGACGCTCTTCACCCGTTGAGAACGGAGGGAAATTGTAGTGCAACAGGAACCGCTCGTTGCGACGAACCAGGGCACCATCGATCAACTGCTCGTCGAGCTTCGTGCCCAAGGTTAAGGTCGTCAACGATTGCGTCTCTCCACGGGTGAAGATGGAGCTGCCATGGCAACCGGGCAGGTAGTCCACCTCGGTCCAAATCGAACGGATCTCCGTCGGCTTGCGACCATCCAGACGAATGTGCTCGTTCAGCAATAAATCGCGAACGGCTTTTTTCTGCGCATCCTTGATGTACTGAGACAGCATGAACGCATTTTCAGAACGCTCTTCATCGCTCAGCGTAGCGAGGAACTCTTCTTTGATGGAACCGAAAGACGCCTTGCGCTCTTCTTTCGAGCTGCCGCTTTTCGCTGCGTCGTAAAACGCCTGGTAGAGGGCGTCGTTGACACGCTGCCGCAAGTCCTCGTCGTGGTTCTCGTGCGAATATTCGCGGGTTACACCGTAATGCCCCGTGGACTTCGCCAACGCAATCTGGGCCTCACATTGGACCTTGATGGCTGCGTGAGCCACTTCGATGGCATCGACCATTTCGTCTTCGCTCACCTCGGACATCTCGCCTTCCACCATGACGATGGAATCGAGCGAACCGGCCACCATCATGTCGATGTCGGCCTGCTCCAATTCGGAGCGCAATGGATTCACAATGAACTCCCCATTGACGCGGGCCACGCGCACCTCAGAGATGGGGCCATCAAACGGAATGTCACTGACCGCCAAGCAGGCAGATGCCGCCAAGCCAGCCAAGCTGTCAGGCAACACTTCCGCGTCGGCGGACATCAATTGAATCATAACCTGCGTTCCCGCGTGGTAGTCCTCTGGGAACGTGGGGCGCAATGCCCGGTCCACGAGGCGCATCACCAGCACTTCGGAATCGGAAGGCCGCGCCTCGCGCTTAAAGAAGCCGCCAGGGAATCGACCCGCGGCTGCGTACTTTTCGCGGTAATCCACCGTGAGCGGAAGGAAGTCCACTTCGTCTCGGACTTCGTAAGAGGATACTGCCGTTGCCAGCAGCATGGTATCACCGGAGCGAACGACGACTGAGCCGTGCGCTTGCTTTGCCAGTTTACCTGTTTCAATGGTGATCTCGCGCCCGTTGCCGAGATCAATGGTTTGGTTGTGTACCGTATAATTCATCTATTCCTAAAAATCATCCTGTGAGCAGGCCTTCCGTCGAAAACCCGCGGCGCTTTTCGTCCAAGCGCAAATAAGAAGAAGGCAATGGGTAAGTCCACTGCCTTCTTCTCTGTACGTCAATTAGCGGCGCAATCCGAGTTCCGCCACAATGCTCCGGTAGCGGTTGATTTCGGTTGCTTTCAAGTAATCCAACAGCTTCCGGCGCTTACCGACCAACTTGATCAGCGACCGTTGCGTGTGGTAATCTTTCCGGTTTTTCTTCAAGTGCTCCGTCAAGTGAGCGATGCGGAAAGAGAACATGGCGATTTGAGCTTCCGGGCTTCCGGTGTCTTGCTCGTTCTTGCCGTGTTTGGCGAAGAATTCCTTCTTCTTTTCTGAGGTCAAATACATGTCGAAATCAGATTGATGTTCGTGATGTGTGCAGAATTGCGGGTGCAAATGTACACCAATTCCCGAATTATCCAACTTTCTCTTCCCCCACCGGCGCATCGTACATCGCGCGGAGGTAAAAGGCGATTTTCGACTTCAAATCCTTGCGCTCCACGATGGCATCCAAGAACCCGTGTTCCAAAAGGAACTCCGAACGCTGGAAGCCTTCCGGCAGATCCTTTCCAATCGTCTCCCTGACCACGCGGGGACCAGCAAATCCGATGAGCGCATTGGGCTCAGCAATGTTCAAATCGCCCAGCATCGCAAACGAAGCCGTCACGCCACCTGTGGTGGGGTCGGTGAGGACCGAAATGTAAGGCAACCGCGCTTGGGCGAGCAGGGACAGGCGAGCACTGGTTTTCGCCATTTGCATGAGACTCAATCCCGCTTCCATCATCCGCGCACCGCCGGATTTACTGATGCAGATGTACGGGCACTGCTTCTTCAAAGCCAAATCGATTCCGCGCGCAATCTTCTCGCCCACTACCGAACCCATCGAACCGCCAATGAAGGAGAAATCCATCGCGCTGATCACGACAGGCAAGCCATCGAGTTCCCCCGATGCCGTGCGGATGGCGTCTTCCAGTTCGGTCTTCTTTTGGGCTTTTTCCAAACGGGACTTGTAGTCGGTCGTATCCTTGAACTCCAGCGGATCCGCGGAAACCATCTTTGCGGCCACTTCACGGAATTTGCCGCCGTCAAACAAGACTTCAAAGTATTCGGCACTGCCGATGCGCTCGTGATGACCACAGGTTGCGCAGACGTTCAAGGTGCCTGCGAATTCCTGCGAAGTCACCACGTTTTTACAGCCAGGGCATTTGTACCAAGCGCCTTCCGGGATTTCTTTCTTCTCGGTGCTCTTGGTGGTGATGCCTTCCTGAATGCGTTTAAACCATCCCATGGGTGAACTGTGTTGAGCGGGTAAAGGTACTGAAAGCGGTGGGGAATCAGAACGGGTGCCCGATGCCGATGTGGAATGCGCCGCGGGCTTTGGTTTGGCCTATCCAACGCTGGCCCAACAGCTGGGTCGGATCGTGCAACCGGAGCCCGCCATCGAGGCGCAAGATAAAGAAGCCAAAATCCCATCGCAGCCCCAACCCGGTATTGAACGCCACGGTTTGCCACGTGCCACCTTGCCACGTGGCCTCAACCGCTTGCGAATTGTCGCCCATCGGACGCATCCACACGTTGCCCGCGTCCAGGAAGAGGGCCAAAATGAACGACTCCGTCAACCGCTCTCGGTATTCCACATTGAACTCCGCCCGCCAATCGCCCAACCCCCGAATCACCCCCGCTTCGTCCGGATCCACCACGCCACCCGGTCCCAAATCCCGGGTAGCCCATCCCCGCAATCCATTGACTCCCCCACCGAAAAAACTCCGATCATAAGGCAAGCTCCCCAAATTCTCTCCAAGCCATGCCATTCCAAAAAAAGCGCGCGCCATCCATTGCCCTCCTTTTGGTGCGGGCTCAGAACCCAAACGCACTTCCTGCTCCCACCGAACGAACTGAGCAAATGGCACCCCGGCAACCAAGTAAGCGCCTGCTTCATTCTGCGGCAAACCCAACACCGGACTCAACTCATGAAGCAATTGCCCGGACCATTCAAACGAAGTCCGAATGCCCCCGGCAAGCGCCACATCCTCGTTCCAGCCCGTTCGCCACTGCACCCTCGTCAAGGGGGCGGCATAGTCTTGAAAACGCGATTTCAGGAAAGCATTCGATTGACCGTCCAACCAAAGCGAGAACGCCTCTTCGACCTCCAAATCAATGTATGTAAACTCAATCAAGTCAATGTTAAACAAACTATTGCGAGATTCATTTTCAACAAATTCAAATCCGTAACTCACCCCCAGTGAACGACGGAAATAGTCGGGTCGGGATTCCCTCCGGAACGCCAGCGAAACTTCCGACCGGGCAGCGTTTGACTGTTTCAAGCGGTGCAGCCCCAGCGGAGGAATGCCCAACATGGAATAATTCGCTTCCACCGACCATTCGCCGCTGTTGGGGACCAGGGCTCCTTCCGTGTAACTGAACGGACGGGTCGAACTGATCCCCGCACCGACAGTCCATTCCAGCCGATCTCCGCGCCCGGAAACGTTGCGATCCGTCCAGCTGGCCCGCAACAGCGGACCATAACGCACATCCGTTCGCGTGAAATCCAATTCCGTGAGCAAGCCAAATCTCGGTCTCTGCCAAAGTCGAATTTCGACGTCCACCACGGGCTGTCCAGTGGAATCCACGCGCGACTGCGTGGGCATCTCAATGCGGCTGATGGCGGGAATGCGCATCAACCTCCGGTAGGTCGCCTCCAAGGCCTTCCGGTTGTACAACTCGCCCGGTGCGAGCGAAATCAAATGCTCCAACACGGGATCGCGCAAGGGCTTCGCAGCCGAATCTCGGGGTTGCATGACCGCGATCTCTCCCAACCGCATGCGCTGATGCGGCCGAGGCGGTGATGCCTCCGCGGGACGCACCACGACGCTCAACGGAACCGAGAACTTCCCGGAATTGCGCACCCCCAACGTGTCGGCCTCAAACGCCACATAAGCGGCATCAAATTCAGCGTATCCTCGTGACTGAAGCTGTTCCGCGATGCGCACACGCTCCGCTTCAAGGGCATCGACATCAAACGGCCGGCCCGGCTGAATCAGCGAACCTTGCATCAACGAAAGGGGCTCAATGCCCGCCCCATCTGTCACCCATTGCATTTGGCCAATTCGCCAAAGCGGCCCCAAGTCCAGCTCATATAAAACCCGCGCTTGTTGCCGCCCGCCGCTGGTGTCCAATTCAATCCTTCCCGAAGCGTCCAGGTATCCCGCTCTGCGCGCGAGTGCCTCAAGGTTCCGCAACGTTCGATCCCCCGCCGCTGCGTCCCACGACACGGGTGCCTCTCCAAATTCGTGCACCATCCAATGACGCAGACCGCCATCCGCATCCTTTCCCTTTTCCTCCCGTCGCGATTGAGCGCGTTCCAAGCGCTCGGGACGAACCGCCTCGTGCACCCGAAGGTGGAGGCGCACCCCCAAGGTCTTCCGGTTTTCCGCAAGCCGCAAAACGGCCTCTCCTTTCAGCGGTGTTGCCCCCGGATCTTCATTCAACCACGCGATCTCTTGGGACTCGACCAGCCATTGCCCCTCCGGAAGGTGACGCGGAACGTGGCACCCCCCAAAAGCAAACAGGGCGAACCCTGCGTACTTTAGCCGCTGCATGGTGACCAAGGCAGAAATCCAATCCGTACGAGCCCTTCGCGATCGCGCCCGACGCGAACGAGATGGTCTTTTTTTGGTGGAAGGATGGAAGGGAATCATGGAGCTGCTGGCCTCGAACTTGACAGTGGTGCGAATTTACGTGCGGAGCGAACTGAATCCACCGGATGGAGCCCACTTGCCCAATGCCGCTCTTACCGTGAGCAGCAAGGACATGGAGCGCATGTCCCAAATGAAAACTCCGCCCGGCATTTTGGCCACGGTGCGCATTCCTGAGCCCCCTGAACTTCCGATTCAGGCTGCAGAACGCACGCTGCTGGTCTGCGATGGCATCGCGGATCCTGGCAACCTTGGAACGCTGATCCGCACGGCGGATTGGTTTGGATTCAGCGGCGTGGTGTGCGACGTGCGCGGCGTGGATCCGTGGAATGCCAAGTGCTTGCAGGCCGCAATGGGCTCCGCTTTCAGGATGCCGATTTGGACCACGGACCTTCCCACTTGGTTTGATTCATTCCGCGGAACGTCGTGGGCGTTGGATGCCGGGGGCGAAGCTTTGAACCAAATTCCCACCCTTCCGTCTGCCCTCATCGTCGGGTCTGAATCCCATGGCCTGTCCCGCACCGTGCGCGATGGGGCCACTCACATCGCAGCCATTCCGGGCCACACAGCGACGGAGTCCTTGAATGCAGCCATTGCCGGCAGCATCGCCATGTACCAAATCAATCAGTCCCTGACCGCGTCCTGAATTTCGCTCATCGCCTGAACCTCCAACAAGTTGAATACGGGTTGGGCGGTGATTTCACACCACTTCATGCGAATGGATTCCTCATCAAACGATTGGTCAGCCTGAACAAATCGTGCGACCTCCTTCACCCGCTGCTCGCATTCTTCGAACACGTCTGCTTCTGCCTGCCACAAACCGCGCGTCACCCCAGGCTTCACTTGCTCAGCTGCCCACAATTGATTCGGCCACAACTTCATGGCCGACATGATGCTCCGGTCCGTGGCCTCGGCAAGGATTTGATGAGGGCGCCCCTCTCCGTCGACCCACTTTGAAGGCGGACAAACCCCAACGTGCACCCGCCCCTTCCAGCCAAACAGCCCCATCTTCATGCTCCGTTCATCCTCTCCTGGACTCTTTTCGTAGTGCCCATTATACGCCTCGCGCATCAACAACTCGCGCACTTTCATGCCATCACAGGGGTCCCATTCGTAACTCAGGGCAACGGGGTGCACGCGCAAGTCTTCCCAACTGGAGCGCTCACCGCCGTCCAGGAGCATTCGAATCAACGCGGGCGAGGTCCGGTCATCGCCATCTTTCGCGCGCCCTTCGCGCTGGGCCAACCAAACGCTGCGCCGATGATTCAACACCACGTCGCGCACGTAAGCCGCCACTTCCGCCGAGCTCGCAAGCTGCTCTCGAGGCGTTCCACCGCGTGCAACGATGAACGATCGATTCAAGCGGACCAGCGCTTTCACCCACGGCAATCCCAGCAGGTTGCTGCCAATTCCAATTTCCGTGGTCCCTGCGCCGACTTGAACCAAGGCCAAATTGATGAGCGACGGGTCCAGCACAATGTCGCGGTGATTTGAGATGAACAGCGCACCGTCCGGGTCAAAGTCTTCCGGAAGCGAATACGTCACCTCCGATGCGGAAGCGCTCAAAATGGCTTCCACTACAGGCTTCGAAATCTCCTCTTGGAAGGATTCTACGGTTTGGATGCGGTCCATTTGGTCCAAAACCCGGGCCGCGTGCTCCGCTCCCATGAACGGTGCCAAGACCTCATGCCAGTCCACAGACTGCTTGAGCAGCGCAATGGCAGCGGAAACTTCATCGTCTCGAAACGGGCGCATGTGCGCAAAAGCGTCTCCTTCCATCGGGGCGCAAGATAACCCACCTACTTTTGTCACATGACCTTTGAGGAGCTCAAACTGACGCGACAGTTCATTCGCGCCACCGAAGACGCGGGATACGAACGGCCCAGTCCCATCCAGGAACGGGCGATTCCCCCGATTCGTTCGGGTCAAGACGTCATCGGGATTGCCCAAACAGGAACCGGAAAAACCGCTGCTTTTTTGTTGCCCACGTTGCAAAAGCTCAAGTATCCGCAAGGCATTGACCCGCGCGCGGTCGTGTTGGCTCCCACGAAGGAACTGGTCCTCCAGATCCACCAGGAAGCCGTGAATTTCGCGCGATACACCGAACTCCGGTGCCTTGCGCTCTATGGAGGAATCGGTTACCAAGACCAACTCGCAGCCGCCCAAGCCGGACAGGACCTGCTAATTGCCACGCCTGGTCGCTTCCTCGAAATTTATCAACGCGGAGGGTTCAATCCAAAGAAAATCACCACGGTCATCCTCGATGAAGCCGATCGCATGATGGACATGGGCTTCATGCCCCAACTTCGGTTGGTTCAAGAGTTGATTCCAAGCAAGCGCCAAAACCTGCTTTTTTCCGCCACCTTTCCCGAGCGGGTGCAGCGACTGGCAGATGAGTTCTTGCTTTGGCCCACGCGCGTAGAAGCCACACCGGAGTCCACGCCCGTCGCGACGGTGAAGCAATTCCAAGCGGCCCTGCCCAATATCAACACCAAGCTGCATTACCTCAAGCACCTCCTGACGGAGCAATTCCCCGAGGCCCGTGTGATGGTGTTTGTTCGCGAAAAGGACCAAGCGGAACTCATCGGGCGCGCTTTGGACGAATCGTTGAGATCGAGTGTTCGCACCATCCACAGCAACAAAGGCCAAAACAGCCGGATCAACGCCATGGAATTGTTCCGCGATGGCGCCATTCGCTGCCTCGTCAGCACCGATGTAGCAAGCCGCGGCATCGACGTGCCGGAGACTTCAGTGGTCATCAATTTCAGCGTTCCACGCGACCCGCACGATTACGTTCACCGCATCGGACGCACGGGGCGCGCCTTTCGCGATGGCGTGGCCATCACGCTCGTAGATCCGTCCGAAGGTTACGCCCTGGAACGCATCGTGGAATTGACCCAAACCCCCATCGCCCCCCTCGAACTTCCGGCTGGACTGCCCATTGAGGAAACGCCACGTTGGGAAAAACAAGCACAAGCGCGCACCATCGATGGCGAAATGCGCAAGCGTGATCCGAATTACAAAGGCGCCTTTCACGAGAAGAAGAAAAAATCCGCGAAAGCCAACCGCCCCGCAAAAAAGGGCAACCGCCCTCCGAAGCCCAAGCGCGGCTAACGCCTCGAAGCGCTGCCCTTCAGCAAGCGCTTCAAATCGCACCACACCGCTGCAGGTTCGGCAACGGACTGTTCCATCCAGGGCTGTTGGATCATTGGACGGTCCAGCACCTGGACTCCATTCTCCTCCACAACGAACCCCTCCTCGTAACACATCACGGCGAGCCGACCATCGTGGAGTCCCGCGACGTGCGTGTGGAAGTTGAAGTCGTACCCCGCTCGGCGCAACCACATGAAGCAACCGGCAGGATCCTCTAAACACCACGATGCATCGGCCCGGATGCGTCGGAGCAACGAACGGTTTCGATGCAACACGCGGTCCACATCGTGGAGCACCCGCTGCACGCCCGTTCGGTGATGCCGCACCCGGCACGCATCATCGCAAAATCGCTTGTCCTTTCGCCCCGACAAGGGAGCTTCACACATCATGCACGTTTCCCGTGCGTTGGTTTGGATTCCATTCATGCATCGAAAGAAATCCTCAATTCATCGCCAACCGAATTCTATTCACCCGCGTGCGTCCGGACTTTGTGAACGGCGGTCAGGCAACCAACGCCTCGTCCAATTCCACAATGAGTTGCTCGAACAAGCGGGACAGCGCACCTTCGGATTTCTGAGCAGTAGCCAAGATCTCCTCGATGACCACAGGCGCCAGGCGCTCCGGGTCGCACGCATCGGTCAGCACGCTGATGGCGGCACACGGCATGCCCATGTGGGCGCAAGCGATGACTTCCGGTGCTGTGCTCATGCCCACCGCATCTGCACCGATGGTCCGCAAGTAGCGGTATTCCGCGGGCGTCTCCAAGTGTGGCCCCGCAACACTTGCATAAATTCCCGCACGCAGGGTGGTGCCTTGAGCCTCAGCAATCCGGTGCAGGGCGGTTCGCAAGCCCAGGTGATAAGCCCGATACAAGTCGGGAAAGCGGCTCCCCAATTCGTTCACGTTGGGACCGCGAAGCGGGTTATCGGGTTGGAGGTTGATGTGGTCCTCGATGCACATCAAATCCCCGAGGTCGTGCTCCGGATTCAGGGCCCCGGCCGCATTCGAAATGAGCATTGCCCGTCCTCCGAGCAAGCGCGTAATCCGAACCGGCATCACCACCTGTTCCATCGTGTAGCCCTCGTAATAGTGGAAGCGTCCTTGCCAGGCCAAAACCCACTTCCCCCCTAGCTTTCCATACAGCAGCCGACCGAAATGGAACTCGACAGAGGCCACGGGAAGGTGCGGGATTTGGTTGTAACTCCACTCCTTCTCCACTTCAATTTTCGAGGCCAAATCCCCAAGCCCGGTCCCCAAAATCACCCCGCAATCCACTTGCCCCACACCCCGCTCTTGCAGGTATTCCACGACCTCATTTAAGGTCTCCATCACATCGTTCATATGCTTGCTATTGAATTCAATCTACCGACGCGCAGTCCACTCGACCCAATCCGCGGGCTCATCCACGTCGAATAGACAAGGTAAGGCACAAAACCGCATTCCCCACTCCGCAGACCGAACCACAGCCTCTTCATGAACGCGCGCGTGGCTCCATGCACGCCCCTTAAACCACCCGCGCGGCCGCTCGCGAAGGCCGACGGCCCCGTATCCTCCGTCGCGCACCGGCACCGTCACCACATCGGCCCCTACCGCCAAGCGCTCAAACATGCGCTCCACGGTGACCGCGTTCAAATCGGGCACGTCCGTCCCCACCACCACCACGCGACACGCACCTGCGGAAAACGCCGCATCAACCGCCGCCTCCATCCGTTCCCCCAAATCGCCCTCCGCTTGCTCCCACTGCGTCCCTTCCCAGTCCCAGTGCCCCGGTCCCGTCAAGCACCAGACGGCCTCCCATTCCCCATGATCCCGCCAGCCGCTCACCGACTCCACCAATTCCCGGTAGGCAGCAAGCGCTCCATCCTTGCCCAACGCCTGTTCCAACCGGGTCTTCACGTGCCCCCGAGCCATCCGTTTGGCAAAGACCAACAGGACGCTTTCTCTCATGCCGTAGCGCCTTGGCAGCTCGATCCCGCCCCCGCCGTGCATCCGTAGCAGTGGTTCGCCACGACCACGTTGCGATCATTCAACTCGGCCCAATCCTCCACGTCCTGCAAGCGACGAACGGGGCCCGCAAGGGGAAGCTCCAACATTTGGTTAAAATCGCAGTCGAACAGCCGACCGTCCCACCCCACACTCAGGGTATTCGTGCACATCACCCCGCGCGCTGCCGCAGGATTGAAGCCGTTCACCAGCACCTCCAAGTAATCCTCGAGGTTGCCGCTTGCTTCGAGGTAATCGAGGTAGCGAGCTATGGGCATGTTCGCAATGGCGATGAGTTGATTAAATGCGATGGATTCCGCTGCCAGCGTTTCGCGGTAGTTCGCTTCGAGCGCTTCCATGTGGTTGGGCAAGAAGGCGCCCGCCGGGTTGTGGACCAAATCCAGCACCAGGTCCTCCGCTCGCCCATACCCGACTTCCGTCAAGCGCCGCAACGCCCGCAGGCTCGACTCGAACACGCCCTCGCCGCGTTGGCGATCGGTCCGGTCCGCTCGGAAAAACGGCAAGCTGCTCACCACCCGAACCCGCTGAGCGGCAAAGAACTCGGGCAAGTTCCGGTACTTCGCATGCGCCTCCAAGATGGTCAAGTTCGAGCGCACGATGATTTCCAACGTGGGATAACGCGCGCGCACCCGCTCCACAAAGGCGCGAAATTCCGGGTGCATTTCCGGAGCGCCGCCCGTGATGTCCAAGGTCGAAGCACCGCTTGCGCCCAACGCCTCTTCGACGAGCGCGAGGAGTTCGGAGGACATTTGTTCCCGTCGATCGGGGCCTGCATCCACGTGGCAGTGGGCGCAAACTTGGTTGCACACGTAACCCACGTTGATTTGGAAGATCTCAATGGACTTCGGACGGAGGGGCGCCAAACCGTGGCGCTCCAGCATGGCACTGAACGCCGGCCATTCGCCGCCTTGGAAGCCGGCTGCGTTCAGGGTTTTGAATTGAGCGGCTGGGGCAGCGAGTTCGCCTCCCCGAGCGCGCAGGGATTTGTGGGGCAACGAGGCCATGGTCACATGGACATTTGGTCCGCCTTGCCCATCATTTGAACCCCGTGCACCAGCGAAGCTCCCCCGCGAATGGCGCCTGCGACGTGAACCGCCTCCATCATGCCCTCTTTCGACTCGCCCATGCCCACCAATTCCTGCGTGTACGCGTCAATGCAATACGGACACTGGATCGCGTGCGCCACCCCCAACGCAATGAGCGCTTTCTCCCGAGCGGTCAACGCCCCCTCTTCGAACACTTCGCCGTACCAAGCAAAAAACTTCTCCGCCAACGGGCCGTCCCACTCCGCAATTTTTCCAAACCGCTTCAGGTCTTTCGGGTCATAGTACGTTTTCATGCGCCGAATATCGGAACTTTGCGCTCCATGAACGCATTCTCCACCACCATTGAACGCCTCCGCGTGACTCCGGGCACGGTCGGGGTCATCGGCTCCGGAGCCATGGGCTCGGGCATCGCCCAAGTCGCTGCCGCCGCGGGCCACCACGTGCTGTTGATCGACCTCGACGAAGCGGCCCTCGATCGCAGTGCGACCGCCCTTAAAAAGGTCATGGACCGGCTGGTGGAAAAAGGACGCATGACCGCGGACGAAGCGAACGCACTTCAAGGTCGGGTGGTGCGCAGTACGTCGATGGCGGCGCTGGCGCCGTGCGATTTGGTCATTGAGGCCATTGTGGAGCGGTTGGACGTGAAGCAGTCGGTGTTCGCGGAAGTGGAGTCGGTGGTGGGGCCCGATGCTGTACTGGCGACGAATACATCGTCCCTTTCCGTAACGGCCATTGCCCAGGCGCTGGAAGCTCCCGAGCGGATGGTGGGGCTGCATTTTTTCAATCCTGCGCCGCTGATGCCGTTGGTTGAGGTGATTCCCGCATTGCAGACGGAGCCGGGATTGGATGCGGCTTGCTTCGAGCTGATGGCCCGTTGGGGCAAATCCCCCGCGCTCGCGAAGGACACGCCCGGGTTCATCGTGAATCGGGTGGCGAGGCCGTTTTACGGCGAGGCGTTGCGGATGGTCGAAGAGGGCATCGCGGACATGGCCACCGTGGACGAGGCGATGCGGTCGGTCGGGTTCCGCATGGGGCCGTTCGAGTTGATGGATTTCATCGGCAATGACGTGAATTACGCGGTGACGGAGTCAGTCTTTGCCGCGATGTATTTCGATCCGCGGTACCGGCCTTCGCTGGTCCAAAAACGCCACGCCGAAGCCCATTGGCTCGGCCGCAAAACGGGGCGCGGCTATTACGATTACCGGGACGGAGCCGTCCGCCCAGCTCCCGTTGCCGAACCGAAATTGCACCAACTGATTCAAGACCGCATCCTGGCCATGCTCATCAACGAGGCCTTCGATGCCGTGCACATGAATATTTGCTCGGAGGCCGATGTCGAAACGGCCATGACGCAGGGGGTGAACTACCCGAAAGGCCTTGTCGCATGGGGGCGTGAACGGGGGTTGGCCCAAACCGTGGCCGACCTCGATGCCCTCAGCAACCGGTATGGCGAAGACCGCTACCGGTGCTGCCCGCTCTTGCGGGAGGCCGCCGCTCAGGAAGCGTGACGCCGGATGCCCGCGAGGACGTGGGTTAGGCGCCACGAGCCATCGGAAAGCTCCCGTTCAATGCCGTCCTCGGTCAACCGATCGCGGCGCACTTGGCCCGCCGCGTGGACGATTTCGTTGGGTGCCGTGATCAGCCCCACGTGGACGATGCGGCCCGCCGAATTCGCGAAGAACGCCCAATCCCCGGGTCGGTGTTCGGCGAATGAGACGGCGGTGCCGAGTGCCATTTGGTCCGAGGCATCGCGGTCCACGAACGCATCGGGCCGCTCCAAGCGCGCCATCACCTGCATGAACCCCGAACAATCCACCCCCGCTGCCGTTCGACCTCCCCACAGGTAAGGCGCGCCGAGCCACGCTCGCCAATCCGAGCCCATCGGCGCATCCACGGGTTCCACTTGCGCACCATCCGGAGCCTTCCACCCCTCCGTGGTCGCCTCCAGCCACGCCCCCGCGGGCAGCGAGCGAATCGATCCGTCAGGCCAACGCCAAAGCGAAAACACGGGACGCAACAAGTGGTTCGGCTCGAACGTCCGATCGGTCAGCATCTTCGCGTCGCACCAACCTGCGTATCCATCGTGCACACCACGAACTTCCACCCAATCCCGCTCCCCTAAGGCCAGCACCTCACAACGCTCTCCGATGATCAATTGGGTGACTTGCTCCGAGGCATCCGATGCCGCCGAACGCACCGGAACGACGGGAGCCACGGCGTAAACCGTGGCTCTAATGTCGAACTGAAACGGGCTTCTGGCCACGGATCAGACCAATTCAACGCACAGGGCGGAAGCCCCACCCCCGCCGTTGCAGATCCCCGCCGCTCCCCGCTTCAAGCCGCGCTGCTTCAACGCGTGAACCAAGGTGACGATGATGCGCGAACCGCTCGAACCAAGCGGATGACCCAACGCCACAGCACCGCCGTTCACGTTCACCTTCGACGCGTCCAAACCGAGGAGCTGGTTGTTCGCCAAGCCCACAACGGCGAACGCCTCATTGAGTTCCCACAAGTCCACGTCCTCCTTCGACCAGCCCGCCTTGGCCAGGGCCTTCGGAAGGGCTTTTGCGGGGGCGGTGGTGAACCATTCTGGGGCTTGAGCGGCATCGGCTGCTGCCACGATTTTAGCGATGGGAGTCAAACCATACTGCTTCACAGCCTCCTCGGAGGCGAGCACCAAGGCACTGGCTCCGTCGTTCAAGGTGGAGGCGTTCGCTGCCGTCACGGTTCCTGCCTTGTCGAATGCGGGGCGCAACGAGGGAATCTTGTCCATTTTCACGTTCGTGTACTCCTCGTCACGATCCACGATGACGGCGTCTCCTTTGCGCTGCGGCACGCTCACCTGAACCACTTCTTCGTCAAAACGCCCCCCGTCCCAAGCGGCAGCAGCCCGTTGGTAGCTTTCAATCGCAAACGCGTCCTGTTCCTCGCGGGTGAAGGACATCTCTTTGGCGCACAATTCCGCGCAATTGCCCATGTGGGTGGAATTGTACACGTCGGTCAAGCCATCGAGCAACATGCCGTCTTGCGCTTGGACGTGACCCAATTTCACGGCATTCCGTGCATGCAAGTAATGCGGAACTTGGCTCATGTTCTCCATGCCCCCTGCAATGACCACGTGTGCGTCGCCGTTGCCGATTGCAGAAGCGGCAAGCGCAATGGCCTTCATGCCGCTCGCACAGACCTTGTTGACCGTCGTACAGGGTACTTCGTGCGTCAAACCGGCACCGAGGGCGGCTTGGCGTGCGGGCGCTTGTCCCAACCCCGCCTGCAACACATTGCCCATGAACACTTCGTCAACCGCCTCCGCCGGCAAGCCTGCGCGCTCGATTGCGCCTCGGATAGCGGTGGCTCCCAGTTGCGGAGCGGGCACACTTGAAAGGGCTCCGAGGAAGCTTCCCATGGGAGTGCGGGCCGCGGAAATGAGGTAAACGGTCTTCGACATGCTCGTTGGTTTTTCGATTTGCAGGCCAAATTTAACCGCAGAACCCCCGTCGTCCGCCTGATGTGAACCGGAAAACCCCAAATCCCCTATTCAAGAACCCGGTCCCGTGAAACATTGGGCGCGGAAATGCCGTAAGTCCTTCCGGTAACAATTTGGCTTCAACGACCCGCATCATGAACATTCCCGGAGTTCCGCTCGACCACGCACCGTCTGCCTTGGAGCAGTACAAGTCGCTCATTCGGCATGTGCACGCGGAACCGGTGATGATGCGCAGGGCCATGCGTTTGGCCTTCCGATCCCTTCCACAACAAGAAAGCGTTGTGCTCCGGGATTGGATCCAAACCCACTACACGTTGTAATCAACCGATGCGGCGTGGCGCCTTGTCGGAGGGGCTTCCCTTGCGGGCTGGGCGGGGCTTGCTGGTCGCGGCTTCCTTGCCGCGCGGCTTGCGTGCCGGTCGGGGTTCGCTTTCGGTGGGTTTCCGTTCGCGGCTCGATTTCAATTCTTCGGCACTCCGAGCTCGCGGGCCTTTGCCTCCCTTCATCAAATTGAGGAACTCCCGGGGAACACGGGTTTTTGCTTCGACGACCTGACCTTCGGGACCTTCCACCACGACGTGGTACAAATGCAGACCGCTTCGGTCCAACGGGTTCGGAGCCGATTCGCCCTTGCCGATGATCAAGCATTGAGCGCGGCGCAGTCCACTCATCAGCTCGGGGATTTGGTCAAACCCCACCTGAAATTTCAACAGCGTGTGCGACGCGGTAGCCCGCATAGTCCGGTACGGAAACGCGACGCGCTCCTTCTTTTTCTTGCCTTCCTCCGCCTTGAAAGCGAACACCTCGTCATCGGGAGGCAGGTGGCCTTCCACCAACACGTATAGGCCGCGGGCGTAAGTTGCCCAGTGCTTTTGCAGGTGAACACGCCATTGCAAGTCCTTGGCAATTAAACAAATCCCCGAGGACTCCTTTTCAATGCGGTTCACGAAATGCACGTCCGTGCAATCCGGCCGAGCCTCTTCCATCCATTCCTTCATGCGGGTATAGGACGTCTTCACCTTCGGATTCGGGGACGCAAACACCCAGCCCGCAGGCTTGATGTAGGCCAACAACGCATCGTCCTCGTAAATCACTTCGAACGGAGCAGGCTTGTTCAACGGCGTTTTCGAAGCCTCCCCCAAGTTGAAATCCTTGAAGGACGGCGAGGGCTTTTTAGCGGAATCCGCCTGCTGTTCGGGCTTCCAAACGACCTCGGCCCCCGCCTCAAGGGCCGTTGAAGGGATGCGATTCACCGCACCATTCACCGTTACGAACCCGCCCTTGATGGCCTTGCGCGCACGGGTATTCGTAGGAAATCCGCCCGATTGCATCAACGCTTCAAGAAGCGTCGTGTCGGCGGACACTTTCATATTGATCATGGAGCAAAGGTAGGGCCTTCGGTTCTGCCTGCCGCTTAAAAGTCAACCGGATGCCGAAGGGAACGGCGGTCCTTGTGCTGCCCCCTTCGACAAAACCGGTTGTAACTCCCGCTGGGCGGGGTTAAGCGCTGCGTAGACGCTTGGTTTCTCCCACTACGAAGATGTCCCAAATTATTGGACGTTTTCAACATTTCACGAACACGTTTTTAACGTGTTTTGAACAGCCGGTCTCCTCGTTCGTGATTGGGGAGCCCGTACCTTTGATGACATGTCGGAAGAACTCGCCCCTTGGATCCTCAGGTTGTTGGAAGTCTTGAAGTTGTCTCGGCCGGAGACGAACCACGGTTTGGGATTGATGCTCTTGTGGGTCGCCTTCGTCGCCTTGGCCCTGGTGTTGTGGCGCGTTGCGCGGTGGCTGTTGGATAAGGTGTTGCACGGTCTGGCGCGAAAAACGAAAGCGGAATGGGATGAGCAATTGTTGAATCGGCCCTTGTTGTCGCGCTTGAGCTTCTTCATTCCGTTGAGCATCCTTACAGTGGTCAATGAATTGCTGCTGCCGCTTCATCCCGGATTGCAGGAACTCGTGAGCAGGGTGTT
>CBFHLY010000040.1:0-16909 GCA_965656785.1 uncultured Flavobacteriales bacterium
GCTCATCGGCCAAGACATCGGAGTCGTCCTCGGCGGGCTGGGCGCGGCAACGGCCATCATCCTGCTGGTCTTTCGGGATGCCTTGTTGGGGTTGACGGCCAGCGTTCAACTGAGCACAGGCGATTTGGTTCGACTGGGAGATTGGGTGCAAATCGACAAATACGGAGCCGATGGCGATGTGGTCGAAATCAACTTAACCACGGTCAAAGTCAGCAATTGGGACATGACCTTCACGGTCGTGCCAACCTACGCCTTGATTTCGGAGAGTTTCAAGAACTGGCGGGGGATGAGCGAATCGGGGGGGCGGCGCATCAAACGCTCCATCACCCTGCGTTCCTCCAGCGTGAAATTCGCCGACGATGCGCTGATTGAGCGCCTTGGTGGCGTCCAAGTGCTGGCTCCGTGGCTTGCAGAGCGAACCCGCGAAATTGCTCAAGCCAACGAATCTTCTGGCGCGGAAACCAGCGTGCTCGTCAATGGACGCCGGTTGACCAACATCGGGCTGTTCCGGAATTACACCGAGCGCTACCTGCGCCACCACCCGGGAATCAACCAAGAAATGACCCTTTTGGTGAGGCACCTGCAGCCGACCGGAGAGGGCATCCCTGTTGAGTTTTACTGCTTCTCTCGGAACAAAGAATGGGCCGTGTACGAATCCCTGATGGCCGATCTTCTTGACCACTTGCTGGCTGCGGCCCCGTATTTCGACTTGGAGGTCTTCGAGTGGCGCGTTGCACCACATGCTGGCCACTGACTACGCCTCCGTGGAGGAACTCATGGTGTGGAACACGTTTTGGACGTCTTCGTCTGCCTCGATTTTCTCCAAGAGCTTCTCCACCTCCGCCGTGGCCTCAGGGTCGAGTTCTTTCGTTGTGGTGGGAATGCGGTCGAGTCCAGACTCGATGATTTCTCGGCCATCTTCTTCGAGCTTCTTTTGAAGGGACCCAAACGATTCGAATGGACCGTAAATCATGATGGCTTCACCGTCCTGTCCCACGTCTTCCGCACCGAAGTCGATCAACTCCAATTCCAATTCCTCGGCATCCAATCCCTCGGTTTTGATCTTGAAGAAACACACGTGATCGAACATGAATTCGACGCTGCCTGAAGTGCCCAAGCTGCCGTTGTACTTATTGAAGTAGCTGCGGACGTTTGCGACCGTTCGGTTGTTGTTGTCAGTGGCCGTCTCCACGAAGACCGCGATGCCGTGGGGACCGTAGCCCTCGAAGGTGACCTGTTTGTAGTCGGAAGTGTCCTTGTCGGTGGCCTTTTTTATGGCCCGTTCGACGTTGTCTTTCGGCATGTTCGCGGCACGGCAGTTTTGCAGGACTGCGCGCAAACGGGGATTCATCTCCGGGTCGGCGCTGTTGCCTTCGCGGATGGCGATGATGATGTCTTTGTTCAACCGCGCGAACGTTTTGGCCATTGCAGCCCAACGCTTGAACTTGCGCTCCTTTCTGAATTCAAATGCTCTTCCCATGGCGTGATCGTTGCCGCGAATATCGCGAACATTCCACAAGCAGCAAGGTCCCATCTACGATTCCGCTCACGTCGAAGTCTCAGCGTTTGTGTTAAATTCGTGCCAATAACCAAGTGAGCCCATGCGCAGAGCGTAAACCCGGTTACAATGAAACACACCACTCGTTCCGTCCCATTGGCCCTGTTCGCAGCCCTGTTCGTGGGGACGGCCTGCCAACACCGCATTGACCCGCCTGGCACAGGCGATGAACCGCTTGTTTACGAGGGCCCGTGCGATGCGGACGTGGTGTATTTTCAGCAGGATATCCTGCCCCTTTTGGTCTCCTCATGTGGCCAATCCAATTGCCACGATGCCATTTCGCACGAAGACGGGATCCTCATTGAATCGTATGCCTCCATCATGAACCACAACGACTTGGTGGTGGCCGGCAATGCGGCGGAAAGCGAACTCATCGAGGTGCTTTTCGAAACCGGGGATGACCGCATGCCTCCGGCTCCCAATGCTCCGTTGACGGACGAACAGGTTGCCGTATTGACCGACTGGATTGATCAAGGGGCCTTGAACCTGAGTTGTTCCAGCTGCGACACCACTTCGGTAACGTTTGCTGGTAGTTTGGTTCCGCTTCTCACAACGGGATGCGTCGCATGCCACAGCGGGACGAGCCCAGATGGCGGGGTCGATTTGACCACGCACGCCAACGTGACCAGTGCCGTGAGTTACTCGAATTTGATGGCCAGCATTCGCCAAGATCCTGGAGCTGTCGCCATGCCCCCAGCCGGTTCAGCTTTAAACGATTGTGAAGTGCGGATGTTTGAGATTTGGATTGAGAACGGTATGCCCAACAATTGATGCTCCGAACATGATGGCTCCCTGGAAATTCAGTGCTTGCATTCTTTTGATCGTTGGATCGATGCAAGGATGTTACTACGACGTCGAATCGGAATTGTACCCCAACCTCGCGTGTGATAGCACGAACGTGGGCTTCGCGGGTCGCATCAAACCCCTCATCGCGAACCAATGCGAGTCGTGCCACAGCGGCACTTCGCCCAGTGGTGGCCTCCTGCTCGCAGGACATCAAGCCATCAGCGATGCTGCCTTGACGGGCAGCTTGCTCAGCCGCATCACACTTGAAGATGGCAATCCCTTGCTCATGCCTCCGTCTGGCGCAATGGGCGCCTGCGACATCGAAGCCATCACCCAGTGGATCAACGACGGAGCTCCTGCCAATTAATCCCATACCATGAAGCATTCATTGACCTTTACCCTGGCGGCCGCAGGCCTCTTGGCCTCCACCGGGGCCACTGCCCAGCAATTCATGACGCGTTCTGCTCATGTGGACTTTTTCTCCAGCACGCCCGCTGAGGACATTTCCGCGATTACTGAGCAAGCAAGTGCGGTCTTGGATTTGGCTACTCAGAACATCGCCTTTCAAGTCCCCATTATCTCCTTCCACTTCGAAAAGGCGCTCATGGAAGAGCACTTCAATGAAAATTACCTCGAATCGGAGAAGTTTCCTTCCGCCACGTTCACTGGCAAAGTGAGCGGATTGAATACCGAAGCGGCAGTCGGACAGGAGCAGCCCGTGACCGCCACGGGAACCCTTTCCATCCATGGGGTGGACGTGGAACGTACCGTGGAAGGCACCGCTGTGCGGACCGCTGCGGGGTGGAACCTCGAAGCGCGGTTTGACGTCCCCACCGAGGAACACAACATCCCGATTCCAAAGCTCGTGCGTTCCAAGATTGCGGAATCCATTTCCGTCACCCTGCAGGCCGAACTGAATCCACGATGAAAGCGTTTGCGCATCGTTTCCTAGCAATCGGAATGCTCTTTGCTGTTGTGGGTGCGTGCGCTCAGGACGACTTACTGGATTTATTGGGACCGGTGGAAACGCCTGATGCATTCGTGTCGGCCACATTCAAGGACACGCGCATCATCAATGGCCAAAGCAACGAAACGCCAGCAGGCGGGGTGCTGCACTTCGTGATCGCCCACCGGTTTGGCCAAATCAGCGACGGCGCCTACGCCCTTTGGGGCCTCGACAACGCGAGCATGCGCATGGGCTTCGACTACGGCATCACCGATCGGCTGTCCATCGGCGTGGCGCGGAACACGTTCCAAAAGACCTACGAAGCCAACCTCAAAGCGCGGCTGTTGCGCCAATCGAACACGGTTCCGTTGAGCATCACGGGCTTTTCCTCCATCGCGTGCAACGGATTGCGGTGGCCGGAACCCGATCGGGTGAACTACTTCAGTTCCCGCTTGAGCTACGTCCATCAACTGGTGATTGCCCGAAAGTTCAATTCCAACTTGAGTTTGGCCTTGACGCCCTCGGTGGTGCACCACAATTTGGTCGCAACTCCGCAGGAAGCTCACGATGAATACGTGATCGGGGCCGGGGGACGCTTCAAGCTCTCCCAACGCGTAAGCATAAATGGAGAATACTTTCTGCGATTGAACCCTGGAGAAGCCTACAACAACAGCCTGTCCCTAGGGGTGGACATCGAGACGGGTGGACACGTGTTTCAATTGCATATGACCAACTCTCAGGGCATGTTCGAGCGGGCCTTCCTCACAGAAACCGCGGGAAAGTGGTTGGATGGGAACATTTATTTCGGATTCAATTTAAGCCGGGTTTTTACAGTAAGGGATCGATGAACGAGCAGAAAGTATTGGTGATTGTGGGGCATCCGGATTCGCAGAAAAGCCAAATGAACCGGGAGCTGGCTGAAACGTGGAATGCTCAAGGACAAACCGAAGTGCGCTGGATCGGCGAAGCGGCCTTGGATGTCGCAGCGGAGCAGCAAGCGGTGGAACGTGCGAACGTGGTCGTGTTTCAATTCCCGCTGTACTGGTACGGTGCTCCGGCGTGCATGAAACGGTGGATGGACGAAGTGCTGACGTGGGGCTGGGCATTTGGACCCAATGGCGGATTATTGAAGGGGCGAGGGCTCGCATGCAGCATCACCGTGGGCGGGCGTTTGGCCGATTATCGAGCCGAGGGAAAGCACGCTACCACGTTGGATGAGCTGTGCAAGCCGATGGAACGCACCGCAGCATACGTGGGTTTCGAATGGAAGGGCGTGTTGGGCTGGGATCGCAATCGATTGAATGAATTCCAGGCCGATCACGGCTTGGCCCACGCCCTTCAATCGTTGGTTTCCGATTGAAAATCAACGCATCTGACGGCGGTTTTCGGGCGCATCAAAATTTTTCAGGAAGTGATGGATTGGTGATGAATGCTGTCTACTTTGGTGGCAGTTCTTTCTTTGTTTCACCCAGTTCATTCTTGAGCTATGCAGGATCTGTTTTACGGATTCGACCCTGAAGACGACGACGAAGATTTCGATTGGGACTTCGACGACGAGGAAGGGGACGAAGATGATGATTGGTGATGGCAACCTGATGTTGCGCACCGCACCATGTGCAGTTTCAGCGCTGAGGAGCGCGGGAAGAGCTTCCACTTGAAAAAGTGCGCTTGCGAACTACGAAAGCCGGCCTGTGCCGGCTTTTTCATTTCCCTCCGTGGGGCAAGGCATAGCCTCCGTGAACCAGGACGTGTTGGTGAGCGTGCACGTGGCGCTCGTCTTCGCGGTGGGAGGGCAGGATTTGGCCCAAATGTGCGTAGAACGAGGCACTGTGGTTGAAGTGCACCAAATGCGCCAATTCGTGGCACACCACGTAGCGCACGCACCGATCGTCCAAGTGGCCCAAGGCCTCGTTGAACCGCATGCGCCCATCGCGGGAACAACTGCCCCAACGCGACTTCATGCGACGAATTTGGAAAGCAATGGGACGCGGTCCCGTCGGCGCCGCCTCTTCCACAATGGCCTCAATGCGCTCGACCAAATCGCTGCGCAGCCCTGCCCTCAATTGGGCCTCCGCCCGATTGAAATCGAGCACGCAGGCCGATTCCGTCCATTCCACCCGTCGGATTCCCGGCGCATGCACCATGACCAGCGGCCTCCCCCGCCACCAAACTTCGCCCGGAACGGGGGCGGGAAACCGGGACGCTTGGGACGTGGCGCGCTGGATTTGGCGCATCACCCAATGCTTCTTTGAGAGCACGAACGCACGCGCCTCCGACGTCGGCATCGTTCGCGGCATGCGCAACTCGAGGCCCTGAACGGCATGGTAACGCAGGGTCATCGAGCGGCGATCGCTCACCACGACGTCCACCGCCTCCACGGGCCAATCCTCCGGCAACGCCCACGTCGTCCGCATCGTTTTCACGTTTCGAAGATGCAACCCGCCTTCCAAAAAACTACCTTCGTAACATGAAATTCCTCTCCACTGCTGCCGCCGTATTGCTGATGTCCTTGGCATCCGAATCCGTTCAGGCTCAAGTGCGTTACCATTGGCATTACGAAGTGGCGCAATGGGCCGATTCACTGGCACAAAGCAGCGATCGCGTGGCCCTCATGCAATATGGCACCACGCCGGAACGGCGGCCTCTGCAGTTGCTGGCTTTCGGGCTTCCCGAGCACATCGCCGCGCTCGATGCCATACAAGCGAACCAACAAGCGCGCGCGGAGGGCCGACCGACCGATGGGCGGTTTGATGACTTGGCCGTGGTTTGGTTGAGTTACGACGTGCACGGAAACGAAGCGTCCTGCACCGAGGCCGCCCTGGAAGTAATGGCCGAACTTGCCGATCCGGCAAGCGCCCGCGCCGAGGATTGGCTGGACCGCTTGATCGTCCTCGTTGATCCGTGCTTGAATCCCGATGGGCACGATCGGTTCGTGCACTTCGTTGAACAGCGCAGCACCGTTCCTGCGAACCCCGAACCCGCGGAGTGGTCGCACATGGAGCCTTGGCCGGGCGGGCGGGTGAACCATTACTTGTTCGACTTGAATCGGGATTGGGCCTGGGCTCGTCAGCCGGAGACGCGGGCTCGGTTGGTGGCGTACAACGCGTGGTTGCCGCACGTGCACGGGGATTTCCACGAAATGGGGTACAACAGCCCGTACTACTTCGCTCCCGCGGCGGCGCCGTACCACGAGTTGATCACACCGTGGCAGCGGTTGTTCCAAGAACGCGTCGGGGAGGCCGCGGCTGCGGATTTTGATCAGCGCGGAGAGCGGTACTTTACGCGGGAGGATTTCGATTTGTTCTACCCCAGCTACGGGGATACGTACCCGATATTCCGGGGGGCGATCGGGATGACGTATGAACAGGGCGGCGGGCCGCGATCGGCTGCGGCAGTGCGCTTGGAGAATGGAAAGGTCTTGGATTTGGCCCAACGGGTGAAGAACCACGTGCACAGTTCCTTCGCGCTGTTGGACGTGTGTGCAGGCCAAACCCCCACCCTCCTCGCAGAATCCGACGCCTACTTCTCCCGCTCACGCGCAGGAGCTCCCGGTGCCTACGGCGCCTACATCCTTCCCGCAGGCCAACCCCAGCTCGCCGAACTCCTCCCCTTCTTCGACCTGCATGGCATCGCCTATGGCCACGCGGCGCCACCGAAAAAGGCAGCCGCGGGTTTCGATTACCTCCTCGCGGAAAAGCGTCCCATCACCTGGAGTGCTGCGGACTGGGTCGTCCCTGCAAACCAGCCGCACGGCGGACTGCTCCAGGTTCTGATGGATCCTGCCCCCTTCCTCGAAGACTCCCTGACCTACGACATCACGGCTTGGGCACTTCCCTATGCTCATGGCATCGCTTGTTATGGCGTGGACGCGATCGTGGACGTGGAACCCGGAACCTTCGAGGCGGTTCGTTCGGACGACCTCGACGCCGGAGCTTACGGCTTTGCGGTGGTTCCTCGCCATGCTCCAGAACGCGCCTTCATCGCCCGGTGCAACGAAGCCGGTTTGGCGGGGCGGTTGTTGACGAAGCCCTCCACGCTGGGCCTCCATGCCTTGCCCGCTGGAGCCGTCGTCTTCTTATCGGCCGACCAAACCGTTTCCGACTGGACCAACGCGGTGAATGCGCTGGATCGAACGGGCGTGGAATTGCTGTCCCTCGCCAGCGGGCACGCCACTGCCGGTGTGGACCTCGGTTCCGATGCCGTGCGGTGGATGGGTGCACCGCGCATTGCGGTGTTGGGAGGAGCGGCCGTTCGGGCGCTTTCCTTGGGGGAGATTTGGTGGCATTTTGAACGCGAATGGGGCGTTGCACCGACCATCTTGGATGCCGATCGCCTGCCCGATATGACGGCATGGGACGTCATCATCCTGCCCGATGGGGTGCGCGGAAGTGCCCTCGAAGCGGTGGAAGAATTCGCCTTGCAGGGCGGAACAGTCATTGCCCTGGGGGATGCTGTGCGAGCGGTTTCGCGCTGGGAATCCACCGAACTGACTGCAGCGAATGATCGACTAGAAACCCCGGAGGACCCGTTGGCCGTTCCGTATGCGGATCGGAGCCGGCATTGGGCTTCCCGTTCCATCGAAGGGGCCATTTATGCGTTGCGCACCGACGCCACCCATCCCATCGCGTTCACCGAGGGCGAGCGCGCGTTCGTCCTCAAGCAAGGGAGCGATGCGTGGTTGCCGTTGTCCAACGGGGTGAACGTTGCGGTTTATGCCGAGGACCGTCCGATCAGCGGGCATGCAGGCCACCTTGCTGCGCCGGAATTGGCTGATCGGTTGGCCATTGGGGTGGAGTCCATCGGGCAAGGCCAAATCGTGTACTTCATGGACAATCCGCTGTTCCGCGGGTTTTGGGAAGAAGGCAAGGCCTATTTCGATCGCGCCATTTTGTTCTCGGGCGTTTACTGAAAGTCTGGACAGCTCACAGCCTTGATGGAAGCCGCACCAGGATGCCGCGTGGAGGGGGCTGCGCGGCGTTCCGGAAGGGGCTTGCGCGGTCGGCCCAACACCCACGACAGTCCTGCTCGCACGTGCAGGCGCGAGGCGTCGAGCGGCAACCAAATGGAACGCGCATCGCCCCACTCGACTTGGGCGACCCGCGCAGCCAGCACGTTGTCCACGGTGGTGTGCAGCAACAACCCGCCGAACCGCATGGCGAATCCGACCCCCAAAGCCCGAACGCCTCGCCCGTGCGTGTAGGTGGAATTCCATTGCATGAAGCGTCCCAACGAGGCGGTGGCGCCCGCTGAGCACGTGGTGCCAAAGGGTGCCGAATGGCGCATCGCGAATTGGGCGCTGTGGCCGTTGGGGAAACGACGCTGGATTTGGCCCAACCACAGACCCGGAAGCGTCGATTGGAAAGGCTCGGCCGATTCCTCCGCGGCAAGCGCTGCATCTGCCCACTCGGTCCACTGCGCGAGCTGTGCCGAAGCGCTGTCCTCGAACGCGGTCGCATCCAGCGCCCATGCCCCCAACTCCACCCCGTCGAAGGCCGTGGGATCGGCTTCCCATCGGGCGTTCCACACTTCCCGATTCCAAGAAATGCCACCGAACCCGGTGAAACTGGACTCAACGACCCAGTGCTCATTCGGGCAAAAAGCCACCCCCACGTCGACGCCCCACCCCGGACTGCCCGCCTCCTTCAAGTAGGCCGAGGCACCTCGCTCCAACGCGGTGTTGCCGTCCATGCTGTCCATCAGCAGCGCCAAACCCGCCGTTTGTACCGCCGCCGCCCCACTGAACTCCCACGAGAAGTCCTCCTCATCCGTGGACCAGTTAAGTTCGGCATCGCGCAATTCCGCGTGTTCAAACCCGCGCAGGTGGTGCAACCGCACCCCCGAGCTCCACCGCGGAGTCCACTGTGCTTGCCAGCCGAAGGAGAACCTGCGGTAGTGGTCCAGCTGCGCGGCCAACGACTCGCCAGCGACGGACGACGCATGGAGGTTGCCCAAGAACGGCAACCGCAGCACGTCGCCAGGAAGCGTCAGGCTCGCGCGCACCACCTCGACTGCAGAGCCGGAAATGAAGTGACGCTTGGAGTCCCCCATCGCCCACCCAAATCCCAGCCAATTCACGCGCCCATCGACCGATAGTTGGTTCGCATCGTGCAGTTCATTCACGAACGCATTCAGGTTCAGCGTGGTTCCTTCTGCATTCGTTTCCAGCCACTGAGCCGGTTGAAGCCAATTGGTCGCCCAAACCGCATTCACCTCCGGCAGCGATAGAAACCCCGTCCCTACGGGGCGCCGGTGCGGAAGCGTCTCCAGCTGATGAGGAACCCAACTCAATCCAGAGAGTACCGCATCGCCTTGGGCCGCCAAGTTCGCCGCCCCCATCGCGAGGACGACGATCGTCAGCACCCGTTTCATGGCGTAGAAAGGTTGAGGTCAGCGCGCATTCCGACCGAAAGGCTCAACCCCAAACCCGGACCGAATGCCACGGGCCGTTGTTCCAAGGATCCCGCCGTGCAGCCCGTCAACTCAAAGGCCAGCGAGTGAACCCCTGAGGCCATCAATTCCGCCACAGCGGCCCCCTCGAAAACCAGGTCCCATGTCCTCAAACCGGGGGCAACCGGCACGTCATGCCCTCCTTGTTGGGCCATCAAAGCAGGCTCGAGGAAGGTGGTGGAATCGAGGAACAAGTCATCGAGGAACTCGCCGTTCGAATCGAGGAAATGGGCCTGCACCGCGATGCCCAATGGCAGGTGATTGGCGGTTTGGAAGCGGAAGGTCAGCCGGTTGATTTGATGGAGGGACCAGGGTGCGGGAAGGTGGCCTGCAAGCGCCGCTTCGAGGTCGCACGGAACCGTATCCCGCCAAGCGATGCGCGAGGCGTAGCCGATGAAGGGAACCTCGATGCAGGGCTGCACTGCGATTTCAGCATCCGCCGAAAGGAATTGCAGTTCCTCTCCAGGATCGACCACAGAAAACGCCGCTTCGTAGCTCAGACCGCGAAACTCCGACGACACCCACGTTCCGAGTGGAGGTGCGGTGGTGCCGTTGTTGAGGAGGAAGGTCGCAGAGGTGGTGGCACCCGGTACCGGGGCCGCTGGGACCACGGGGGGGGTGAGCGGGGTCCATTGGAAGGGCAGCGGGGAGGACGATTGCAGGATTTGGCCTGACAATTCCAACGAACATCCGATGCCCTGCCCTTGCTCCACCTCCAACTTCAACTCGGGAGCGCTCAAGCCGATGCTCCCCTGCAACCATTCGGGCAAGGCCACCTCGTGGGCCGCCGTGAACGCCATCGGGTCCAAAGCCCCCAAACGCCCTTCGAACAACTCAATCGCCAGCGCATCCCACGTGAGCGTCCAGCCCAATTCCGCCTCCGACGCAATCAGCTCGCCCGTGCGGCCCACCTGCACTTCGCCCGCAATGGCGAGCTCCGTTTCGCCGGGAGCCATCAGCAACACAGCCCCCGTCAAGTCAAGTTCAGTGCCGTTCACCAAACTCGAAGTCGAAAGCACCACGGGCTCCCCATTCCGGAACAACTGGGGCAAGGTCAATGCGGCTTCGCTCCAAATCCCCGAGGTGGCAACCGCCGCACACCGCAACGTTCCGCCAGCGAATTCCAAGCGCGCAATTTCATGTCCTTCCATCCCTTCAACCGGAACCGATTCCTGAATCGCCACTGCGATGGGCTCTCCTGCGGGCAAAAATCCCAGTGCTTGGACTTCCTCCTGGGAAAGAGCCCTGAGCGCTGTTGCTTCTAAATCCGGCCAGGTCACCAAGTCCTCCGCTCGGATCACTTGGCGAGGAAATTCCGAAGTCCAAACAAACGCCGAACCCAATCCGTTCGAGGCGACCGACTCCGTAAACGTGGTCGGCAAATCATCGGTGGTCAAGGACAAATTCGCCAACGGCACCCCCCAAGCCCCAGCGGGGGCCACCACCTGAACGTCCGCGTCCAACCGATGCGTTTCCTTTAAACATCCGATGAGCAAAAGCCCCAAAAGGGCCCCTGCCATCCCATTCATCCGGTGGGGAAATCGTTGTGCCATACAAGTACATACGCACAACCCGCCCCCAAAGTTACCCCTTGATTATCAGGATTTAAAAGCGGACTCATACCGCTCAATCCACGCCTCGGGAGTCATTTTTGAAACCAATTCGCCAATGAGTTCGTAGGGGATGCGATCCATGCGCTTGAAGCGCATGCAGCTCTTCCCCATGTCCAACTTCGTCGGCACCGCTTCAGCATAGGCCGCTTGAAACCAAGCCATTAACTCTGGGTCGGTGTAGAGGCCCATGTGGTACAGCGCCACAAAGTTCTTTTGGGACGCAATGCTCAAGAAGGGAAGCGGCAGTTCCGGCGTGCAATGGTAGCCCGCGGGATACAAGCTGTGCGGAACGCTCCAGCCGATCATTCCGTAACCCATGCCTTCTTCGAAGCCTGCAGGCAAGTTGTCGTTGATGGTTGCGCGCAGGCGGGAGATGGCTTCGGCCCGATCGGGCGCCAATTCGGCCAGGTATCCCTCGGGGCTGGTGGCGTCGGATTTCATGAATGCAAGTTACACGGCTTACCTTGCTCCCATGTGGCGCATCGCGATTTTCTTCTTCCTTCCTGGGCTGCTGACAGGCCAAACCCCAGCCCCCACCGAGTGGACGACCGCCGAGCTCATCGGCTTGAATGAACCCAGCCGCGACCAGGCGTTCACGCTCATCCCCGCGGAATGGAGCAACCGGGACGGCTTGTATTTGCGGCGAGAAGCAGCCGAACAATTCGTGGCCATGGCGGAAGCCGCCCGGCTCGACGGGGTGAACTTGATCGTGGTGAGCGCGGCCCGCAATTTCACCTACCAAAACGGGATTTGGTCGCGAAAATGGGCACGCCCCGAATACGCCGGCTGGTCCGATGTGGAGAAAGCCCGACACATCCTGCGATTCAGTGCGATGCCCGGGTCTTCTCGTCACCATTGGGGCACCGAAGTCGATTTGAACAGTTTGGAGAACGACTGGTTCCTCACCGGGGAAGGCCTGAAGGTGGGCGAATGGTTGGATGCGCATGCCGCAGCGTACGGGTATCATCAGGTCTACACCGATCGCGCGGAGCGTCCGGGTTACTTGCCCGAGCGGTGGCATTGGTCCTACCTTCCGCTCGCGCGGTCCATGCTCCAAGCGTACAACGAATGCATCGATGGGGAGGCGTTGAAGGAGCTGGACGCTCCGGGATTGCAACTCGCCGACACCTTGCACATTTTAAGGGACTTCGTCAACGGGGTGGATCAACCGTGATGGAAGGTTGAGCCGTACCTTGGACGGGACAACTCGGCAGCATGACTTTGCAACAACTTCGGTACGTTTTAGCCCTTGATGAGCATCGGCACTTTTCAGCAGCAGCGGAAGCGTGTCACGTTTCGCAGCCGACGCTCACGATGCAAGTGAAAAAATTGGAAGACGCGGTGGGTTTTCCGTTGTTCGACCGACACGTTCAACCGATTCGCCCGACGGAAATGGGGGGCGGATTCATTGTCCGGGCGCGTGAAATCATGTTCAATGTTTCGGAGTTGTCGGCTTGGGTGAACCAAGAGCAAGAAGTGTTGGAAGGTACCTACCGGGTGGGCATCATCCCCACGCTGGCTCCTTACGTGCTGCCGCGCATCTTACCCGATTTGGTCGCATCGGATTTTGGGGTGGAGTTGGTCCTGATGGAGGTGACGACGGAGCGCATGCTCGAACAATTGAAGTCGGGCGCGTTGGATGTGGGGATTTTGGTGACACCTGTGGACGAGCCGTCGATCCGCGAGATTCCGATGTACGCTGAGCCCTTCATGATCTTTGGACATCCCACCGGCGAGGTGGATGCACCGCATTCAGATTGGTTGCCGGAATCGCTCCCGAGCGAAGGGTTGCTGCTATTGGAAGAGGGCCACTGTTTTCGAGACCAAATGCTCAGCTTGTGCTCCCGAGAGCGGTCCATTGCTCAAGGAGTTCGTTACGAAAGCGGCTCCATCGCTTCATTGCAAGCCCTGGTCCGTGCGGGCATGGGGTACACCCTGATTCCAGCTTTGGCTGCGGATCCCGAGCGCGACGGTTCCCTGCTGCGCACCTTTGCTTCGCCTGAACCCGTGCGCGAAGTCAGCCTCGTGGCTCACCACAGTTTTCCCCGCGAACGGTTCTTGAATTGGTTTCGGGATCACATCCGGGAGCGGATGCCCGAATCGTATCGAAAAGGAACCGCGTACAAGCGGGTTCGTTGGCGGATGTAACGGTCACGGCTGGCAGTTGTTGCCGAAGGCTCCGAGCAGCAACAACAAATCCTGAATCGAGACAAACCCATCTGCGTTGACATCCTCGGCACAAGCGGAACCGACTGCGTAAACGCAGCTTCCGTTTTCGACTTCAGCGGTGGGGCTGAAATTCAAAGCCGATTCATCGGTGCACCCAGATTCCACGCAGCTGCCATCGTCCACGGTGGCCTCCGGATTGAAGTTGCCCGCGAAGCTGTACATGCAACCCGCCACCTCCTCAACGCCCCAGACCGCATCCGATGGGCGAACGATGTACAGGCCGGTCATGGTGCTGATGGCCACGTTGCCACTCGGGAAGTATGGGTAAACGCTCCAAGCCCCCCCGAATTCGGCGGCATCTGATTCGGGATTCGTATCGTAATGTCCCACGAGCTCAAGGTTCCCGTTCGCTGCGTCTGAAATGTCAAGGATGCGCAAACCGCTCAGGTAATTCGCTTGAAACAACCGATTCCCCACCACGTAATGGTTGTGATCAATGGCGGGCACATCGGCTTCGTAATAGCCCAAAATCGTGGGCGCTTCGATGTCGGTGATGTCCACGATGTAGGTTCGGGTGAAGTTCCCGAAATTCGTTTCGTCCAACTCGTCGTTTACGAAGCACAGGGTGTGGTCGTCATTCACCCAACCTTGGTGGGTGTAGCCCAACTGGGCATATGTCAGCGTGGAAATCAGCGACACATCGGTCTTGTCGGTGGCGTCCACGATGGACATGCCGCTGTAACCGTTGAAGCAGAATACCAATTCGCGTCCCGTGTAGGCGGCATCTGGGCCGTGGTAAACGATGGGATGGGCATCGTGTGCATAAGCCCCATCGTACGCTCCCGCTAAGACGGGCGCAGCTGGATCAGCAAGGGAAACGATGTGCAACCCGCCGTTGAACGTGTTCGACCCGACCACATAGGCATAACCGGATTCCTCGTTGATGATGAGGTTGTGCGCCTTGCCGAAGTTGCTGTAAGTCACTTCCGGGGTGAGGGTCGCAACGAGTCCAGGGGTCAAATCGAGGATGGGTTCCAAATCCACGACTTGCATGCCGTGACCCGAAGCCTCCGAAACGATGTACGCATGGTGCCCGTGCACCTTGATGTCGCGCCACAAACTGGAAACCGTCGCGGTCGGAATGTTCGCCAAATAGACCGGATTCACGGGGTCGGTGATTTCAACCACGGCGGTACCGTTCGCTCGACCATACAGGACGAACTCCCTACCCGAGGTCGGATCGACCCATCCCCAGCAATCGTTGCCGTTGTTGCCTCCACCCACTTGGGACAACGTGAGGCTGCTCATCAAATCCACCTCCAAGCACGCCGAACCTCCTGCAAATCCATCCATGCCACAGCTCACTTGGGCACGTCCCGATTGCAGCCCGGCAACGGCGAAGAACAAAAGGATTGCGTGTTTCATGGCTTTTGCTTTCCCCACAAGGTACGGAATCAAGTCGTCAAATGGGCTCGATGGGCTCGCGTAGGTTGGGGCTTGCGACCGATGCGCGTTCCATCCGCCAACCAACTGGCCTCGGGGCGAGCAATGAGGCGGGCGTTGTTGTACGCCATGTCCAAGGTCAACAAATTCACCCCTTCCCAAGTGCCCGAATCGTTCCTGCGAACCGCCACCGCGGCATCCACCTCCCGAAGGTTCGTAAGGGCCAAAGGCAAGAGCAACTGAACTTCATTCAACCGCGCATTCCATTGCGGAACAGCGGTTTTATAGTCGACAATGCACCGATCCAAGGTCTGTTCCATGGCCCACTCACACGCCTCGACGAGCTTGCCCAAAATGCTGGGAAGTTCCGCCACTTCCGCCCGAAACTGCTCCCACACCTCCAGCATGTGTTCGCGCTCCATGCCTTCGGTTTGGGGCAGTTCCAGCCTTCCTCCAACCGCATCCATCAGCAGTCCCGAAGGAATGCGTCGCAGGTTCTCCAAGCACATGCTCTCCCAATCGCACGCCGGCTCACCTGCGTCCACAGGATAGAAATACGTCTGCGGACCGCCCCCAAATTGCAACCGGTGGGGCAAAGCCTCGAACTCGTCGCTCAACAACTCCCCAAGCCCTTTCATCCCCGGAATGCCGAACCCACGAAAAAACCAATCCTGCGCATCCTCCCGCTCATTCCGAGCGAACACGGCAAAAATGGACTCGAAATTGGAGTTCGTCAGCCCCGTATTGAAGGTGCAATAGGCCCCGTCCTTTGACTCCACAATCCGGCCCTCGGCATGCACCTGCTCGAACATGTGGTTGAAATAACTCTTCAACACGCGGTAATTCCTGCCCCAAGGTTCCTTCCTGGCCATGTCGGCCAAGCGTTCTAAGGGTTGAGGATAGTTGGGTACAAATGCAAAATCAAACAACTTCATCGCACAATGAATTCAAAAACATTTAACCAAGCCCACACGCGAGTGAGCACCTAAAAAAGTTTCGACCAAAGGTAACGGAACTTCCCAGCAATTAAAAGCTCCCTCCTGCACCGCCTCCGCCAAACCCTCCTCCACCAAACCCACCAAAACCGCCACCACCTCCTCCGAAACCCGATCCGCCTCGAAAAGGACCGCTGCCCGAATGGAAATGGCGGTAACGCCCTGACGAACGTTGCGAAGCCGCCCAAAACAGCAACCAAGCCGCAGCCCACGTCAGGTCCTGCTTGCGCTGAATGCTCCGCACCGAAGAATAAATCGCAAAGGCAGGCAAACCGAAAAATACCAATAAAAACAAGAACAGCGCCAGCAATGAAGCGCCCCGATCGGCTTTTCCGCCCGACAAGTAATCGGATTGCGTCCATTCACCCGCTGCCAAATGCATCAAATCCCGCGTTCCGATTTCAAGCGCTGCAGCATAATCCCCGCGCGCAAGGGCGGGAGTCATTTCCTGGACGACCCGCATCGCCACGATGTCGGGGATGGCGCCCTCCAACCCATATCCTGGAGCGATGAACAACGCTCCAGAACGGCTTCCAGAACGCGAGCGGATCGCCACCACGACCCCGTTGTCCTGATCGCCTCGGCCCACGCCCCACTCCTGCCCCAATTCCGTCGCGAACTCTGCGGGTTCCAAACCGCAAAAGTCCGCGTGCGTCACCACGACGATGACGTGGGAGGTCGTGTCCGTGAACGTGCGCAGCCGGGCGTTGAGCTCGGCCTCGTAGCGATCGGGGATTTGGCCTGCAAAGTCGTAGACAAACACCCGGTCCACCGGTGGCTGCACGCAACCTTCTGGCAGAAAGGCTACTGCCCACCCCGAGATCCCCAAAGCCATGCAGGTCAAGAGTGCGTTCCTTACCATCCCCAAGAGATTGCGTCGGGCAATTCGTTCACGTCGTCCAGTTGTCTCGGAAAATGCGCGCTCAAGACCTTGCCCGCCTCGTCTACTGCC
>CBFHLY010000041.1:0-16864 GCA_965656785.1 uncultured Flavobacteriales bacterium
GCTTCCGGAGCCGGGTCGTGCGGAACGCCGCTGTAGGCGCGAAGGGAGCCCACCGCTGCTTTCCGAGAGGCCTTGAATTGGACGTCTTGGCCAGATCCTTGAGTCGGATCGTACTCTTCGTAGTTGTTGTAGCCGTAGGCCAACGCCATGAAGTAGTAGGTCTTGTGGTTGACCAGCGCGTTGTCCCCTTGGGCGAAGGCATCCGTCGTCACGCGGAAGCTGTGTCGCACTCCTTCATTTGCACCATTCGCCATCATCATGGGCACGGGCAATTGCATGATGGGGTCTTGCTCGTAGTTGACCACCATGCTGACGTCGTTTTGGACGTCGCATTGGAAAATCAGGCGCGCCTTATCGACGTCTCCCAAGTCCGCAGCAGACACCTCAGCATCTGCGAGTTGGTAAATCAAGTACCCCTCAAACGTGTAGGACCGCGTCAACGAGTCGTAGGAGTTGCCCTCCAAATCCACCTTCGGAATGCCCGGATCGAGCTGGATGTAGCCCTCTTGGTAATTGTTCGAGAGCGGGTTGTTGTTCGTCAAGTAGAGGATGAGTTCGTTCTCGAGTTCCTGAACAGTGACATCGGGCGCGTCCGGACCGCTCACGATTTCGAAGCAGTTGTCGAACAGCGCTTGTGCCTTGTCATCGGCGATGCGGAGAACGTCCACGGAGGCTTCGGGGTTGCCTGAAGTGGCGCGGGCCCAAACGACACCAACCGTGATGTTGTTGTAGTCGCCCGGCTCCAAGGTAAACGGACCCGCAGCTTGGATGAAACGGCGGTCGTTGGGCGGGTTGCCCGAGCTGACTTCGGACCAGGGTTCCACCGTAGCTCCGCCTGTTCCCCATTGGAAGGGGTCGGTTTCGCCGGGGAACATGTAGTCCGCTTCGATTTCGAGGTTGGCCCCGGTCGCGGCGCTGACGCCGTCGCCGCCGTACGCCATCTTCTGACCGTTCTTCCAAATCCCGTTCATGTAGTTGTAGTAGTGAAGCGGCGTTTGCGGCTCACCGTTGATCGGGTTCAGGTTGTTGTTGTAGTAGACGTAACGGCGCATTCCGAAGCGCTCGTTGTCCGCCACGCCATCGCCGTATCCGATGCCGATTCCTTCGTAGGGAATGCCGAGCGAGTCGATGGCGTTCGTGAAGTTGGTCGTCAGCGGGTTGTCGATGGAGTCCGTGTCTTGGTAGGGGCCTTCGAAGAAGTCGACTCCGACTGCGGGTGGGTTTTGGCCATAACCGGTCGAAGAAGAAGAGCTCTCGTCGTCCGCGTCTCCGTTGTAGGCATAGCCCAAACCACGCTGGACGTCGCAGCCCACGTAATCATCTGTAGCCGTTCCCACGTCCGCGTCAACCCACACGCCGAAGTATGTTTCCGTCAGCGTCTGCGTGCCTTGGTTGATCAACACGTAGTTGTAGAACGTCATGTTGTTCACCTCGTCGTTCGTGGAAAAAGCAAAGGCCTGTGCGCGGATCTCCATGCCGATGGGCTCGCCTTGGGATTCCGAGTGAACGTTTCCTTTGTCGTTGAAAATCCAGTAGAAGTTTCGGTCGCCATAGAGGGGAACGATGTCCTCCCGGCGACGCTCCTTGCAGTCGATTTCTTGCAAGAAGTCGTACCACGGGTAGTCGCCTGCAGAAGGGTCATAGAATCCGTTTCCATCGTAATCCTGGAACGGGGACAAATAGTAGTCCTGGTTCAGCGCCGTGTTGCCGTGCGCTGGGTAATCGAAGAAATACGAGGGAATGCTGTATCCATTCGGGAACTCGCTTTCCAAATCGCAGTCCGGATCGTTCACGCAATCGAAGTACTGGCGATGCCGCTCGGCATCTGCACGCGTCGAGATGAAGAACTGATCGTAGTCTGAACAGGTGGTGGCGTCCACCTCAGCCGAACCGTCGTTCGTGAGCGGCCCCGTCCAAAAGTCATTCCCTTGACGGAAACGCAATGCCGCGAGCTTGAGCTGTTGGTCCGGGCTGATGCCGCCCATCCACAGTGCTCCCGCGTAAAGCGAGCTCACGCCGCCGTCTTTCGGCACTTCGTAAGCCGCTCGGCTCGTGGCGCGGTCTTGCCACATGGAGCCGCCGGTTTCGATGAGGGCCCGAACGTTGTTCCATTCGAGGTCGCGGAGCGCCGTCGCCGGGGCACAAGCAGCAGCGCGAAGCGCAGGCTGCGTATTCCCATTGTTCGTGTCCGTTCCGTTGACATTGGGCCCGACGTATTTGTAGGCCAAAGCTTGCGTGCTGAGCAGCGCAGCGGAGAGGAAGAGGATGATGCGCATGGTCAAGATCAGAAGTCGAATTTGACACCGAGGCGAATGGTGCGGGGAAGCCCGAGGTTGAACGGATTGTCGACGTACATCGAGTAGTAGTTCCGGAAGGACTCCGGATTGTTCTGGCTGTTGATGAGTGGCTGGTACTGCGCAGCAGCGAGGTAGCCGTCGTCATCGGAAATGCCGGTAAAGCGGTAGACCGAATTGATGTTGCGCGTATTGAGCAAGTTGCTCACCCACAGGTAGATGTTGAGGTTCGCGTACTTCGGTTCACCGCCTTCTTCGTTGGAGAGCGTCAACGAGAAGTTCTTGTCGACGTTCATGTCCAGGTTGAACTGCCAAGGCAGACGGCTGCCGTTGATGGAGCCTTCCGTCGACGGGCTGATTTCTCCCGTGATCGGCGTCGGGATGACCGAGGCCGTGTACGGCGTTCCTGAACCGATGTTTGCAATGAAGTTGACGCCCGTGTTTTCAAAGATGGCGTGCTCCTTCACGCTGCCGTCTTCGTTTTTACCGAAACGCAGCACCGGACCGTTGTATGCCTCGCCTGCGCCGTAGCGGTAGTCGACGTTGGCCACGATGCGGTGGCGTTGGTCGTAGTTGAACGGGTTGATGGTCCGCAAGTTGGGAAGGCCTGCGTTGATGAGGGCCAAAGCCGTCGTCGTCGTGGAACCCGTACCGTCAGCGAACTGCAGCGTGTACGATGCGTTAATGCGGATGTTGCCGGTCCGCCGCAAGTCATAGGCGATGGTCAAGCCCTTCACCGTACCGAAGTCGAGGTTGCCGAAGGCCCGGTACGGACGGGGGTAAGCACCCGTGAAGTTCCGGACCTGGATCATGTCGCGCATCTCCTTGTAGAAGGCAGCGATTTTCAGGGACGACGTTTTCGACAGGACCTGTTGGAAGCCCACTTCGTAGTCGATGGTCTTTTCTGGCAACAAATCCGGGTTTGCAATCAGGTTGTTCCGGCTTTGGATGAACAGGTAATCGATGGGCGAGAAGCGGTTGTTTGAGGTCGGGCGCTGCGTCAAGATGTCGTAGTGGGCGAAAAAGACCGCCTCATCGGAAATGTTGAACGAGAAAGCAATCCGCGGCATGAAGTTGATCTGCGGCGTGTAGTCGCGGAACGACTTCGACGTCAACGGCGCATCCGGCGCGTTGATGAGCCAAGGAGCCGGGTAGCTTTCGTTCACGGCCAGGATGTCCGGGTCGTTGATTTCCGTTCCCGTCGCATTGAACCAGGTGTCGCCGTCGCGGTAACCCACGACTGTCGTCGGGTTCTTCAATGCGTCGACGTACACTACGTAGTCGTCGCCAATGTTCGTGGGGATTTCCACCGTCGGGTCCAAACTCGGCAAGAGTTCGCTCCGCACATCGCCCACCGTATACCGCTCGCCGATTACGTACGGGTCTTTCAACACGCTTTGGTTGGCGTCGAAGCGGTCCACCCGCAAACCGATGTTGAAGATGATGTCGTCGTAGGTGAACTTGTCCATGATGAACCCAGCGACGTAAATCGGTTCGTACGCTTGCACTGGGCGCGTGTTGAATCCTTGCTCGTTGGTTTCATTGAAGAAATCCTCAATGGTCGGTCGGCCGCGCAGGCGGTTTCCGTAAGGGTCGTAACCGGAATAGTTCACGTAGTTGTTGCCCTGGTTGAGCAAGTCATCGGCGCCGAACAAGTCCAACGTCAAGAAATCCGGGTCGAGGGCGTCCACGGTGATGAAGTCATTTCCGTCCGGATCGAGTCCCAACGCCTCGCGCAGGTTCCGGTCGAATTCGAATTGGTTGTCACCGATGAGGCGGTCGTAGGTGACGTAGTAGTCGGTTCCGATGTTCGTCAGCGTCGAATCCGATGTGTTGATTTCCTTGATGTGGGAGTTCGCAGTCAGACGCGCCAAGGTCCACAATCCCACCGGCGAGGCCGAGAAGAACGCATCGCTGCGCTGCTCGTATTCGAAGCCGATTTGAATGGCGTGGTCGCCCAAGTCACCAGAACCCGAGGCAGAGATGCGGAACTGGGAGTTGTTTGAGATGCTGTAGTTGTTTCCTTGTGCACCGTAGTAGCTCCACAAGCCGTAAGTGGCGGCGGGGCTTTGGCCGTTGAGCAGGGCGTTGCCGTTTTGGACTTCGAGGAGGCTTTCGTACGGACCGTCCACGAAGGGGTTGTACGGCTCGTAATCGAAGAGCGAGAAGTACTGCTGGTTGATGGCCGCGAGTTCCGGGTTGTGGATGGAAGGCGCGAAGGTCACGAGCGTGTCTTCCCATCCGTTGTGGACGAAACGCTGGGTCGCCGGGTTGTAATCGTAGGAACGTTGGTTGTACACGTCGAACGTTCCCACGTGCCCGTACCGGAAGAAGTTGTCGCCGTGGGAGGCGTCTTGTACGCGCTGGAAGGTCTGCGTGTAGTCCGCCATGACCTGGTAGTAAACGTTCTTCAGGGTGGAGCCCGCAGCTTCTGAGTCGTCCTCGTTGTTGAAGCGCTGGGAGAACTTCACGTAGCCCCGCCAGTCAAAGCTCAGGACGTCGAGGTTGTTTTCCCAGTTCGTCAGCATGTTCGCGTAGCTGAAGCTGTTGTTGCGGTTGTACGCTCCGGTAGCCCCGAACGTCAGGGAGGTCGTTTCGTTCGTGTTCACGTCGATTTTCGCCACGAGGTTCGCGCTCTGGCTGCCGACGTTCATGCGCGTGGGCACCTTCGTGAAGGACGTGTCGGTGAGGAAGTCCGCGTTGAAGAGGGCGCCGTTGATGTCGCCGGAAGAGGAGATGTTTTGGCGCAAGGGATTGGACAAAATGTACTCGCGCGCCTCATCCGTCATCCGGTAGGTGCCGTCGAATGCGGGGCGGGGGTCCTTTTGGTAGGTGTAGTTGCCTGAAAGGAACAGCCCGAGCAGCGGCCGCACGTTGTTGCCGTCCTCATCCTTTTCGAACAAAATCGGGCCCGAGAGCGAGCCTTCGAACAGGTTGTAGCCGAAGCGGTCCAACCCATAAGCCGTTTCCCCCACGGGAATGCCCGACGAGATGACTTCCGCTCCTCCGAACCACTTCGAAGACGAGTTCCGGAGCGACATGTTGATGACCCCACCGGTCACGTCACCGATGTTCGCGGGGATCCCGCCGGTGATCACCTGCACTTGCTCGATGGCCGACTTCGGCAGGGCGGACGAACCGCGGACCTTGATGCCGTCGATGTACACCCACGTAGAAGCCGTCCGTGCACCGCGGATGGAGATGCCCCCTCCGGTACCCGCCGTGCCGACTCCGGCGACCGTGCTTGCGATGGTTCCCACATCCCGACCCGGCATTTTATCGATGTCTTCACGGGCGACCGTGCCGCCAGAAGTTCCGCCTTCCTTGTCGATGAGGGGCTCCTTGTATTCGATGACTTCCGCCTCGTCGATCATGACACCTGGGGACAGGGTCACGTTCACGAATTGGATTTTATTCGCCAACACCGTGACGCCTGTGATTTTCTGGGACTGATAGCCCACGAAACTCACCACCACATCATAGGTGCCCGGCTGAATGGGCTTGATCGTGTATTCCCCGTCCAAGTCCGTGTTCACACCAGTGACTTGGTTTCCATTCAAGAAGAGGATAACACTGCAAAAGGGCATGGGATCACCGAGGTCGGCGTCGGTAACCTTTCCTTTCAAGGTTCCGGATCCCGATTGCGCTAGCGCGGACATTGAAGCCACCAGCAGCGCAAACAGAAATAGGGTAGGACGCAACATGCGAATCATTTGTTACAGGCGTTCGGATACAAGTGGGGTAAATATAGGGCGGTCATTGCGCGATGCGAAAAATCGTTAATTATTTGATAACAAATTACTTGCAGGGTGTTTGTAACGGAAGTATCATAAAATGGGGCGTGAGAAAGGGCGCGTCGGGAGGCAACCCGGGCAGAGGAGCGCCGTTTTTATTGGATGCCTCGAAGCACTCGACGCCACCACGGGGTGGACCGGCCGCGGGCCATCCGGTGCGACTCCCGATAGTACCGGCGCATCCGTCGACGGGTGGCGCGGTCCTGGTTTTTCCAATGCCGTTGGCGCCCTTCGTGGAGGGCTTCATCAGCGGCATCGATCCGAGCTTGCTTCGCGGCTTCTTGCGCCTCGATGGACTCTTGAACGGTGCGGGGGGTGTCGGTTTGGCCTGAAACTGGAACCGAGCCGAGGAGGAAGGCCAAGAAAATCAACGTGCGCCACATGTTCGCGAAGGTACAAACGCAAACACCCCGGCCGAAGCCAGGGTGTTCCAATGCGGTATCGCGCCAAAGCTTATTGAGCGCGGCGCAGGATGTAGCGCGTGCAGTAGATGCCGGACTTGCCACCATCGGTCGGCGACTGGACGCCCGTGTTGACGAAGGCCACTTCCCAGCCCTGGTTCGAGTACTCGTTCAACTTCGCCATCACCATGATGTCGTTGTCGTAAATGTTCTGGAGCTTGATGCCCACTGCGCTGTACAGGTTGTTGATTTTCAACTCTTCCAGCGATCCTCCTTGGTCGATGAGGATGCGGCTGCGGCCGAGACCTGCGGGGATGATGGATTCGATGACCGTCATGTTCAAGTACTCGTATTGCACGGGTGCCGAGTTGAATGCGAAAGTCGAGGCGAGGATGGCCAAGAGGCCGAGGCTGCCGAGGCCGTAGTTGAAGAGCTTTTTCATCACAGGTTTTGAAACGATTTGGAGCGAAAGTAGTGCTGTTGTTCGAAAGTTGTGAGGGGTTTGGGCCAATTTTTTCTCCATCCCTCCCTGAGGCGCGATAATTTTGCACCACGAAATAACCCTTCCCATGAACGACGCCCGCATTGCCTCCCTGATCGCCCGTGAGTACGACCGCCAGCGCTTCGGGGTGGAGCTCATTGCTTCCGAGAATTATGTCAGCGATGACGTGTTGACGGCTCAAGGTTCCATCCTGACGAACAAGTACGCGGAAGGACTTCCCGGCAAACGGTATTACGGCGGGTGCGAAGTGGTGGACGAAGTGGAGCAACTAGCCATTGATCGCCTCAAGGAATTGTTCGGCGCGGCGTGGGCGAACGTTCAACCGCACTCGGGGGCATCGGCGAACGCGGCGGTTATGCTCGCTTGCCTTCAGCCGGGCGATGCCATCCTCGGTTTCGATCTCGCCCATGGCGGTCACTTGACCCACGGATCGCCGGTGAACTTCAGCGGCAAGCACTACCGCGCGCACTTTTATGGCGTGGAGCGCGAAACCGGGCGCATCGACATGGATAAGGTGGAGGCAAAGGCCGCCGAGGTCCAACCGAAGCTCATCATTTGCGGCGCATCGGCGTACTCCCGCGAATGGGACTACGCGCGTTTCCGGGCGATTGCGGATTCGGTAGGGGCCTTGCTCCTCGCCGACATCGCACACCCCGCGGGCCTCATTGCCACCGGTGAACTGAACGATCCGCTTCCCCATTGCCACATCGTGACGAGCACGACGCACAAGACCTTGCGAGGTCCGCGCGGAGGCATCATCATGATGGGCCAGGATTTCGACAACCCGTGGGGCCGCAAAACCCCGAAAGGTGCCATCCGCAGCATGTCCTCCGTGTTGGACGGCGCGGTCTTTCCGGGCATGCAAGGCGGTCCGCTTGAACACGTCATCGCGGCGAAAGCCGTGGCATTTGGCGAAGCGCTGACCCCGGAATTCAAGGCGTACACCGCTCGAGTCCGCGCGAATGCTGTGGCGCTGGCCGAGGCCTTGGTGGCCCGCGATTACCACCTCATTTCTGAGGGCACCGACAACCACCTCATGCTCATCGACCTCACGAACAAGGGCGTCACGGGAAAGGTGGCCGAACAGGCGCTCGGCGCGGCGCACATCACCTTGAACAAGAACATGGTGCCGTTCGATGAGCGGTCGCCTTTCGTCACATCGGGCATCCGCATCGGCACCCCGGCCATCACGACCCGGGGCATGCAGCCGGCCGACATGGCCGAAGTGGCGGATTGGATCGACCGCGTCGTCTCCGCTCCGGAGGATTCTGCAGTGCTGCAGGCCGTCGGGGCCGAGGTCCACGACCGCATGGCGAACCTGCCCCTCTTCGCTGCAGGTTAACCCTCCGAGGCCCGGTCCACGGACCAAACCCCGTTCACGTTCAGCAACTTCTGACGCAGTTGTTCCAAGTGCTCGGTGTCGTGCACGAGCACTTTCACCCGCCCTTCAAACGTCCCGTCCTTCGATTCGAAGCTGATGGAGCGCATGTTCACGTGCATGTCGTCGGAGATGACCTTGGTGACCGCGTTCACGAGGCCCACGTCGTCGATGCCGTTGAAAATCAGGGTGACTTCGAATTGGACGGCTGCCTTCGAAGCCCAGCGGGCCTTCATGGTGCGGTAGGCGTACTTCGAGAGGAGGTTCGTGGCGTTGGGGCAATTGCGGCGGTGGACTTTGATGCCCCCAGAAACCGTCACGAATCCGAAGACTTCGTCCCCTGGGATGGGATTGCAGCACGCCGCGAGCGTGTAGTCAACGCGTTGCATGCCCTCGCCGATGAGCAGCTCGTCGCCTTTTTCGGGGGGCGGAGCGACGCTCGGCACGTCGCGCGGTTCGGCGGGCTTCGTCCATTCGAACCGCCCTTGCTTGACGGTGAAGTCGTCAATGGCGTCGAGGTGAATGCGCTCCGTGGCGATGCGGTAGTAAAGTTCGTGCGGCGAATCCAGCTTCAGTTTGCGCAAGACGCTCTCGACGTTCGCGTTGACGAAATCGAGCCCCTCCTTCCGCAACCATTTCCGGAACACGTCCTTTCCCTCTGAGGCGACCCGGCGCTCTTCCTCGCGCAGGGCGTGCCGGATCTTCGACCGGGCACTCGCCGTTTTCACGTAGCCGAGCCAATCCTCCTTTGGTTGCTGCTTTTTCGAGGTGATGATTTCGATTTGGTCTCCGCTTTCGAGCTCGTAACTCAGTGGAACCAGCTTGTGATTCACCTTGCCTCCGATGCAGCGCGAGCCCACCTGCGTGTGCACGCGGAAGGCAAAATCCAGCGTCGTCGAACCCTTCGGCAGCGTGAACAAATCGCCGTTGGGCGTGAAGACGTAAATCTCGTCGTTGAACAGGTTCAGCTGGAACTCGTCGATGAACTGGAGCGCGTCCTCTTCGTTGCTTTCGAGGATTTCGCGGACCGAGTTGAGCCAAGCGTCCAGCGTGGGGGCTGCGGCGGCGCTGTCCTCCGCCTCGTCCTTGTAGCGCCAGTGGGCCGCGTAGCCTTTTTCGGCGATTTCGTCCATGCGCTTGGAGCGGATTTGGACTTCGACCCACTTGCCGGTCGGTGACATCACCGTCGTGTGCAGGCTTTCGTAGCCGTTCGCCTTCGGAATGCTGATCCAGTCGCGGAGTCGGTCGGGATTCGGCTGGTAGAAGTCGGTGACGATGCTGTAGGTGCGCCATGCATCGGCCTTTTCCCGGTCTTGCGGCGTTTCGAGGATGATGCGGATGGCGAAGACGTCGTACACTTCCTCGAAGCTGACCTTCTTCTTCTGCATCTTGTTCCAAATGCTGTATACGCTCTTCGTCCGGCCCTTGATTTCGAACTGGAAGCCGGCGTCCTCCAGCGCCCGCTTGATCGGGTTGCTGAAGCTGTTGACAAACCGCGTCCGCACGGCCCGCGTCTTGCGCAGCCGCGTTTCGATGTACTGGTAGTCCTCGGGTTCCTTGTATTTCAAGGACAAATCTTCCAACTCCGTCTTGATCGAATACAGCCCCATCCGATGCGCGAGCGGCGCGTACATGAACAGCGTCTCCGAAGCGATCTTCTGTTGCTTGTCAGGGCGCATGTGCTCGAGCGTCCTCATGTTGTCGAGTCGGTCGGCGATTTTGATGAGGATGACGCGCACGTCGTCGCTCATCGTGAGCAGCATTTTGCGGAAGTTCTCGGCTTGGGCGCTGGTGCCCGGCTCGAAGACCCCCGACATTTTCGTGAGGCCGTCGACGATGTTGCGCTCCTTTTTTCCGAAGAGGTGCTCGACGTCTTCGAGCGTCATGTAGGTGTCTTCGACCGTGTCGTGCAGCAGGGCACAAACGATGCTCGTGGTATCGAGGCCCATTTCCTCTGCGACCACGCGGGCCACGCTGATGGGGTGGTAGATGTACGGCTCCCCGCTCTTGCGCCGCATGTCCTTGTGCGCCTCCAACGCGATGTCGAAGGCCTTCCGGATTTTCTTGCGGCTCGCCCGGTCCTTGCTGTGTGTGGCCGTGCGCAACAGCCCGCGATACCGCCTCAGGATTTCGCGCTTCTCTGCTTCTAAGTCAATCGCCCGTGCTTCCATGCCGTGTGTGCTCTTCGCCAAATATCGCACACATTGCCGGCACCCCCACTCACAAATTCAGCACCCCCGCTGCCACGGTCAACCCGGAATGCGGATCGACGAGGATGAACGAACCGGTGGTGCGGTTTTCGCGGTAGTCGTCGACCAGGATCGGAGTGGACAACCGAATGTGCACCCGAACGATGTCGTTCATCGTGATTTGGTCAAATTCCTCCTCCCGGTGCAAGGTGTTGATGTCGAGCTTGTAGTGCACCTTCTTGATGATGGCCTTCGCCTCGGTGCACGTGTGGCGCAGGATGTAGCGCGCTGCCGGATTCAGGGGCTCGTCGCTCAGCCAGCAGAGCCGCGTGTCGAGGTCCTGGGTGCTGGTCGGCTGGTTGTGTTCGCGCACGATCATGTCGCCCCGCGACACGTCCACGTCATCTTCCAGCGCCACCGTTACGCTCAACGGCGGAAACGCCTTCGCCAGCACCTTGTTGCCCAATCGGATTTCCCGGATGCGCGAGGTCATGCCACTGGGCAAAATCGTTACGTCATCGCCGGGTTTGAACACCCCGCTGGCGATGCGGCCTGCGTAGCCCCGGAAGTCGCGGGCCTCGTCGATTTGGGGACGGATGACCGATTGCACGGGGAAGCGGCAGTCCTGCAAATTGCGGTCGGAAGCCACGAACACTTCTTCGAGGTGGTTCAGCAACGAGCCGCCCGTGTGCCACGGCATGTGCTCGCTCGCGTCCACCACGTTGTCTCCGAGGAGTGCGCTGATGGGAATGAACTTGATGTCGGGAATGTCGAGGCGCGAGCTGAAGCTCCGGTAGGCACTTACGATTTCGCGGAATCGATCCTCGGACCAGTCCACGAGGTCCATTTTGTTCACGCAGACCACGACGTGCTTGATGCCGAGCATGCTGGCGATGAAGCTGTGCCGGTGCGTTTGTTCGAGCAGCCCGTGGCGCGCATCCACGAGGATGATGGCCAAATCCGCAGTCGAAGCCCCGGTCACCATGTTCCGGGTGTATTGGATGTGTCCCGGCGTATCGGCGATGATGAACTTGCGCTTCGGCGTGGCGAAGTAGCGGTAGGCCACGTCGATGGTGATGCCTTGTTCGCGTTCCGCCCGCAAGCCATCGGTGAGGAGGCTCAGGTCGGCGTGTTCGAGGCCTTTTTGGGCGCTCGATGCGGTTACGGCTTCGAGTTGGTCTTCAAAGATGCTTTTCGAATCGTGCAGCAACCGCCCGATCAACGTGCTTTTGCCATCGTCTACGCTGCCGGCTGTGGTGAAGCGCAGCAGGCTGTTGGTGGTGGGTTGAGAGCTCATCAGAAGTACCCTTCTTTTTTGCGGTCTTCCATGGCGGAAGAGCTGCGTTTGTCGTCCATGCGGCCACCGCGCTCGGTGATGCGGGTGGCGGCGACTTCCGCGGTGATTTTTTCCAAGGTGTCGGCGTCGCTTTCAATGGCGCCCGTGATCGTGAGGTCGCCGAGGGTCCGGAAGCGCACTTGCATCGTGACCGGTTGTTCGTCCGGCTTCAGGTTGAGGTACTCGCTGTGGGCGAGGATCGTGGTGCCGCGCACGATGCATTCGCGTTCGTGGGCGAAGTAGAGCGACGGCAAATCGATTTGTTCCCGGGTGATGTAATTCCAAATGTCGAGTTCCGTCCAATTGTTCAACGGAAACACCCGGAAATGCTCGCCCGGGCGGTGCTTGCCATTGAACAAATTCCACAACTCCGGACGCTGGTTCTTCGGGTCCCACTGGCCGAAATCGTCCCGGTGTGAAAAGAACCGTTCCTTCGCCCGGGCCTTCTCCTCGTCCCGCCGCGCCCCGCCGATGCACGCATCGAACGCGTGCTCCTCGATCGTGTTCAGCAACGTCGTGGTCTGCAAGCGGTTGCGGCTCGCATGCGCCCCCGTCTCCTCCTTCACGAGGCCGTCGTCGATGGTCTGCTGGACGCTCCCGACGATGAGGCGAACGCCCAGTCGGTCGACGAGCTCATCGCGGAAGGCGAGGGTTTCGGGGAAGTTGTGGCCGGTGTCAATGTGCACGAGCGGCATCGGGATGCGGGCGGGCGCGAACGCTTTGGCCGCCAAATGCGTGACCACGATGCTGTCTTTTCCTCCGCTGAACAGGATGGCCGGTCGCTCGAATTGGGCGGCGACTTCCCGGATGACGTAGATCGATTCCGCCTCGAGTTCGTCGAGGTGGTCGAGGTTGTAGTCGATGTTCATGGGTTGTTGTTGTCTTTTTCGCGGCCGAGTTGACCAAATTTGAACCACGCTCGCTCGTGCAGGTAATACAAGACCATCTTCGTGATTACCTCGAACCCGCCGATGGTCGCTCCCACTCGGACGTCGCCCGACACGAGCCACCCGATCAAGATGGTGTCGATGGTGCCCACGATGCGCCACGTCACGCTTTTTGCGATGTGGCGGTAGTGGGACTGCTTCGGTTCGAGGCTCATGATCGGTGGGGGAGTTGCACGCGTTCGAGCACGTCGTCCACGCAGGCAGCGATGTCGCGGTCGGTGGTGTCGATGTCGATGAAATCGGCGACCGGGGCTTCGTAGTCCTTCGCGGCCTTGTCTTCGCGCCCGCGCACTTCCGAGGTGTGCACGTAGACTTCGGTCACCGGCGCCACGGCCTTCAGTTCCTCTCGGATGGCCCGGTAGGGCGCGACCAAGGAGACCACGGCGATTTGGCCTTTGTTGTGCAGGTAGTGGGCGATGGTTTGGGCTCGGCGGATGTTCGCCTCGCGGCCGGCGCGGCTGTAATCCGCATTGGAGGTCAGGGAGCGCAAATCGTCGCCGTCAACGTGAAACGGCTCATGCCCCGCGGCCTTCAGCCGCTCAATGAGGGCGAGGGCGAGGGTTGTTTTTCCGTGGCCGGGTTGGCCTGTAAACCAGAAAATCATGTCTTCACTTACGGCCGTTGCGGAGAATGGTTTGCTTCCGATCCGGACCCACGGACAAAATGCTTACGGGAATGCCGGTCTCCCGCTCGATCATGGCGGTGTAGTCCTTCAGGCTTTGGGGCAATTCCGACTCTTCGGTGATTCCGGTCAAATCCTCCGTCCACCCGGGATGCTCCTCGTAAATCGGGGTGACTTCGTCGGGGTTGATGCCGAACGGCAAGTAATCGATGCGCTCGCCGTCGTGGAGGTAGTGCGTGCACACTTGGATGGTGTCGAACGCGCTCAGGACGTCGGATTTCATCATGGCGAGTTCCGTCGCCCCGTTGATCATCGCGGCGTACTTGAGCTGCGGCAAGTCCAACCAGCCCGTGCGGCGCGGCCGTCCGGTGGTCGCCCCGAATTCCCCGCCCGCTTGGCGCAGGGCCTCGCCTTCGGCGTTGTCGAGTTCGGTCGGGAACGGTCCCGATCCGACGCGCGTGCAGTACGCCTTGAAGATGCCGATGACCTCCCCGATGCGGTTGGGCGCGATGCCCAATCCCGTGCACGCGCCCGCCGTCACCGTGTTCGATGACGTGACGAACGGATACGTTCCGAAGTCGATGTCCAGCATCGTGCCTTGCGCCCCCTCCGCGAGGATGCGTTTCCCAGCGGCCAGGGCCTCGTTGAGGAAGTGCTCGCTGTCGATGAGGCGCAGTCCCTTCAGGAACGCCACGGCGTCGAGCCACTCCGCTTCGGCTTCTTCGAGGCTGAACGGCGTGGGCACGTCGTCCCCAAAGGCGGCGAGCATTCCGAGGTGCTTCTGCTTCAACGCGTCGTAACGCGCGGCGAACTGGTCGCTGAGCAGGTCGCCGACGCGGAGGCCGTTGCGTCCTGTTTTGTCCATGTACGTCGGGCCGATGCCTTTCAGCGTCGAGCCGATCTTCGCCTTGCCTTTCGCGTGCTCGCTGGCCGCGTCGAGCAACCGGTGCGTGGGCAAAATCAGGTGCGCCTTCTTCGAAATGCACAGGTTCGCCGTGGGGTCCACGTCCCGCGCTTGGAGCGCTTCGATTTCCTTGTGGAAAATGACGGGGTCGATGACGACGCCGTTGCCCACCACGTTCTGCTTGTCCGGGTGGAACACGCCGCTCGGAATCGTGTGCAACACGTGTTTCGTGCCGTTGAAAATCAGGGTGTGGCCCGCATTGGGACCTCCTTGGAAACGGGCGATGACGTCGTAATCGGGCGTGAGCACGTCCACGATTTTGCCTTTGCCTTCGTCTCCCCATTGAAGACCGAGCAGCACATCAACTTTCATGAGCGGGTAGGGGTTGGCGCAGCGCCGTCGTCGGTCCGCTTGCGCGCATAAATGTTCAGGGAATGGTGCAGCACTTCCACCCCGAAGAGGTCCTCGATGGTGGCCTTGATTTGCTGGATCCGCGGGTCGCAGAATTCGAGCACTTCGCCCGTGTCCGCAATGATGACGTGGTCGTGTTGCTGCACGCGGTGGCTCCGTTCGAATTGGGCCATCTTGTCGCCGAATTGGTGTTTTCTGACCAAACGGCAGTCCATCAGCAACTCCAGCGTGTTGTACAACGTCGCCCGCGACACCCGGTAATTCCGGGACTTCATCGTGCCGTAAAGCGACTCGATGTCGAAGTGCCCTTCGTAAGCGTACACCTCCGACAGGATGGCAAAGCGCTCCGGCGTTTTGCGGTGGCCATGGGATTCGAGGTACTCCTCGAAAATTTGGCGGACTTGTTCCTGGATGGGAAGTGATGACATGCGCTCCGAACAGGCGGCGATTAAGTCGCGAAGATAGCAACCGCATCGGGATTCACCCGCCTCAATTGCGTTCGTTTTCGTGCAGGCTGTGGCCGTAACTTGCTGGCATGAACGACCTCACTTCTTGGGTGAACGTCCCGGTTGATTCGGACTTTCCCATCCACAATTTACCCTTCGGAATCTTCTCCACTGCTGAGCGCACGAAGCGCGTGGGCGTGGCCATCGGGGACCAAATCCTGGACCTCAAGGCCCTCTACATGCTGGGCTATTTGGAGAACTTGCCGTTCAGCCTGGCGGACTTCGAGGCCCCGGTGCTCAACCCCATGATCGCGCGGGGCAAGCAGGCCACGCGCGAACTCCGGCAACGGTTGCAGAAGTTGCTGGACGCCACGCGCCCGGATTTGCGCGACAAGGAGCACCATGTGGGCCAAATTTTGGTCCCCCAATCCGAAGCCGCCATGCACCTGCCCGTTCACATCGGCGACTACACGGACTTCTACTCCAGCGAGGACCACGCGCGCAACGTGGGGAAGATGTTCCGGGATCCGGACAACGCGCTGTTGCCGAATTGGAAGCACCTGCCCGTGGGTTACCACGGCCGGGCCTCCAGCATCGTGGTGAGCGGGACGCCCCTGAAGCGGCCGCACGGGCAGATGCGCCCGGATCCCGAGGCGCCCCCGGTCTTCGGTCCCTCCCGGCTCCTCGACTTCGAGCTGGAAATGGCCTTCATCACCTACCCGGGCAAGCCGTTGGGCGAGCCGATTGCGCTGGCGGAGGCTGAGGAGTACATCTTCGGGCTGACGTTGTTCAACGACTGGTCCGCCCGGGACATCCAGGCGTGGGAGTACGTGCCGTTGGGGCCGTTCCTGGGGAAGAACTTCGGTTCCACGATGTCGCCGTGGGTCGTCACGCTCGACGCGTTGGAGCCCTACCGCATTCCGGGGCCGGACCAAGTGGATCCGCCGGTGCTGCCGTATTTGAAGGTGGAGGCGCCCGGGCACTTCGATGTGGATTTGGCCGTGGAAATCGTGCCGGAAAACGGGCAGGGCGCGGTGGTCTGCCGCTCGAACCTGAAGCACCTCTATTGGAACATGGCGCAGCAGTTGGCGCACCACACCGTGAACGGCTGCAACGTGCGCGGGGGCGACGTGCTCGCGAGCGGGACCATCAGCGGGCCGGAGCCGGGGTCCTTCGGGTCGATGCTCGAGATCAGCTGGCGCGGATCGAAGCCGTTCGCGATGCCGGATGGGTCGGAGCGGCGGTTCATTCAAGACGGGGACTCCGTGCGGTTGACGGGGTGCGCTGCGGCGCCGGGCAAGCCGCGGATCGGCTTCGGGGAGGCGACGGGGCGGATTGTGCCGGCGTGATGCTGCGGTTCCTATGGCGGCGCGCGGTGTCGGAGGAGGAACTGCCGCGGCCGTGGTCGGGGCGAGGGGGCGTGGCAATCAATCCGTCCTTTGCTCGGGTGGCCGGGGGCATGGCCTGGGCGTGGCGGGAGGCGCCGTCGTGGGAGGGGCCGTTTGAGGCGATGTGGCAGGGGCCGGGGGGGGAGCCGGAGCGGATGGCGGACCTGTTTCGGCGGTTCGGGTTTAGGGATGTGGTGGCCGACCCGAAGGTTTGGCGGCAAGGGGATGGGCTGGCGGTGACGTTCAATTCGG
>CBFHLY010000042.1:0-16598 GCA_965656785.1 uncultured Flavobacteriales bacterium
AAGAGTTGTTGCAAATGTCGACAATTTGTGTCTCTTTCGAAATCACGGTCAATGAAGCCATGCTCAATCTCTCCGCATTCTAGAAGCTTGCCGGGTCACGCGGCTGCCCTGGTTGCTATTTTGTTGGGCCTCCGCTAAAATGGATCCACCCAACAGCAACATGCTGAGCAATCCCGCTTTCAAAATTGTACGCATCGTTGACGTAAGTCGCGTATTTATCGTTGAATCTATCTAAACTACTCACGAACACGCGGGAGAGTTTCATCATATCAGATATAGGAGGTGTCGATTCAGGAAAATGACAGAGATTCACATAGTTTTCAAGGCATCCTCCCGCCGCAAAAAACCAACTAACTCAATCATTTTTAATTTTTTAGAGTGTTTTTATTCTTGAAAAAAGCGTCCCGCAGCTTGAAAATATGTGACAGCGTCCCCGAGCAAGCTGAAACCAATGAAAAATCCCCTCCACTGCAGCTGTGAAGGGGATTGAATGGATTCAGCACCGCTCGAAAGCGGGCAGACTGCGAGGCCAACCGTGCATTATTGCGGGCATTCCACGCCGTATGCTGCCAGGAGTTGGAGCATGTCGCTTATGCTCACCACGCCGTCAGCGTTGATGTCTTCAGGACAAACCGGTGAACTATCCAGTGGATTGCCTTCACAATCGAACATCGGTTCAGCAAAGGTGCAGCTGCCATCATCGGACGTGGCGTCTGGTTGGTAGTTGCATGCCTGTGGGTAGGTGCAGCCGGTCAATTCGTTGCACGAAGCGGCCGGAGCCATCCAACCCGAGAACAGCACCCGGCCCGGGCCGCCGTAACCGTCTTCGGTGCGGATGCCCAAGGTCACGACGTCGCCGGCTTGTACGTTGAGCACCTCGGCTTGGTGGAAGGGAATGACGCTCAAGCCGTTGCCGATGAAGCCCGGCACCGACTCGAGGCGCGGGAAGACCACGGAATCCGGAGCGAGCCAGGTGCCGCTTGGGAACCACGACTCGGCCGCAGGCCAATCGCTGAAGGTCAGTTCCGGCGTGACCGGGTCGTCGCCGAGCGCCCACGCGGGATCGCCCACCACGTCGAGGACCTGCTCGGTGCCGTTGTTGAGGGAAACGAAGGGCCAGTCCCAAAGGGTTTGGCCTGCATCATCCCAGCCCCCTTGATCGGACGTCGCAAACGCCCACGAGAACGCCACCTGCCCATCGGTCGGCATCAGGAACGACACCCGGGTCGCCGCAGCCTCGTTCGCATTGCCTGACGTCAGCATCAGGTGCCCATCGATCCAAGCCACCTCACCGCTCGCCGCCAGCTCCAGCCACTCGCCCATGCCCATCGGTCCGGTGAAGCCCAAGCCCAGCGAATCCGCGGTCAACGTCGCCCCGCACGGCCCGTCGAACACGCACGTTGTCGGCATCGTCGCCGCAGCATAGTAGTTCGCCGCCAGCTCCTCCATGCACCCCGGCGTGTCGAAGCAATCGCCGAGGCCATTGAAGTTCACGTCCCAGTCGTCCACGCACCCGCACGGCCCTTCCTCGTACTGCCACGTCTGCGCTTCCGGACACACGTCCTCCGCGTCGCACACCCCGTCCGCGTCGCTGTCGAGGTAGGTGCCCGCGCACCCACAGTCCTCGGTGAGCACGTCGTTCACCGTGCACGCGTTGAAGTCGTCGCACGGGTCGCCGGGGAATTCGCAGCTGCCGTCGGTCACGGTCGCCATCGGGTTGTAGTTGCAGGCCAGCAGCTCTTTGCATCCGGGCACCACGCCTTGCGGTTCTGGGCAGCCTTCAGGCCAAATCACACTCGCAACCAACAACTTACCCGCACCATACTGCCCATCGGTCGAGTACACACCCCACGCGACCTCATCGCCTGCCTCGACCCATACCTGGGCGGGCCCTTGGTACGCAATGACCGCTGTTTCGTCCGTGAAACCGGGTACCCACGTATCCGGCTCGAGCAAGGCAAATCCCGGTCCAGGGTGCCAAGCACTTTCCAACGAATCCTCATCCATCCACCAAACAGCGGACGGATCCAACGGTGTTCCCGCACTCAAATTCGTCACCACCCCGTTCACCGAAACGAACGGCACATCGTACTGGATGCCATCCGACGTGGCATACGCCCACGTGAACTGCACCCAACCGGCTTCGGGCACCGTCCAAGAAGCGAGGGTCGACCCCTGCACACCGGCATCAGGCCCCACCACGTAAAGGGCGTGATCCCCGACCACTTCCGCGCCGTCCTCCAACGTACCCAGCTCCGCCGCCATCGCGCCCGTGAATCCATAAGCCTTGCCCGACTCCACATACCACTCGCCGCACAATCCCTCGTACACGCATTCGTTCCGGTGCACCGTCGCAGCCGGATTGTAATTCAGCGCTTCCGGATCGGTGCAACCGCCCACCGTGCAGCTGCCGTCGCCGACCACGAACCCGGCGATGTAGTTCGCCGACATCGGATCGGAACAGCCTACCGCCACCGGCTCACCGGCACAGGAGCACGGCATCGCGACGGAAGTCACGATCAGGGTCGGCGGCGTGGAGCCCGCCGGGGTTTCGGCGATAATGACCTTGCCACTTCCAGCCCAGGATTCGCCTTTCATCAAGGAGAAAAACTCGGGAACAGTGGATTGCTGTAAATCGGCCCAAGCCGGGTAGCCCCAATCGGGGATCAGGCCGGGTGGTGTTGCCCCTGAGAGCAGCGACGGGTCATCGCCCCAGCTGGCATTGAATTCGCTCAGCAAGCCGCTGGTAGGACCGCCGTTCCAGTAGACCTGCGGTTGGGGGCCGGATCCCGGGAGAATCGCGTAACCGAAGGAGATTTCTCCGTCCGCAGTGGACAGGAATTCCAAGTTGAGTCCCGTGGCGGGAACGGGGATGATGGCCGCTGAGCCCACTTCGCCCAGTTGGCCTGAAGGCACCACGATCTCGGTCGCCGCTGGAATGCCATCGATCAATTGCATCCAATCGTCGGGCGTCAGCAGGCGCACGCGGCCATCGAGGTCCACGCTGAACTGCGCGGCATCCGCTTCGCATACGGCATCGAAGTAGCAAGGACCGGGACAACCGGCGTTCGGATCGTAGTTGTTCGCGAGCTCGGTTTGGCAACCCGGATACACACACAATGAGGCATCATGAAATCCGAAGGCGACCGTGTAATTGCACGCACTTGGCTCCAGGCAAACGTAAGGAATCGATTCCTGATCGGCGCCCTCAAAGTCATCCACGGGTGAACCCAAGATGATGCACGCTTCGCTGTCCACGTTGGCCTCTGGATCGTAATTGAGGGCGGTTGAATTCGTGCACCCTTCGATGCAGTAGTCCTTCCATTTCAGCCCCGTCATGATCCATTCTGCAAAACTGGCCGTTGAAAACGAGTTTACTTCCGAATTCATGTAAAGAATCAACTCGTCTCCTGCTTGGAGGTCAAATGCGAAATGGATACCTCCTTCAGCAGGTGCAGAAGGAACTTGTACACCGCCCGCGAATACCTTGATTTCGTTTTCCACATCGCTGGAGCGAATCCCGCCCCCTACCGTGAACTCAAACGATCGATCGGCTGAAGATGCAGGCAAGGTGAGCGACAATGTGGCTTGTTGGAGATAACCGTTCAACGAAGCCCCTGCATCGAGTTTCAGCTTGAACCCATCGGTCAGCTGCGTGTATTGCAGGGTGCCATCGCCCAGACCTTGTGAAGGGACGACCGCATCGTTCACCTGCAAGAATCGCTCCCAACGGGAGTACGCCAGCGGACCTTCCATCCCAAGGGCCCACCAGGCACCCGCTTCTTCGATGGCCGGAACGCCCGAGCAGGGCGCGGTTTGGTAAGCACAAGGGGCTCCGCATTCATAGTTGACGTAATTCAACATGTTGGCGTAGAAGGGCTCGTAGTTCAAAGCCGATGGGTCGGTACAAAGCGGGTACGCGCACTGGTCGTAGCTGGTGGCGTCTTCCGAATAATTGCAGGCCATGGGATGGGCGCAAAAGACCAACCCTTCCTCGTATTCACAGGGAGCCGGCACAGTGGCTAGCTCATTGTAATTCAGGGCATACGGCACCATACAATCCGCTATCTGCACTTCGAATGGTGGAGACACGGCGAAGAAGATGTGGTCAGGGCTTTTGAGCATGAGGCGCTGCTTGGGAGCTACGGGCAAGCCATCCACCAGCGTGACCGGTTGCAATGGAATCGTCACCGAGGCCGAGCCGGTGTTGGGCACGTTGGAGGCGATCAGCTGCCGGTTCTCCATGTCGTTGTCGACGATGACGTAGATGTCGAGGCTGGACATGTTGATGGGGGCTTGGTTCGTGCCCGCAAGCGTCCATTCTATTTCCTCTGTGGCGGCCAGTGAACCATCGGGTTGCTCCGCTGCGGCGAGCACCGTGTTTGGCCCAAATCCAGGGCCGCTGAAAACCCGGAACGGCCCTTCTGCTTCCACATGGACCTTCATGCCGTCCCAAACACTCAACCCGATAGCCGTGTACGCATCGGGGTTCAATTGCGACATCAGGCTAAAGGTGAACGTGCGCTCACCCGTCGGGTGCGCGTAGTGTTCGGGAATGGTATTGCCTTCGAGCAGGCTATCGAGCGGCGGGAAGTACCGCACGGGGTTCACGTTGCGTTCATCGCGGATGAATTGGGGGCCAAATTCCGCAAACTTTTTGCACGCCACGTCGTCCAATCCCGTCCACCGGTCACCCCCCGCATCGTTTTGGTCCCATCCATACAAATGCCCATCTTTCTTCTCCGCCGACAGCATGAACGGGGTGGAGTGCGGAATGTAATTCACGGGAGCCGTCCCCTCGTTAAGCTCAGGAGTAAGGGGCCCTCCATTCGGACCTAACGAAACACCACATGTGCTGAAAGAATCGAATTGGTTTCGGATTTGGTACAAGGAATACGGAGCCCAATTCATGAAATACTCCACCATCGGATCGCGGAACTCTTCCCGGGCCTTCAGCTCATTCACCAAGTTGTACCACGACGAATACACCGCCTTCTGCGTGTCGTTCATGTACGTATAACCTGTCGTAACATACCCCATCACCGAGGTGCCGGAACCGGGCTCACGCGCCCCTGCAGGCGCACGAGCAGACTGAAGTGATTTATTCCGGTGCGGATAATTGAACGTGTGCGAACACCCTAACGCATGCCCCAGTTCATGGAGAAAAAAGGCATAGGGCAACCGAATGAGCGGACGAAAATCCTTCGGGCCGGAAACACTTCGAAATCGAAGATCTCCGGAGCCGCACACCTCACCTCCCCCGAGACTCTGATTGTTCGTAAACACGCCATGCCCGAAATCGAAGACCCGTCCATCCGCCAACCCAGCCTCGTAATCCGTCAGCATGCTTGCTAAAAAATTAACCCGATCGCCACGCCCTACCCGATCGATGGTGGTCGTTCTCGTACTGTCCGGGTAGGCTTCGGCCCATTTCGCATTAAACTGCGCCTCGGTGAAGGCGAGCCTGCCAGTCCAATCGAGGTACAACCCCGACATCGGGTACAAGCTGGTGTTCGCCCACCCGAGCATGGCCCCGATATACTCCTCCACGAGGTAAGAAGTCCCGTCCAACCAATTTGTGGACTCCGCCCTTGTTTTATACCCGGGAGAATAAGCAATCGCGCCCCGAAGCGCATGCGACTCGTTGAAGAGGACTGTCCTTTGCCACGACTGTGCCGAATAGGTCGGACTCGTGAGCAGGTCGTTGTCGGAAACCCCACCCCCTGACACTGGCTGGGTCGCTGGAATGCTGAATGTCCCTGCATTGATATCCGCTTGGGTTAGATTATCCGCGCCGCTCGCATCGTTCCGCGGAAGGTCCGGATATCCGTTCACCGCGAGCAACCACTGCTCCCCCGGCGTCGTGCTCGGGATGAACTCCATGTAGTTGTTCAGGATGTTGCCTCCGTCCGCCTTGTATTGGAACTTGTACTGTCCGTTGATGCGCATCGCCATCCCTGCTGTGTGCGAGCTCATCAAGGGCCAAACCTTAAAATCCGGAAAAGGTCGGCAATCCGGATGGATCTCCATTTCCCGCATCACCCGGAAGCGCGTCCAACCCTGCCCCATCGTCGGCAGGAGGATAAAGTTCCCCTGTTCCAAGTACGACCCAAGCACGTCTGCGTCCACCGCATAGGTTTCCCTGAGGGTTGGTAAGCTTGGGCTACCATAATTCGGCCCCGCATCATTGGCTACAAATTCCCAACCCCAAATCGAAAGTTGGGCCCCCGCGGTTCCCAAACAACCAAAAAGCGCAGCTAGTCCCAAGCCCAAGACGCTTCCTATTTTTAACCACCTTTTCATTTTCATGTTCTTGATCAGCTCATCATTGAAGAAGTGCATTCCTGCAAAATCATCGCTTCTCTCAAAGCTAACCGCAAGACCACCGAAATGATAGGCTCACCTCCATTTCAAATGTCTAACACACTTCACTTCAGACACATAAAGCACGGATAAACAATTAGTTGACAAAATCCCACCAGCAACGCCGTCCAACTCAAATGAAATGCTTATCTTTCCTATCTCATGGTTTTGTGAGGATTTTACTGCCCTTTGAAGTGAACTGGCGAGCCCAAATATGCCTCTTACTCCTCTCGCTTTCAAGCGTTACATGTCCTGCGCAACTCAGTTGGGAGTCCGCGTATTGGGATGCATTGGAAGGTCTGAAGGAAACACCCATGGCAGTGAAGATTTGGGCGGAGGATTTGCAAAGCCGGGCCATTGAGCGTGGAGATTGCGACTCCTTGAACCTTGCCCGGGCGGTGTTGGCCACCGTCATCAACGTCAACGGCGGGGAGACTCCCTTGGAAGACAGCTGGGTCTCGAACGCAGCCTGCGACACCGCCGGGTATGTTACGTGGTACAGCTTGGGCGTGCACCATTACTTGAACAAGCGATTGGTCGAGGCGCGGGCGGCGTTTGAGCAGAGTTTGGTCTACAGTCCGAAAACGTCCCGGCAAGTGTCCACGTGGCACGCCATCGGCAGCTTGTCGAACCAACTCGGCGAGCTCGAGACCGCATACCATGCATTCAAAATGGCGTTTGAGCTGGAGCCCGAATCCAATCACCCGCTGCGGCTGAACAACTTGGCCACCATCAACTTGTCCCTGCGGGATTACCACACGGCGCTGGACTGGCTGAAGCTCGCGGAAGAGGCTTGGATTCAGCGGGACGAAGACCTGTCAAGCAAGTTGCCCGAGGATTTCGGGGAGGTCATCCTGCGGAACCGGCTCTTGTGCGCCACCGCACTGGGCTTGTGGGAGGAGGCAGAGGCCATTTTTCACCGGCTGACCCCAGGGGAATTCAATGGGCAGGATCCGATCGCGGGCGCCACGATTGTGCTGAATTATTTGTTGCGAACCGACCGGCTCCAAGTGTTCTTGAACATGCAAGGTCCCTTGGGCAGGGCGTTTGCGACCGATTCCACGCGGGCGGCGTACAACCTCGGGGTGGCGGCAACGTTGTTCGAGCCGTGGCGGCCAGAAGGGAAACCGGTGGAGGCCGCATGGAACGAAGTGCAGCAGGCGCCTGGCTGGGCTTGGAAGAGTCCGTGGCCGGATTTAGAAACGGGGGAATCGGCTGCGGGTGAGGCGGCGATCGACGGGGATTTGGGCGTGGATCCGAACCCGCGGCCGTGGGCTCCGATTTCCTACGCCACGGTGCTGTTCTTGGTGGGAATCGGTGGGTTGCGGGCACGGCATTATTTGGCCCAAACCCAGTTGCGCAAACGCCAAGCCGCACGCGAGGCCGCGCTCCAAACCGAACTCCTTGAAATTCAATCCGTCGCAGAAATGCTCAAGGGGCAACCGAGGGCCTTCAATGCGGACCTCCTTCCGTGGCAAGTGGTCGATAGCGGAATGGGTTCAGACGCCCCATCGATGACCGACTTGCGTGAAAAATTGGGGGAGGACAGCGAGCTGACGTCGCGGGAGTTGGAATTGCTCTATTGGAGCCTGCGGGGAGCGGACACCGAGGGGTTAGCGGAAAAACTGGCGTGCAAAAAGAGCCACATTTACAACCTGCGGACGAGCCTGCGGACCAAACTGGGCCAGGGGACCGATGTGAATTGGCAGCTTTGGTGGCGAAACGTCCAATTGGGGGCCTGCCTCCTGATCGGGACGTTCGGCGCGGTTCGGGGCCAAACGGTCGCACCGGATTGGAACAGCAGCATCGCCGAGGTCGCCGTGGTTTCGGAGCGACCCGACACCTTGGAGTTCCTATCCGTTGCGGCTACTTCCGGCTGGCCAAACGTAGAGGCCTGGATGTACCACGTTTGGGCCGCGGTTGCTTTGGAGGAGGAGGAGCGATTGGCCGGCTTGCCCGCGTTGCAAGAGGCGGCGCCCATTTGGCTGGAGCCATTTGCCAACCCGGTGGCTGGAATGGACTTCGATCGCTTGCGGTTGACTGCGCCGCGGATTGCGGAGCATTTGCAGCGGAAAAGCGCCCCGCCTGCGGAATTGGAAGTGATGAAGACCGAAAAATGGGTCACCCAAGGCACCCCGTCGGAACAGCGCCTTGTTTTGATGCGGCAGGTACAATGGGGGGCGTTTGTGGCGGCTTTCATCGGGTTGCTGCTGACCGGGATGGCTGCCCGGCGGCGGAAAAAATCGGCGGAGGACACGTCGGCAGCACCGGGTGATGTCGGGGCGATTTTGACCCCCACCGAAGTGGCCCTGAACCGGTCGAACATCGAGCAATGCATCGCCCATTCGCACCCCAACTCGGCGGAGGTACGTCGCGCCCTGTATGCCACAGAGCTGCTGGCCTTGGCGGTCAGGGAACGGCAGGCGAGCCAGCGGGGGCGGTTGCCTGGGATTTGGCCTGAGCTCACGCAACGGGAAAAGCAAGTGGCCCTGCTCCTCGCCTTGCGCTATCAGCCGCAAGAAATCGCGGAAATGCTGCAGTGTGCCCCCACGTACGTGTACAACATGAAATCGGCTTTGCGGAAGAAATGGAACCTCGCGACCTCGAGCGACCTGGATCGCGAGTTGATGGGGTTGGTTTGACGCGGGCTTGAACGAGGGCGGGTATTTCGTTTTGTATTTCGTGTAGGTTGGTGTAAATTTCAAACTAACCAATCTCTTGGAGATGCGCAACAGCCGAGAGACCGAGACTCGAACCACACCCGTGCAAAACACTCACCACCCATTACTTAAGGGGGTAATGTTGCACTGGGGGCAACGATTTAGCCAAGCCGATTTTCGAGGATTTTGCACGAATACGCACCAAATTTCGCTCCTGTGCACTCCAATTCTGGAATTTCTAAAAAGCGCAGGATTCGAACCCAAACGAAGCAAAACGCGAATTGTCATTTGATTAGATCGTATTCTCGGTTGACATCGTGCAATTGGCCCAAAGGAGCGCATCGTACAGGTACCATGCAGTTAAACTGCATTTCACCCTGAGAAATTGCTCGGATTCTCAACTCGTACAAAGTCAAAGGCTTGATGGAGCTTTCAATGAAATGTGTTACGTTTGAAAACAATAGTCCTTGATGACAAGCACAATCTCTCCGCATCTCTGCGTTTGCTTTGCTGCACTGAAGGTCAAAAAGGAGCTCGAGCGGCAACTCAAAGCGAAGGGAGCGCCGTTCTCAACAAATGAGGCCATCGCCCTGGCTGAGAGAATTTTTGCGCTGAAAAACACCGTGCCAGGAACCCGCGAAATCGTCGAGGTCATGCGCTTCGAAAATGCCGACCAAAGGCTTCTCGCGAAGCTCTTCGACTTCGAAATCCCGGATGGAAATCACCTCGCCTTCAACTTGGGTGTCTGAACGATAAACTCAGGAGTGCCTGACGTGGCCCTCATGGCCTGTTTAAGAGACTGGTATCGCTGATTTCTTGACCCGAGTTGCCCCAAGTTTCTCTGCATTTGGTTGCAAAAAAAGAGGCGTCCCTGAAAACAGGACGCCTCTTTTGTCAACTCGAATCAGATCAATCCAGATCCATGATGCAACGGATTGAAAGCGGGGTTGTCCGCGAGTCCGTCACTGTGGCCGAAACGTAATTGTAGTTCTCATAGATCAACAAGTACGAAGGCATCGCCGTGATGTTGGCGGGTACACTCGAGTTCCACCACTGGTAAAGCGTATCAGTTGAAACTTCGTGAACAGGCAGCGCGGGCACGCCAATCATTGAAAGTCCAGAGCTGTTCGTGCCCCCCTCTGTGGCATCGAGCAGAGCAGTTTTCGCCCCCGGAGCTGAAGGGTCACCGAAATCTCCGTTGCCTCCGAAGGTTGTGACCAAACTCGTGAACTCTCCTTCAGTTGGCACAGACCAATTTGTTGGACAAATCTCCTGTTGAGTCGCATACCAGTTGTAGAAACGCCCGTATTGCGCAACATTGGAGCTGGCATCAGGGCCACCTCGATCCAACCACTCCACAGCCGCCGCATTTTCCGAACCAGAAATCCCCACAGAAATGTCACTGCCATCGCGGTATTTCAGAGTCTGCAAGTTTTCGGCGAACCAGCATCGACCATCTGCACTCACCGTTTCGTAATTGTACCCATTGAAGTAAATCTCGTCCCCGCAGGTCGCGAACACTGCCGGAGTGATGGATGTGGTAAATGACAACGTGTCGCCATAAACTGTCCCTCCGTTCGTGGAGGCGAATGCCACATAGTGGTATGTAGTCCCAGCAGTCAAGCCGGTCAAATTTAATTCAACAGTGTCTTGGACCGCCGTTAAGTCTTCAGTTGTTGCTGATGTCAAATCCGCTGATCCCCCCCAGATCAATCCAGACCCTGTCATTGTCGTCCCATACGGTACCCGCACGCGTCCCTGAATGGTTGTGGTGGTTTCTTGAACATTTGAGGCTGCGATGGTTTCGACAACAGATGGGGTTCCATCATCCTTGACGCATCGGATGGCCGCCCCAATCGTAGTGTTCAAGCTGCCGTCCATTGTGTTCTCGCTCGTCACGCTGAAGGGCTCTGTAGTGGACCAATAGGTCGCATTCGACTCAAAACCCATTGCCCCACCGTCATTGCCCACGTGCCCACCTGGAGTGAGGCTCAAACCGCAGGCATTGGAACCATTCCATGATGGCCAATCACACTGTGCTGCCTTCGTGGCCTCGAGAACGCCTGGGAAAGTCGAAGCGGTCGCAGCTTCGCTCGACAGATCCAATCCAAGTGTGACGAACATGTTGTCAAATTCATCACTCGTCGGCACGTGCCATCCAGAAGGACAAACCGCATCAGTCTGGACAACCTCGAAATTATACAGCAAACCGAAGGCCCCTTTCACTTCGTCTGAGCCATCGCCCGGCGCAATGGCCGTCGATGAAGAAGATGAACTCGACCAATTTGTCCCATCGGTGAGCACGGCAATTTCTGTACCATCAGCCAATTGTTCCGTACGCAGGTTTTCGGAGAACCAGCAAGCCGATCCGATGCGCGTGGTCGTGTAGTCGTAGCCGTTGTAGCTGTATGTTTGGCCACAACGGAATGCGGAACTCGACGAAGAAGAGCTCAAAGATGAAATCACGGCCTCCAGGCTGTCAATGCGGGCCAACAAGTCTCCGTGCACGGCAATTTCACCTGCATTGATGGCAATGCCTTCGCCAGCGGTAAAATGACCGCGAATCGCAGCAGAATCAGGACCGTCGTAAGCAATGACTCCGGTACTGCTGTTGTAGGTCAATGAACCTGCTCCTCCATTGTCCGTGACGCTGATGGCTTGACGTGCCCGGCTCTCCGTGAAGTAAAGATTCGTTGTGCCTTCAGTGAGGCCGTCCGTCGTGTGGTTGTCGAGGTTGTCGATTTGGCCACTGATGACATCGGTCACGCTAAGGCTGTCGGCTGTCAAGACACCGGACACAATTGCATCACCATTGAAGTGGATTTCATTGGCTGTCAAATCCAAATCACCCTCTTGGTTCTCTATGCGGAATGAAAAAGGACTCTCGAAATCATTCCTACGGATGAAGAGGCCAGCGGCTGTATCACCGGTGATCGCACCGCCGGTAAAAACAAATTGTTCGAATTTCACTTCGCCTAGGGAATCAATTCGCATTTCTTGACTCAGTAGTGACCCCAAATCTGAATTTCCCCAAGGCTCCATTTTTATTTTCTGAACGTGCTGTGAAACATCAAATTTCACGAGATCTTCGTTCGTGGTCGAGAAGAATCCAAAGTCCCCCCCCCAATTGTCCATGATTGAGTAATTCTTGGCGTATCCTGAGGCTTGTTGAGATTGCAATCCCTTTTCGTTCCAGACGTCATTGCTGTATGTCGCCATGTAGGTATTCGAAAATCCCGGACGGGTTTCACCGAACAGGTCGACACCATCTCCATTGGTGCTCTCCGGATCAGACAAGGTGATGTAGTACTCCGACTCAAATTCACCAGAAAGATTCACCCCGCCGAAGGTCAGATCACTCTCTGCGCGAATGTCCAAGTTGCTCCCGCTTAAGTTCTGCAGGGAGTCGGATAGAAGCTTGGGAGCGGTCAACTGCGAAGTCATTTGGGCTGAATCCGCAAAAAGCTCATCGAAGGTCACGTCACTGGTTGTGGAGACGTCCTGACCGATGGAGATTTCGCCCGCATTCAAGGTCACACCTGTTCCAGCTGTCATTGCAGCTTGAGCCCGAGCATCGGTGTAATAAAGGTTCGTCGCGCCTTCGGTGAGGCCGTCCGTCGTGTGGTTGTCGAGGTTGTCGACTTGGCCATTGATGACATCGGTCACCACCAAACTGTCCATCAACGACGTGCCCGCCTGCAAGCGACCCCAAATGGAAACTGTATCTGCATCAAGGATGGCGTGGTTTGAGATGAAAATCATGGAGTCATTCGCCCAAGAGAGAGAGGTTGAACTCACGTCCTCGCCTTCGGCTGCACCCTCAGGAGAGGTGGACACTGTACCAACACTGAATTCGCCACCCACACGGCTGTAGTAAGGCAAAGCGTTTTCATTGGTTCCCAGCCCCAAACCATCAATGTAATCCTCATACTCGGAAGGGCTCATGGTTATGATGTCGTTCGCGGTACCTACCAATTCAATCTTACGAAGATGGGAAAGATCCAGGTCGTACAATTGATCTGCGACCGTTGAGATTGAACGGGACAAAATGCCCATTGATGATAAGGTCAAGCCATATAAGCTGTGAAATGGTGAAGCGCCCACAACGAGTTGACCGTAATCGTTGGATACTGCGAGTTGACCCAAGATGGAGGTGCTGTCAGACAACGTCGCAACGCCATCAATGGACAGCGTTCCCGTTCCAGATATCGAATCCGCGAAAAGCTCATTAATACCGTTAACCGAGTACCCCGAAAAGTTGACGTCCGCTTCGGGATTCCCTCCATTCGATAACACATCGCTCCAGTTCAAATTTCCCAGAACGCCTCCCACACCATTGATGCTGTCCCATAGTGTCTGTAATTCTTGCTCCAATGCAACGGGATTTACGGTGCGGGTCACCTTGTCCCCACAATGGGTAGTTCTAACGCTCTGTGCACTGAGGGACGTGGTCCAACCCAGTGTAACAATTGCTGCCCCCAAAGCGACGCGAAGACAACGTAAAATTGACGAGAATTGATTCATGGCTAATCAAGTGAGTTTTAATCGACACAAAATTGGACTTAGTCGAATAACCGATTGAGTGACTTCATCCTTCAATTGTGGGCTTCGGATGAATTGACAATCATTATTGCGAAAAGGGACCCCCTGAAAATTCACTTATTGGTCGCTAGACGGCATCATGTTCGTGCCTCCTGAAATGATGACAAATATTCTAAGCCGAATGAGAACAGTCATTCACACAAGTTCACATATCGCAATACTAACTTCGTTCTATGCAATGGCTGTCGGTTATCCTCGCTGCATGCTCGCTCATTCTTCAAGTTCCTGTGAAAGGCCAAAAAGCGGACGTGTGCAATTGTAATGCGCTCCCACAATGGCAAAATGCGGTTCAAACATGGAACAACAACCCTTTGAATTGTGACAGCTTGATTTGGGCCGCGCGAATGATGATGCGCACGGCGAGAGAGATGAATGCGGCGGAACCTCTGGATTCCATTTTTCCAGTTCTCGAAACTTGCTGGACTGAAGAAGCGGTGGCTTACAGCCTAGAGAAAGGGTTGTTTGAAATGCAGTTTGGAAGGTGGAATGATGCGGTGGAATCATTTAAGCTGGGCTTGATTCATTGTAAAAAAGACAAACGCCCCTCCGTTTACATGCTCCTCGCCCTGAGCCACATGGAACTTGGCGAGATGGCAGACGCCGCGGAGGCGACATACAAATTCTTGTCCCAACATGGGCCTCATTTCGAGCCCCTTGAAATGACCAACCTAACCTATTTGCTGCGCCGCATTGGAAAGTCAGAGGTAGCATGGCAATGGATGAGCGCCGATCCCAGTCTATTCGGCAAAGCTGGCCAACGCACCACGCAGCAAATGACCTTGCTCATCAATGCCCTGACATTGTCGTTGGATTTAGGGCAGTGCGAGCAAGTCGATTTGATCATTCAACAACTATCTACTCAAACCCTGCCGCCGAGCATCACTGAAAGCTGGGTCATCTTGTTGCTCGAGGCATACCATCACTGTGAATCTGAATTAGTGAATTTGGCCCTGCTCAATTCATTTGTCATGAACTTGGACGAAGACGTAAAGAATCGGATACAAGAGAAGGTGGGCTACTGCGGCTTGTACCTTCCTGCAATTCTGGACCAAATCTCGAACCACCCCATCCGGGAATCCGACAATTTGAAATTTCGAATCCACCAGCTCATCTCCACCTCCAACGTGACTGACAACCATCAAGACCTCCCCTTGCTGTTCCAAGGTACAGACGGAAAAGCAGAGCACGTGTCGTGGGGATGGTGGGGCCTAATCGGACTCGGAGCGCTCCTTGAAATATGGGTATTACGGATTTGGTTCCAACGTAGAAAAAAGAATGACGAATCCCCTCCCGCAAACGAGCTCTTCACCGGATTGCTGGCCGAATTCCTCAATGATTCCCTCGATTCTGCTGCCATTCAACGTCAAATGCCCGAATTGCAGGCAGCTTTAATCCACCTTCCGAAACAGATTTCAACTGAAACCGGACGAAGTCGGAGGCATGAAGAAGTCCATAGAATGCTGGAAGAAGGCATGTCCGCCAAGCAGATTGCGCAACAGTTGAACCTTTCTCCAAAGTACATCTACAACATCTCATCGGAATTAAACAAGGCAAAACAAGCTGAATCATGAAATGCATTCGAATCGCTTGTGTCCTTTGCTTAATGACTGGAGGCAGTTGGATTTCAGGACAAACTATTGAATCCCCTGAGGACTCCGCAGTAGAGGATTGGTCTATATGGTTGAACGCGCTCGAAGCCGGACAGCAAGAAAAAGATCAAGTCAACGCGTACCAAACGTCCCTCAAATTCCCCCTACCTTCTCCAAAACCACAGCGCATCACAGAAAGCGATGTAGCCAGGGCTTGGGGAGGAATACTGGGCTTAGTGGGGCTCGGTTTGGTCGGTTTTTACCTGATCAATTTCTTTCGCGAAAGAAGAAAAAGCCAAGCCATTCAATTGACTGCGCATCAACAACAGATGATTGAAAGAATAAACGAGGCACTCAAAACCGGAATGCCTCAACTGGCCCAACGCAAATCCAATTTGATGATTGCCCTGATCCAGCTTTCCCGGCCTTTCGCATTTCGTTGGACTGCCAATGCCGACCAAACAAGCATCGAGATTTCACATCAAGAAATGGAATTGATTGTTTGGACCAAGTTGAAATGCACAATTGATGAAATCGCTGCAGAGATGGGACTTAGCACTTCACATATCTATCGCATACGAGCTGGACTTCGAAAAAAATTCAACCTGCAACGCCAACAAACTCTTGACACATTTTTAACTTCAACGGAGCTACAGGCTCATTGATTTTTAATTTACAAAGAACAACCTACATTTCACCGATTTGCGGTTGATCGATTTCGTGCACTGAACAACGTCGTCAGGAGCACTGAGGCGCCTGCCTGGTAACCGATTTACAACAAACAAAACGGATTAACGGGTTAGTGCTCATTGAGTCCATGAAGTAGTTGGAACAGTCGATGAATGATTGTCGCGATACCTTCTATTTCAGTCATGCGACCTAACCCGTTAATCCGTATCAGATTGTTCGACCCCATCGGCGGAGCGGAGAGACCGAGACTCGAACCAAACCTTTGCATTTCATTCACCCTCAAAGCTTTAAGGGGGTGACGTTGCACAGCGGAGAGACCAAGACTCGAACCAAACCTTTGCATTTCATTCACCCTCAAAGCTTTAAGGGGGTAACATTGCACAGGGGGGGTAACGATTTAGCTAACTCGAATTCCGAGGATTTTGCACGAATATGCACCAAATTTCGCTCCTGTGCACTCAAATTCTTGAATTTCTCAAAATTGCAGGATTCGAACCCAATCTTCGGCAAGCACTGAAGACGAGGCGATTAGCCTTCATCCCTAGACCGTAGCCGTCCTGGCCACAAAGCAACGCCTTCACTCCGATGAATACCCCTTGCGATACGCTCGGAGCAGAACGCTCATGGAAACCCCATTCGCATCGGCTGCATTTCGCGCATAGCTTCGAACGGTGTTGTAAGTCAAGTTCAGCCG
>CBFHLY010000043.1:0-16519 GCA_965656785.1 uncultured Flavobacteriales bacterium
TTCCGGCAACACCTCCGATAGCACGGAAACGGGCGTGTGCGGATTCAAGGCCACGCCCGCCTTCATCCCAGCGGCGCGAATGGCTTGCAAGGTCCGGTGCAAGTGGGTGCACGCCTCGGCATGCACAGTGAGCACGTTGGAACCGAGGTCGGCGAAAACCTGAATGTAGCGATCCGGATCGACGATCATCAGGTGCACGTCAAGGGGCTTCTTTGCGTGCCGGGCAATGGCCTCAATCACGGGCATGCCGAAGCTGATGTTGGGCACGAATACCCCATCCATGACATCCAGGTGAAACCAATCCGCGTCCGAGGCATTGACCAGTTCGATGTCCCGCTGGAGGTTGGCGAAGTCGGCAGCCAACAGCGAAGGGGCAAGGAGGTGTTTCATGGTACAAAGGAAAGCCGAATCCGATTTTTACGACCTTCGCACCATGGGCGAGTTTCCCACAACGCATCCCCGAATCATCGGGTTGACTGGCGGCATCGGATCGGGCAAGTCCACGGTCCGCCGGGTGCTGGCAGCGTTCGGTGTCCCCGGATGGAGCGCGGACGACGCCGGTCGGGCGGTTTACCGCAATCACCCGGACCTCCGCCGCTGGGTGGCGGACACTTGGGGAGCCGACTTGTTAATCCGGGATGACGCGGGCCGCGATGTGGACGTGGACCGGAGGGCGTTGGGCCACATCGTCTTCCAAAACCCCGCCGCCCTCGCAGCCCTTTCGAAGCGGATTCATCCCCTGGTCACAGCGGCCTTCGCCACGTGGCGCTTGGCCCAAACCCAACGGGAGGCACCGCCGACTTGGGTGGTTCGGGAGGCTGCGATTTTATTCGAATCGGGCACCGACCAAGATTGCACCGTGACGCTGAATGTGGAAGCGCCCGAGTCCGAACGCATCGAGCGGGTGGTGCGCCGAGATGGCGTTTCGCGAGAAGCCGTTCGCCATCGGATGAACCAACAATGGACCGACCTCCAGCGCCGAGGGCACGCGGATTGGACCTTGCACAACGGAATCCGCGACGAACTGCTGCCCCAAATCGAGGCCTTCCTTGAGGGGCTGCCTGTCGATACTTTGTGAACAATTCCATTGGGGATGCTCCTTTCAATTGGATTAACTTGAAAACATGTTTGAAAACTGGAGCCACGTTGAAATCTGGGCCTTGTTCGCCTTGCTGCTTTGGCTAGCCGAGGTGTTCGTCCCGGGAATGATTTTGGGGTGTTTGGGAACGGGAGCGCTGGGGGGGCTTGTGGCTGCTTGGTTAGGAGCCGGTATTGAAATTCAATTGATTGCCGCATCCGTGGCCAGTGTTTTGGCCTTCTTGTTCCTCCGTCCCCTGGCCCTGAACAAATGGTTTCGCGGTTCGGAAGTCACCACGGGGGTGGATGCTTTGGTGGGCCGAGAGGCCGTCGTGACGGTGGCGTTTGACGCACAATCCGCCATGGGGCGTTGCAAGGTGGATGGGGACGATTGGTTGGCCCAGATCGAATCCGCTTCCCTGCCCTACCCCCAAGTGGGCGATCGGGTCCACATCCGAAGAACAAACAGCAATACCTTGATTGTCAACCCCAAACCTTTAGCCTCATGAGCGCTGGCACCATCCTCTCCCTCCTTCTTCTGTTCATCGCCATCGGCATTGTGGTGAAGGGCGTCCGCATCGTACAACAGAGCGAAACCATGGTGATTGAACGCCTGGGCAAGTACCACAAAACCCTCAGCGCGGGCATCAACATCATCATTCCCATAGTGGACCGACCGCGGGCCATTGCTTGGCGTCAATTGCGGGAACAAGCCGGTCGTCAGGTCATCCAGTACACCAACAAAGAGCGGGTGGACATGCGGGAAACCGTCTTTGATTTTCCCAAGCAAGGTGTCATCACGAAAGACAATGTGGTGACCGAGATCAACGCGTTGATTTACTTTCAAATCGTGGACCCGATCAAGGCCCTGTACGAAATCAACAACCTTCCCAACGCCATTGAAAAGCTGACGCAAACCACGTTGCGGAACGTGATCGGCGAATTGGAACTCGACGAATGCCTCACTTCGCGGGACACCATCAACATGAAGTTGCGGACCATCCTCGACGACGCCACGAACAAGTGGGGCGTGAAGGTGAACCGCGTCGAGTTGCAGGACATCAACCCGCCGACGGACATCAAGGAGGCGATGGAGAAGCAAATGCGTGCTGAACGCACCCGTCGGGCTCAGATTATTGAGGCCGAGGGCGCCAAGCGTGCCGCCATCCTGAAAGCTGAAGGGCAACGCGACGCGGAAATCAACGAAGCGGAAGGAAACCGCCAATCTCGGGTGTTGCGTGCGCAGGGGGACGCCGATGCGCGTTTGGCCATCGCAGAAGCAGAGGCCGAGGCCATTCGCCGCATTGCGGATGCCGTTTCGCAAACGAAGGCCGATCCGACACAATACCTCATTGCCGTTCGCTACATCGAAACGCTTGAGCAAATCCTGCGCGATGGTGGAGCGGGCTCGAAAACGGTCTTCATGCCGTACGAAGCTTCGGGCTTGATGAGCAGCGTCGGTGGATTGAAGGAGTTGTTGGATTCCAGCAAATAAGCCCTTTCGGTTTGATCCAAACACACCTACCCCGGAAACTTTCAGGCGCTCGTTACGACCAGTATTTGGCGGCAGGCTGGTTTCGTGGTTCGGTGATGTTGTATAAAATGGACCTGCTCATCATGGATCGCGCCTTGTGGTCCGTGGTGAACATCCGATTGAAGCTGTCCGACTTTCAGCTGCGGAAGAGCCAACGAAAGTGCCGGAGGAAAGTGGAATCCGACTTCCAAGTCATCGTCCAAGCGGCTCAATTGGACTACCGACGGGAGGCGCTTTACCAACACCATAAAAAGCGATTCAAAGGATTCGTGCACAACACGTTGGGCGAGTACCTGCACGCAGGGTTCAACCGGACTGTGTTCAACACGATGGAGGTCGGCGTCTACGATGGTCCGAAATTGATTGGGGTGAGTTTTTTCGACTTGGGCGACCAGTCGATGGCCTCGTTGCTCGCGTTGTACGATGAAGGGTATGCGGCTTACAGCTTGGGGCGGTACACGATGCTGAAGGAAATTGAATTTGGCCAACAACAGGGGTACAAGTGGTATTATCCTGGCTACGTCCTCGATCGTCCCTCGCTATTCGATTACAAAACGGAAATCGGTGCGATGCAATACTACACGCCCAACAAACGATGGGGCGCGTACGTGAATTACCGAGCGGATTCGAGTCCGGCGTTGGCACTGACGCAGCGAACCGAACGGACGTTGGCGGCGCTTGAGGGGGCCGGCATTCCTTATGCGAAGCGGTTTTATCCCTTCTTCAGCATGGCGTATTTGGGCATCTGGTCCCATTCATTTCTGCCGTTGCCCTTGGTCATTGAGCTGGGCATTGATGCCGATGGCATGTTGGTGATGGGCTTCGATCCGGTGAAGATGGAATTGGTCCTCGGCCACATGCATCCTTGCCCCAACGAACATCAATTTCTCAACCGGGATCACGCCGAAGAGTACGATGACCCGACTGCCTATTTGACTCACCTCATGGAGTTCTCGGCCCTCAGCGAGCGGCCAAAAACCTTGGAAGAAGCCATGGATTTCATTTTGCATTGGGGCCAAACCCGCGCCCTTTACTCCCCTCATCCTACCGAATGAAACGACTTGTCAGCTGGAACGTCAACGGCGTGCGCGCCATCGTCCAAAAAGATTTCGACGCACAAATTGCAGCGCTCGCGCCCGATATCCTTTGCCTCCAAGAAACGAAAGCCCAAGACGATCAGGTGGCGGATGCCCTCGCGGGCATTTCCTCCCTGACGGGCTATCACCAAGTGGCGGCTTCGGCAGAAAAAAAGGGGTATTCAGGCACGGCCGTGTTGAGCAAATCCACACCGTTGAGCGTACGGCGGGGAATCGGCGTTCCTGCATTGGACAACGAAGGGCGCGTGATTTGCGCCGAATTTGAGGACGTTCACGTCGTGACGGTTTATACGCCCAACAGTTCGAGCGGGTTGAAGCGGCTGCCATTCCGGAAAGAATGGGACGTGGCGTTTACTCGGTACATTCAGGCTTTGGACGCAGTGAAGCCCGTCATCGTCTGCGGGGACTTGAACGTCGCGCATGCGCCGATTGATTTGGCTCGCCCGAACGCGAATTACAACAAAACTCCGGGCTACACCCAAGATGAAATCGACGGCCTGAGTCGGATGCTCGACGAAGCGCGCCTTCAGGATGCTTGGCGCGCGCAACACCCGGACGAAGTGCGATACAGTTGGTGGAGCTACCGCGGGGGCGCGCGGGAGAAAAACGTGGGGTGGCGATTGGATTACACGTTGGTAAGTGAACGCTGGATGGACCGAGTTCGCGCGACGGACATCCGCACCGAAGTGACGGGCAGCGACCACTGCCCCGTGGTCATCGAGTGGGAATGACGCGGGCGTAAAGTATCCGCGGACGCGCGTGAATTGAACGCGGTGGGGTGGGAATCCGGGGCGTTAATTCGTCCTGAAATCCTTTAAACCCCAGTCATGAGACAGTTGAGTTTGCGCATCGCTTTTGCGGTGCTTGCGGTGTCGGGTCTCGGCATCGAATCGTTGTTGGGCCAAATCGCGCCCCCGTGTACCACCTGCGCCGGAGACCTCGACGGCAACGGCCAAATCGGCCTGGAAGACTTGTTCGGTATCCTCACTTGGTACGGTTCCTCGTGCCCCGTGGACTCCACAGCCCCAACGGAACCGGCGGCCACGGTGTACATCTCGGAAATCCATTACAACCCCGCGACCAGCCAAGGCTCCGATACCAACTTCGAATTCATTGAGCTTCACAACCCCTCTTCCACGAACGCACAGCTTTGGGGCTGGACGGTGGAAGGTGCCGTCACCGTCACGTTGCCCGCCGATGCGACGCTCACACCGAATGGGTTTCTGGTCCTGGCACGCAACCCCGATTCGCTCTGCGTCCACGTGCCCATGGGTTCGCCGTGTTTGGGATGGAATTCAGGAGAAAGCCTGAACAACACGGGGGAAACCATAGAGATCCGGCGAGGAGACGGCTCACTGAGCGACGCAGTCTCTTACGAGGACAACGACGGTTGGATGACGGCACCCGACGGGGACGGTCCCAGCCTTGAATGGATGGACATCGGACTGGACAACGACGATCCCGCCAGTTGGGCGGCTTCCTTCATCGAGGGCGGAACCCCCGGGGCACCGAACAGCATGTGGGGACTGAGCGACCCGGAGTGAATTCAGGCGGCGGGGTGAAGCGACTTCACCTCGCCGTCCACGTTCACGTTCAAGGACGCGCCTTCGAGCAAGGTCACGTCCGTTCCTTTGCCCGTTACCGTTATGCCCAACAAGCGATCACGGAACCGGACGCTGAACCGGAAATGGCTCCACCCTGCTGGCAATTGGCCGCTGAAATGCGGGACCCCGTCCCGGACCCGGAATCCCCCGAAGCCCTCCACCACGGAAAGCCACGTTCCCGCCATCGACGTGATGTGCAATCCCTGGTAGGCTTCCGCATTGTAGTCGTCCAAGTCCAAGCGGGCGGTCCGCAAATACAATTCGTACGCCTTTTCGGGTCGACCGAGTTTGGATGCCAAAACCACATGCACGCAAGGAGACAGACTCGACTCGTGAACGGTCCGGGGCTCGTAGAAATCGAAGTTCTCCGCGTGGGTGGCCGCATCGAAATCGTCCTCGAAAAAGTACAGGCCTTGCAGCACGTCCGCTTGTTTGATGTAGACCGAACGCAAGATGCGATCCCACGACCAATGCTGGTTGATGGGGCGCTCCGCTGGGTCCAATTGCTCGACCAGCCGCTGTTCCTTGTCCATGAAGCCATCCTGCTGCAGCCAAACCCGCGTTCCCTCCAACTTCGGCAAGTGCATGCCCTCCGCCTTCGCACGCCAGTCCTTCAACTCGTGCTCGGCATCGATGCCATACTTCCTAGTGAACGAAGCCCAAACTTCAGGATGCTCAGCTTGCAACTCCTCAGCGACGTTCGCGGTGTAACGCAAGCACCACGCTGCGAGGTAATTCGTGTACCAGTTGTTGTTGACGTTGTTCTCGTATTCGTTGGGGCCGGTCACACCGAGCATGACCCACGCATTGCGTGCTTCGCTCCAGTTCACCCGTTGCGCCCAGAATCGGGCAACCCCGAGAAGCACTGGAAACCCTTTGTCGGCAAGGTAGCTGCGGTCGCCCGTGTACCGGACGTAATTCGCGATGGCAAACGACATGGCCCCGTTCCTGTGAATTTCTTCAAAGGTGATTTCCCATTCGTTGTGGCACTCCTCCCCGTTCATGGTAACCATGGGATACAACGCTGCACCGCCCTTGAATCCGAGCTTTTCGGCGTTCTCCATGGCACGCTCGAGGTGCGTATAGCGGTAGGCGAGCAACTGCTTCGGCACTTCTACGGGGTGCGTAGCCAAGAAGAACGGGAGGCAATAGGCTTCCGTGTCCCAGTAAGACGCACCACCGTACTTTTCACCCGTGAAGCCCTTGGGGCCGATGTTGAGGCGTTCGTCGTCGCCGCGGTAGGTTTGGTTCAGGTGAAAGATGTTGAACCGAATTCCTTGTTGGGCCGCATCGTCCCCGCCAATTTCAATGTCGCCCGTGCTCCAAATCGCTGCCCACGCCGCGGCGTGCTCCGATTTCAAGGCATCAAACCCCGAGTCAGCAGCCGCTTCCGCAGCCGCCTCCGCCGCCAAGTCCACTCGGCTGCGCTCGTGGTGAAGTGTGGACTCCAAGCCGATGAACTTCTCAACCCATGCGGATTGTCCTTGGGCCAACCGTGCGGTCCTCGCAACGGCCACGCGGTTGCCGAAGTGGCGCAACTCCGAATGCTCAGCTGCCTCGCCATCGGTGCCATGGTGCGCCAGCATGGCGGTCCCCACCGTGTAGGCCGTCTTCAACGTGGTGTTCACCACCAACGCCGTTCCATCCGCAGCCGAGGCCTCCACCGCATCCACCTCCCAGAACGCATCGTCCCAGTTGGAATCCTCGTTGAACACGTCCCCATCCAATCCCGGACTCAAGGTCACCTCGAGCCCTTCCGAAAGCGCAGTCACACGGTACCGAATCGCAGCGACTTCTGGACGGGCCATGGAGCAAAATCGTTCCGACTCGATCCGAAGGCGAGCACCCGATGGAAGCGTCAACTCGACTTCCCGCATCAGCAGCCCGGCCTTCATGTCCAATTCCCGGCGGAAGTGCTCAATGGAGGCCGCACGCGCCAAATCCACCGCCTCGCCGTTAACCTCCACGTCGATCGCTATCCAATTCGTCGCGTTCAGGACCTTGGCGAAGTATTCGGGATAGCCGTTTTTCCACCAACCCACTCGGGTTTTGTCTGGATAATAGACGCCCGCGACGTAGCTCCCCCGCAAGGAGTCGCCCGAGTACTGTTCTTCGAAATTAGCGCGCTGACCAAAGCGGCCGTTTCCAATGGAAAAAATGGATTCAGAGCGGCGAACGTCCTCGGGGTTCCACCCCGATTCCACCACCGACCACGGGTGCACGTCAAGATAAGGTTTCATGCTGCTTCAGTTCAATGGTTCAACTCGGCGGGCTCAGTCGAGCAACCCCGGGATGGCTTGCCAGTCCAAGTCTTCGAAGCCAGGAACGACCGCATCAGCGGCCCCTAGCACACCGGGATTGCCGATGCCGATGACCGGAAATCCGCCCGCTCTGGCCGCCTCCACCCCCGCTACCGCATCTTCGAACACGAGGCATTCCGAGGGGTCGAGCCCCAGGGCTTGGGCGCCCAAGAGGAAGACTTCGGGATCGGGCTTGGAGAGTGTGATTTGGTTCCCGTCGATGATGGCCTCGAAGGCCGGCTTCAGGCCGATGAGCTCCAGGATTTGGGGCGCGTTCTTGCTCGAAGATCCCAGGCCGATGTGGACCCCATTGGCCTGCGCGTCCGCGATGAACGCCGGAACACCGGGCAACACGTCGTCGGGGCTCATCGAAGAGACGAGTTCGAGGTAATGAGCGTTCTTCTTGTCCATCAGCTGGAGCTTGGTTTGGGCATCCAACACCAAGTTGCCTTTGGCCAAAATGACCTCCAAGCTGTCCACCCGAGACAGGCCCTTGAGCCCTTCGTTGTCCTCCGCTGTAAACGGAATGCTCAACTCCTCCGCCAACCGGCGCCACGCCACGAAATGGTGCTTCGCGGTGTCGACGATGACCCCGTCGAGGTCAAACAAGCATGCACGCAACGTGGCCATGGTCAGGCTTGTTGTACCCCGGGGATGATGTGCTCAAGGTGGTACTGAGCAAGGCCATCAATGGGGCGCTTGGTGATCGATCCGACCCGGATATCCTCCCGATCGCAAACGTGCCGGAGCACTTCTTGGAAATGGTAGGCCACCGAACCGACGAAATTGACTTGCACGTCGCGGTAGTTCGCAAAGCACTTGATGTGGACGTCCACGAAGGCTTGGAAACCCTCCTCGAGCCAGGAGATGACCTGGGTTTTATCTTGGTGACGACCGAGGAACGTCATGAAGCTCGCCAGGAAGACGTTGGCGTTGGGCTCCTTGTACACCCGATTCACCAAATCGTCTTTCGTGAAACCGAATGTGTTCACGAAATCCTCCTCGATCACTGGGTCCAACTTCTTGTACAAATGCGTCGCAATCAACCGCTTGCCAAACCACGAACCGCTCGCTTCATCCCCGAGGATGTACGCAAGTGCTGGCACTTCTTCGCTGACGGTCTCGCCGTCGAAGTAGCAGGAATTCGAGCCGGTGCCGATGATGCACGTGATAGCGGGTTCACCCGAATAGGTGCTGAACGCCGCCCCTTCGAGGTCGTGGCCCACGTGCACCTTCGCTTGTTTGAATACGCGCTCCAACCCTTCCCGGATGATGCTACACAGCAACTCGGAGCTGCTGCCGGCACCGTAGAAATAGACGAAATCGATTTCACCGGCAAGTTCCACTGCCTTCGGAGCAGCGAGCATTTTTTCCTCCACCAAATCGGCGTTGTGGAAATACGGGTTGAAGCCCATGGTATGGAACTCCGTGATGACGTTGCCCGCTTCGTCGATGCACAACCAATCGCATTTGGTCGAGCCGCTGTCTGCAATGAGGATTTTCAAAACTGTCGCTGCTTTCTGAGGTTGAGGAATCAGATGCGTTGGACCAAATCAGCCACCCGCGTGGCATAACCGGCTTCGTTGTCGTACCAACCAAACACCTTGACCAACGTGCCGCTGACCTTCGTCAATTCCGAGTCAAAAATGCAGCTGTGCGTGTTGCCCACGATGTCGACTGAAACGATGGGGTCCGTGGTGAACTCCAGGATGCCCTTCATCGGGCCTTCCGCTGCCGCCTTCATGGCCGCGTTCACCTCCTCTGCTGTCGTTCCTTTGCGCACCACACAGGTCAAATCCGTGACGGATCCCGTCGGAGTGGGAACGCGAACAGCCAAGCCATCCAAGCGACCGGCCAATTGCGGCAACACCAAGCCCACCGCCTTCGCAGCTCCCGTTGACGTCGGAATCATCGACAACGCCGCAGCGCGGGCGCGACGCAAGTCCTTGTGCGGAGCGTCCTGCAAACGCTGGTCTGCTGTGTACGCATGGACCGTGGTGATGAACCCGCTTTCGATGCCGAAGTGGTCGTCGAGGACCTTGGCCATCGGCGCGAGGCAATTCGTGGTGCACGATGCGTTCGAAATGATGTGATCGTCGGCCGTGATGACGTCGTCGTTCACGCCCAACACCACCGTCTTCAAATCGCCCTTAGCGGGTGCGCTGATGACGACTTTTTTCGCGCCAGCAGTCAAGTGAGCCGAGGCCTTTTCTGCATCGGCAAACACGCCGGTGCTCTCGATGACCACGTCCACCTGATTCGCGCCCCAAGGCAAGTCCGCCGGGTTGCGCTCCGCCGTGATGGATACCACGTTGCCGTTGACGACCAAATTGCCGCCTTCAACCGACACGGTTCCGTCGAATCGCCCGTGGATGCTGTCGTACTTCAACAAGTGGGCGAGCGTGTCCACGTCGGTCAAGTCGTTGATGGCCACCACTTGAACGTTCTCACGTCCTTGCAGTTGGCGGAAGGCGAGGCGGCCGATGCGGCCAAAACCGTTGATGGCAATGCGTTTCATGGTCAGGTATGTGTTGTGTTCAATGAATCAGATGGAAAGGATTTGCGCGATGCGCACTTCGTCCTGGAGGGACTGGGTTTTGTTGTTGATCGCCGTTTCGAAGGGCGCGAAGGCCACCGCGTCGTTGACGAAGCCCGCCATGACGTTGGTCTTGCCGTCGAGCAAGGCCTCCGTGGCCGCAACTCCCAAGCGCGACGCGAGGACCCGGTCGAAACAGCTGGGGTCGCCCCCGCGCTGCAAGTGGCCCAGCACCGTGATGCGGATTTCGTAATGGCTGGAAATGGCGTGCACCTTTTTTGCGATTTCGAACGCGCCTCCTTCGGGATGCCCCTCGGCCACCATGACGATGCTCGAAGTTTTATTGGAGGCTTGGCCTTTGTCGAGGATCTCCACGAGGTTTTCGATGGTGATGCCGGTCTCTGGAGTCATCACGGCCACGGCTCCCGTGGCAATGCCCGTTTGCAGCGCAATGAATCCGCTGTCGCGGCCCATGACTTCCACGAAGAAAAGGCGATTGTGGCTGTCGGCGGTGTCTCGAATCTTATCGACCGCTTCCACGACCGTGTTCGTGGCGGTGTCGAATCCAATGGTGTAATCCGTGCCGGCCAAATCGTTGTCAATCGTGCCCGGAAGCCCCACCACCGGAAACCCCGTTTCGCGGTTGAAGTGCAGGGCGCCCGTCAACGTGCCGTTGCCACCGATTACCACCAACCCGTCCACCTCGTGGCGGAGCAAGTTCGCGTGGGCTTGAGCCCGGCCCGCCTCGGTGCGGAAGGCCTCGCAACGCGCACTCTTCAGGATGGTGCCCCCACGCCCCAAAATCTTCGCCACGCTCCGCACGTGCAGGCGCTTGAAGTCCCCGTCCACCAAGCCCTGGTAGCCCTGAAAGACCCCCACGACCTCGGCCTCGTGATATACGGCCGTACGCACCACCGCTCGGATTGCGGCGTTCATTCCGGGGGCATCGCCTCCCGACGTCAGCACTGCGATTTTCTTCATGATTTTTGACAAAAGGCCCGGATGGCGTTTCCGGATGCGGCGCGAAGTTAAGCACGGAAAGCATCCCCTCCACCCCTAAGTGTATTCGATACACCCACGACCGAGAATTGCGTACATTTGGCAAGATGACTCCTGCGAATCTCCAAGTATCGGTCGACTGCGTGATCTTCGGCTACGACGATGAAGGGCTGAAGGTCCTGTTGATAGAACAACGCGACCCCGCGAAGGAAGGCGATGCCCTGACTTCCATCCAAACCGCCTTGCCCGGTGACCTCATTTTGCAAGACGAGAGCCTCGATAATGCGGCGCAGCGGGTGTTGTACGAATTGACGCGGCTGGAGGGAGTGTACATGAAGCAGTTTCATGCGTTTGGGGACCCGAACCGCGTGCGCCAACCGAAGGACCAGTCGTGGCTGCAATCGTTTCGGAACCAGCCGGAGGCCCGCGTGCTCACGGTGGCCTATTACGGCCTGGTGAGCCTCCATGACTTCACGCCCGAGCCCGCTTCGTTTGCGGGGAGTACGAAGTGGGTCGATGTTGGGGAGATTTCGGATTTGGCCTTCGACCACAACGCAATCGTGACCTGCGCAATCGACACGCTGCGGGAGCAACTTGAGAGCCATTACATCAGCTTCGAATTGCTACCGAAAAAGTTCACGCTCAGCCAATTGCAAACGCTTCACGAGATCGTACTCGACAAGAAATTCGACAAGCGGAATTTCCGGAAAAACGTCAAGCGTATGAGTCACGTGGTGCCGCTGGATGAAAAACAAACGGGGGTGCTGCACAAGCCCGCCCAGCTGTTTTCGTTCTCCCCAGACTCCATCGAAGAATGAGGGGCGCGCTGGCGGTGGGGTTCGTTTTCGGAATGGCGCTTCGGGTGAACGGCCAATGGACGACGCCCGAGCCGGTGATTCCTTTCCAAGACGAGCTCGCGGAGGTGCGCATCACGCTGAGTGCAGGTGCGGAAGAGGCGTTGTTTCACCCGGACAGTGTTTGGTCCAATTACGAGCACCCGGCCACGTTCGTATACGTTTCAGAATCGCTGGTCGACACGGTGGAACAGGTGGGATTCCGGTTGCGCGGCAACACGTCCCGGACGGCGGGCAAGAAGTCGTTCAAGGTCAGTTTCGACCGCTTCGACGAGGATGCTCAGTGGCAGGGTTTGGACAAATTGAACCTGAACGGCGAGCACAACGACGTCAGCATGATGCGGGCCCGCAACGTTCACGCCTTTTTCAACGACCACGGCGTGCCGAGCAGCCGCGTCAGCCACGTAAAGCTCTACATCAACGGCGCCTACCGCGGCTTGTACACCAACGTCGAGCACATCGACGGCGAATGGCTGGAACAGCGCATTCCGAACGCCCACGGGAATTTGTGGAAGTGCACGTATCCCGCGAACTTGCTGTACAACGGGCCGGACGGCGAGGACTACCAATACACGCCCAGCTGGTCCTCGACCCGCGTGTACGAATTGAAAACAAACGAAGCCGCCGACGACTACAGCGCGCTGGCGGGATTGATCGACGCACTGAACAACGCCTCGGATGCGGAATTGCCGTGTGCTGTGGAAGACCGGTTCGACGTGGACGCCTACTTGCGGGTCGCGGCAGCGGAGATCCTCGTCGGGCATTGGGACAATTACATCGGGAACCAGAACAACTTTTACCTGTACGCCCGCATGGAGGATGGTCGGCTGACCTATGTGCCGTACGACGTGGACAACACGTTGGGCGTGCAGTGGTTTGGGGAGTGGATCAGCCAGGATCCGTACAACTGGACTTCGGAGAACCGGCCGCTGTATACGCGGTTGATGGGGGTGCCGTTGTACCGGGATTTGTTCACGTGGCACATGCGGGATTTGCTCGGGGCGGGGTTCACGGTGGAGGCGTTTGAGGCGCGTTCTTCGGCGTGGTTGGCCGAAGCGCTTGATGCGGCGCAGGAGGATCCGTTTTACCCGTTGGATTATGGGTTTGATTTCGAGGACTTTACGGCTTCGGTGAGCGCGAATTATGGGCAGCACATTCCGTATGGGATCGCTCCATATGTCGGGGGACGTGCGGCCATGGCGGACTTGCAGCTGGACCCGCAGGCTCCGCATCCGGGGTGGGTGATGGGGTGGACGACGGGGCCGGTGGTCGATGGCGTGTTGCAGGTGGAAGCCCGGGTGAGCGGGGAAGCCGCGTCCGTGGAGGCGTGGGTGAGTGAGGACGGAGGGGCAGGCCAAACCCACCCCCTCACTGACCCCGACGCCGATGGGCTTTACCAAGCCAGCATCCCGGTCTCCGGATCGGTGCAGGCCGCCGTCCAAGTCCAAGCCGCCTTCACCGACGGTGCGGTCCGGGTTTCGCCGTGCACGCCCCAAACCGTTTGGACCGCTCCCGCAGACCTCGGCATCCGCCTGAACGAAGTGATGCCCCTGAACAACTCGTTCCTCGCCGACGCCTTCGGCGGCTACGGGGACTGGGTGGAATTGACGGTCGTCGGGGACGCGCCCCGCTACCTCGGCAACCACTACCTCACGAACCGCCTTACGGAACCGCAGCGCTGGCCCCTCCCCAACGTCACGCTCGACCCCGGATCTCACCTCCTGATTTGGTGCGACGACGACCCCGAGCAAGGCCCACTTCACGCCCCGTTCAAGCTCGACGCGGACGGCGACGACCTGTACGTCATGACCCTGGAAAACGGGGCGCCGCGCGTGCTCGACCACACGAGCTGGAGCGCGATGCCGCCCAACGTCAGCTGGGCCCGCGTTCCCAACGGCACCGGCCCGTGGACGGCCTGTGCCGCAACGACCGATCCTCCGCCCACTCCGGACGCGCCCAACGAAGCGGCGAACGGCCTCGGAACGGCGCCACAGGCCACCGCCTCCCCCTACCCCAATCCCGCCACACGCGGATCGGTCATCGCCTTCCCCAATGCCCGTTCTGGAGCCATCCGAGACCTGGCGGGACGAGTGGTCGGGCGCATCGAAGATGGCATTTGGTCTGCACCCGGCGAACTGCCCGCAGGAACCTATTTCGCAGCGTGGCTCGATCGCTCTGGCCGCCGCCTGCATGCGCCGCTGCTGATGGACTGAATCACTAAGTGTAATTGATACACGAACCAAATTGAGCTAACTTGCCCCAAGAAAATCGCACCACCATGTTGCATCACCTTCGCACCTCCGCATTGTTCTTCGGCTTCGTCGCCTCCGCCCTCGTCGGCTTGGGCCAAATCGTTTGGACCGAACCTGCGTTCCCCACGCAAGATGACCAAGTGACGCTCTACTACAACAGCAACCTGGGGTCCGGCGGATTGATCGGAGTCATCCCCGTGTACATCCACACGGGCGTGATCACGTCGGTGAGCAGCGGGCCGAGCGATTGGCAGCACGTGCAGACGAGTTGGGGGGTGGCCGATCCGGCGGCCGTGATGAACCCGGAGGGCAACGGCATCCACAGCTTCAATTTTGGAGGCCAAACCCTGAGCCAGTTTTACAACCTCAACGCCGGCGAACAAATCGAGTCCATCGCCATGGTCTTCCGGAATGCGAACGGCTCCCTCGAAGGAAAAAACGCGGACGGCTCGGACATCTTCTACGACCTCAGCGACGGCTCGTTCTCGGCGTCCTTCCTCACGCCAGAAAACGGCACGGCCTTGCTCAACCTCGGCGAAACCCTTGACATCCAAGGCCTGACCTCCGAAAGCGCGGACCTTTCCTTGACGATCGGCGGCGTCGAAGTGGCGACGGCCACGGGCACGGAAATCAGCCACACGTTCGAAGCGGTGGCGAGCGGGTCCTACCCCCTTTCCTTAACGGCCACCTCCGGTGCGGGAGCCACCACGAGTGCGGAAGCCGTGGTCCACGTCATGCCTGAAACGCCGCCGACTGCGCCCGTTCCTGCGGGAAGTTTGGATGGCATCACGTACCTGAGCGACGAGTCGGTCCGCTTGCAACTGTACGCGCCGTTCAAGGACTTCGTTTTCGTGGTGGGCGATTTCAACGATTGGGAATTGGATTTGGACTACCTCATGACCCGAACCCCAGATGCGACCCGCTACTGGATTGAAATCGACGGCCTCACCCCGGGCCAGGAATACCGTTTCCAATACCACATACTGCCCGACGACATCCGCGTCGCCGCTGCCTACAGCGAGAAGATCCTCGACCCGTGGAACGATGCGTGGATTCCCGAAACCACGTACCCCGACCTCATTCCGTTCCCTGCGCAATTGACCTCGAATGAGCCGGTGTCGGTGCTCCAAACGGCGCAAGCGGAATTCAACTGGACCGACAGTGGATTCGAACGCCCCGCGAAAGAGCGCCTGCTCATCTACGAGCTCCTCGTGCGGGATTTCACGGAAGAGCGGACGTTTCAGGCGGTTTTAGACACCTTGGATTACCTGGAGGATTTGGGCATCAACGCCATTGAATTCATGCCGGTAAACGAGTTCAATGGGAACGACAGTTGGGGCTACAACCCCACCTTCTACTTCGCCTTGGACAAGGCTTACGGCACGCCCGAGGCGTTCAAAATGTTGGTGAACGAATGCCACAACCGCGGCATCGCCGTCATCCTCGACGTGGTCTTGAACCACGCAGATTTGCCGAATCCGTTCTTGAAGATGTACTGGGAAAACGGTGCGCCCGCTCCCAACAACCCGTGGTTCAACGTGGAAGCGCCGCACGCGCTGAATTGGTTCTTCGATTGGAATCATGAGAGCGGGGCGACGAAGGAATTCTCGAAGCGCTTCTTGGAGCATTGGGTGGAGGAGTACCACGCGGACGGGTACCGCCTGGACTTTTCGCAAGGCATGTCCCAAACCCCCAACGGCAATGGAAGCTACGACCAGTCCCGCATCAACTTGCTCCTGGATTACGGCAACCACATGTGGAGCGTGGACGACGGCGTCTACATGATTTTGGAGCATTGGTGCGACACGAATGAGGAAACGGTGTTGACGAACAACGGGTTCATGGTTTGGTCGAACTCCACGCACGATTACCAAGAAGCGGCGATGGGCTACCCCTCCGACTTCGGCTGGGCGAACTACCAAGCGCACGGATTCAACCAAATGGGCGCGGTGTCTTACCCCGAATCCCATGACGAGGAGCGCTTGATGTACAAGAACTTGCAGTTCGGCGCTTCCAACGGCAGCTACGACGCGACAGACCTCGAAACGGCCTTGAGCCGCATGGAAGCGATCCAGTGCTTCAACGTGCCGCTGCCGGGACCGAAGATGCTCTGGCAATTCACGGAGCTGGGCTACGATTACAGCATCAACACGTGCTCCGACGGGGTCACCGTCAACGAAGCGTGCCGCGTGGAAGCCAAACCGGTGCGCTGGGACTACCGAGCGAACCCGCAGCGCTACAACATTCACCAGGTCATCGCGGGCCT
>CBFHLY010000044.1:0-15956 GCA_965656785.1 uncultured Flavobacteriales bacterium
CGAGGCAGGCTGCACTGCACACATTGAAATCGACGGGGGAGTGAACGCTGAAAACGCAGCTGCCCTCTATGCCTCAGGTGCGGATGTGCTCGTCGCGGGTTCTTCCACATTCCGCGCAGCAGATCCGCACGCCGCCATCCGGGCCATGAAGGGCTGATTCTACGGCTCGATTTCCGCGTTGAGCTGGGCTTCGAGCAACTTGGTGCAAATGGGTTCGAGGAGTTCGTAGGAGCCGGACTTCACTTGACACTTGCCTTTGAAGTGAACGATCACGGCGCACTGTTCGGCTTGCAGCGGGTCGTGGCCGCAGTGCTTCACGAGCATGTCGATGACGTGGTCGAACGTGTTCTCGTCGTCGTTGTACAGCACAATGTGCCACTCTTCACCGATGTGGGTTTCGAGCGCGACGGCTTCCTCGGTTTCGGTTTCTACCGAGCAGCAGGGGAAGGACAAATGGGGTGCGTTCATGGCAGCAATGCTTACTCAAATTTACACCAAAACCCCTTCACCGCCACCGCGCGGTGCGCTTGTAGGCCCATTTGGCCACCAACCACGGCGCTTGAATCACCGCATCCAACGCCCCCAACACCGCGCGCTTCATCCGCCATTCCTCCCCGTAAAGCGCCGCGTCAAATCGCCGAGAGATGCCTCCAGCAGCAACTTCCAACGCGTTAAATCCGTGGCATTCTGCGGTGATTCCGGCCTTCCAGAGTTTCAAATGAAGGGCGTAATCTGCCAAGACCTTCCACTGCACATCGAACGGCTCGCGAGTCAGCGCATCCACGCGATAACACACGCCTTGGTGATGGACCACGTGGCGCCAACGCAGGCCCGCATCCCAGCGCGCAGGGTACGTTTCCGGAACCCCCGGTTCACGCGGTGCAGCGAGGCACGTCCCGAACACCTGGAGCGGTGCGCGCCCGTTCTCCAAGGCCTGTTTCAATTTCGTCCCATTGAGCAACACATCGCCCGCCCCAACGAACAGGATCCAGATCGCCTGGGCGCGGCCTCGCCCGCGGTTCATCGCGTCATAGATCCCCCCGTCCGGTTCTGCCCAGCGATGCAATCCGGGGGCCTGACTCGATGCAGCCCCTGGTGTGGCGTCCTGCACAATGAGTTCAACCCATCCCGCTGCGCGCGCCGCTTCCCAAGACGCGAGCGTCCTCGCGAGTGCATCTTCGGCACCGAGAACCGGAATCACCACGCTCAGCAGGGGCGTCATCCCATCACCGCCTCACGGAGTTCGCCCGCTTCGCAAACGAGCACCCGCCCTGCATGGCGCTGCACCGCTTCGTGGTCGTGGGTGGCCATGACCACCGATCGGTTCGCTTGCGCCAATCCGTGCAACAGGTTCAAGATGCCCTCCGTTGTGTCGGGGTCCAAATTTCCAGTCGGTTCATCCGCCAAAATCAGGGGCGGATCGTTCAGCAAGGCGCGCGCAATGGCCACCCGCTGTTGCTCACCGCCAGAAAGCTCGTGCGGCATTTTATAGCCTTTCTCGGCCAAGCCCACATCCTTCAAACACACGGACATCCGTCGTTCCCGAGCTGCAGCATCCTTCCATCCCGTCGCTTTCAACACGAACTCCAAGTTCGCGTTCACCGTGCGATCGGGCAGGAGGGCGAAATCCTGGAAGACGATGCCGAGTTGTCGCCGAAGGGTGTGCACGTTCTTGGATGTGATTTGGGCCAAATCAAAACCGCACACCTCTCCACGGCCCGCGTTCAGCGGCAATTCGCCGTACAGGGCCTTCAACAACGAACTTTTCCCACTTCCGGTTTTCCCCAGCAGATAAACAAATTCCCCCGGCTGAACCGCCAAATTCACGTCGCGCATCACCACGTGCTCTTCGCGCGCAAGCCGCACGCCATGCATCGCGATGAGGGGCAGGCCATCCGCTGCTGGCATCAGTCGATCTTGAATGCGTTCGCGTCCAACTTCGGGTCGAGCTCAATGCGGCTGTATTGGATGGTCATCGACTGACCGCCCGCGATTTGCTCGGCGACCATCGGGAATTGCAGCCCTTTGACGGCCTGGTAGTCCGAATAGTTGATGGTGACCGGAACCGATCCCATGGGACCTTCCCGCGTCGACCGCTCAGAAACCAACAGCCCCGTCATCAAATCGAAGCGCAGCTCCTTCTTGCCGCCAGCGCCTTCTACCGTCATCACGACCTCCGGCGACGTTTTCGTTCCGTCAATGCCCTCGAGCGTTGCGGTCAACCCCAGTTCAGGCAAGTGAAGCAAGTACGCCGCGTACAGATCCTGGCTCGCATCCGCGAGCTCCGCGCCGCTCATTGGAGCTTGTTGCCCTTGAGAACGGGTGATGCCGGCGTTGGGCGTGACGACTTCGGCCATCATTTCATTGCCTGCCATGGAAACGGCTTGGCGAGTTCCTTTGCCAAAAAGGGTTTCGCGCACGACTTCAAAGGACATGCCCGGCGCCGGCTCCATGATTCCGGTCATCCGAATGCCCTTCAGTCCGTCGAGCTGCTCTGCGCCACCTCGCGCAGCGTAGTACAGGTCGATGATGGTTTGTGCGGTCATGCCTTCTGGTGCAGCATCCAGCGCTTTGGCTTCCGCCCCAAAGGCGTCGTAGTAGGTGATCTCCCCATCGGCATCGAATCGGGAGAGGGTGGAGGCCACTTCGGCGCGGTTGCCCACCACCGTAATGTACAGGTTGTTCGGCCGCAAGTAGGTCAGTGCCATGCGCTGAACATCCTCCGCGGTGACCGCGTTGAGCCGTTCCAAATACGTGGCATAATAATCCTCCGTCAGGTCGTACAACGCCGTGTTCAGCGCAAAACGCGCGATGGTCTCGGGTTGTTCCAACGAGCGCGCAAAGCTGCCCGTCATGTAGTTCAGGGTAGTCTGCAAGTCCTCGCCATCCACCAATTCCGTGGACATGCGTTCAATTTCGTAGAGGAATTCGACCACGGCACTGTCCGTGACTTCGTTGCGGACGTTGGCGTATGCCGTGAATCGGCCTGCGACGGGGTCCGTGGACATCGCAGAACGCGCGCCGTACGTAAAGGCTTTGTCTTCCCGCAGGTTCTGCATGAGCCGGCCCGAGAAGGCGCCGCCTCCGAGGATGCTGTTCATCACGGAAACGGCGATGGCGTCCGGATGACCGGGCTTTAAATCGACGACGTGCGTCAATTGCAGGACGCTTTGCACGGAACCGGGGAGGTCTGCGAAACACACTTGATTGCCTTCAGGACGAGCAGGAATGGGCTGGTACCGGTCTTCGATGGCTGCCGGTTCCCACGATCCGAAGCGGGCCTCCACCTGTTCCCGTGCCGCTTCCGGCGTGATGTCTCCCACGACCACCAGGTACGCCACGTTCGGGCGGAAATACGTGGCGTGGTAGTTCACCAAATCCTCCCGCGCAATGGCTTCAATGGACGCCGGTGTTTCGACTTCGCCGTACGGGTGCTTGTCGCCGAACAGCACCTTCGCGCGCAAGTTCGAACTGATGCTGTTCGGGTCGGTCATGCCGGCTTGCAGGCCACTGAGGACTTGCTTGCGCGCCTTTTCCAATTCCTCTTGGGGATAGGCCGGATTCAGGATCACATCGGCAAAAACATCGAGCAGGGCATCCGTGTGCTTGGAGAGCGATGAAGCATAAGCGCCATCGGCACTCGTCCCAATCCTCGCCCCGATGAAGTCGATGGACTCGTCGATTTCCGCTTTCGACCGCGTTGCGGTACCTGTGGACATGAGGGATCCCGCCAAGCCCACATAACCCGCTTTTCGGCCTTCAAAAACGGGGTCGATGTCGAGGGTCAAGTTCCAAGAAACGAGCGGGAGGCGGTGGTTTTCCACCACGATCAGCGTCAAGCCGTTGTCGAGCTTCGTCAGGTCGTACGTGCCCAATTCAATGATGGGAGCGGGGCCCGGTTCAGGCGCCTTCGATCGGTCGATTTGGGCGACCAAACCCGCTGCAATGGCCAAAAAGCCCCCGAGGAGCGCGGTGCGCAAGGTGTTCAATCGGTTCATTGCTTCGAGGTTTCAGCGGTTGGGGCTTGCAGGAAGTACAGGGTGACGCGTTGTTCTGGTGCGTAGTAGGTTTGGGCCGCTTTGCGAATGTCTTCAGGCGTCACGGCGAGGTAGCGCTCGATTTCCGTGTTGATGAGGTTCGCATCGCCGAAGTAGAGGTGATAGTTGGCCAGCGATTCGGCGATGGATGCCATGCTGCGTTGCGAGCGGATGAGCTGGGCCTCCATTTGGTTTTTCAACTTCTGCACTTCCAAATCGGAAATCAGCTCAACCCGCATCCGCTCCACTTCTTCGTTCATTGCGCCTTCGACAACACCCGGGTCCACGCCCATGCTCGCCATGGCGTACGCAAACGTCAATCCCGGATCTTCCAACCCGAAGTTGAACGCCCCGCAGAACAAGGCCAGTTGCTCCTCATCGACGACCCGGCGGTTCAATCGACTCGATTCCCCGCCGCTCAGCACCTGATTGAGCATTTCCACCGCGTAGTAATCGTCGGTGCCCTGCGCAGGTACCGGGTAGGCCTGAACGATCATCGGAAGGGCGTCCTTGCCGAAGATCGTGTCGCGCAACTCCTCGGTGCGAATGGGTTCTTCGATGGTTGGACGCGGGATTTCGCGCGTTCCAGCAGGAATGCCCTCGAAATACGCCTTGATGAGCTTCTTCGTGGCCTTGATGTCCAAATCCCCCGCAATCGACAAGACGGCATTGTTCGGGACGTAAAACGTTTTATAGAAGTCCATGAACTCCTCGTAGGACGCGGCGTTCAGGTGGTCGAGGGAGCCGATGGGCGTCCAGCGGTAGGGGTGTTCGGCATAGGCCCGATCGAAGGTCGTGGGCATCATTTGGCCGTAAGGCTGGTTGTCGTAACGCTGCCGCTTTTCCTCCTTGACGACTTCACGCTGCGTCTCGATGCCCGTTCCATCGACGCGCGCATGCAGCATCCGCTCCGACTCCAACCACAACCCGAGTTCGAGTTGGTTCGAAGGCAACAATTCGTAGTAGAACGTGCGGTCTTGCGTGGTGTTGGCGTTCAAAACGCCCCCTGCACCTTCTACGTAGCCATCGAATTCGCCCCGCGCGATGTGTTCGCTGCCTTCGAAAAGGAGGTGCTCGAAAAAGTGAGCCATGCCCGTGCGTTCCGGGTTCTCGTTTTTTGAACCCACGTGGTACATGACCGTAACGGCGACGATGGGCGTGCTGTGGTCTTCGTGCAAGATGACGTGCAGCCCATTTTTGAGGTCAAATTCGGCGAAGTCGACTTGTGCCGTAGCCGAATGGACCGCAACAAGCCCGGCCAACGTGCTGGCGGACAGGAGGAAAAAGTTGCGCATGGTTTTCATTCTAGGCGCGCAAGTTAAGTCAGATTTCGCGGGGAACGCGCAGCCGCATCCCTCGCTGTATCTTGCGAGCCAAATGAAGCAAATCGATCGAACTTGGTGGGGCATTCACACCTTGGACCAACTGCTTTCCGAACCGGGAGCTTGGGAACTGTCCAGCGAAGCCCGAAGCGCCGTGGAGGCGTGCCACGCTTTTTTGCTCAGCAAGGCAGCGGGCAGCGAACGAGCCATTTATGGAGTGAATACCGGGTTTGGGGATTTGGCCCACACCCGCGTTCCCGATGAGCAACTTGCGGAGCTTCAACGCCGCATTTTGGTTTCGCACGCGTGCGGCGTGGGTTCCGATGTTCCGGACGAGGTGGTCGTCCGGATGATGGTGCTCAAGGTCAAGGCGCTGGCGCAAGGGCACAGCGGGGTGGCGCCCGCAACGGTGGATCGGTTGCTCGATCTGTTGAATGCCGGGCTTTTGCCCGTGGTCCCGTCACAGGGTTCGCTCGGCGCGAGCGGGGATTTGGCCCCCTTGGCTCACTTGGTGCTTCCGCTCATCGGTGAGGGTGAGGTCAAGGTGAATGGGGTGGCGGTGCCGGCCGGCGATGCGCTGGCTGCGTATGGTTGGAAGCCGTTGGAGTTGGGGGCCAAAGAGGGGCTCGCCCTCATCAACGGCACCCAATTGATGCTGGCCTATGGCGCAGCGGCCTTGGCGCGACTTGAACGGTTCGCCGAAGCCGCGGACGCGGTGGCAGCGTGGTCGTTGGAGGCTTGGCATGGCCGTTCGGATGCGTTCGCCGAGGCCGTTCACGCGGTCCGCCACCAAGCGGGTGCAATCGCTGTGGCCCAGCGCATTCGGACCTGGCTCGAAGGCAGCGCCCAAATGGACGAGCCGCGCACGCAAGTGCAGGATCCGTATTCGTTCCGTTGCGTTCCGCAGGTTCACGGGGCCTCGGTCGACGCCGTCGCCGCAGCGCGCACAATCATCGAGCGCGAGTTGAATGCCGTGACCGACAACCCGCTCGTTTTTCCCGAAACGGGGGAGATCATCAGCGGAGGCAACTTCCACGGTCAGCCGCTTGCATTGCAATTCGAGGCCATGGGACTGGCGGCTCACGAATGGGCGAGCATCAGCGAGCGCCGCGTGTTCAAGTTGCTGAGTGGAAGGCAGGGACTGCCTCCGTTTTTGGCCTTGAATCCGGGCCTGAACAGCGGGTACATGATCCCGCAATACACCGCGGCCAGCCTCGTTTCGCAGAATAAACAACTCACTACGCCCGCTGCCGCCGACACCATCGACAGCAGCAACGGCCAAGAGGATCATGTCAGCATGGGTGCGAACGGGGCGCTGAAGCTCTGGCGCATCCTCGACAACGCCGAGCAGGTGCTTGCGGTGGAAGCGATGTGTGCAGCCCAGGCATGCGATTTGCGGGGAACCGATGGCATGGCGCCGCGGCTGGCGAATTTGCAGGCCCGTTTCCGGGAGTGCGTTCCGTTCCTTTCTGAAGATGCATTCATGCAGCCGTTGATGCTGGAGGCGCGGTCGTGGCTGTTCGAAGGCGCCGGGGCAGAACTTGTGAAAATGCGCTAATGCGGAAGCCGACGCCGGTCAACCGCCTATCTTCGCGCGGTGATTGAACTGCGCGGAATTGAAAAGTCTTACCGGTCCGGCGCCCAGTCCATGAAGGTGCTCAAGGGTGTCGACGCGCACATTGCGGAGGGCGAATTGGTGGCCATCATGGGGTCTTCGGGTTCAGGGAAGTCGACGCTCCTCAACGTGTTGGGACTGCTCGATGGCTTTGATTCGGGGCTATACACCTTGGGTGGAGTGGACATGAGCGGATTGAGCGAACGCCAAGCAGCTCGTTACCGCAGCCGCTACCTCGGATTCGTGTTTCAAAGCTTCAATTTGATTTCGTTCAAAACGGCGTTAGATAACGTTGCGCTTCCCCTTTATTATCAAAAAATTGCGCGCAAGGAGCGGGAGCGCCGTGCACTTGAATACCTGCGGCAGGTGGGGCTCGCGGATTGGGCCGACCATTTGCCCAGCCAAATGAGCGGAGGGCAAAAGCAACGCGTCGCCATCGCCCGCGCCCTCATCACCGACCCCCAAGTCATCCTGGCCGATGAACCGACCGGAGCCTTGGATTCGGTGACGTCCGAAGAGGTGATGGCATTGCTTCAGCGCATCCACCGTCAGGGCAAAACCATCGTCATCGTCACCCACGAACAGGAAATTGCCGATGCGTGCGGCAGGACCATTCGGTTGCGGGACGGAAAGGTGGAAACAACGGGTGCGCATGTTTGATCGGGACGCTTGGTTGGAGATTGCGCACACGGTGCTGTCGAATCCACTTCGGACGGGACTGACCGGCTTGTCGATTGCCCTGGGCATGTTCATTCTGGTGGTGATGCAGGGGCTGGGATTTGGGTTGCAGAATGGCGTGACCGCTCAATTCGATGACGACGCCATCAATTCGGTTTGGATCCGTGGAGGCCGCACGACGTTGCCGTATCGCGGCCGCCAGCCGAACCGGCGCATCGCCTTGGATGCGGGCGATTATGCTGGCGCGCAGGCCTTGACGAATGAGCCGCTTCCTTCCAGTCGTCGCTTGCAAATGTGGGGCGTGAACATGGCGGGACCGCGGGAGGAAGGCGAGTTCATGCTCCGCGGGGTCGATCCGATTTATCAAGAGCTGGAGAAAACCCAACTCACGAGCGGCCGCTTCCTCTCGGAGCGGGATTTGACCGATGAACGCAAGGTGGCGGTCATCGGAGCGAACGTGCTGCGGGAATTGTTCGGCGGTCGGGTGGACCTCGGCACCGAGTTGAGCATCTTCGGGTCGAACTACCGCATCATCGGGACGTTCGAAGATCCCGGAGGACGCTGGGAAAACAACGCCGTGTACGTCCCGTTCACGACGATGCAGCGGCGTTTGGGCTGGGGCGATGAAGTGGGCCAAATCGTGTTCAGCACCGGCGACCAAAGCCTCGACGAATCCCGCGACCTGACTGCGACCGTTTCGGGCTTCCTCAAGGACCGACTCGCCATCCACCCCGAGGACGAAAGCGGCCTGAACGTCTCGAACAACAACGAAGCGTACGGGCGCTATGCCAGCATTTTCGACGGCATCCGGGTGTTCATTTGGGCCATCGGCCTGATGACGCTGCTGGCTGGAGCCGTCTCCGTGGCGAACATCATGGCCATCGTGGTCAAGGAGCGGACGAAGGAAATCGGGGTGCGCAAGGCCCTTGGAGCCACCAATGCGAGCATCATCGGGTTGATCGTTCAAGAGGCCTTGTCGTTGATGCTGCTGTCGGGGCTTGCTGGATTGGCGGGAGGCGTGTGGTTGCTGGAGTGGGCCGCGCCTCAGGTGGACCACGAGTATTTCAAGGCGCCCCAGGTGGACTTGGCGGTGTCGTTGACGGCGCTGGGGTTGCTGTTGGTGGTGGGCGTGTTGAGTGGAATGGGACCGGCTTTGCGCGCTGTGCGCATCCGTCCGGTCGAAGCATTGCGAGCAGAATGAGGTGGTGGGATCGCGACGCATGGCTCGAGCTGATGGCGGTGTTCGTCCAAAACCCCTTCCGCACCTTCCTGAGCGGGCTGGGAGTGGGGTGGGGCGTGTTCATGATCCTGATTACGGTCGGGGCGTCGAACGGCTTGGAGGCTGGGGTGTCCAGTGATTTGGCCCGCTTCGTACGCAACGGCATGTACCTTTGGACGCAATCCACGAGCATTCCCTACGAGGGCTACCGCCGCGGACGCTGGCTGGAAATGACGGTGGACGACGCCGATTACCTGCGCGCGAACAGCCAAACCATGAAGGTCGTCGCCCCGCGCAACCAACTCGGGGGCTGGCAAGGTGCGAACAACGTCAGCCGCGGCTTACGCACCGGTGCGTTCAACGTCTACGGCGACGTGCCTGAGTTCATCGAGATGGAGCCGCTCATCATCCGGGAAGGCCGCTACTTGAATCAAGCCGATCTCGATGAACTTCGGAAGGTGGCGGTCATCGGCGAGCGCGTGGCGGAACTCCTGTTCGCCCCAGGCGAGCGCATCATCGGCGAACGGCTCGAAATTTCCGGCGTCTTCTTCACGGTGGTTGGCGTTTACGGCTCGCCGCTCACCGGAGACGACGCCGACGAGTCCGAGCAGAGCATTTTCATCCCGTTCACCACGTTCAATCGAGCGTTCCACATGGGCGACCAAATCGGTTGGCTCAGCCTGATGTTCGACGAATCCGTGCACGCCGATTCGGCTGCCGCGGAGGTGATGACCTTGCTGAAGCGGCGCTTGCACGTCCACCCCGACGATCAACGGGCGTTCGGGTATTGGACGACGGCGGACGACTTCGAGGAAATGGAGACGGTGTTCGGGGCGTTTCGCATCGTGTCGTTCGTGTTCGGGGGGCTGGCATTGTTTGCGGGGGCAATCGGCATTGTGAACATCATGCTCATCACGGTAAAGGAACGCACCCAGGAGCTCGGCATCCGCCGGGCATTGGGCGCAACACCCGCCACCGTGGTGCGCCAAATCATCGGAGAGACGTTGCTCCTGACGGCGCTATCGGGCCTCACGGGCATGGTGGCGGGCGTGGGGACCTTGGAGGGATTGAATCGTTTCCTTGCGGGGATGGGAGACTCGGGAAGCTTCCGCAACCCCGAGGTTTCCCTGAACGTGGTACTCCTTTCGTTGGGGGTGTTGTTGGTGATGGGAGTTTTTGCAGGAATTTTACCAGCTTTGCGGGCCGTTGCCATTCGGCCTGTGGAGGCAATCAGATCGGAATGAAAAAAGGAAGGATCATCGCATTGGTAGTGTTTGCGCTCGCGGTTTTGGCCGGAGGCATCTACACCTTGTTTTTCCTGAAGGCCAAAGAAGAAGCACCGAAGGCCACCTACGCCACAGCGTCTCCCGAGCGCGGTGACATCCGGCTGCTCACCATGGCCTCCGGGAGCATTCAACCCCGGCAGGAAATCCTCATCAAGCCGCAAATCTCAGGCATCGTTCGCTCCGTTCGGGTGGAGGCAGGCGACACGGTGCGTGCGGGGGATGTGCTGGCCGAGGTGATGGTCGTTCCGGACATGGGGGCGTTGTCGGCGGCCGAAGCGCGGCTGCAAAGAGCCCGGATTGGCCTCGAGGACGCGACCATGAGCTACGAACGCAACGAGTCATTGCTCGCCGATGGCGTTTTGTCCGAAGCGGCTTTCCAACCCTTTGCCACGCAGCGCCGCCAAGCAGAAGAGGAGGTCCTCGCCGCGGAGGATAACCTCCGGATCATTCAAGACGGCGTGGCTTCCCGTTCCGGCCGAACCTCGAATACGCTCATCACATCCACCATCTCCGGCATGGTGCTCGACGTTCCGGTGCGCAAGGGGAACAGCGTCATCGAGGCCAACAACTTCAACGAGGGAACGACCATTGCGAGCGTTGCCGACATGAGCGACCTCCTGTTCGTGGGACAAATCGATGAAGGCGAAGTCGAAAAATTGAAACCGGGCATGGAGCTCATCCTGACCATCGGTGCGTTAGAAGGGGAGGATTACCGAGCGGACTTGGAGTACATCAGCCCCAAAGGCATCAAAGACGGCGGGGCAATCCAATTCGAAATCAAGGCTGCCGTTCGGTTGGAGCCCGGCGAATTCCTCCGCGCGGGGTATTCGGCCACCGCGGAAGTGGTGCTGGAAGAGCGCCTTGATGTCCTGAAAATCAACGAGTCCCTCCTCCAATTTGACGACGGCAGTCCTTTCGTGGACGTGGAAGTCGCTGCGGATCAGTACGAAAGGGTGGACGTGAAGTTGGGCCTTTCCGACGGATTGGAATCGGAAGTCCTGAGCGGCTTAAACGGCGATGAGGCCATTAAAAAGTGGAACCAACCCCAATACGAAGGAAATGGCGCTGATTGAATCCATGGAAAAAAGCGGAAACTTGCTGTTCCGTTGGCGGAGTTTCCTTCCGCTGGTTTTGTACGCGTTGGCCGTTCCGGTGGCTTTGTGGTTCCAAGACGGCGCATCGCCTGATTTCCAAGCGACGGGTTGGTGGGCGGCGTGTTTGGGCGTGAGCTTTTTCGGTTTGCTCATCCGAGCCATTACGATCGGCTACACTCCGAGGGGAACCTCGGGCCGGAACACGAGCGAAGGGCAGGTTGCGGAATCCTTGAATACTCGGGGGATCTACGGAATGGTTCGCCATCCCTTGTACCTCGGGAATTACTTCATGTGGATTGGCATCGTTATTTTTGTTGGAAACCAGTGGTTTACGCTCGTTGTGACCTTGCTTTTTTGGGTGTATTACGAGCGCATCATGTTCGCCGAGGAGGCGTTTTTGCGGAGGAAATTTGGGGAGGTTTACCTGAAGTGGTCGGAGTCGACTCCAGCCTTTTTTCCCAAATTCAGCGGTTGGGTTTCCCCGGGCGTGCGCTTTTCGTTGAAGAACGTTTTCAAGCGGGAGTACAATGGGTTCTTCGCAGTGTTTGTCAGCTTTGCGCTCATCGATGCGCTGCACCTTTACCGCGTGGAGGGAACTGCCGGGTTATCCGACCATTGGACGGTCTTGACAGCCAGTGCGGCCGGGGTATTCCTCATCCTGCGCACGTTGAAGAAGCGCACGCGGGTGCTCGATGTGGAAGGGCGAGAATACGTGGCCTGAATTCAGGTCACGGCCGCCCTGCGCATGATGCGCCTCAGCACATTGGGGAGGAACCGCTTGAGGTAAGCGGCGAAGACTTCCGAACGGCCGATGAGCACTTCCGGTCGCTGCTTCTCAGCGGCTCCGACGAGTTGCTCAGCACACGCTTCGGGAGTGAGTCCTTTTCCGGTTTTTTCGTCCATCGTGCCTTGTTTTGACCCATCGCCCACCACCGCGTTCAGGGAAATCTCGGTGCGAATGAATCCCGGGCAAACCATGGTGATGCGGACGCCCGCATCGTACACTTCAGCGCGAAGGGATTCAAAGAAACCGTGCAGCGCGTGCTTCGCTCCGCAATACCCTGAGCGCAAGGGGGAGGAGAACAGCCCCATGAGGCTCGTCACCACCACGAACTGACCGCCTCCTTGTTTAAGAAAAAGCGGAAGTACGGCTTTGGTCAAGGCGACCGTTCCGAAGTAATCGATTTCCATTACCCGGCGGTCGACTTCCAGGGCGGTGTCCTTCGCCAGGCTCCGCTGGCTGATGCCGCCACAGTGCACGACGGCATCGATGCGCCCGAAACAAGCCAAGGCTTCGTTCACCCGATCGGTCATGGCATCGGAATCCGCCAAATCGATTCCCACGGGTTTCATATCAGCGCGCCAAGAGGAATCCGCTCCTTGGATGACCTCATTCAGGACCGAGATCCGCCGGGCCGACAAGATCACCCGAGCTCCTTGACGCGCAAATTCGAGTGCGGTTGCTCGGCCGATTCCACTGCTTGCCCCCGTGACCCAAACCACCTTTTCGGACCACTTTCCTGGTCGAGCGGGTGGCGCGGGCTCCGAAATCGAATACCCATGCGCGTCCAAGGCTGTCTGAAGCTGTTCCAACGAAACCGCCTCGCCGGTGAAACGCAGCACCGCCTGTGGCTCCTCCAGTTGAACCGCCGCAGATTCAACACCAGGGATGGCTTCCAATGCCGACTTCGCGCGCGCCACGCAATGCCCGCAGGTCATGCCATCAATTCGGTAATCGTGTGCGATCACGCGTCGATGTTGGCGTATTTGGCATTCTCTTCGATGAAAGCGCGGCGCGGTGGCACTTCATCGCCCATGAGCATGGAGAAGACTTGGTCCGATGCTGCCGCGTTTTCGATGGTCACTTGACGCAAGGTTCGGTTCTCCGGATTGAGGGTCGTGTCCCAAAGTTGCGCCGCGTTCATTTCTCCGAGACCCTTGTACCGCTGAACGCCGATGCCCGCGTCCGAGCCTGTGGAGCCGCGGAGTTGCTCGATCATGGCATCCCGTTCTTCATCGTTCCAGCAGTAGGCGGATCGCGATCCCTTTTTCACCAAATAGAGTGGGGGGGTGGCGATGTACACATAGCCGCTTTCAATGAGCTCCTTCATGTGGCGGAAGAAGAAAGTCAAAATCAGCGTCTCGATGTGGCTGCCGTCCACGTCAGCGTCACACATGATGACCACCTTGTGGTACCGCAATTTGCTCAAGTTCAGGGCTCGCTCATCTTCCTCCGTGCCGAGCGAAACGCCCAGCGCCGTGTAAATGTTCTTGATTTCTTCGTTGTCGAAAATCTTGTGCTGCATGGCCTTTTCCACGTTCAGGATTTTGCCTCGAAGGGGCATGATGGCCTGGAAGTGACGGTCGCGTCCCTGTTTCGCGGTTCCTCCTGCTGAGTCACCCTCCACCAAGAACAATTCGCACTGTGCGGGGTCTTTTTCAGCACAGTCCGCGAGCTTGCCGGGGAGTCCTGAGCCGCTCATGACCGTCTTGCGCTGAACCATTTCGCGTGCTTTGCGGGCGGCGTGGCGAGCTTGCGCGGCAAGGATGACCTTCTGCACGATGGAACGCGCGTCATTCGGGTGTTCTTCCAAGTACGCCTCCAGCATTTCGCTTACGGCCTGACCGACGGGCGCGCTGACTTCAGCGTTGCCCAGTTTGGTTTTGGTTTGGCCTTGGAACTGGGGTTCTGCCACTTTGACGCTCACGACCGCCGTCAGCCCTTCCCGGAAGTCATCAGCGGAGATGTCAAACTTCAATTTGTCGAGCATTCCCGACGTTTCCGCATACTTCTTCAAGGTCAATGTCAATCCACGTCGGAATCCCGTCAAGTGCGTTCCCCCTTCGTGGGTATTGATGTTGTTCACATACGAAAAGAGGTTCTCAGAGAAGGAGGTGTTGTACGTCATGGCGACTTCAACGGGAATCCCGTTGCGTTCTCCTTCCATGTGGATGACCTCGGCGATGAGGGGTTCCCGGTTGCTCTCCAAGTAGGTAACGAAATCACGAAGCCCTTCATCGGAATGGAAGACTTCTTGCTTGTAGATCTCCGGTCCGTTTTCTTCGGGTTGAACGAGCGTGCGTTCGTCCGTCAATTGAATCGTAATGCCCTTGTTCAAAAAGGCCAATTCGCGCATCCGGTCAGCCAACGTGTCGTAGCTGTAGGTGAGCGTTTCGAAGATTTCGTGGTCGGGCTGGAATTCCACCGTGGTGCCGCGGTCATCCGCCGTTCCAATCTCGGCTACCTGAGCGGTGGCCTTCCCGCGTGAGTAATGCTGCTCGTAGGCTTTTCCATCGCGGTGGACCTCCGCCCGCAACGATACAGAAAGTGCGTTCACGCAAGAAACCCCGACCCCGTGCAAACCGCCAGAGACCTTGTAGGAATCTTTGTCGAATTTACCGCCGGCCCCGATCTTCGTCATGACCACTTGCAATGCAGACACGCCTTCTTTCTCGTGGATGTCCACGGGAATGCCGCGACCGTTGTCTGTTACTCGGATTCCATTGGTTTCCGTGATGGTGACCGTGATGTAGTCGCAGTGACCTGCAAGCGCCTCGTCGATGGAGTTGTCCACGACTTCGTAGACCAAATGGTGCAAGCCACGTACCCCCACGTCCCCGATGTACATCGATGGGCGCATGCGCACGTGTTCCATGCCTTCGAGGGCTTGGATGTTGCTGGCGTTGTAATTCGCGCCTTTGGGGGCGTTATCTGGATTCTGGACTGGGTCCATAGGATGCTCTTCCGACATGTCTTTCTGCTTCGTCCTGATGCCGCATCACTAACGCACGGCACTCGACTAACGAAAATACGCGGAAAGCCGCAACGATTGGGGGATTTGGAGCGAAAACAGGGGGGTATTTATCCACAGAAAACCCCACCTTTCCACACCTTAGAATGCGTAGGTCGCTCCGAATCGCGCCAGGAAGCCTTGGACCGGGTAATTGTTCCATATTTGGTACCGACTTCCCACCAAGTTGGAGCAGGTAATCCACGCGCTCATGCGCTTGTTGTAAAGGTACTCCAATTTGAGGTTGGCGTCCACAAATGCCGGCAAATCCCGCTGGGCACCCAACCCTGCCGCACCTAAGTCAACGCCCGCACCTGTTGCGTCCTCTGAGAGGGAAGCCGCATTGCGCGCTCCGACGACCTCCACGTTGGCATCCACCGTGAATTTGTCATGCCAGTTGTAATGGAGCCCAGCGCGCCACACCATGTTGGGCAAATTCCAAGCAGCGATTTGGCCGCGCGTCGCATAGGTCTTCAAATCCACCCCGCCGAACACGGTGAATTCATCGGAAATCATCAGGCGGGCATCCCCTCCGAGCGTAGAAACGGTCAACGTATCGTAGAGGGCTGCAAATTGCGATCCCCCAATTGCGTTCGAATCGTTCACAAAGTAGAGGTATTGCTCAAAGTGCTCCACCGAGAACCGTGCGTGGTAATGGAAATGGGAGGTGACGTGCCCCCGCAAGCCCGCTCGGAAGTCGAAACGGCGGTAGGTGTTCTGCAACTCCAGCTCCGGGTTTGCATACGGATTGTCTGCCAGCACGGTGGTCAACCGGTTGTTCTCAACGTCTCCACCGATGCGGGCATACGGCACCATGATTCCTTTCAGAACCTGCAACGACGCTTCCGCAGTGGGGAACACTTGAAATGGACGGTTTCCTCGTGCATCGACGACGATTGCGGCTCCCAGAGCGG
>CBFHLY010000045.1:0-15624 GCA_965656785.1 uncultured Flavobacteriales bacterium
TTGGCCTCACCTCTCCCACTCTCGAACCTAAACCGAAGAAAGCTGCGCCAGTCGCGGCTTTTTTCGTTTTGAGCCCTTTCGGGGTTACAGTTTGGGCAACAATATACACGCTGTTTGTGAAAACTCGCGAATAACGAGCAGTTTTCGAGAACACCTCGATCTACCGTTGACTGTGGTGGGAAGAGGAATGCGCGCTCCGTGTCTTATGCCGGATTCAACTCCATTAAACGCTAATAAACGTGAAAAAGCAAAAGAATCACTGACACATAGATTCAATAATCGGTTTTTGCGAAACTTGACCATCGAAAAGGTAGTAAAACGCTGGACGTGCTCATGCGAATCACAGATGACACCCAGCGAATACTTATTGGCCCAGGCGCTGAGAACGTGCAAGATGGACCTCTCTGGCAATGGTCGGCGCAAGTTGCTGCCACCAGAACTCAACCATGGGGTGCTCTTCAGCTTCAATGGCCACCAGTCCATCGGTGACTACATGGCCTCTCTGGACGAGCTCTTGAATGCGGTAAAACTGGATTTGATGGAGACCCGAGGGAAGTGGTCGATCGAAGTGGCGTTGGAACTGGCCGACTTGGACAGCACCTTAAAACACCGATCAAAGGCGGTGCTCCACGAGCGGCTGTTCACCGGGAACTGGCGAATCGTGGAGCGAGAACCCGAGGTGCTCGAACAAGTGAAAGCCAAAGTCACCCTGTTCTTTGACGCTCAAACGGGAGCCTTTCAACGGTGGAAAGCGATGAGAGATGGGGTGGGCGGGTTGATTGCAGCAGGCATCGTGGCGCCGGACTACTTCAAGAGCGCAGAGGACAGCGCTGAACTCGGGTTTCAATGGAAAGGAACGACCACCGATGCCGTGGAATTGGCGTTGGCATTGGACGCATCCGGGTTCTTGCTCTTCTCCCCGCAGACCACCCAGCAGGAGCGAATAAAGGAACTCGTGCAGAAATTGGGGGGATCGGTGCCGCATTTGGACCAAACCTTGAACCAGCTCATGAACCGGAAAGCCGGACCAGTCAAGGCAATCGACCGCCTGAGGGGGGCGCTGCTTGCTCGGCAGGAGGTGCGCGATAGGGGCTAAAAATCCTTTAGTAATGATTACTCAATAAATGGTCTCGGAGCGCTGTCTGACCATTGCAATTGCATTTGGCCCAACTCAAAAAAATGACAGCCATGGAGTTTGTACACCTCGACAGCGAAGCATTCAAAAACCTCAAAAAGCAGCTCGACAGAATTGAGCGCGAAATCCGAAAACTCAGGGACCGGCGCCTTCTTAACGGCCGTCCGCTTCACCGCCGTGCACTTTAACAAGAGGAGAGACCGGCTCTCGAACCTAATCAGCGTAACTCTTTGAACCTCAACACCCCAAGGGGGTTACAGTTCACACTTGGGTTACAGTTTGGATACCGCGTTTTACGAGGAATCTTCGCTAAGATGCACCGAAATTCGCTAGGATTCACCGCAATTCTGGAATTTCTCGAAAGTGCAGGAATCGAACCCAAACCAGGCAACACGCTAGTTGTCAAGCCACTAGATAGCACCTTCGATTGGATCGTGCAATTGGCACAGAGTAGCGCATCGTACAGGTACCATGCAGTTAAACTGCATTTCACCCTGAGAAATTGCTCGCATTCTCAACTCGCACAAAGTCAATGGTTTGTTGGGACTTACGATTAAATGTGTTTCCTTTGAAAGCAATAGTCAATGATGACAAGCACGATCTCTCCGTACTGTAGAAGGGTTGTCACCTGGTATGTACATAGTCACTTGCTCAGACGGCAGCAAGCACCAAATCACAATTCTATGAATCGAATGATAGCCTTTATGGTTCTGATCTTGTGTTGGCATCAGCCTTTTGCACAACTCCTACCAGAACGATCTATTGGTGTGTTCGGCTATCAAACCACGGAGCCGCTTGGGTTTAACTCGAAATATTCCGGAATTGTGGACGAATGGGGCAGCGTTCCCCTGCCGGTTATGAATTTGGTCTTGAGTAATCCCTTCCTTAATAATCGCAATTGGCACCCAACGCGGAGTGTGCTTGATGGGCAATACCTGCTCACAGGGCAAGTGCAAATCGAAAACAGGTCAAAGAAGGTAAAGGAGGACACTGGGGTGCCCTCGGATTCGACGCAATTCATCTTTTCAAGCAATTCATCGAGCCTTTTCGGTGCCCAACTAGAGTCCTCGGGTGCGCATAACTCCTTTGTTTGGCAGGTGTCTGGGCAAGCGGGTAGCCAGCGGTTAAAGCCAATCTGGGGGGAGTTTGTGCCATGGGGGCAACCTGATTACGAGGTGTTGAACTTATACGCAGCTGCAGGTGGTGAAGTCTCGGAAAGTTTGCGTATCTCGGGCCGAATTGCCTTGAACCAATCGGCCTCACTTTACACGCACTTCAATCATAAGGAAAAGCAAGAGCTCTACTACAACGACTCATTCAGGCCACTGGCTTATTTGATCGATTCGGTGGTTCCGCAAGCACAAATCTATGATGAATTGATTATCACACTCCTTCCTGTTGATGAGCCAGTTCCATTTGACGCCGCAGCACAGATAGAACAGTCGATACACGCAGCGTTAAAGGTGGAATTCAACACGTCAAATGGGGCCTGGTCCATAGTGCTTAAATCAGACCAATCGCGTTGGTATCAGCGCATTACCCAGCAGCATGCTGACATAAGGCTGCCCTCGGGATTGCCTAACTCTAGTTTGATTTTGACACGTGAAACAAAGCGTAATGCTGGATGGGACAGATGGCAGTTGGGCTATTGTTCAACCTACAGGGAAACAGATATCCAGTTTTTTTCTGGTGTGCGTCGCCAATACCCTGAATGGAGCGGGCCGCCATTTATATCAGATGCAATCAATAGACGAGCCTCCTTGGGAGGTGAATTACTCAGGCGGTTTGGGCATGCGGAGGTAACCATGAGTGGGCGTGTGAGCGCGACATCAAAGTTTGGCCTTCGACCGGCAATTCTATTGAACGTGGACTTTTTGACGAAAAAAAACATACATGGATTCGCATCGGTCGGGCACGATTGGAGAGAACCCTCTCCCTTCGAGCACCAATGGAAGTCGATGCTCAATGCCGATGCCTTGAATTCCCAGTCTGGGGATGGTGTTATTATGTTCTTATATGACAACCTGCAATATGAGCGAGCGACATTCGCCCAGGCAGGGCTAAGATTTGACTTTGGAAAGCATCAGTTGTCTCATTTCGAAATTACAGCGCCGATAGGATTGATTCATCAACAATGGAACGTTGATCATCAAGGAGTGCTTTATGACCATTTTGATTCTCCTCCAATTTATTGGAACTGGCCAGGCTATTCAGGAATTTTGGTCAGTCTCGAACGTGGTGTTTTAGCTGGATTCAATGCGGATATAATGATACGTTCGAACAGGGGACTTAGGATGGGCGCTAATTTCACCCTATCTACCTCCTTGCAGCAAAAAGGTGGTGTTCTTGAAAATGAATTTTTAACCCCCAAGAATCGGTCGCAGGCTTATGTTGGTTTCGCCAAGTCTTTGCGAGGAGGGCGTGATGTTAAATTAAAGATCCTAGCTGAGAGAATTGGTCCACAATTGATTTCGATCGATTACAGGCCTGAGTTGAGTCGTTTTTCTATGGGGATGGGGCCATTGGTAGTGGAAAATGATTTTTCCGATCCGTTTGTTTCCACCCGCATGGAGTTTGAGTTCGGGTTCAGCCAAAAATTCGGTGTGCAAATTGATTTGACGCATTCCTTTACTTCTTGGGACATCCGTCCTGTAACTTGGAGCCATGACGTAGTTTATGTACCGCCTGTCGGTTCAGAACAACGACTCATAGGCCCACTTGATGCGAATTTTGCAACGGCTTATGCCCCAATTGTCCCGACCTTATTGGGGTTAAAAATGAAATGTTTTTTTTGATGAAAAATCAAGGCAGCCCCCAACTTTGGTCAATATGCTTGACGATGTCATTAGTTGTCATCGGATGCAGCACTTTTCGCGTCGACCCCAATGAGTGCGTTAATCCAGTTGTCTGCTATTATGATAATGATGGTGACGGGATCGGAAGTGAAAGACTGAAAACGTGGGGATGCCCCGAGGCCGTACCGGATGGTTATGTACTAAACAGTGGAGATATGTGTCACTCTGAATCTGCAATCAATTGGAACAGTGTTCCATATGAGGGATGTATCTTTCAAGATGATGACTGTGTACCTGTAGATTGGCAAGGAATCACCTACGACGTGATGCAAATAGCAGGCGATTGTTATTTCGCGCAGGATTTAAGGACTACTAGAACCTTGAATGGCGAGGACATCGCGGCTGTCACAGGTATAGATGATTTCACATCCTCAGGATGTTTCAGGAACACCACCCACCCCTCTGAAGGGTATTTGTATGGCGTTCAACTTGTATTTCCAACAAATAAACTCTGTCCGGAAGGTTGGCACCCTTGGATGCTGTCCGAGTTTGAGAGCTCAGCCTATGAAATAGATTATTACTCTTCGTTTGATAATGGTTATAAAAAAAACGGCTTTTGGTGCGAGGAAACTGGTGATTATTGGGGCTTTGGGGGAGTTCCAAATGGGATTTTCGATGTAAATTTTGGTTATGTCGCAGAGGGGGAAATATCCACTTACTGGCTAATGGATGACATTGGCAGCATTCATACAGTGCACATCAGTGAGGGAAATCACATTCACATTGACTCACACAATGATGAAGTCTCCCAACTGAGAGCTGTCAGGTGCGTGAAAAATTGACTAATGCTGAAGTGGTCAGCGGAGCGGAGAGATCGACTCTCGAACTATTCAGCGTAACCCCTTGAAATTCAACACCCCAAGGAGTTACAGTTCACACTTGGGTTGCAGTTTGGATACCGCGTTTTACGAGGGATCTTGCTAAGATGCACCTGTATTCGCAGGGATTCACAGCGATTTTGAAATTTCTCAAAAATCCGGGATTCGAACCCTAACGTAGGTCAATGTACGGGTTGTCTGGCGACTGGATCGTATCCTCGATTGGATCTTGCAAAGGGAAGAGAGGAGTACATCGTAGAGGTTAAATGCAGTTTAACTGCATTTCACCCTGAGAAATTGCTCGGTTTCTCAAATCGCACCTTGCCAAAGCTTGGTTCGAAATGTCCATCACTCGGGCTTCCTTTGAAAGGAATCATGAATGGTGTTTTCAACAGCCTCTCCGCACTGTTTAGCATTCGGAATTTAGTGGGCAATGTCCGGTTGATTATATAACCTTTGTAAACAAAAGCGGCCTCCACAAGGGAGGCCGCTTCGCCCGAAGGCAAATAGTCAAATGGTCCATCCGGTCCCGCGGTCAATCCTTAACGCAACGAACCGAGAAGCCGCTTCGTTCATGGTTGGCGTACCGATTGACGAAGTCATTACCGGAGTAGAGCCTCCGAAGCCATGCCTGTGCCGCGCTTAAGTCGTTCAACGAAGAACTCCAGAAGTAGGCGTCAGCGCCCCCGTCGATGAAGGAGCCATAGGCGTCGCGGGCGCCGCCCGGCAACGCCGAAAAACCAGAACTGTTGGAGCCGTCCCAACTTGGCGAATCAGTTGCTGAGGCTCTTAATGCGCCGGCAGCAAAAGATCCACCTAGCAGTGTGGTCAATTCGGTGAATTCATCATCAGTGGGCACGTGCCATCCGTTGGGGCACAATCCCTTAGTATTTAACACAGCGGCCATGTTATATAGGCGGCCATAAGTCTCCAGGTTCGTTGCGTCATTGCCATAGATCGCCTGAGCACCGGAGGTGGCGCCCTGCCACGCTGCGTTGCTCAAATTCCCTGGAATGGCGTGGCCATTGGCGTAATTCTCGTTGCGGAGGTTCTCGGCAAACCAGCATTGATTCCCGATCCCGACCAGGTTGTATTCATGTCCCTGATAATTCAACGATGATTGATGGAAACACGGGTCAGACCAAACCTTGAACGCCAACGTATCGCCGTAGGAGGTTCCCAATGCATTGGTCGCGTAGGCTACAAAGTAGAGCGAGTCATTCGTCACCAAACCCGTCAAATCCGCGCTGAAGTCGCCAGCTAGTGTGCCGCCGACCACATCAACCCCGTCGCTCAAGTCCGGCTCATAGCCCCACTTGAAGCCCGTCGCAGTCATCGATTCCCAGTTAAAGTCAACCGTTGCGTTCAATGTCGCGGTCGTGTCGGTGATTGGAGACGCCTCAACAGTGCTCACCACTGGCGCGCTCGGCTCATCCATCAAACAACGCACGGAGACTCCGTTTCGTTGGTTGAAGATGCTCCCACTGACACTGCCAATACCGGAGTCGAGCCACCGAAGCAATAAGTTGGAGCCGTTCGGCGAGGAACTCCAGAAGAAGGCTTTGGAGCCCACATTGCTGAAGTCTCCCCAGCTGGTGCGGCCGCCGCCCGGCAACGCCGAAAAACCAGAACTGTTCGTGCCGTCCCAGCTTGGTGAATCTTCCGAAGAGGATTTCATTAGGCCTCCTGCAACGGAAGTCCCTCCCAAATGATCCCTCAACTGCGTGTATTCCCCATCCGTTGGCACGTGCCAGCCGCTTGGGCACAAGCCCCGGGCATCAGTCACTGCGTACCCATTATACAGGCGGCCATAAGTCGCAAGGTTCGTTGCATCATTACTATAGATCGCCTGAGCACCGGAGGTGGTGCCCTCCCACGCTGCGTTACTCAAATCCCCTGGAATGGCGTCGCCATTGGCATAATTCTCGTTGCGGAGGTTCTCGGCAAACCAGCATTGATTCCCGATACCGACCAGGTCGTATTCATGTCCTTGATAATTCAACGATGATTGATGGAAACACGGGTCAGACCAAACCTTGAACGCCAACGTATCGCCGTAGGAGGTTCCCAATGCATTGGTCGCGTAGGCTACAAAGTAGAGCGAGTCGTTCGTCACCAAACCCGTCAAATCCGCGCTGAAGTCGCCAGCGAGTGTGTCGCCGACCACATCAACCCCGTCGCTCAAGTCCGGCTCATAGCCCCACTTGAAGCCCGTCGCAGTCATCGATTCCCAATTAAAGTCAACCGTTCCGTTCAGTGTAGCGGTCGTGTCGGTGACTGGAGACGCCTCAACAGTGCTCACCACTGGCGCGCTCGGCTCATCCATCAAACAACGCACGGAGAAGCCGTTGCGTTTGTCGAGGTAGTCCTGACTGACATTGCCACCACCGGAGTAGAGGTCCCAAATCCACGCGGAGGCGCCGAACGGCGATAAACTCCAGAAGTAGGCGCTGTAGCCCCCATAGTAGAAGTTCCCATTTTCGATGCGTTGGCCTCCCGGCAACGCCGAAAAACCAGAACTGTTCGTGCCGTCCCAGCTTGGCGAATCCGTTGCCGAGGCTTTCATGGCGTTTCCTGCAACAGCATCTCCACCCAGCCCTGTGGTCAAATCGGTGAAATCAGTATACCTCGGCACGTGCCATCCGATTGGGCACAAGTCCCGCGCATCGTTCACAGCGTGTCCGTTATACAGGCGACCATAAGTCTCCAGGTTTGTTGCATCATTGTTGTAGATGACCTGAGCACCGGAGAGTGTGGACCCCCACTGTCCTCCGTCGGTCAAGCTTGGAATGGCGTCGCCATTGGCGTAATTCTCATTGCGGAGGTTCTCGGCAAACCAGCATTGATTCCCGATCGCGACCAGGTCGTATTCATGGCCCTGATAATTCACTGATGATTGATTGAGACACGGGCCCGAGTAAACCTTGAACGCCAACGTATCGCCGTAGGAGGTTCCCACGCTGTTGGTCGCATAAGCAACGAAGTACAGCGAGTCATTCGTCACCAAGTCCGTGAGGTCAGCCGAGTAATCACCTGACAACGCATCGCCTGCAACTTCCACGCCATCGCTCAAATCAGAAGCGTAGCCCCACTTGAAGCCCGTCGAAGTGACCGGCAACCAATTGTCCTCGACTGAGGCATTCAACGTGGCCGTTGTATCGGTTACAGACGTTGCGGCATTCGTGGATACCACAGGGGCATTTGCATTCTTCAAACAACGCACGGAGACTCCGTAACGCTGGTCGCTGTAGTTCCGATCGACCTGGCCATTATCGGAGAAGAGCCTCCGAAACCACGCGTTGGAGCCGCTCGGCGAGGAACTCCAGAAGTAGGCGTAGCCGCCCACACCGTTGAAGTTCCCAAGGTTGATGCGGCGGCCGCCCGGCAACGCCGAAAAACCAGAACTGTTCGTGCCGTCCCAGCTTGGTGAATCCGTTGCTGAGGCTTTCATAGTGTTTCCAGCAACAGACTCTCCACCCAGCCCTGTGGTCAATTCGGTGAATTCCTCATCGGTGGGCACGTGCCATCCGCTGGGGCACAATCCCCGTTCTTCGTCCACAGCGTACCAGTTATACAGGCGGCCATACGTCTCCACGTTCGTTGCATCGTTGTCGTAAACTGCCTGAGCACCGGAGGTGGTGCCCCCCCACGTTGTGTTGCTCAAATCCCCTGGAATGGCGTCGCCATTAGCGTAGTTCTCGCTGCGGAGGTTCTCGGCAAACCAGCAATCGCAGCCGATGGCTACTGTTGCGTATTCATACCCATCGAACTCGACCGGATCACATGCAATCAAGCACCGGCTCAACGTATCTCCAAACGCCTTCTCCAGATCGCTGTCGACAAATGCTGAGAAGTAAATGGTGCCGGCTGTCGACAATTCCGAAAGATCCGCGCTGAAGTCTCCGAAGAGTGCATCGCCCGATATTTCTTGACCATCGCTCAAATCCGGCGCATAACCCCACTTGAATCCGGTTGCAGATATGGTTCGGCGACCGGCAAGTTCAATGGTGCCATTTAAGGTAGCTGAAGTTGAGGTCACCGCGGTTGCGGATGTTGTGTTGAATACCGGTTCGCCTAAAATCTCTAAGGTATCTCCGTAAGCGGTCCCCACGCTGTTGGTGGCATACGCCGTATAATAGATCGGACCAGAGGCCGTCAAAGAGTAGGTGAACGTATCCGTCAATGCATCCGCAGCCACATCCATGGCATCGCTCAAGTCGGACGTAGTGCCCCACTTAAATCCTGCCGCAGTCAAGGCCGGTGATGCGGGGTACTCCAATGTGCCGGTAAGGGTGGCCGTCGTGTCCGTCCATGCAGAATCTAAGACACTGATTGCCGATGGCAAACCGTGGGTTCGGAAACTCGAAACCGTGGTGCTAAAAGCCGTACCCAATTCATCAGTGGCGTAGGCGCTGTAGTAATACAATGTACCACTCGTCAAATCAGACATGGACAAGCTGAAGGGGCTGGTCGTGCCCGCAGATTGTGGCAAAACCCCTGTCAAAGTGGAGTCCGTACCAAACTTGAATCCCGCGTCACTCACCGCGCTCATGTTCGCGAAAATCCCGTTCAAATCGGCGGATGTCTCCGTGATGTTCGACGCTTCTTCCGCTGTTGCAGACGGCGCGGGGTCACAAGTTGTATTAGAAATAATCGCCCACCCAAAGTTGCTCACAATAAACTCGATTGTACCGGCCGCATAGCAGTGACCCGGCAACCTAAGTTCCACATCCTCCTGCAATTCCAATTCGGACCAAGCGGCGAACATGGCGTCAACATTCGCTTCGGAAAAAGCAGCTGAAGATCCAAATGAACGCATGGTTGTCACGGATGAAATGTCCCACGACGATAAGTCTTGATTGAAGCTTACAGCTGCGTGAAACATATTTGACATGTCCTCTACAGAACTCACATCCCAAGAACTCACGTCTCCATTGAAGGCGTCCGCATGGGAGAACATTTGACTCATTGTCGTCGCTGTCGACACGTTCCAAGCGCTTAAGTCTCCGTTGAATGCCTCCGCTGTACGGAACATCGCATTAAACTTCTCTACTGAGCTCACGTCCCATGCACTGATGTCTTGGTTGAAAGCCAATGCTTCTTGAAACATACCGCTCATCGTTGTTCCCCCGCTTACATCCCAAGAACTTAAGTCTCCATTGAATGCATCCGCTTGAAAGAACATCTTCTCAAAATCCGTTACAGCGGTCACATTCCATGCATTGAGGTTTTGGTTGAAAGCCGCTGCTTCCTGAAACATACTTTTCATCGTTGTCCCCCCGCTCACGTCCCAAGCACCAATGTCTTGATTGAACGTCGACGCCTTGTCGAACATCCAGGTAAAATCGGTTACCCCACTTACATCCCATGAGCCCAATTCACTGTTGAATGCCCCGGCGTTGTAGAACATTTCTCCCATGTCTGTCACCGCCCCAACTTCCCATGAGCCAATGTCCTGATTAAAATTCACCGCATTTTTGAACATTCCCCTCGTGGTCGTGACTTGACTGAGATTCCACGAACCTATGTTTCGGTTGAAAGCGTTTGCGCTGGCAAACATGAAACTTATGTCTTCTGCATTGCTCAAGTCCCATGCACTGATGTCCCCATTGAACGCATCCGTGACCCCAAAAATCAATTGAAAATTAGTCACCGAACTCACATCCCAATCATTCAGATCTTGGTTAAAGTTCTCGCATCCGTAGAACATGCTTGACATCCTCGTGACAGCCCCCGTATTCCAATTGGAAATTTGCCCATTGAATGCCGTACAACCTTGAAACATCCCCATCGTACTAAATACCGAACTCACGTCCCAATCATTCAAGTATTGGTTAAAGTTCTCGCAATTTAAGAACATGAAATCCATAAGCTCCACGGAACTCACATCCCAATCATTCAGATCTTGGTCAAAGCTCACGGCACCCTCGAACATATTACTCATAGCATTAACGCCTGAAACATCCCACAAACCAATGTCCTGATTAAAACTCGACGCACCTTTAAACATCCCCTTCATGTCATCCACAGAACTCACATCCCAATTGCCGATGTCACTATTGAAGTCGGACTTGTCTTTGAACAACGTGAACATGCTCGTCACATGGGAGACCACCCAGTCTGAAATGTGACCATATGAAACCTCAGCAACGACAGAGTCTGCGCACCAGGCATCGACAGCTTCCTGGATGTTCAAATTCGTTAATGGAATCTTCGTCTCAAAGCTCACGGTGTCACCCCACGAAGTGCCTTCGGAATTCGCTGCAAATGCCGTGAAGTAATAGGTGGTGGAAGGCATCAAACCTGCAAGCGATAACTGAATCGTACTGTCTGCTGCCATGGTGACGAGGCTGTCAGTTGCATCGCTCAAGTCAACTGATGTGCCCCATTTTATGCCCACCTCCTGAGGCGCTTCTCCTCCAAAATCAAATGAAGCCGCGAGGACGGCAGTTTCCGCAGAAAGGCCCCACACGGAGTCCAAGGTGGTCGTCCCGACCAAAGTTGCAAAACTCAGGGTGTCACTTGAGCCGTGCCCAGCAGCGTTCGCAGCATATCCGGCAGCGTGATACCGCTCACCCAGCGCAAGGGTTGACATTTCCGCGCTGAATGTGCTGTCGATCGCTGAGTAGGTGGTCAAAAGGGTATCCGCATCGCTCAAATCCGCCACAGTCCCAATAAGGACGAACGTCGAATCCGGAATCGGCGCACCGAAATCACCGCCCAAATCCGATATTGTCCCAATCAATTCGAGTGATGCCGCATCCCAAGCAAGCGCCACTTCCGGGATTTCAGGCATTGTAACAAACGAATCAAGTGGTTGCACGAAAGCAGGCCCTGCCAAATTTGCCGCATAGCCCGTGTAGTAAAATTTCGTGAAGCGATTCAAGTCGGTTAAGGTGGCCTCAAAAGGGTCAGCGCTGCTCGTCGAAACCAAGCTGTCTCCGTCAAAATCATCCAGCGAAAACAACGCGTCATCCCACCAAAAAACGACACTGTCCGGCCCCTGGCCACCGTCATCCGTTAAGGACAACGACAAATCTGCCGTGTTGGTGGAGATGTTCGAAGCGGAAATCGTCAAACCCGTCGCCAACTCCGGAAGTGTCCTGAACGAGAGTGTGTCTCCGTGTGCGATGCCGTGGATGTTCTCGCCCCAAGCAGAGTAATAGTAAGTCGTATACCGAGCAAGTGCTGTTTTCTCAAACGAAAACGCACCTGTATCCAAGGCAGAAGTGTCTAAAAACGATTGGTAGGCACCGAAGTCCACGTGTATGGAGTCCGTAAGCGATGAGTCCGTTCCAAACTTAAATCCCCAATGTTCAAGCTGTTGACGGCCGTCATCAGTGATGATACCAAAAAGCGTGGCCATGGCCGCATCCACATCTTCGGCTTGTAGCGTCAAGACGGTTGGAGGCGAGATGGCTGCTGCTTCCAAGATCGCAATGAAAATGGCGTTTGCATTTCGTGGGGTGAATCGATTGGGCAAGGTCAAATCCAAACTGAGCTTTTCAAACATTTCAGTCAGGGTCACCCGAAGTGCACGATCATCCAACCGACGCATGTTTTTTGACCCCTGAATTCGTAATGGCACTACCTGCCTTTCAGGCAAAGCCAAAGCTTGCTGAAGCGAATCACACAATTCACCCAAACGCCAAAAATTCGTTTGCGCCATGTTTTTTCCATTCTGCGAACTCTGGAAAATAACCTTCGGGTCGGTCTGTGCCTGCCCAACAGACCACGCGGCAGTTACAATCGCTACCAAGGTGCTGAAACGCCTCAACAGCGGAGCAGGCGCTTGTCGTTGAATCGCAGCCAAACAGGAGGCCAATGGCCCCGAGAGGTGTCCCATGCTTCCCCTCAGCACCAGCGCGTTGAAACACCGAGGTGGCGACGGCATGCTTTGGTCCGTTCTGAATAAGTCAATGAGTTGTTTCATTGGTTCTGCATTTTTTCCCAGTAACGCGGCGTTCTTTCGTGGTCTACATTCCTTGATTAAGGACGTCATACCGAGATTTATCGATTATTATACAAGACCAAAAATCCACTTTTTACAGCGCAACAACAATGACATGCGAATCCTTCAGCATCCTTGTCACTCATTTCCACTCAAAAGGTTCCATCGCATATGAATTTGGATTACAGCACACCACCCCATTGATTCACAGCGCACAAGTATCTACCTGAGTATGCGGGATGACATGAGAGTACATGCGTATCACACCCTTTGCAATCAATGCGGCAGTACCTTAGGGTATGAATTGGAGAACCCAACTAGCGACGAGATTCAAATGGGGCATGGGACTTGTCCTCTTCCTAGTATGCCCGAGCTCCAGCTTCTTACAAGCCCCCCTTCCTGCGGACATCATCAACGATGTCTACATCGACCGAACAGTCGAATTGACTCCGAGTCTTTTGCAGCAAGCGGAATCCACTTACCTCCGGCTGTCCAACCTCACCGATGTTTCTGATGAGCAATGTGAGCAATTGAATGCTGCCAAAGCCTTGATTGCCCTCACGTGGATGCTCCCCTTAAACAGCAACTTTTACCCGAGCATCCTCGAAGACGATTCGCAACATTGCCCCTCCTCCAACGTTGCCGTTCAACTCATCCTCGCGAATGCATACCACGAGCACGGCGAATTTGACACAGCATTGGCAGCTTATTGGAAGGTCATCAACAACCCCACGGACGCGTGGTTAGGAATCACTGCGCATTTCAATTTGATCGCAGCTCACAATGCGCTTGGAAACATCGACTCAGCCATCGTCAACGCAGAACACCTTCTAAAAAAAGCCGAATCGTCTCAGCCCTTTCGCGATAAATCCATGTACCAGCACCTGCAAATCAACTTGGCTGGCTTGTACAACTCCAATTTTGAACCACAAAAAGCGCTTCACATTCTAGCGAGCACAGACACCACCGGATTCACGCCCTATTGGAATGCGATTTTTTCGATCAACACGCTACTAGCGAACAAATCGTTGTTCCGGCAATCTGCATGTGACGTGATTTGGAACAAGCACCTCCGTACGATTCCGTTCGAAGACCTGCCCAAGCGATCCGTCAACGAAATCCTATCACAAGCCCTCCTTTCGAGGGATTTCGTTTACTTCCAGCGGTTGAAGGCAAACGAAGAGAAAGGGATATTTGCCTCGCTTCAACAAAAGGAGTCGCCCTATGCTGAATTGCTCTCGCCCGATGTCACCGAAGAGCAATTCATCAAACTTTGGGATGAATTTGTTGCAAACGAAGAACGGTTCATCCGTTTGGCGCTGAACAAGCGAGCTGCCGAAGCTGATCATGAACAAGAATTGGACCGCGTCCTTACCGAACTCGCACGAAGCAAGTCCAAAAATTCTTCCTGGCAGCACCTGTTTCTACTCATGCTATCCACCGCTGTGATTGCCTTGGTCACCACCCTCCTGCTGGTGCGGATGCGGAAAAGTCGACTCAAAGCAGAATTGAACTCGGTTTTAGCATTCAAAGAAGACCAAGAGCAGCAGCCTGTTATGCCATTGACGCCCAATGACGTCCGTATTTTAGGAGATGCCATCACTTATGGAAAGCGCGTATCCGATGCGCTTCTCGTATTGAAAAAGTTGAACGTGAATGCAGTAAACGACACCGCTTCAGTGCGAGATGTCAATTGGGCGAAGGTGGACCGCTCAAATGTTCTGAAGAAAAATGAAAAGGAGATCCTGGAGTACATCGTCATGGATTTTGAGGCCAAAGAAATCGCGAGGATATTGAATTGCAGCGTATCCCACATCTACAACATGCGAAGCCGCATCCGTCAAGCCCTGGACATCTCAGCCGACGCACAAATCAAGGACTGGGTTCTTGAACGCATGGCTTGAAGCCCTCCCCTAACGAGGCCGTTCATCTGAAACAGAACGGAGCCCCCCTCCCATTTGAAGAGCGGCGAGACCGAGATGCGAACCGAACCCGTACTAAAAAATCAGGTTGTTCAACAGCTCGACAGCACACCCAATTTACTCGTGCAATACCCAGCTGGCTCCTGGTACAGGAGCCATGCCGTTCGACGGTGTTTAATCCCGGGAAGCCCCCTTCCCCATCGAACACAAGGTCAGGGCCTGGTTTCCAACACCGGCCTATTGAACTTCCCTTCTTTCACCTGGTGAATCCGGGCATTCTGAATCCCCACAGCGTCACAATTTCTCATCCGCTCGCCCCGCCCGGCCCGCATCTCACCCTAGAATGCTGGCGACAAGCGCACGATAAATGAGCCCAGCGGAGAGCCCCTCCTCTCGAACCTAATCAGCGTAACTCTCTGAACTTCAACGCCCCAAGGGGGTTACAGTTCACACTTGGGTTACAGTATGGATCCCGCGTTTTACGAGGAATCTTCGCTAAGATGCACCGAAATTCGCTAGGGTTCACAGCGATTTTGGAATTTCTCAAAAGTGCAGGATTCGAATCCAACCAAGTGCAAAATATTGGTTATCTGGCGACTACATAGCATTCTATATTGGATCGTGCAAATATTACAGAGGAGCGCATCGTACAGGTACCATGCAGTTAAACTGCATTTCACCCTGAGAAATTGCTCGGATTCTCAAATCGCAGAATGTCAATGAGTTGTTGCAAATACTGACAATTTGTGTCTCCTTGGAAACCATGGTCAATGAAGCCAAGCTCAATCTCTCCGCACCGCATAGCGGAGAGACCGGGAAATGGACTCGCCAATCTTTTACTCCCGTTCGTCTCTCCCACTCTCGAAAGCGGAGAGACCGACTCTCGAACCTAATCAGTGCAACTCGTTGATTTGCAACCGCTCAAGGGGGTTACACTTCACAC
>CBFHLY010000046.1:0-15404 GCA_965656785.1 uncultured Flavobacteriales bacterium
AGAGTGACGTGTTGATGGTCCGGCTCAAGGTGCTGTTCAACGCCATGTTCATCGTGTCCTCGTCGCGGTGCTTGTTTCCGTAGAGGCCCACGTATTCCCGGATCCGGTCGAACACCACCACGGTATCGTTGATCGAATAACCGATGACCGTCAAGATGGCTGCAATGAAGGCTTGGTCAATCTCCATGGTGAACGGCAGAACGCCAGCAAAGATGCTGAAGAAGCCGAGTACAATGAGCACGTCGTGCACCATCGCCACCAAAGCCCCCAACCCATACTGCCATTTGCGGAAGCGGATGAAGATGTACAAGAAGATGATGAGCAAGGAGAAGATGGTCGCGTTGCGCGCTCCGCTCCGGAAGTCGTCCGAAATCGTGGAGTCCACCTTGTTGTATTCGTCCACAGTGAACGCCGTTCCAAGGGGAGCCAAACCATTGGCCAAAGCCGCCTCGATCATTTCGTCTTGGTTTTCGTCCAAGGAATTGATGAGGTAGTTCGTCATGACCCGGATTTTCGCATCCGAATCCTTCGTTTGAACGATCGGGTTACCCGGCTTTCCCTCTTCGGTGAAGGCTTGAGCCAGTGCTTCGCGAACCTCTTGAATGTCCACCGGCCCCTCGAACGTCAGGTCGAAGGTGGTTCCCCCTTCAAATTCGACCCCCTGTTGCAAGCCTTTCGTGGCCATGGAGGCGATGCCCGCGAGCACCACGACCGCGCTGATGATGTAGTACTTTTTGCGGTTGCCCACAAAGTCAATGCTCTTGTTCGTGAACCAGTTCTCCGTCATCGGAGAAGAGAAGGTCATCGCACGCTTGTTCTCCAGGCGCGTGAAGAAGATCAAACGAGTCAATGCAATGGCACTGAACAACGAAGTGAAAATACCGATGATCAAGGTCGTCGCAAAGCCGCGGATGGCGCCACTGCCGAAGCTGTAGAGCACGAAGGCCGTCAGCAAAGTCGTGATGTTCGCGTCGATGATGGCGCTGTACGCCTTCGAGTAGCCTTCGCGAACGGCAACCGCTAAGCTCTTGCCTCCCCGCATCTCTTCCCGAATCCGCTCGTAGATGAGGACGTTCGCGTCCACCGCCATGCCGATGGTCAACACGATGCCCGCGATGCCCGGCAGCGTCAACGCCGCGCCCAATGAAGCCAACGCTCCGATGAGGAAGAACAGGTTCGCCAACAGCGCCACATTCGAAACCAAGCCAGCTCCACGGTAGTAGAAAATCATGTACGCCAGGATGACGAACAGCGCCACCACGAACGAAATCAAGCCCGAATTGATGTTGTCTTCACCCAACTGCGGTCCCACGCTGACTTCGTCAACGATGCGCGCTGGTGCCGGCAACGATCCAGCCTTCAACAACCCGGACAAGTCCTCTGCTTCGGCGAGTTTCGCCTCGGCGGTCATTTGGCTTCCAAAGCTGATTTGCGAACGGCCGTTCATGATGGCCGACTGCACACTCGGTGCGGAGAACACCAAGCCATCGAGGACCACTGCAACGGCCCGCTGGTTGTCGGCTGCGCATTGCTGCGTCATCATGCCCCACTGTTGAGCACCTTCCGAGTCCATGGTCATGCTGACCACAACGTCACCAATTTCGTCGTACGAGACGCGAGCGTCCACGATGCTCTTTCCCGTTAATTTCGCCTTGCCTTTTCCGCTTTCATCTTTGATGGCGTAGAGGATGGCGGTGCCGTTCGTGGGCTTCGCGTCCCAAAGCAATTGGAGGTCGGATTGCAAGGCACGACGCGCGGCTGGCATGCTCAACATGGTGTTGATGCGGGCGGTGTCGTTCGCGTTGGCGTATCCCACCACCGCTGAACGGCGGCTCGTTTCGGGGGCGAAGTAGCTGAACAACGGATTCTTTGCGGCACGTTGCGCGTCCGTCAAAACGGAATCCGCAGGTGCCCCTTCACCGAACAATTCAGGGCTCTGCACCCGGGCAACGGCGTTGTTCGCTGCGGCAATCCGGCTGAACACTTCGTCGTTGAAGTACGTTTCCCAAAACTCCAAGTTCGCCGTTGCTTTCAACTGCTTCCGTGCCCGCTCGCGGTCCTCAATGCCCGGCAACTCCACCAAAATCCGTCCGCCGCTCACACGCTGAACATTCGGTTGTGCAACACCGAGTTGGTCGATCCGCTTGCGGATGATGTTCTCCGTGTTTTCGATGGCCGTCGCTGCTTCTCGGCGCAGGATCTCAATGACTTCGTCGTCCGTGCTTTCTGCCGGGAAGAGGTCCTTGCTCTCCATGTTGTGGAAGATGCGCCAAAGCTCAGCGCCGTTCGCATTCCGTGTCCAAGCTTCAGCAAACAGGTCCACGAATCCGACGCCGGAAGTCGTGGCCAGCCCTTCGCGGGCTTCGCGGATGGAGGCTTGGAAGGTTTCGTTGTTCGAGTAGTCGCTGAGCGCAACAAACAAGTCCGGAATGCTGACCTCCAAGGTCACGCTCATTCCGCCTTGCAAGTCCAAGCCGAGATTCAATTCCCGTTCGATGACTTCACGATACGTGTGACCAAGGAAGGGGTAGATTTCGGCATCCGCGCTGTCGCGGAGGAATTCTCGGGCCGCTTGTTTGGCCGCGCTCGCTCGCTCTTCTTCGGTGATGAGCTCCGCTTGAAGCATCGTGTCCGCAACGTATTCGCCGTGCTCAGCCGCCTTCTTTTCGAAGGAGGAAGCCACCTGATTGAAACTCAGGGTGTACAAGGTGGCAAAAGCCAGCAACAACGTAAATACCAGGACAGCGTTCTTATTCTGCATGACGCATGTGGTTTTTCAGGGGCGCAAATATAACTTAAATGACCACACCTTTGAAGTGGGCAAGTTGCGTACGCGTTACTTTTGCTTCATGTTGCACTTTTTACGGACTATTTTTCTGGCGTGGGGCGTGGGGGTGAGCGGGGCATGGGCGCAGGCGGATGGCCAAATGGCAGTGCTGCAATACCGCGGGGGAGGGGATTGGTATGCGAATCCGACCGCCCTTCCGAATTTGGTGGAGTTTTGCAACGAAGCGCTCGGGACGCGGCTGGATTTGGAGACGCCTTACGTCGAAGTCGGCGCACCGGAATTGTTGGACTACCCGTTCGTGCACATGACGGGACACGGGAACGTGGTGTTCTCGGCTGCGGAGGCCCGAAATTTGGGGGATTACCTCCGCAACGGTGGCTTCTTGCACATCTCCGACAACTACGGAATGGACCCGTACGTTCGGCGCGAAATGGGCAAGGTGCTGCCCGGCGCGGAATGGTTGGAATTGCCGTTTGATCACCCGGTTTACCACTGCGCATTCGATTTCCCTCAAGGACTCCCTAAGGTGCATGAACACGACGATTTACCGCCCCGGGGGTTCGGGCTCTTTCACGCGGGAAGGCTCGTTTGTTTTTACGATTACGAATGCGATCTCGGAGACGGTTGGGAAGATTTCCGGGTTCACCGAGATCCTGAAGCGTTGCGAACGCGGGCCTTGCAAATGGGGGCCAACTTGGTGACCTACGCCTTCTCTGGGGCCGCACTCACGGAACGCTGAATCAAGCCTCCACCGGAATGCGCTCCAAGCGCGATTTCCAGCGGCCCTGATCGTCCTGTTCGCGGGAGAGTTCCAGGCCTTGGGAGCGCATGGCCGCGCGCAACACGAGCCACGTATCGCCCGTGCCATTGCAGAACGCTCGCCGCACACTCGCAAGCGCGCCCACCTCGCCGATGCATTGTTCCAAAGCGGCCCAATAGATGTTCTCAGAAAGCCCGATTTGGCGCTGGCCGATGCGTTCCCATAGGTTCGTCATGGCCGTTTGAAGCGACGCTTTCTCTTCGGTTTTGTCCATGATGACCACGTCGCAGATGAAGGCCAAAATCGCCCCCTCCACATAAATGTTCGACGTGCGCTCCGGGATGCCCGGCTTGTACCCGTCCAACCACGTATCGAAGCTCGATTCGGCCACGCTCAGGTTGAACCGCCCGGGGTTGTTCAAGTGGCGGTCAATGAGGCGCTCCATGATCCGGCACCACCCCTCTACATCGACGATGCCCGATTCGAGCAGGAAGAGGTCGCCCATGTAGGTGGTCACGCCCTCCGCCACGTAACCCAACCGGCTGGGGCAGGCCTTCGTGAAGTCGTAGGGCAGCCACTCGCTGGGACGGATTTTCTTCACGTTCCAGGTGTGATAGAGCTCGTGCGACGCGATGCTGATGAGTTCCATGTAGCCCTCTTCGGTGAGGACTTTTTCACTGGGCCCCATCGCGATGACCGTGCTGGCTTCGTGTTCGACCCCATGCCGGACTTCCCGCTCCGGGAACAGGTAAAGGAAGTGGTACTCTTGGACCGGGAACGTGCCGAAGGCGTCCACTTGCGCGGTGGTGAATCGCACGTGGTCGTTGATGAAGCGCTCGGCATCGGGCATTTGGTCTCCATAAACCCACACGTGGAAATCGTAGCTCTTCACGCTATACTGCTGGTGCCAAAGGGATTTCGCGGCCAAAATGGGCGAATCCATCAACTCCTGCACATGGGCTGCGTGGAACACCGGACCTTCGTGCTTCAGCGCCGTTCCCACGCTCCAATCCGCCTTCAAATCGCCCAAAACGAGCTTGAACGGCAAGTGCGGTCGCGCGGGGTCGTACAGCACGCAATTCACCGGATTGATGTAGACCAAATCCGCATCCACAAACGTCGAACCCGCATTGAGTTCATTCGCGTAAATCAACCACCGAACCCGAGTGATGCCTGCTGGGACCGTCCACCGATGAAGGTCGGATTTCAAGAGCCGGACCCAATCGCCGTTGGGCGTAAACCCTTCGACGCTGTAGACGTTTTGGGCGAAGTTGCCCAACTCGTAACGCCCTGGCCGCCAAACGGGCAACTGGAGTTCAAATCCTTCAGTTGGGACGTCTGGGAAATCGGCAAGAAACAACAACATGGGGCGCTCCTCGGAAGCGCGTTGGATGGCAATGCGAATGGGATTCATCAGTCGAAGAGATCGTCGATTACGCGCCCGGCCGCCGCGTTGGGCAGGGGGCTGTGAATGAGTGCTGAAACGGTGGGAGCAATGTCCCGAATGTGGGTACGCTCATACGTCGCTCCAGGTTTCACTCCCCATCCGTAAAAAATGCACGGCACGTGGGTATCGTACGCATACGGGGAACCGTGGGTCGTGCCGGTCCGTCCGTAATTGATCCAGCCCGGTTTGGGCACCACAACGACTTCGCCGCTTGCGACCGGGTGGAGGCCCCATTGCAAGTTGGAAAGCACGGGGTCTTCGGTGAATGCGATTTGGGCCAAATCCCACCGCGTCACCGCCCGGTACACATCCGGGTCCTCCATGGCCACCCGCCGCACGCGGGCCGCCACCTCCTCCACGTCCAACCCCGCCGCCGCAATCCGCTCCCGATCGAGGAAGAACTGGTCGTTCGAGTACTGCAAAATCCACGGCCCCTCGCCGTAAGCGGCCGCGCACGCGGCTTCGGCAGCGTCGGTCATGTTCCCGGGCCTCCAATAATCCACGGGCATCCCGACGGACTGCCCCAGCGATGGCACGGTCGCCCCCGCGTGATCCGCGGAAAGCCAACACATCCAATTGCCCGCGCCGATTTGTTCGTCCAAGGCCTTGAACAGCCGCGCCAATTCCCGGTCGAGTCGCAGGTACACGTCCTGCGTCTCCTGCGCGTGCACGCCAAATTGGTGCCCCACGTAATCCGTCGAGGAGAAGCTGATGGCCAACAAATCGGTGATGGCATCGCCGCCCAGGTCTTCTCCCGCAATGGCGGCGAGCGCAAAGTCGACCAGGAGGGCGTTCCCCGCGGGGCTGCCCTTCAGCAGGTCGTATCCGCGGTTCGCCTCAGCCAAATCCCGGAAGTCGTAAGGAAACGTCGCGCGCGTCGTTCCTCGGAAGGGCGATTCGTACGGGTTGTTGTCCGGCTGCGATTCGTCGTACGCGTCCTCGTTCAGGAGGCGCTTCCAGCCGGCCTTCATGTAGTCGTCGACGGGGCTTTTCCGGTTGAAACGCTCGGCCCAGTCGGGCAGTTCGTCGAAGTAGTAGGTGCTGCTGATGAAGGCCCCTTCGTCCTTTCCGTGGAACCAAAACGCAGCGTCGGCGCTGTGCCCAGCGGGCAGGATGGCCCCGCGGTCCTTCATGCTCATGCCGATCACTTTTGCTTGGCCGCCCGTGGCGAGTTTGAGTTCGTCGCCGAGGGTGGTCACTTGGAGCCGGTGGGGCGACATGAAGCCCGCGGGTTCGTCGGGCGACGCGGCGCCTACCGCGCGGACGGAGGTGTCGCTCGCGCAGTAGACGCTCCCGCCTGAAGCGCGGTCGTACCAATCGTTCGCGATGATGCCGTGGTAGGCGGGGGTGGTTCCGGTGAAGATGGAGGCGTGCCCGGGGCCCGTGTAGGTCGGGGCGTAGCCGAAGTGGTGATCGGCGCAAACGAACCCCCCTTCGACGATCCGCTTGAAGCCGCCCTCGCCGAAGTCGTTCCAGAATCGGTAGAGGTAGTCGGCGCGCATTTGGTCCACGGTGATGCCCACCACCAACGGCGGACGAGCGCCCAAATTCAACGGTTCCTCTTGGGCCTGCGTGGTGCCCATTGCGCCGAGAAGCGCGGCAATGAAAAGCGTGCGTTGCATGGCCCGAAGATAGGGCGCGAACCCGACCGACTCAGTGACCTACGGCCCGCCACATGACCCAGCCGATGACGAGGCATCCGGCCACGCTGAGCCCGATGTTCAAGGCGGCGGCGAGGACGTTTCCGGATTCGAACAAGCGCAAGGTTTCGAGGGAGAACGTGGAGAAGGTGGAGAAGCCGCCGCAGAACCCCGTGGTCGCAAGGAGCAGCAGCGCTTGCTGGGAGCGGTTCAACGCGTCGAGGTGCGGGACCGCCGTCGCCGTGATGGCCACCAGCATTCCGGTGGCGAGGGCGTTCGCGAGCCACGTGCCCCATGGGAAGGGGCCGACCGCCCACTGCGCCACGAAAAGCCCGAGGCCGTATCGCGCCAAGCTCCCGAGCCCGCCGCCGATGAAAACGGCGAGTGCGTTCATGCGGTACGCGCGCGTTTGGCCTCCAACATCCGATTCCAAATGGCAAAGCAGGCACTTCCCCAAATCGCTCCCCACGCCGCACCCACGAGCACATCCCCCGGATAATGCACGCCCAAGTAAATCCGGCTGTACCCGATGAGCAGCGCCCACCCCACCAGCGCCACCAACGGCCATCCGCCGCCCAAGAGCGCCCCCACCAGCACCGCGATGCCCATGTGGTTCGCTGCGTGCGATGAAAAGAAGCCGTATGCCCCTCCACGGTAGGGAGCCGTCCGTCCCGGCGGGGTGACCACATGCAATTCGGCTTGCAGCACCTCCTCATGCGAAGGCCGCGGCCGCTCCACCAGCGGTTTCGCGAGCCGCGCCGACCCCATGTCCGTCCCCGCCAAGCTCAACGCAATGACGGCAATCGCCCAGCCCCAACGCGCCCACGCGCCCAGCCGCCGTTTTAGCGCCCAAAGCAACGCGACGTAGAGCGGCAACCACGTCCACGTTTGGGAAATCCACCACATCGCAGCATCCCCTCCGGGCCACGGACCGTTGAGGGCAAGCAGCGCAGCCACGTCGGCATCGACCAGCGGATTGCCCGCTCCCCAGACGCCCATGTTACGCGTAGATGCGGTCGATCAACTCCCCGTACTTCGCGAGAATGGGCTTCCGCTTCAGCTTCAGCGTTGGCGTCAATTCCCCACCGTCGATGGTAAAGGGTTCACCCAGAACGCGGATGACCTTGACCTGTTCCCACTTTGCAAAGGGCTGCATCAGGCGTTCCACGTCTTGCTCGATGCGCGCGACGATGCGTTCGTTTTGAACGATTCCCGCCAAACCAGGGAACGCCACCTCATGCCGCTTGCACCACTCTTCAACCGCAACGGGATCGGGAACCACCAAGGCAGACGGGTGTTTCCGGCCATCGCCGATGACCATCACCTGCTCGATGAACAAGGACGCCTTCAGCGCGTTTTCGAGGAGCTGGGGCGAGACGTACTTTCCGCCAGACGTCTTGAACATCTCCTTTTTCCGATCCGTGATCTTCAGGAAGCCCTCGTCCGTGAACTCGCCGATGTCACCGGTGTGGAACCAGCCGCCTTGAATGACTTCGTTCGTTTTCACCTCGTCCTTGTAGTACCCCATCATGACGTTGTGTCCGCGCACCTTGATTTCGCCATCATCACCGAACGCCACCTCGATGCCTTCCACCACCTTGCCCACCGTTCCGATGCGCAACATGTTGGGCGCGTTCAGCGTGTTCACAGAAACCACCGGCGAAGTCTCGGTCAGGCCGTACCCTTCGAAGACCGGAATGCCCGCAGCGTTGAAGAACCGCGCCAACCGAGGCTGCAAGGCCGCGCTGCCGCACGCGACGGCTTCCACGCCCGTCAACCCCAACGCTTCCTTCACCTTGCTGAAGACCAATTTGCGCGCCAGCCCCAGCTGCCACTCATACAATCCTCCGTTGCGTCGGTCCGGTTCCCACTTCAACGCCAAGCCGACCGCCCAAGCAAAAATCTTCGCCTTGACCCCGCCCGCTGACAACCCCTTCGCCACGATGCCGTCGTAGAATTTCTCCAACAAGCGCGGCACCGCCGTGAACATCGAAGGTTGGGTGGCAAACAAGTCCTCCTTGATGGTTTCCATGCTCTCCGCAAAGTGCACCTCCACGCCGACGTAGAAGTAGAGGTAGTGCAGCATGCGCTCGAAGATGTGGCAGACGGGAAGGAAGCTCAGCACCTTGTGCGTTTTCGATGCGTCGAAAAGCGGCAGCCGTGGAATGCTCACTTCCACGTTTTTCGTGATGTTGTGGTGCGAAATCATCACGCCTTTCGGCAAGCCGGTGGTGCCCGACGTGTAGATGATCGTGGCCAAATCCTCGGGCTTCACCGCCTCACGCCGCCGCTCGAGTTCCGCTTGGTGCTCCTCCGAAGCGCCGGCCCGTTCCACTTCGCGCCAATTCGCGGCCCCCGCCACGTCTTCGAACGTGTACACGCCTCGCAATCCTGGGACCTCGCCCGCGATGTTGTTGACCTTGTCGTACAGTTCCTTGTTCGAGACGAAGCACCATTTGCTCTCGCTGTGGTTCAGGATGTAGGTGTAATCCTGTTCCGTCATCGTGGGGTAGATGGGCACGTCGATGCCGCCGGCTTGGAGGATGCCGTGATCCATCAGGTTCCACTCACAGCGGTTGTTGTGGGCAATGAGGGCCACCTTGTCGCCGGGTTGCATGCCGAGGGCGATGAGGCCGCGCGAAATGCGATCCATCGTGTCGACGAATTCCTGGGTCGAAAACGACAAACGCTTGCCGCCATTGGGCATGGTGACCATAACGTCCAACGGCTTGGTTGCCAGTTGATAACGCGGGAAGTCAAACAGTCTCGTAGGTACGCTCATGGGAATCGTTTGCACCGGCAGACGACGCAGTCATCCGGTGGGACGCGTCCAAAATACACAAGATTTGCCACCTCATGCAAAGGGGGCACCGCAACGGTAGCAAAAGTCCGCGTCGTCGCGGTGGCCCTCCGCTCCGCAGTCGTCGCAGGCGCGGGTGGAATCGTGGCCTCCGCTCCGGGCGAGTTCCGCGCCGACGATGCCGGTGGGAACGGCGATGATGGCGTAGCCGGTGATCATCATGGCGGAGGCGATGATTTGGCCTACAACGGTTTGCGGGGCCAAATCCCCATACCCCACCGTCGTCACCGTCACGATCGCCCAATACACGCTGCGCGGAATGCTCGAAAAGCCCGACTGCGGCCCCTCCACGAGGTACATCACGGTCCCCACGATGGTCACGAGCGCGAGCACAGCGAAGAGGAACACGGTGATTTTCGGACGGCTCGCCCGCAACGCCGCTGTGATGGTGCTGGACGCTTTCGTGAACCCGGCGAGTTTCAAAACGCGGAAGACGCGCAGCAACCGAACAATGCGGATGATGCGCACGCTGTGCAATCCGGGAAACAAGAATCCCAAAAAGGTGGGCAGGATGGCGAGCAAGTCGACCAAGCCAAAAAACGACGTGGCGTAAAGCAGCGGCCTTCGAACGGTCCACAACCGCAACAGGTATTCCACTGCAAAGACTCCGGTGAACCCCCATTCGATGTGCATGAACGCCTCGGCATAACGGGTTTGGAGCGAAGGGACGCTCTCGATCATCACGACTCCGACGTTGAGCAGGATGACCCACAAGAGCACCACATCGAACGAACGGCCTGCCGGGGTCTCCGCCTCAAAGATGATTTCGTGCAAACGCAATCGCCAGCCTTTCATGCAGCGATGTTACGCAATTTTCTGCAGGAGGGGAGGGTCAACGGAAGGTCGGAGCGACCTCGACGTCCTTCGAACCCGGCGTGTACACGTAGAAGCCCTCGCCGGACTTGCGGCCGAGCTTGCCCGCCGTCACCATGTTCACGAGCAAGGGGCACGGAGCGTACTTCGGGTTGCCGAGCCCGTCATGCAGCACGCGCAGGATGCTCAAGCACACGTCGAGCCCGATGAAATCGGCCAGCAGCAGCGGTCCCATCGGGTGCGCCATGCCGAGCTTCATCACCTCGTCGATCGCGTCCACCGTCGCCACGCCTTCGTGCAGCGTGATGATGGCCTCGTTGATCATCGGCATCAAGATGCGGTTCGCAACGAATCCCGGGTAGTCGTTCACCTCCACGGGGATCTTGCCCAAATCCCGGCTCCACGCCATCACCCGTTCCGTCACCGCATCGCTCGTCGCATACCCGCGGATCACTTCCACGAGTTTCATCACCGGAACCGGGTTCATGAAGTGCATCCCGATGACGTGCTCCGGACGGTTCGTCACCGCCGCGATGGCCGTGATGGAAATGCTGGACGTGTTGGTGGCGAGGATGGCGCCTGCCGGGGCAGCGGCGTCCATTCGGCGGAAAATGTCGAGCTTCAAGTCCACGCGCTCGGTGGCCGCTTCCACCACGAGGTCTGCCTGGGCCACGCCCGAGGCCAAATCCGTCGACGGCACCAACCGTCCCAACGTCGCCGCTTTTTCGTCCTCGGTGAGGGCGCCTTTGTTGATTTGGCGGTCGAGGTTCTTGCCGATGGTGGCCAACGCCCGGTCGAGCGCTTCAGAACTGACGTCAATCAAGGTGACTTGGGAGCCGGCTTGTGCGAACACATGGGCAATGCCATTGCCCATGGTGCCCGCGCCGATGACGGATACGTGCTTCATGTTGCGGAGTCGTCGGATTTCTTCGCTGCTGGCTTCTTGGCCGCAGGTTTCTTAGCAGCGGGCTTTTTGGTGGCCGTTTTTCCTTCGCCGTCCTCTTTCTTCGAAGCCGCTTTCGTCGCAGCGGGTTTTTTCGCAGCCGGCTTTTTCGCGGGAGCGGCTTTCTCCTCGGGAGCGGCTTTCTGCTCGGCAGCTTGGGCTTCTTCGGCCGCAGCTTGTTCGTTCGCTTCCTCGATTTCGTGTTGCGATTCGAGCGGGAACGCGTTGTGCTGGGCCAACGTATTGAACCACTGAATGAGTTTCTTCAAGTCCGAATTGTAGACCCGATCGTGATCCAATTCAGGGACGATGCTGTCCACGAAATCCCGGATTTCAGCGGGAGCGGCCTTGTGGGAAATGCCTTCCTTGCCTCCGGTGTGCTCGTGGATGCGGTGCAACACATCCCGCAAGTGGATGTCCTCACCGGTGGTGTACATGGTGATGTCGCCCAAGCTGCTGACGCGGCTGGTGGCGGCAATGCTCATGCGTTTGCCATCGGTCATGGACTGCACAACGAGGCTGTTGCGGCCGGTGGTCAGGATGCGGTACAAGCCGGGCTTGCCGGCGATGGCGATGATTTCTTGAATGATCATGGTCGTAATTCGTCGCGAAAATAGCGAATTGTGGCCATCGGTCAGTGAGAAGGCCCCGCCGCGTCGGCTTCGAGGTCTGAAAACGACGGGATGGTCATCAGGAATTGGGGCATGCGATCGGCAAAAAATTGAAGGGCGTGGTGTTGAACGCCGTTGGAGATGACGAGCACCGGAACCTGCAACACCATGTTGTAGCGCGCTGCTTGTTGGTAGACCTTTTCATCGAGGGCCACTTCCGGTGCTTTGCACTCCACCATCAACAAAGGGCGCCCGGCCCGGTTGTGGCAAACGATGTCAGCCCGGCGCTTCATTCCATTGATTTTCAATGGGCATTCGACGGCAACGAGTCCAGCGGGATAGCCTAAGAAATCGGTGAGGTAAGCGAGCCAATGCTGGCGGACCCATTCCTCCGGTTCCAGCTTGACGTACTTCCGTCGCGACCGACAAAATACCTCCGCAAAGGACTCGCCTTGTCGAAGGGTCAGCGCGGTGGGAGGCAGCGTAAGTGGCGGGCCGAAGGGTGCTTCGGACCGTTCGGGATTTGTGGGCAACTCACGCTCGCCGGACATGGTGTCGAAGTTACGGCGACTTACCTTTGTGTTCATGCCGCATCGCCAAATCCTCCGCGACATCCAGGCCGGAAGTTTCAAGCCGTTGTACCTGTTGCACGGGGAGGAACCTTACTTCATCGACGTCTTGACGAAGGCGCTGGAGGCGACGGTGGTGGAGGAGTCGATGAAGGATTTTAACCAGACCATTTTTTACGGGAAAGACACGGAACTCGACGCCATCCTCGATGCGGCGCGCCGGTTTCCCATGATGGCGGATCGGCAGCTGGTGCTGGTGCGGGAGGCCCAGGATTTGGCGGCGTGGCGGCGGTCGGCCGAAATGGAACGGCTCGAGGCGTATGCGAAGCAGCCGCAGGACTCCACGGTGCTCGTGTTCGCGTTCAAGGGCAAAAAGGCGGATGGGCGGCTCAAGGCCGTGAAGGCCATCCAGCAGCGGGGGGTGGTGTTCCTGAGCGAGCGGGTGCGGGACTACAAATTGCCGGCTTGGATCGGGGAGGCGGTGAAGGAATCGGGTTTGGCCATCAGCACGCCCACGGCCACCTTGCTCGCGGAACACCTCGGCACGAACCTCAGCAAGGTGATGAACGAGCTCACGAAGCTCGCCATCGTGCTGCCGAAGGGCGCGACCATCACGCCGGAAATCATCGAGGAACACATCGGCATCAGCAAGGATTACAACGTATTCGAGTTGCAGAACGCCCTAGCGGCGAAGGACATCATGAAGGCAAACCGCATCGTGAATTACTTCGAAGCGAATCCGAAGGATCATCCGGTGGCGATGCTCATGCCGGTCCTGGGGAGTTTTTTCAGCAAGTTGTTTGCTTACCAGTCCCTGACCGACCAAAGTCCGGCGGGGGCGGCGCGGGCGTTGAAGTGCGCGCCGTTTGCCGTGAAGCAGTACGCCGAGGCTTCGAAGCGGTATGCGCCTGCGAAAGTGGGGCGCATCTTCGGCTACTTGCGGGAGGCGGACCGGAAATCGAAGGGGCAAGGCAATGCGACCGTGTCGGATGGGATGTTGCTGCGGGAGGCGATTTTCAAGATCCTGCACTGAGCGGGGTGAGTTTTTCACCAAACCCCGCAACGGGTTTTGGGGTGCGGGTCGCTTTCGCTAACTTCGGCCGCTTGTGAAGGTCCGACTTTTTGGCAACGTGTTTGTTAAAGGGCGGGCGATGAATGTTGAAACCTGGGGTCAGATTTGGCCCGACAATCGAAAAGCAACGACTGCATGAACGCACGTTTCCTTACCCAAGCGCTCGCAGGTGCGGCCCTCCTTTGCGGCCCCCTCCTGTCCATCCAAGCCCAAGATAACCTCGTGCCCAATGGCAGTTTTGAGGAGGCCGATGTGCGCCGATTGAAGAACTATGGCCAGCTCGAAGAGTTTTGCGAGCCGTGGTTTTCTTTGACGGAAGCTCCTCTTGATTTGTACGCTGAAGGCATGAAGGGCGAAAAGGTGAACATTCCGGCCAACCTCTACGGCAAGCAAGACGCTTCCGATGGGTCGAATTACGCGGGTTTGCGGGCGTATTCGAAGAACACGCGGTTGTTTCGGCAGTATTACCAAGTGAAGCTTACCGAATCCCTTGAGGAGAACCAGATGTACTGCGTTTCGTTTGACTTGTCGCTTGCGGACATGTCGCGTTACGCGGTGAACGGCATCGGGGCGTACTTGAGCGATCGGAAATTGGCCCAAGGCAATACGGGGGTGTTCGTGACGGAGCCGTCCGTTCGCCACCATGCGGACAAGGTGATGATGTTCTACGACGGATGGGAGACGGTTTGCGGAACGGTCATCGGAACGGGCGAGGAGGAGTACCTCATCATCGGGGCCTTCTCAGGCGACAGCGACATGACCATCGAAAAGGTGAAGCGTCCGGCTGGGTTTGTGGGCGCTCAGGAATCGCACGCCTATTATTATTTGGACAACATCCAAGTGCATGCCGTGGACGCCAAATCCCAATGCACTTGCAGCGCTGCGGACGAAGTGAAGGAAGACCTCGTGTATGGCTCCTCAACGGTGCTCAATGAGAACATGACGGACGCGGAAAAGCTGAGCGTCATGGCGGTGTATTACGCGTTTTTGAAGCGCACCGCTACCGGCGCGGGCGCACAAACCATCGCTTCCGTAGTGGAGTTGATGGCAGCGAATCCGGGCTGGAAGTTGCGCGTGGTCGGTCACGCCGATGACGACGAATACAACGAAGGGCGGGTGAACGCGCGCTACGCAGCCTTGGGGGAGAAGCGGGCCAACATCGTGGTCGATGCGCTCATCGAGGCGGGTGTTCCTGCCGACCGCATCGTGGTGGACGCGCGGGAAAACGAGGACCCAGCGTCCACGCGGGACACCGACATCAGCCGCGCTCAAAACCGACGGGTCACCTTCGAGTTGATTCAATAATTTCGTTGTTCGTTCTCAGTTGCATCGATGATGAACGGACGAACCTGGGCATTGAAGGAGCTTCTGTGGGCCGTGGGCCTGTGGGGGCTCCTTTTTTCATGGCATGATGGCGGGGCGCAGGTGAACTTGGTGCCCAATGGTGGATTCGAGGATGCGGCGTGGTGCCCGGCGAGTTACAACAATTCGACGTTGCGCACGGCGCGGGGGTGGAGCCAGCCGACGCAGGGGACGCCCGACCACTTCAAGGTGTGCAGTTCGGAGGCGGGGGTGCCGCGCAATGCGTTCGGAGACCAGCTGGCCGTGGAGGGGGAGGCGTACGCGGGGGTGGTGACGTACAGTGCGGCGAAGCCATCGTACCGGGAGTATTTACAGGCCGAATTGTCCCGCGCTCTCGTCCGGGGGGAGTGGGTGTGCGTGTCGTGGTGGGTGTGCGCGGCCGATCAGGCGAAGTTGGTCGCTGATGGGATGGGGGCGCATTTGGGGACGACGGCACCTAAGGCACGCGGAGAGGGGGTGCTGCCCGTTCGGCCTCAGGTGGACAATCCGCGGTTTCATCTGGTGAGCGACCGGCATAGTTGGATCCGGTTGTCGGATGC
>CBFHLY010000047.1:0-14607 GCA_965656785.1 uncultured Flavobacteriales bacterium
TGAGCCAGCCGTCCGATGAAGACCACCGCAATGAATGCGAACAAGCCCCCGATGACCCACATCCGACCCTTCAAGTTCATCGGCGCCGGGCGTTCCGCATGAACAAAGTCCGCACGATCACGATGAGCGCGGAGGTGGCGAGTGCGGAGGTGGCGGCTTGGCCCAACCCTTTCGGAACCAATCCCCAACGCCCCGCTTCGAGCGCAAACAACCAGACGGCATGGACCAACACGATCAAGAAGGTGTACGTCAGCCACCACAGCCACCCGAGCGTTTGCGGCCCCACTTCGGCGTCGGCCTCATACCCTTCGCGCGGCGCCAACAACCGCGCAATCAGCGGCTGCAGCACCCCACTCACGAGCCCCGCTGCCGTGAACAAGCCGCCTCCGAAATTCAGCAGGTCCACGCCCACTCCCATCAGCCCCCCGGCGAGCAAGTAGGTCACCGGCCGCATCCGCAGCGGGAGCAGCACCAGTCCGTACAGGTGAAACAACGGCGTCACCCACCCGTCCAGCACCACCAAATGATGAAAAATCCAGGCTTGAGCGAGCAAGGCGAGCACCCAGCGCAATGCGGTTTGGAGCGTTCCTTCCATCACTCGGTCGCTTCAGGTTGAGAAAATGCGGGCCAATTGGGGCCACGTAAGAGTTCGACGTAGCGCAGGGCATTGAAGTCCACCGCCCAGGTCAGTTCGATGGTCAGGAATTCATCCGAGGGGTTTTGCGTGACGCGTTGCACGATCCCGATGGGCAAGTCCGGTGGAAACACGCCTTGATAGCCCGTGGTGAAGACCGTATCGCCCACGGCAATTGCCGCGGATCGGGGAACGTCTTGCATTTGGCCTGATCGGACTGCATGACCGGGCCAAACCACCCGTCCCATGACCCCGTTGTTCCCCACGCGGCCGCTCCATTCCAAATCCGTGTTCACCAACGGCAACCCCATGGCGTACTGCTCGGCGGTCTCGACGATGCGCCCCACTGCGCCCCGGCTCGACACCACGCCATCACCGACCCGGACGCTGTCCGCCCACCCGCGATTCACCATGAACCAATTCGCCGAACGCGCAAGGGTCATGTGCACCACCTCGCCCCCTCGGCCATGGGCCGTTGAACCCCGATTCATGAGGGCCCGCAACGCCGCATTCTCCGCAACCAACAACGCGTTGGCCTCGTCCAAATCGCGGATTCGGGCCACCTCCATTAGCTGCTCGTTCCAGGCTCCGGTCCAGCGCAAACTCCACTGAATCCAAGCCCCACGCGGATGCCCATGCGATCGCGTGACCCACGTCAGGGCGAGCACTTGCAGCACGAGGAACAGGAGGAACACGTGGTTCCGAAGGAGCAGTTGCCAAAGGTTGCGCATGCCGCGGATCAGGAATTATTCGCGCATCAAGAAGGGGAACTTGTCGATGTTCTTCAGGGCAATGGCCGTTCCTTTCGCCACCGCGTGCAGCGGGTCTTCCGCGATGTGCACGGGAAGTCGGGTTTTCTGCTGGATGCGTTTGTCCAAACCACGCAGCAGAGCTCCTCCACCTGCGAGGTAAATGCCCGTGCGGTAAATGTCCGCGGACAATTCCGGCGGGGTCTGCTCGAGGGCGCTGTGGATGGCCTCTTCGATCTTGCTGATGCTCTTGTCGAGGGCTTCCGCGATTTCGCTGTAGGAAACGAGGATTTCCTTCGGAATGCCCGTCATCAAATCCCGTCCGCGCACGGCGTAATCTTCCGGTGGGTTTTCCAATTCCTTCGTCGCTGACCCGACTTCAATCTTGATCTGTTCTGCCGTGCGTTCTCCAATGAGGATGTTGTGCTGGCGGCGCATGTACTCTTCGATGTCCGCTGTGAATTCGTCCCCGGCCACGCGGATGTTCTTGTCCGTCACGATGCCGCCCAATGCAATGACCGCGATTTCCGAGGTTCCTCCCCCGATGTCGATGATCATGTTGCCCATGGGCTCTTCCACGTCGATGCCGATGCCGATCGCAGCCGCCATCGGTTCGTGGATGAGGTAAACATCTTTGCCGCCCGCGTGTTCCGCGCTGTCCTTGACCGCCCGCTTCTCCACTTCCGTGATGCCGGAAGGGATGCAAATCACCATCCGAAGGGAGGGGTTGAACAACCGCTTCCGCGTGTTCATCATCTTGATCATGCCCTTGATCATCTCCTCAGCCGCCTGAAAATCCGCAATCACACCGTCCTTCAAGGGGCGAATCGTCTCGATGTTCTTGTGCGTTTTCCCGTGCATTTGCTGGGCCAAACGACCGATAGCCACCGTCTTGTTCGTGGTGCGGTCTTTCGCCACAATCGAAGGCTCATCCACCACGACCTTATCGAGGTGGTAGATGATGGTGTTGGCGGTGCCGAGATCGATGGCGATCTCTTGGATGAAGAAGTTGAACAATCCCATGGGGTGCGGTGTGCGATTCAGGCGTGCGGTTGTGGCCAAAGATAGTGCGAGCGACCGGCTTGTGACCGATTCGTTCCGAACGACTTGGGCCCGGGTTCGCAACGCCGATTTTCGGCCCGTATTGCCCTCAGTGCTTGAAGTGGCGAACGCCGGTCATGTACATGGCCAAACCGTGGTCGTCGCAGTAGTCGATGCTGAGCTGATCCTTGATGGACCCTCCTGGCTGAACCACTGCTTTGATGCCCACTCCATCAGCGAGTTCCACGCAATCGGGGAACGGGAAAAAGGCATCGGAAGCCATGACCGCGCCATCGAGTGACAACCCGAACGCCTCGGCTTTCACGACCGCCTGCTTGAGGGCGTCGACCCGGGAAGTTTGGCCGGTTCCGCTCGCCACCAATGCGCCGTCCTTCGCGAAAACGATGGTGTTGGATTTGGTGTGTTTCGCCACTTTCATTGCAAAGACCAAATCCCGCACCTGCGCCTCCGTCGCTGCCCCCTTCGTCACGCACTTCAGGTCCTCCACGCCCTCCGTTGAGGCGTCCACTGCCTGCACAAGGAACCCATTCAACGCCGTCCGCACGCTGTACTGCGGCATGGCGGTCGGCTTGATGCGGAGCAAAATCCGGTTCTTCTTTTGCGTCAACACCCCGAGCGCTTCTGCCGAGAAATCCGGCGCAATCACCACTTCCGAGAACAAATCGGACATCGCCTCCGCCGTGGCCAAATCAATGGGTCGGTTCGCAATCAAGATCCCGCCAAACGCCGAAACCGGGTCCGATGCCAACGCCGTCCGGTACGCCTCCACCAGCGCATCCCGGGTCGCCAAGCCGCACGCGTTGTTGTGCTTCAAAATGGCGAACGTAGGCCCTTCGTCGGCAAACTCGCCCATCAACTGCACCGCGGCATCCACGTCGAGCAAGTTGTTGTAGGACAATTCCTTGCCGTGGAGTTGGTCGAACAGCCCGTCCAAGTCGCCGAAGAAGCGGCCCGGCTGGTGCGGATTCTCTCCATATCGCAGCGATCGGCCTTGGAGTTCGCTCAGGTTCAACGTGTCGAGCGCGTCGATCCCCGCGTCCTCGGCCATCCAGGCGTGGATGCGCGTGTCGTAGTGCGAACTCACTCGAAATCCGTGCGCGGCAAACCGCTTGCGCTCCGCCAACGTCGTCACCCCGTCTTGCTCCTTGAGGACCTTCAACAGGTCGCTGTATTGGCTTTGGCTCGGCACGATGACCACGTCGCTGTGGTTTTTCGCTGCCGCTCGAATCAGCGCAATCCCGCCGATGTCGATCTTTTCCACGATGGCATTCCGCTCCGCTTTTGAAGCGAGCGTTTCTTCGAACGGGTACAAATCCACGATGACGCAATCCAACGCCGGCAAGCCGTAGTGCGCCATTTCCTCCGCGTCGCTCGCCAGTCCTCGCCGACCCAAAATGCCACCGAACACCTTAGGGTGCAGCGTTTTCACGCGGCCTCCCAGGATGGAAGGGTAGTCGGTCAAGGATTCCACGGGGACCACGGTGCCGCCCATCGCTTCGATGGCCGTTTGGGTCCCTCCCGTCGAGTAAATGGTCACCCCCAACCGCTGCATTTCAGCGACGATGGGCTCAAGGCCTTCCTTGTTGAAAACGGAGATGAGGGCCGATTGGATGCGCGCTTCGGACATGAAATGGGAATTTGAGGCCGCAAAGCTACGATGTTCCTGCGAGTTGGCGCGGGGGAAACCCGTAGCTTTGGGCATGCTTTGGATGCGGTTGCTACGAGAGAGTTTTCTGTTCGCTTGGTGGGCGATTTGGGCGAATAAATTGCGGACGTTTTTGTCCCTCCTCGGCGTGATGGTCGGCATTTTCATGATTTCCGCGGTGTTCACCGTGGTGGACTCGCTGGAGGACAACTTGAAGGATACGTTCAACATGTTGGACGAGGACGTGTTGTTCGTCCAAAAGTGGCCCTGGGCTGCCGGCGGCGACTACCCCTGGTGGAAATACGTCCAGCGCCGTGAACCCACCCAGCGCGACATGGAATCCCTCGCTGCGCGCATGCATTCGGCCCAAGCCCTCACGTTTCAATCGGGCGCCCCCATGCCCATGGAACAGGGCAACAACCGCATCGAATCCAGCCGCATCGCAGCCGTTACGCACACCTATCCCGAGGTCATTTCACTCAAGATTGAACAAGGGCGGTTCTTTACCGAAGCCGAAGGGCGCGCTGGCCGTCCCGTAGCCATTGTCGGCGCTGAAATCGCAGCCGCCCTCTGGGGAAGATCCGACGTGGTCGGTGAAACCTTCACCATCCGCGGGCGGAAGCTCGAAGTCATCGGCGTGTTCGAGCGTGAAGGCGCGTCCATCATTTCGGATGGCATGGACCGCGTGGCGATGTTGCCCATCGATTTCGCCCGACGGGTCATGGACGTGGAGAGCGGCGGAGGGGCCATCCTCATCAAAGCGGCCGAAGGCGTGAGCAACGAAGCCCTCGCCGACGAGGTCATTCAGCACTTCCGCGCCGTCCGCCGCTTGCGCCCCGAGGAGGACGACGATTTCGCCATCAACCAAGTCGATATGCTGTCCTCCATCATCGACGGCATCTTCGCTCAGTTCGAAATCGGAGGGTGGTTCATTGCGATCTTCGCCATCCTCGTCGGCTGCTTCTCCATCGCGAACATCATGTTCGTTTCCGTGCGGGAGCGTACCCGCATCATCGGGGTTCAAAAGGCCATCGGCGCGAAGAGCACCTTCATTTTGACCCAGTTTTTGTTCGAGGCGGTCGCCTTGTGCTTGTTCGGAGCGGGCTTTGCGCTCGTGGCCATCGAGGTCCTCATTGCCATCGTGAATGCGCTGGACCTGGGCTTGCAGCTTGCTATTCGCCCCGGCCGCATCGCGGTGGCCGTGGGGGTGGCGGTGTTGTCCGGGTTGGTGGCGGGTTTGGCCCCTGCCCAAACCGCGGCGCGCATGGCCCCCGTAGATGCCATGCGCTCCAACGGCTGATCAGCGCTCAGCTTGGCGCTTCACTTTTTTCAATCCCATGTCCCAACTGATGCCGGCCAGCACGCTGGAAGTGGGCATGGCCGTCGGCTCGATGGTCGTGTTCACGTTCCCGTTCCCATCGATGCTCACATCCGTAACCAAATCCAATTCACCACTGGAAATGTTGGCGTAGCGAGCGAGGGCGTAGAAGCCCTCTGCCAAACGCAGGCGGCATCCAAAGCCCCATCCGTAATTCCAAGTGGCACCAAACTCTTGCACTCCCGCATCTTGCAACTTGTCTTGCAACGTGGCATCGGCCGTGGAGAACTCGGTGTTCAAAACCGACGCACGCCCTCCGGCGAAGCCTTCCGCAAAAGGTTGGAACCAGCCGTTGAAAGGCGACAGCCGCAGCACGTAATGCGCGGTGAGGTATTGGTTCCGAGCCCGCAACGTTCCGTCCGTGAGGGTGCCGTTGTCGTCGATGGTGACCTCGGATTCCAAGGTGCCGATGGGTTGGTATGCCAAATCAATCCCCGACGCCAACATGCCTTGCTCACTTTTCTTCCGCCACTGCACCCCTGCACCCCACGTTGCGCCCTCAAGCGTGACGTCTTGCACCGTGGTTCCGGATTGGTCCGACAAGGCAAAGGCGCTGAATTGTTTCTGCTTCTTTCCGGGCTCTTGGGCATCGGGCGCCTGCCCGAATGCAATGCCGCAGAACGTGGTCGTGATCAACAGGCCGCCGACCGCGGCAATCGTTTGCATTTTCATGGAATAAAGATAAGATGTTCGCACACAACGGAACAAACCCCGTGCCAAGTGTATCTTCGGGGCATGCGGAAGGTTTTGGTTACGGGATGCGCGGGTCAGCTGGGTCGTCGATTGATGAACCTGGTTGCAGGCGATGCCGCGTCGATGGAATGGGTGGGGCTTGACCGGTCGGAGTTGGACATCGTCGACGCCCGTGCGGTGGACGCCGCCGTTGCCGCGATCCGGCCGGACGTCCTCATTAACTGCGCGGCATACACCGCTGTCGACCGTGCGGAGCAGGAGGCCGATTTGGCACACGCGATCAATGCTGTAGGCCCGGGCAATTTGGCACAAGCCGCAGCGGCACACGGCGCAGCTTTCCTTCACATATCGACGGACTACGTGTTCGATGGCGAGCAGATGGATCCCTATCGCCCGGAGGATCCCACCGGGCCATTGGGAGCCTATGGCGCCTCTAAGCTGGCAGGGGAACAGGCGGTGCTTGCGGCCGGTGGCCGAGCATGGGTGGTTCGGATTGCTTGGCTTTACGATGCGTGGGGACCCAACTTCCTTCACACCATGATCCGGCTCGCTGAGGCGGGGCGAGCGCTGCGGGTGGTGGACGATCAACACGGCACACCGACTTCGGCGTTGTCGTTCGCTCGCGCCTTGCGGCAGTGGGCACAGGCGCCGGAGCGCTGGTCTCCTGGGATTTGGCACTTCGGTCACCGGGGCGTGACCACGTGGTTCGGATTCGCCCAAGCCATTTTCGAAGGGATGGGCATGGAAGTCAATGCCAGCCCGTGTTCAACGGCCGATTACCCGACCCCAGCCCGACGCCCCCGCCATTCGCGCCTCGATCCTGAACCGTGGTTTGCGGCAGGAGGTGGCGTGCCCGAAACGTGGCAGGAGGCCTTGGCGGAGTGCCTTGAGCAGGTGCGGAATGAGCGCGGTTCGACCGCAGTTTGAATGGAATCAGTAGAAACAGCAACGACGATGGACAACGTGGAATTGGAACAGCAGGTGCGGGCGCGGGCCGAGGAATGGATGCGGGCGCCGTTTGATGAAGAAACGCAAGCTGCGGTGCGCGCGCTGGTGGAGGCCGGTGGGGAACCGCTGACGGAGGCGTTTTACACCGAGCTGGAGTTTGGTACGGGGGGGCTGCGCGGGGTGATGGGCGTGGGAACGAATCGGATGAATGCGTACACGGTGGGCCAGGCGTCCCAGGGTTTGGCCCGCTACCTGCTGAGCCAAATCCCAGCCGCCGAAGCCGCCATCGCCATCGCCCACGACTCGCGCCTGAACAGCCCGGAATTCGCCCGCGTCGCGGCAGAAGTCTTCGCGGCACACGGCATCAAGGCGTACCTCTACGATGGCCTGCGTCCCACGCCCCAGTTGTCCTTCACGGTGCGCGAACTCGGCTGCACGGCGGGCATCGTCCTGACGGCCAGCCACAACCCGAAGGAATACAACGGCTACAAAGTGTACTGGGCGGATGGAGGCCAAATCGTCCCGCCGCAAGACGCCGGCATCATCGCCGAAGTCCGGTCCGTCGCGCTGACTGAAATCCAGCGCGCCCCGGGTTCGGAGCTCATCGTGCCCATCGGCGCCGAGCTCGATGCGGCCTTCGAGCGGTACGTGCTGGGCTTGCGGCTCGATGCGGACTTGGTGGCGAACGGCTCGGATTTGAAGCTCGTCTACACGCCGCTGCACGGTACGGGTGCGGTTTCGGTGACCCCCGCCCTGCGCGCTGCCGGTTTCCGGAACGTCGCGGTCGTGCCAGAACAAGCCGAGCCGGACGGGAATTTCCCGACCGTTCACAGCCCCAATCCAGAAGAGGGTGCTGCGTTGGAAGCGGCAATTGTCCTCGCGCAATCGAACGGTGCGGAGCTCGTGCTCGGGACGGATCCGGATTCCGACCGCGTCGGCATCGCGGTGCGCCAGCCCGAGGGGACGTTCCGGTTGCTGAATGGCAACGAGACGGGGGCGCTGTTGGTGGATTACGTGCTACGGGGTTTGGCCTCAGCGGGCCGCATGCCGGAGCATCCCTTCGTGGCAAAGACCATCGTGACGTCGGAGCTCATGGCGGAAATCGCCCGGCACCGAGGCATCGAAGTGGTCGAGACGCTCACGGGCTTCAAATGGATTGCCGCGGCCATTCGCGAGCGGGAAGGCCAGTCGCATTTCGTCGTGGGCGGTGAGGAAAGCTACGGCTACATGATCGGCGACCGGGTGCGCGATAAGGACGCGGTGGCCAGTGCGTGCCTGATTGCGGAATTGGCCCACGCTTGCGGCGGCGATGTTCTGGGCGAGTTGCGCCGCATTCACCAGGAGGTCGGTGCGTACAAGGAGGCGTTGGTGTCCCAAACCCTGCAAGGCCGAGCCGGCAAACAAGCCATCGCCGACCGCATGGAAGGATTCCGCTCGAATCCGCCCGAATCCCTTGCGGGAGAATCGGTGGTGGAGCTGCGCGATTACCGGGATGGCGTCGTGCGGGATTTGGTCACAGGAGCCGACCGGCCGACGGGCTTACCCGCTTCCAATGTCATCCAGTTCGTCACGGCTGAAGGGGCCATCGTCACCGCCCGACCCAGCGGCACTGAGCCGAAAATCAAGTTCTACTTTTCCGTTCGCGCCACGCCCGAAGCTGCGCGCACCGATTACGAAGGCACCATGCGGGACTTGGAGGCGCGCATCGAAGCGCTCAAGGCCGCGTTCGTCTGATCAGCGGTTCGGGATCGCGTCCCGGAGTTCGTCCGCTCCTTCGCGCAGGTGCTCCAAGCCGTCTTCGGCCTGCTTGCGCGCGCGCTCGAGGAAGCCTTTTTGGCTCATTTCTGGAACCAACCACGACGCGGCTTCCGACACCACCGGATACAGCACAGCCTGCTTCACCTGCTCCTTTGGCAACCACTCGTCCTTGCCGAAAGCCAGGTTGAGGAAGTAAATCACCACGCTGAGGAACAGGCCCATTTTCACCAAACCAAACAGCGCTCCAAGCCCCTTGTTTACCAACCCCAACGCGACCAAATCCACGGCCTTTTCAATGACTTTCCCCAGCAAATAAACGGCCACGAGCACCGCCACAAAGGCGATGAGGAACCCGATGCCGTGCAGCGTAGACGCCTTCAAATCCCACGAATCCGAGAGCGATTCGGCCACGCGATCGGCTCCGTGATAGCCGGCAAACATACCGGCCACCAACCCCACAAGCGTTGCGATTTCGATGATGAGGCCTTTGCGAAATCCACGCCAAGCCGCCAACAACAAGGGAATGGCGATGATGAGGTCGATGGCGTTCCACGTCATTTCTTCCATGGCATGAAGGTAAGCGAAGTTTGTGGCCATCTTGCGGTTCCCAAACCGCATCCCATGTTCACCCTGCGCCCCGCCACCGCCGCCGATGCCTCCTCGCTGCACGCCCTCATCGTTGAACTCGCCGTGTACGAGCGGGAGCCGAATGCGGTGGAGGTGACTCCGGAAGACCTGGTGAGGGACGGATTCGGGGAGCGTCCGGGATTTGGGGCCTTCGTGGTCGAGGATGAGGCGAACGGCGTGTTCGGGATGGCCTTGTATTACGAGAAATACAGCACGTGGAAGGGGCGGTGCCTGTACCTGGAAGACTTGGTGGTGACGGAATCCCAGCGCGGTCGGGGAGCGGGACTTGCGCTGTTTAAAGCGGTGGCCGCCCGCGCTGTGGAACAGGGGTGCCGTCGGATGGAGTGGCAGGTGCTGGAGTGGAACGAGCCGTCCATTGCGTTCTATCGCGGACTTGGAGCGGAATTGGATTCGACGTGGTGGAATGGGAGGCTGACCGGGGCAACGCTTGCTGGGTTTGGGAAGGAATGAGGCCCATTCGTTGGATTCGGGGAATTTTTTCTTAACATTGGAACGCCAGCGGATTGGTCTCCCTGGTGTGGTAGCGAACGACCGGCCTGAAAGGGGCGGGTTGTTCAGTTCAATGTCAAGTGGAGCGGGACGTCGTCCCGCTCTTCTTTTTCCATTCGGAAACGAAAAAAGCCACCCGTTGAGGTGGCTTTTTTCAGGAGGTTCCGTTCGTCAGTATTCGTCTTCGTTGAAGAAGAAGTCCTCTTTCGAAGGGTAATCCGGCCAGATGTCTTCGATGGTTTCGAAGGCATCGCCTTCGTCTTCCAATTGTTGCAGGTTCTCCACCACTTCGAGGGGCGCACCGGTACGGAGTGCGAAATCGATGAGCTCATCTTTCGTGGCGGGCCAAGGGGCGTCCTCCAAATAGGAGGCCAATTCGAGTGTCCAATACATGGCAAACGTGTTAGCGAAACATCGCGATTTCAGCGCGCAAAAATAGACGAATCAACTTGCTATGCAAGTCCTGTTCGCATTCGATAACGGATGGGGAGGGCAAAAGGTTTCGCCGAGAACTCATTTGGTCCACAAAACCTCCTCGGTGCCCGTTTGCAAGCTGATCCACCGGCTCCAAACGAAGAACACGTCGCTCAGCCGATTGAGGTAGGAAGGGATGGTGCTCGGCACGTCGGAAACGCGTGCGAGGGCCACCACGCGCCGTTCTGCTCTGCGGCTCACCGTGCGGCAGACGTGCGCCGCGGCCACGGCCGGGTGACCGCCGGGCAAGATGAAGGAGCGCAGTTCGGGAAGCTGGGCATCCCGTTCGTCCATCCACTGTTCCATTTCTGCGATCCGTCCTTCTGGCAAAGCGGGAAGGTGCCGGGCCATTTCAGGATCCACGGTGGCCAGGTGGCTGCCGAGGTTGAACAGGTCGTTCTGCAAGGTGCGCAGCCAGGGTCGATCCTCCGAGCACGCCGGGTGCTCACCGAGCATGCCCACTGCAGCGTTGAGTTCATCCAAGGTGCCATACGCTTCAAGCCGCAAGTCGTCCTTGTTCACTCGTTGGCCGCCAAATAGGGCCGTGGTTCCATCGTCTCCAGTCCGCGTGTAGATGCGCATGTCTCAATCTTTGTGAAGTCGAAATTAGGAACACCGCGGGGAATCCTACCTTTGGGCTGTAAAAAACGAACGCATTGAACCGCACCCTGCCCGATTCCGAGAAACAGTTGCGCTATGATCGCGCGTACATGCGCATGGCAGCGGAATGGTCGCAGTTGTCGCATTGCCAGCGCAAGCAGGTCGGGGCGCTCATCGTCAAGGATCGGATGATCATCGCCGATGGGTTCAATGGGTCGCCTTCCGGGTTTCCGAATCCGTGCGAGGACGAGGCGGGCAATACGCACTGGTATGTGCTGCACGCCGAGGCGAATGCGATCACGAAGTTGGCTCGGTCGAACAACGCTTCGGTGGGGGCCACGCTGTACATCACGTTGTCGCCGTGCCGCGAATGCACGAAGCTGATTCACCAGGCAGGCATCAAGCGGGTTGTGTATCGGGACGCCTACAAGGACGTGAGCGGTTTGGCCTTTCTGGAGAGCGCTGGGGTGGAAGTGGTGCACTTGCCGGTCATGGATGAAGCATGGATTGAACCGACGACGGAGCATGGCTGTTGAACCCCCCATGGAACCGCGCACACGCCCTTCTTGGACGCCGCTGGCGTTTTCTGCCGTGCTGGTGCTGGGGATTTGGATCGGCATGGGCATGGAACGCGGGGATGCGCGGTCGGCGTTGCTCGGTCGCGGCGGTGAGCGGGGGCGCTTGGTGCACGTGTTGGATCGGATTGAGGCGACCTACGTGGACCCGGTGATGCGGGAGGAATTGGAGACCATCGCGTTGGAGGCGATTTTGGAAGAGCTCGATCCGCATTCGTATTACTTCAGCGAGGAAGAACTGGCGGCGATGGCTGAGCCGATGGAGGGCAATTTCGAAGGCATCGGGGTGGAATTCATCATCCAAGACGACACCTTGATGGTGCTCAACGCCATTTCAGGCGGGCCGTCGGAAGCAGCGGGAATTGCGGCGGGTGACCGCATCGTGCAGGTGGACAGTGCAGAGATTTCCGGGCCGGATTTGACGAATGCGGAGGTGATGCGGCTGTTGAAAGGTCCGCGCGGTACGGAGGTGCGATTGGGCTTGCTGCGGCGGAATGAGCCGATCGAGGTGGTCATTGAGCGCGATCGGATTCCGATTCACAGCGTGGTCGCGGCGTTGCCTGTTTCGGACCAAACCGGATACATCAAGGTCATCCGATTCGCCCAAAACACCTTTGACGAGTTCTCCGCCGCGATGGAGGAGCTGGACCGCGCGGGCTGCAACCAAGTCGTCATCGATTTGCGGGGCAACGGGGGGGGGTACCTGAATGCCGTCATTCCGATGGTGGAAGGCTTTTTGGACCGAAACGCGTCCATTGTCTACACGGAGGGCATTCATTCCCCGCGCCGCGACTACCGCGCCGCTCGGACAGGACCGTGGGTAGACTGGGACGTGGCGGTGCTGATCGACGAGTCTTCTGCTTCGGCGAGCGAAATTTTTGCGGGGGCCATTCAGGACAACGACCGCGGCATCGTGGTCGGTCGCCGCAGCTTTGGTAAAGGGTTGGTTCAGGAGGAATTCGGCATCCCCGAGGCGGGAGCCTTGCGCCTCACGGTCGCCCGCTTCCATACGCCCACCGGACGCGCCATCCAAAAGCCGTACTCGGATTACGAAGACGACTTCACGCTGCGTTACGACCGTGGAGAATTGTTTCACGAGGACAGCATTCCCTTCATGGATTCCCTCCGATACGAAACCCCTGCTGGGCGGGTCGTTTACGGCGGAGGCGGCATTGCTCCTGATTTCTTCGTGGCGTACGACACCACCGGAACGTCGGAATGGCTCGGTGAGGTGAATTGGTGGGGCCTGTTGCGCGATGTGGCCTTTGAATACGTCGATGCGCAGCGATCCGCCTTGCAAACGGGCTCGAAGGGTGAGCACGCCGAAGCGGCCTTGGAGTTGCTGCTGGATCGGGCTCACGAGTGGGGCATCGCGGGCGGACCAGCACCGGGGGCGGAATTGGATTTGGTTCGCCGGCGGTTGTGGTCCCAAATTGTGCGCAACTTAGACGGCGAAGCGGCTTACTACGAATCCCTTTTGGAAGGCGACGTCACCTGCCAACGTGCGGTGGAGTTGCTGAAAAATGCCTCGGCGTGGGTCGTGGTGAATGGGAAAGTGGTTTTGGCCCACCAGCAAACAGAACACCTTCAATCAGAACAAATTTAACCCATCAACAACATGGCTTTCGAACTCCCTCAATTGCCCTACGCGTACGACGCGCTGGAACCTCACATCGACGCGCGGACCATGGAAATTCACCACGGCAAGCACCACGCGGGCTACACGAACAACCTGAATGCGGCCATCGCCGGAACGGAAATGGAAGGCAAGTCCATCGGTGACTTGTTGGCGCATCATTCAGACCATGCTGCCGTTCGCAACAACGGGGGCGGTTACTACAACCACGACCTCTTCTGGAAGGTCATGTCTCCGAACGGTGGCGGTGCGCCCAGCGGCGACTTGGCTGCCGCGATGGACAGCGACCTCGGCGGCATCGATGCCTTCAAGGACGCGTTCTCGAAGGCGGCTGCGACCCGCTTTGGTTCAGGTTGGGCGTGGTTATGCGTGAAGGACGGCAAGTTGGAAGTTTGCTCTTCCGCGAACCAGGACAACCCGCTGATGCCCGGAGTGGGCTGCGGTGGCACGCCCATTTTGGGCTTGGACGTGTGGGAGCACGCGTACTACCTGAACTACCAAAACCGCCGTCCCGATTACATCGGTGCTTTCTTCAACGTCATCAACTGGGAAGAAGTGTCGGCGCGTTACGCAGCAGTGAAGGGGTGAACCAGCACCTGATCGTCGTTGCAGGGGGCACGGGCACGCGGATGCAGGCCCCCACGGCGAAGCAATTCATTTCGTTGGAGGGTCTGCCACTCATGTGGTGGACCCTTCGGCGTTTCCGCGAGGCGTTGGGCGATGCCTTGCCCGTGACGCTGGTGTTGTACCCTGGATTGTTCGATGAATTCGCTGCGCTTGAGGCCCAACATGGCCCCGCGGGCATCGCGCGCATCGTCCCCGGAGGCGCCGAACGCTTCCACAGCGTTCAGGCCGGTTTGGCCGAACTCCCCGATCACGGCGTCGTCGGCATCCACGACGCCGTCCGCCCTTTCCCCGACGCCTCCGTCATCCGGTCCTGCTTCGCGTCCGCCGCTTCATTCGGGGGCGCCATCCCCGTCGTCCCCGTCAAGGACAGCATCCGCGACCTCCACGCCGGCCCGCTGGAACGCGCCTCCCTTCGCGCCGTCCAAACCCCCCAGTGCTTCGACCTCGCCCGGCTCAAGCCCGCCTACGCCGTCCCCTACGAAGACCGGTTCACCGACGACGCGAGCGTCTTCGAAGCCGCCGGCCACCCCGTGGAACTCGTGCACGGCAACCCCCACAACATCAAGATCACCACCCCCGAAGACCTGCTCGTCGCCCGCGCGTTCCTGCAGTCCGAAGGCGGTCACTGAACCCGTTCGACGTAGCGTTTCGCCGCTTCCGACCAGTTTGCCAACTGCCGCATAGCCCACCA
>CBFHLY010000048.1:0-14585 GCA_965656785.1 uncultured Flavobacteriales bacterium
GCCTTTTCCTTGAAGACTGCATCGTAGTGTTTTCGTTGTTGTGCCTTGTATCGTTGTCAATATCCGCACTCAGGCTTAACTCAACTCCGGAAAAGTGGCGAGGTCCATTCAGTCCACAACACAATCGCTCAGAGGCCTGGAGCAAAGGGATGCTTGAAGTGCCTGAACACACAGGTTGGCGCTACATGGAGTGGGCCGCTCAGCACCAAGACTGAGGCCCTTCCAGTATGGGGTGGCTTGATGGACTGGTCGGCAAGCCGCGTGGGCGTTAGGAAGAGCGGCACATGGGAATTCTCATGCAATCATGGAATGCATCATTTTCACGCAAACATGAGTCATTGTGAGGCCCTTTGGCCTCGGAGGTCAGAGGGCGTAGGGTAGGTTTGGCTTTGAACCAAACCGATCCAGTCATGCGACTTCTCCCCATTGTTTTACTGCTGGCCTGCGCCGCACTAGCATCGCTCGCTCGAGCGCAATCCATCCACTTGGAGGCCGAAGGGGTCCAAGAGGTGAACCTTTATTTTAACGCGAACCTCGTATACAGCAGCGTGCTCGACCTTACCGGGGGTGCGTCGATTGATTTGTCCGATTACGGACAAGGGACCTACATCGTGGATTTCGATGGCGGCGGCATGTTCGCGCTCGAAGCTGCTGGATTCGACTGCGCAGGGGGATGCGATGCCAATGCCTTTATGAGCGGTTTGCACACATTCAGTCTGTATGAGCCGCTGACATGTTCTTCAAGTGAGCAACGCCTTCGCATGGTGTATGACGGACTCAATTCCCTTCAGGCAAATGAGACCGCCGATGCGTTCAATGTGCTCGTGAGCGAGTCCGGTGGGGGGTCGACCCTTTTGGAATACAGCGGCGCTGGTGCTTGGCAAAGCTGTGTTTCAAGCGCCACGTGTTACGACATCGAGGTGACGAACAACGAAGCGGATTTGGAATCCTTCCTTTTCACCGGTAGGTTCACCGCTGCGCTTGACGAGACGACGCACTTCATTCTTTCCGGCAGTTGGGATTGGGATCAGGGGTTGAATTCCCTCACCCGAACCATTGGCTTGTGCGATGTGCCATCGTGCTCATCGGGTGAGCAGTTGCTGTCGGTTCTTCTCCCAGAAGGGGCAGGATTTCCAGGGGCGGATGGGGTTTACAAGCGGGTCGAAGTCGTCAATGGCTCCCTCCAGCAAGCACTGGTTGCCACCGGAAGTTCATGGTGGGAACCCTTTGCCGCTTCCATCGAATCCACGGAAGTACTGGCCGAAGGCACCGGAACCTTGCATGCGTGCATTGCGAGTGATGCTTGCCAGTCGTTGGGAATCGTCGGCGGTGAGACCGGCTACTGGCAGTCCGGTTCCGTCAATTATGGCGAGGCTCCGGTGCTGCTCGATGGGGAGCCGGTCAAGGTTTACGGCAGCAATTGGGGCGAAACCGCTTACTTGCCCATCGGGTCGTGTTTTGCAGCTTGTAGTGAAGGCCAAATCCCGTGGTCCATCTCCATCGATGGCGCGAGCCACATCACCGGTCAGGTGCTTGGCGGCATTGAAAGCACGGCAGAAATCAACATGGACATCAGCGGCCCGGGCGAATGGTTCGGCTGCATGGATGCGAGCGCTTGCTACTACGTTGGTTTCAACTTCGATCTGGAGGCGGTATCCGCAGGCAACCCCCAAAACCTCCAGCCCGGTTCCGTGCAAGTCGTCGTAGACGGTGAAACCGTGATCGACGTAACCGGCAACGGTCAAGCCCATGCCGATTGGTTATCCGGAAACTGCAGTGCCTCCCCATTCGGTTGCACGAGCCCTGCGTCGCAGAACTACGACCCGACCGCTCAAATCAACGATGGTTCCTGCTTGACGGCCTTCGCGGCAACGTGCGACAGCACGGGCAACATTTGCTACGACAACGGCTGGGTTGAACAGGAGGTCCTCGTTGTGGGGACGGTCACCACAGGAGGAGCTTACTTCGGTCTGAAAGGCGAAATGTCAGATGATTATGGCAGCGAAACAGACCAGATCTTCCTCTATGATGGCGTCGATCCCGCCACGTCCAATCTCATCGCTTCAGGGAACAATTTCGAGAACGGTGAAGTCTTTTTCAGCCCGACAGGCGTCGTCCGCGCGACTGTGACGTCAAGTGGAAGCGGCTCCTGCGGCAGCACAACCAACCCGTATTTTGCGGAGCATCATGGCCTTGACTGGGCCTTCTCTTGCAGCCCCATTGCCTACGGATGCACCGATCCAGCGGCCACCAACTTCAACCTGTCGGCCACCCACCCAGTCGAGGGTGCGTGCGCCTACGATGGATGTGACCATGTCGGAAGCTGGTGCAATGATCTCGGCTACGAGGAATTTGAATACGTTGCCCCGGAAGGCCATTGGCTCGTCGCGGAACCAGTGGGCGAATACACTTACGAAGCGTATTCACAATCGTTGGGTTGGATGAATGAAGAAGGCTACTACCTCGGCGAGGTCAACGAAACCATCGTTTCGAGCGAAGGGTACTTGAAATTGGAGATCTATGCATCGGACTTGGCCGATTGCAACGCGCCCATCGAATGGACGGTGAACTGCATTGCAGAGGAAGATGTCGTGGAGGGGTGCAGCGATCCAGCTGCTTCGAATTATGTCGCTGATGCCATCGTGCAAGGCGTGTGCGTGTATGAGGGGTGCGGAGCGACGGGGTCCTTCTGCCATTGGGCAACCGAGAACTACGTCGCCGAGGTCCAAGCCGTCGTGACCACAGGCGATGGATCACCAGGGCAGTTGACGTTGACCCCGGGTGACATGTACTTCACGGATTTCCGCGTGTACGATGGCCCCGATCCAGCCAGTGCCAACGTGTTGTTCTCTTACGAGCAGAACCCGGTTGTCGCCTACCCCGATGCCATTGACTTGTACTCGAATTCGGGAGTTTTTGCCTTCGAGATCATGAACGTTCAAAGTGAATCGGGGCCTGGGACGGCGTCCTGCGAGGCCGGGGATGCCCTGCCTTGGGACTGGGAACTGGTTTGCGGCGAAGTGTCAGGATGCACGGATCCGTTGTACAGCGAATACAATCCGGAGGCGCAGCTCAATGATGGAAGTTGCGTGACCTGCCAGAGCGGCTCGGTAATTGAAATCGTTTACGATCGGGCGGATTGGCCTGCAGTCGATCTCAGTTGGACGTTGACTCGCGGTGATGGTTCGGTTGTCGCAACGGACTTTGTGACAACGGCCGTCGGGGAAGATGTTGAGCCGGAATCGTGGACGATTCCGATTTGCGAGGCGGTGGCCACGTGCTATGCGCTGACATTCGAGGAATTTGGTTTTTTCCCCAACGGGTTCGAGGGCGACCTTTCCGGAGTTGACGGAACGGCATCAATCTTCGTTGATGGCCAACTCGCAGCATCCATAACGGGCAATTGGGGCAACTCGGTTGAGGAGGTCGTCTTGTGCACCGGTGGGTGCACCGATTCGTCAGCGGTCAACTACGACGAACAGGCTCCAGCGGACAACGGATCCTGCATCGCCCAAGCCACGTGCGATGAGGTCGGCACATTCTGCACGGGCATCAACGAAGACGGAACCCAAATCGAAGCGGCACTTGCCGTGCCAGAAGGCGCAACAGGTTACCTCGCCTTGCAAGGGCTGCTCCACAGCGGACAGGATTTTATTCGGGTTTACAGCGAGAGCACGCTCTCCTCAGACGCGCTGCTTTACGAGGCGAATTGGCTCTTCGCCGAGAGTGTTTATTCTCCGACCGGCGAATTTTATGTCACGTTTACCTCGAACGATGTGCGTTCGTGTGCCACGGGCAATTTGGATCCCGTGAATTGGCAGCTTACCTGCGAGGCGCCGACCTTTGGCTGCACGGATGCGGATGCGGTCAACTTCGATGCAAATGCTTCGGTCGATGATGGTGCATGCGCCTACGATGTTTGTGGCGAATCAGGCCAAATCTGTTTGCCCAACAACCTTTATCCGACCTCCCTTTTGCACTTCGCCCACCCTGAGGGGCTACCGATCCAGTTGACCCTGGACGGCACAATGGGCAATGATTTTCTGCTGGTGTCCGATCAATACAACGTCATGGACGCCTTCTTCGAGGACGCTCCTGGAATCAACATCTTGGCGACTTTGGGGCTGAATGGTCAATCTCAGACCGTCAGCAACTTCCAGGTAACCTCCAGCACGGGCGTATTGGACCTCGGGATTTCGACCGGTTCTACCTTGTCGTGTGCAGATGGAGATTACGCGGGAATGACGTGGTCGGTTCAGTGCTTGAGCACCGGCTGCACCGACGCTGCTGCATGCAATTACACGCCTGCCGCCGCTGAAGACGATGGATCGTGTGCATACACATCCGATGCCTGTGGTGTGTGTGGTGGCGATGGCACGTCGTGCACCGGTTGCACGGACTCCTCGGCGTGCAATTACGAGGCCGGAGCCAGCAACGACGATGGGTCCTGTGCATACAGCAGCTTCGAACTCACGTACACGACTGATGCCGCGCCGGCTACGAACAGCTGGGCACTCTTGGATGGCTCCGGCAATGTGGCGGCGTCCGGCGCTCCGGCACCCGAAGCGGCGTTTGCCACCGTGACCGAAGTGGCGTGTGTCAACGCTGGTTGCTACACCTTCACGGTGACGGATGCGTTGGGCAACGGCATCACCGGAGGAAGCTGGCAATGGGCCGATGCCGGGGGTGAAGAGGCGAGCAGCGGGACGTGGAATGGACCCTTTGCTACGTTCGAGGAGGAGGTCTGCCTCGGTTTGGTGAGCGGATGTACCAACCCGCTGGCCTGCAATTTCGACGAGGCAGCTAGCCTGGATGACGGCACCTGTGCTTTCGGCTCGGTAGTCGTTACCGTTGCATTGGACTCGTATGCGACTGAGACCTCATGGGAAGTCATGGACGAGAACGAAGCAGTTCTGGCCACAGGGGGGGGGTACAGCTACGGAGATGCATTCAGTACGGTGACCAGCTCGTTTTGCGCTCAGGCCGGTTGCTACACCTTCAATCTTTACGACTCGTGGGGCGATGGCATGAGCGGCAACGAATGGTCGGTAAGCAACGATTCTGGCACACTGCTCTCGGGCACGTTCAGCAATGGAAATGCAGTGGGTGGAGAATTTTGCGTTGCTGCGTCCGTGCTGGGATGCACAGATGAAGCAGCATGCAATTATGACCCTGAAGCGACTTTCGATGATGGCACGTGCAGCTTCGCGGGCATTACCATATCGCTGAACCTGGACAATTACCCCGGAGAGACGTCTTGGACACTGGTTGATGACGCAACTGGTGAGGTGGTGTCAGCGGGTGATGGGTACACCGCGCAGTTTGCTGTTGTGACCGAGTCGGCGTGTTTGGACTTCGGTTGCTACACCTTCTCATTGTTCGATGACTACGGAGACGGCATGCCCGGAGAGGGCTGGGAAGTGGTGGATTCGGAAGGAAATGTTTTGGCGGAAGGTACTTTTTCTTTCGGGGAGGTCACGTCCGGGAGCTTTTGTGTCATTGAACCGGTTGAGGGATGCACGGATTCCGAGGCATGCAATTACAACCCGAATGCGAACATCGAGGACGGTTCATGTGGCTATGCTGCGGTGGATTTGGCCTTTGCCTTGGACAACTACCCCGGGGAAACTGCTTGGAACTTGCAAGACGACGCCGGCAACTTAATGGCGAGCGGAAGCGGGTATTCCACTAACTACGCCACGGTCGAGGAGAGTGTCTGCGTAGCGTACGGATGCTACACGTTCAGCTTGCTCGATAGCTACGGCGATGGCATTTCAGGCAGCACGTGGACGGTCAGCAGTGGAGGCCAAATCTTGGAGTCGGGCGACTTCGCCTCGGGCTCCTCGGTGGTGGGTGAGTTCTGCGTCATCGACGGGGGGGGATGCACCCACCCCATGGCGTGCAACTACGACGATGCGGCCACGGAAGACGATGGTACCTGTGTGTTTTTTGTGAGCGATGCTGCCGCTGTGGAGGAGGACTTCTTGATTGGTGCCCTCGGGTTCTATACGCAGTTTTCTGGGGATTATGAGGATTATGCGTATGCTTGCGAGGCAGGCATCGATGCATATGGAGACTTTCCGCTCAATTTTGACGGTTCGGGAGGAGCGAATGCACCCTTGACGGCGGTTACCACATCGGCTACAATGGGGTTGATTCAGACCTATATTGGGATGGGATGGCTGCCTGCTGAATTGGGACCAGTTTTGCAAGGGGCCCTATTCGCTGGTGAATGGACGGTTTGCGGTGAGACCATGACTGTGGCAATTCCGGGATATCCGTTGCTGACCGGTACGTTCAACGGGACCGCATTTGTCTTCCCGGCTTTGGGGGTTTATGTGGCTCCTGCCTCGGCGGTGGATGCGGTGTGCTCGGATTTGGCTGCATGCAATTTCCAATTGTGTGGGGTCCATGATCCCGCGTTGTGCGTCTATCCAGAGAGCGGGGAGGATTGCGAGGGCAATTGCCTGTCCGATGTGGACGGAGATGGAATCTGTGATGCGGTTACCAGTGCGTCGTGTGGAGACCCAGAAGCAGTGAATTACGATGCAACCGTTCCCGAAGCGTTCACGGTGGGTTGCGTATACGGTTCGTGTTACGAGTCTGACGAGTTGTGTACGTTTTTCCCGGATTTGGGTCCGTTCATTGTGCACGCATCACCCGACGGCGAACCCACTTATGTGCGCATCAACAGCGGCACCATTTCCCACGGATATGAAGTGTACGATGGATTGACCCCCGGGTCGGCCACTTTGATTGCGGCGGAAGCGTCAGGGCCGCTTCACACATTCTCTGGTGAGCTGTTCGTTTCGCAAACGGGCACCATCACGGTTTGGGCGGTGAATCCGCTGAACTTGGAGACCAATGTGTGCGCACTTGGCGGGAACGATCCCTTGGTTTGGGAGGCCGGTTGCGTCGGAGTCGGTCCCGATTTCTGCGGAGACGGCATGATATGGGATCCTGCAACGGCGACGTGCCAAGCGCCTGAAGATTGCCTGGGCGATTTCAATGACGATGGCGTGATTTCGGCGTCCGATTTGCTGTCGTTTCTCGGGGTCTTTGGTTCCGAATGCAGCGATGCATTTGACTGAATGGGGACTCGGTAGAGGTTAGAAGCACGGGCCGGACTTCCTACGGGAGGTTCGGCCCTTTTTTCAGGAACCCCCGTAGGGGTCTAGAGCCAGTGACTCAGGTTCATGGAGATGCATTTACAGTAGAGGACGCCTCAGCGGATTTCTAAAGAAATACTCCATTGAGTTCGGCGGCTTCGATGCTCAATGCCGCTGACAAGTTTTTCGGGTCATGGAATTGGCCCCAGTCCCTTTCATCTCGGAATTCGATGAGTTTTTTTGTCACTGAATGCATGAGTGGTAGATAAAGGCCACCGAAGACGAACCGGAAACACGAGCTGAAATCGCATCGCCATTTCGAAAGGGGGCTCACCGCGCCACCCCCACGAGCCGTTTCACCCAAGGCGGATTCGCCCCCGAAACGATGAACGACCACGTAATGTGCAAGTAAGACCACGCGAAAAAGAACTGCGTCATTGCGAGGTCCGGCTACTTGTACAATTGGTATGCGGTAGACAGTGCTGCAGGACCATGTCCCACAGATTGGCATGTGCCGACGGACGCGGAGTGGACAGCTTTGACGACTGAACTCGGCGGCGCCAGCGTTGCAGGAGGCAAGATGAAGTCCTCTTCCTCAGGTTCACCCAGCTGGGACGGCGACAACACATGTGGTTTTTCGGGTTTGCCGGGTTGCAGCCGCTACAGCAAGGGAAGTTTCAACGATGTTGGCAACATCGGCTACTGGTGGAGCGCATCTTCGAGCGGAGCATCAAACGCTTTTTACCAGGATCTCAGCTTCAACGATGACACTTTCGGTTCATCTTCGATCAACCAGCGTGACGGGGCTTCCGTCCGTTGCTTGTTGTCGCTGGATGATTTGAAGGGATGATTGACTCTTGAACTTCTTTTCGGGCCATTGCGGCCAAAAAACGATGGCCTCAAGCCTCAATGGCATCCAGAACTTGCAGAAACCCCAGTCCAACCTGTGGACGGCGCTCGATCACTTGCCGTGCGTCCGACGCAAAAGCCACGGAAACAGCACGAGGACAAAGGATGGCATGGGAGACATGAGGAACGGCAAGAGGCCGCCGTCGAGGTTGTGGGCGCCGGGATATTTGGCCTTGAGGATTGTCAGAAAGAACAACGTCGCCCCGACCAAGACGTAGATGATTTTCAAGAAGGGGATTTGCTTGCGCGCATTGCACACCCGCAGGAACAACGCGTCGCAAATGAAGAACATCCCGATGAAGGCGAAAATCAAGGCGTAGTCCAAGACGACGATGCGCTCGAGGGTCCAAGTGTCCAGGATGGCTTGGGCGCCAGCGTGCATCTCCCGATACCAGAAGGGGTGTTCCGCGCGGTGCTCGGCCCACCATGCCGTGCGGTCGGCGTCCGTCCAGCCGGCGAACTCGGCGGCCACAGCCGGGAGTTCGGATTTGTACCAGTAAAATTGGTTCCGGACCCAGTTTTGGAAGTAGCCGGTAACCAGCATGAACAGCACCATGACCGCCCACCAAGGGAAGCCGGGGGGGAAAAGGGGCGGGTGTGGGGCGGTGCGTGTTGGGTCTGAATCCATCTGTCAAATGCCTTTGTCACCTACAATTTTTACAGCCCAAATGTACCAAAGCAGGAAAATGACGCCATAAACGAGCACCGTGAAGGTGTAATGGTGGTTGAAGTCCAACGATTCCGGCCAGTACACCTGAATCCACATCAGGGCCATCACCCGCAGGTAATTCGCAAAGTGAACGGTCGCCACACCCAGCGGCATGTACCAAATCTTGTGCAACGGCCGCCCCGGGTAGGCGAGCACAAAAATGGAAAAGAGCGCAAAAAGGGCCATGCCGTCGCAGGAGACGCCCACCACGAGTCCCTGGCCGCCCACCAGCCCGAGCCGATTGCGGAAGGCGCCAGGCGAGTAGAGGTCCAGTATGTCCCATCCAAGCTGGGTCATCGTCCATTCGCTCATCACCACGAGGTTGTGGATGACATACTCGTCCATCAAGGTGTGATCGCGCAGATAAAAGGTGTAGGCCAAATGCCAAGCGAGGTAGCCGAGGAACCCCACACTGAGGAACCGAAAAAGCGGCCCGTTCTCACGGGCCGCTTTCGTCATGTCGGAGACAATCGTTTTCACAACGGAGCCGAACTTATGCCTCTGGCGATTGATCGTTTTCCGCCGCCGCACGCTTGCGGTCGCGCATTTTCTTGACGCCATAACCGACGCCACCGGCGATGAGTGCACTCAGGCCGCCGTCGATGGGAATGCCGGGCGCGGCTTGCATGCCGGGTTGCGCGAGGAGCACATGGGCAGAGGCGATGAAGCCGACTGCGAGGGTGAGTTGCAAAATATTTTTCATGAGAATGTGCTTTTCAAATTACTGCTTGATGAAACGGGTTTGGAGCGCGGGCTGCTCTCCGTCAGTGTTTTGGAGGTGCAGCAGGTAGCTGCCGGCCGGAATGGAGGCCAAACCTTCTTGCCACTGCCCACGGCCATTCGACTGGATGTCCATCACGTTGCGCCCTTGCGCATCGAAAAGGGATCCAGCCCAGTTGCCGTCGGCGTTCAGCGCGATCTGAATCCCATCGGCGGTCACTACCACCTGCAGGGCTTCCTCGGTTGCCTCGAGCGCGTCCACGCTGTTTGCGTTGCCCGTCGGACCGCCCAGGCGATCGACGTGGAGCACGAAGGTCAAGTTTTCCCCGGGCGTGCTGTATTCAAAGCTCATCGGGCCCTCAAAGAGGTTGTGCAGTGCGCCCGTTGCGGGATCCTCAACTTCGAGCGCACGCTCCTCCAGCAAGTAGCTCTCGTCGAGCGCAAGCTCGAAGGTGCCTGCCGCGTCGTGGCGGAACGCGACCGTCCACTGCTGGTGCATGCCATAAACGGGGGCGGTGGCGTTCACCGCATAGGCCTCGCCGTTCTCGAGGGAGAACAGGTTCACCTTTCCGTTGCCATTGCCGAGGTGCCAAGCGTCGTACGCTCCTTCAAAATCCCAGGTGGCGTCGTCACGCATCGGGTACACGAGGTCATCGGAAGTGGCGCCCTCGCCGCTGGCGACCAGCACGATTTGGTCCATGACGTCGCGGAAGGCCGGCGCTTGCGCAGTGTTGCAGTTCGCACTCATCGTCAGGGTGCCCATGCTGGGCGTTCCTGCGTCGGTGGCCTGAACGAAGAACGACTGCATCGGCGCGATGTAGTAGTCCGCTCCTGCCGTCAGTGGCACGTAGCTGCCATTGCTGAACACGTACGCCGCCGCGTTGACATTGCTGAAGCTCACGGTGCTGAGGTCGAGCGCGCACGGGAAGGGGTTGCCGACGAGGTTCCAGCCGTTCGCCGCGCTGCCCGAGGTGGATTCGAACGTCGACCAAGCACTGGTTTCGGCGTCGTAGGTGGTGTAGGCCAAACTCGGCGTCACCGACGTGTTCACCGCTCCCGTCAACTCCAAGGTCCAGGGACCAGTCGCGTCAGAGGAGACACCGTTTGCCCCCAAATAAGCCACGTAACCTTTGCCCGCCGTGAAATCTTCGGCAGTTTCATCAGCCCAGCCATAGGTGGTGGTGTTCCAGGAGGACACGTTGGCGTCGCTGTTTGCGCCAAAGGTGCCCACGTTGTCCCCAATACTGGCCACAGAAGCACCGACAGGAGGTGAGACCATTGTCCAGCCCTCGGTTACGGTGTATTGTTGTACCGTAATTTGTCCGGTTCCGAAAATCGCATCTGCTTTCAGTTGTCCATAGCCCGCGTCATCGGCAAGGATGGTGATGTCATCATCCAAAACGAGGTGCTCAGCGTACAGCACCTCGGTAGATGCAATTGTCCTTGGATTCCCAGCACTCACTTTCGCGAATCTGAGCATGGGGTAATTGGTCAAGGGATTCATTCGCCAATCAGAGGGGAATGCCCAGTTCCGGGATGTGTATGTTGACAGGTCTTCAAGTTGTACTTCGGTTGCCGCGACCAAATTGTTCGTGCCGCTAATTGGGTTGCTGAAGGCATTCACGGCTGCTGGTGTAGCCGTGGAGACATTCCATTTGAAGTCGTCGAAATATGGCGAGGATCCGATGAATGCACCTTGGTCTCCCTCAGCGGTGGAGGCAGTGATGGAGTGAACCAAGTTCTTTGACACATTTCCGCTTCCCCCTGTGGAGAGGTTGAGGTATCCTATGAGGCCACCAAAGTTGAAATCTGTGCTGGTGCCGCCGTCGAAATCAAGGTTGTCCACCAAGCAGTTCGTGACTGAAGTTGGACCGTCAACGCTAACATAAGCGATCACCCCCCCTATGTGAGTGCTTGCTGTTGAACTGCCCCCAAGAATGAGGCTCAGATTGTGAACCTCACAGCGGTTGATTTCGGGTCGCATGTTATTGCTATTGTTTCCGATGACCCCCCCTAACCGCCTTTGCGCAGAGGGTGCAATTGCGCTGATTGTACCGCCCGAAATGAAGCTATTGGTGATGGAAATCACCTCATCTCCGGGAGAGTTACTCGTTGCAACCATCCCCGCAGCGTTTGAGGCATAAGAGCTGGATAGGATACCACACGTGCTGCTCACGGTTGGGTTGAAGATTTTGACGTTGTCAATGGTCACTTCTTTCGCCTGGCCGTAAACGACTGCCGCAGATGCGTTGTGGTCGTCATGCTCGAGAATCACCACTGGGCTCTGAAAAGTGACGTTTTTCATGCTGCCGCTTTTCGCATCGTGAATGAATCCCAAATAAAAAAGATCAGTAAGGTTTAAATTCATGTTTGAGATGGCATGTCCCTTTCCATCGTAATGCCAAGAAACTTCATTGTTGTATCCTCCCTTGATTCCGTTGAAGGCAGCGCCTGTCAAATCGATGTCTGTTGTTTGCTCATAGTAAAAAGGACCGTTTTCGGCCAAATTGCTTGGCTCCAAATAGGTGGTGTTCCCTGCAGAGAGGGCACTCAGGTAAATCAGGTCATCCGCCGAGTCGATGATGTAAGGGTCGCCTGCCGTGCCTGACCCTGTGGGTGCCGTTCCCTGGGCGAAGCCGATCAACGGCAGCAGTGTTGCCAAAAGCGCGGCTTGGAATCGCCGACGCCGGGTTGTAAATGGAGTCATGATGTTTGGGATTGATTACGTGGAGAAAGTTGGTTGCTGTGGCCAAAACTTGTTGTGTTCGTCCCCATTGGAAGTCTCATGTGAGAAACCTCATGGGAGTAAAAACTCCCAACGGGCTGATGTGAACGGGTTTGATCCCGTGTCGTTTCGAGCTGCGTTGTGGAGGGGTGAGAAAAAATGAGATTCATGCCTGCCAAATGCCTCGGTGAACGCAGGCAATCTCATCTGCTGGATGCGTGATAAACGTCCGAAAACAAGGGACAGCCTCCTGAATGATGTGCATGTCGTGGCTACGAGGGCACGCCCGGCAGGCGCTTTGCCCAGTAATGGGCGCACTCTCCCAAATCGTGCTTGGCGCCGCCACCGGTGAACTGTTCGCCGGGCGCGACTCGGCAACCGCGCGCTTTGGCCCGTGCGATGCCCTCCCAGACCTCGACGTGCTGATCGGGTTTGCGTTGGAGACGCTGGAGCCGTTGACGAATTTGGCGAAACTGCCTTCTTGCCCATCGAATCGTGGGTTGCCGAATGTGTTGAAGGCCAAATCCCTTGGTCAATCTCCATCGATGGCTCCACCCACATCACCGGTCAGGAGGCATCGAAAGCACCGGCCGGACTTCCTTCGGGAGGTTCGGCCTTTTTTTTCTGGAACCCCCGCAGGGGGCTAAAGCCAGTGACTCAAGTTCATGGAATCGGCACCAAATTTCTTGCGCAAGTTGGTTCTGACGTTGTAAATGTGGCCCACGCTGACCGAACAAATTTGGGCAATCTCCTTCGCGTGGATGCCGAGCAACGTCAAGACCAGGATGTCCAATTCCGTTCCGTCCACCTGCGCTTCAACGGCATTCGGAATCAGGCGTTCATTGAGCAACGGCGCTTTTTCCTTCAAGTTGTCGAGCAATTGGTCTTGGTGTGCAGGTTTTTGGTAGCTATGGCGGATGTTTTGTTCGAGCCGAATGAGCAAAGCTTGGAGTTTCGGGTGCACGCTGGTTTCCGTTACAGGTTCCTCCGAATTGGCGGCAGGCCCGGTTGATCGGATGCGTTGGCGGCGCAAAAGTGTAAGCCCGGCGATTGCGGCAAAGATCAAGGCAACAGGCCAAGCCGGGAAGTTCGAAGTCTCCTCCGTCCCCTCCACTCGGGCCAAAAGTTTGCGGGCTTCCTCGGTGCTCAGCGCATGTTGATTCGTTCGCTGGGCTTCTCCTACCTCCTTTTCGATTTGGTGATGGAGCTTGTGTGCTAAGTCCCAGCGCTGGGTTTCATTGGAAATGAGTGAGGCGAGGGAATGCGGGATTTGAGGAAAGAGCAGGCCCCGGATGTCATTGGAATCAAACATTTGAGTCAAATCCGTTTCTTCCGCCGATGCCCAAGCCCTCTCCTGAATGCCCACCCAAAACGAATCGGTCGGCATCAGCACTGCAACCGACCCCAAAGTTCGCAACACCATCGGATTCCAGGGGAGCTCCCCCAACAAGGGTTCCGCTTGGGCCCATATAGCGGGAACGGAATCGGTTTCTCCGGCTTGGGCGTGAGCCTGCATTTTATTCAGCAGAACAGCGGGATGGCGCTCTGCTGTTGAAGCCAAGTGTTCCCGCAGCAATGCGGCTGCTTCCATGGGTTGCCCCAATCCCATGAGGTTGCTGGAGATGTTCGTGACCAGCTTCCAAGACACCGGCTTGGGGCTTTGCTCATAGGCCCACTGGGCAAACTTGACGGATTCCGAAACTTCCCCGAGACCGCTGGCGCAGGCGCCAAGGGTCATCAAAATGTTGACGCGCTCTTCGGTGGTGGTGGCAAGCGGCAGCGCTTTTTTGAGCAAAGCCACCGATTCCAGGTACCTTCCTGCGTCAAACTCAATCAAGGCAGGGTAATAAAAGTAGGGGGCACACAATTCGGCGCACGTCGTCGTCGCAATGGGGGTCCGAAACGGCTCGCGCTGTCCGAGCTTTTTGCGCGCACGGTTCACCAGCGCCGCCGAAACCACCATCCCGTCGCAGTCGCCATGTGCTGTGGCAGCCTGGTAAAGGCCCGTGTACTTTTCCAACGCAGCGGCGTTGCGGTCCCCTTCCTCACTGATCGCAGCGTAGAGGGCGTTGCTCGAAGTGGATGCTTCCGCGAACGGTGCAAAGGCCAAATCCCGGGTGATTTCCACAAACAGCGCCGCGTCCTCTCCCCCCCGTAGTACGCCCCAGGTGCCCAACAAAAACGCACAAGCGATGCCCACCCGCACCACTCGGTGCAACGCCATTTGTTGAAGAAAATGAAATCGCGCCATCTGGTCTTCAAATTTAACACCATTCGGCTCACGTAGCCGAAGTTTCTTCGGTAGTGTCCCAAAAAGTGTGTAGAGCGAGGTAAGCTTCTCCAGTACGTTGAGTATTCGAATTTTGCTGCCATTCAAAAGGCTGTCGCTCATGAAGTCCATGCTCCAGGTTTC
>CBFHLY010000049.1:0-14062 GCA_965656785.1 uncultured Flavobacteriales bacterium
GTCGACCCCATCGAATATGACCTCCTGTTCGAGCGGTTCTTGAATCCGGATCGCGTGTCGTTGCCGGATATTGACATCGATTTCGACGACGAAGGCCGCGGCCGCGTCATCGATTACGTCATCAACAAATACGGCTCGAACCAAGTCGCCCAAATCATCACCTACGGAACGATGGCGGCCAAGTCCTCGGTGCGCGATACCGCGCGGGTCATGGAATTGCCGCTCTCCGACGCCGATCGCATCGCGAAGCTCCTCCCGGACATCAGCCTCAAGAAGCTGTTCTCCCTCGACGACAAAGCGTTGAAAGAAAAGGTCCGTGCTGAAGGGTTCGAACTGGTCCAGCAGATCAAAGAAATCGCTGGCCGCCCTGGCCTTGATGGCCAAACCCTCCAGACTGCTCGGGTCCTCGAAGGCTCCGTGAGGAACACCGGCATCCACGCGTGCGGCGTCATCATCACGCCCTCGGACATCACGAACTACGTGCCGATTGCGACCGCGAAAGACAGCGACATGGCGTGCACGCAGTTCGACAACGCCGTGGCAGAGGATGCGGGGTTGTTGAAGATGGACTTTTTGGGCCTGAAGACCCTGACCATCATCAAGGACGCGGTGCGCAACGTCAAAGAACGGCACGGACTGGACCTCGATCCCGACAGCTTCCCCCTCGACGACGTCAAGACGTACGAATTGTTCCAGCGCGGCGACACGGTCAGCATCTTCCAGTACGAATCGGCGGGGATGCAGAAGTACCTGAAGGAACTCAAGCCGACGGTGTTCGCCGACCTCATCGCCATGAACGCGCTCTACCGCCCGGGACCGCTGGAATACATCCCGTCGTTCATCAAGCGGAAGCACGGTCTGGAGCCCATCACATACGACCTCGACGCGTGCGAAGAGTACCTGAAAGAGACGTACGGCATCACGGTCTACCAGGAGCAGGTCATGCTGTTGTCCCAGAAGCTCGCAGGCTTCACGAAGGGCGAGGCCGACAGCTTGCGGAAGGCGATGGGCAAGAAGAAGAAGGACCTCATTGACCAAATGAAGCCCAGGTTTGTCGAGCAAGGCGTCGCGAACGGCCACGATCCCGTTAAGCTCGAAAAGATCTGGAAGGACTGGGAAGCCTTCGCGTCCTATGCCTTCAACAAGTCGCACTCGACCTGTTACGCGTGGGTGGCGTACCAAACCGCGTACCTCAAGGCGAACTACCCCGCCGAATACATGGCGGCCGTCCTGTCGAACAACATGAACGACATCAAGCAGGTCACCATCGGGATGGACGAGGCGCGGCGCATTGGCTGCCCGGTGCTCGGGCCGGACGTGAACGAGTCGGCTTACAAGTTCCGGGTGAACCAGGAGGGAGCCATCCGCTTTGGACTCGGTGCGATGCGCGGCGTCGGCGAAGGTGCCGTCGCCACCATCGTTGAGAACCGAAACGAGAACGGCTTGTACAGAAGCCTGTTCGATTTTGCGCGGCGGGTGAATCCCAAGGACGTGAACAAACGGGTTTACGAAGCATTGGCTTTGGGCGGGGCATTCGACTGCTTCGAAGGCATTCACCGGGCGCAGTACTTCGCACCCGACGAAAAAGGCCGGACGCTGGTGGAACTTGCGGCGCGATACGGTCAAGGCATGCAGCAACAGGCCGAGTCCGCTCAGGTCTCCCTCTTCGGTGATGGCGACGAAGTGGAGATTCCGGAACCCACGATTCCCACCTGCGAACCGTGGGAGCGCATGGATCAATTGAACCGCGAGAAAGAAATCATCGGCATCTACATCTCCGGACATCCGCTTGATGCCTTCAAGCTGGAAATCGACCACCTGTGCACTCCGAAGGAAGGGCTGCAAGTGCTCACGAACGCTCCAGCCGTGAAAGGTCGGGAGCTGCGGTTTGCGGGGCGAATTGTCGCTCCAGAACACCGGATGACGAAGAACGGCAAGCCCTTTGGGCGGTTCAGCTTGGAGGATTATCACCACACCGAGTCGTTCATGCTTTTCGGTGAGGATTACTTGAAGTTCAAGGATTACCTCGTGGACGGTTGGTTCGTCTTTGTGAAGGGGGCGGTGGAGCCGCGTCGTTTTGGTCCCGATGACAGCGTGGAATTCAAGGTCAAGGCGATTGAACTGCTGGCGGACGTCCGCGAAAAGATGATCGACCGGTTGCGCTTGCAGGTTTCGTTGGCTTCGCTGACGGAAGATTTTGCCAATTTGGTGGCGGATTGGGTGGAGCGCCATCCCGGTCGGGTGGGGGTGACGCTGGAGATCCGCGATGAACAGGCTGGCATCGAAATGAGCAGCCGCACGAAAAAGGTGGCCTTAACGAACGAATTCATGGAGGGGGTTGAAGCCTGGGCGGCTGAAGGTCAGGTGGCGTATCGCATGGAAACGAAGCGATGAAGGCTGTGGAAAAGTTGAGGTGCCAAAATCCGTCAAAGCCCTCGGGGCAATTTCATTTGAGGGTTAAATTTGGAGTTCTATAAATCGCGCAACTGCGCACGAACGAAAGATCATGGCTGTAGAATTTACCGATGCGAACTTCGAAGAGCTCGCACTGAAAAGCGATCAACCCGTTGTCGTCGACTTTTGGGCTGAATGGTGTGGACCGTGCCGGATGGTTGGTCCGGTGGTGGAGGAGTTGGCGAACGATTACGAAGGCCGCGCTTTGGTGGGCAAAGTGAACGTGGACCAAAACAGCGACATCAGCATGAAGTTTGGCATCCGCAACATTCCGACCATCATCTTCATCAAGAACGGAGAGTTGGTCGACAAGAGCGTCGGTGCAGTGCCGAAAAACGTGTTGGTCGAGAAGCTGGAAGCCCTCCTCTGAGCTCATCGGCTGTTGAAAAGCCCCGGGGCCCTGCGCTGTCCGGGGCTTTTTCGTGTCCCAAGGCGGCACAACGCCTGCCCCATCGTACCTTCACTCCATGCCCATTTCTCCCGATCCCGGATTGCAACAACGGCTGGGCCGTTTGGAATTCCTTGCCCGCCAAGCGGTGGAGGGCTTCATCACGGGCTTGCATAAAAGTCCCTTCCACGGATTCAGCGTTGAATTCGCAGAACACCGATTGTACAACCCCGGAGAGTCCACACGCCACATCGATTGGAAGCTGTTTGCAAGAACCGACCGCATGTTCGTCAAACGGTACGAGGAGGAGACCAACCTCCGCTGCCAGCTCGTCATCGATCGCTCTTCGTCCATGCGTTACCCCGAGGGCGCGGAGTTGACGAAGTTGGGTTTTTCGGTTCACGCTTGCGCGGCACTCATTGAATTGTTTCGTCGCCAGCGGGATGCGGTGGGCATGAGCTGGTTTGGCACCGGCTTGGATTTGCATTTGCCGGCGAAGAGCTCACAATCACACCACCGGTTATTGTACCACCACCTTGACGAGTTGCTTGACGAACCGGATCCGGCGCGGATTGCCACGTCTACGGCCGAAGCCCTTCACCAAATCGCCGAAGCCATTCCCCGCCGTTCCCTCGTCATGATTTTCAGCGACATGCTCGATCGCGACGATGCAGAAGGGGAGGCGCTGTTGACGGCCCTGCAACACCTCCGGCACAACAAGCACGAGGTCGTGGTCTTCCACGTGCTTGATGGGGCCACCGAGGCGTCCTTCGATTTCGAAGATCGGCCCACGTTGTTTGCGGACTTGGAAACGGGAGAGGAGTTGCGCTTGCACCCCTCCGAAGTGCGCGCGGCTTATCGCGCTTCGATGTCAGCCTTGCGCTCCAACCTCGAGCTCCGTTGCGCCCAGTACGGCATCGACCTCGTGGACGTGGACATCGCCGAGGGCGTGGGCCCTGTTTTGACGTCCTATTTGGTCAAGCGAAAGCGGATGAATGCCTGATTCGCGAGGCGATTGCGGGTTGAAGCGAATTTTTTTTCGAGGGGTAAGATTTTGATAATCTGAGGCTTGAAAAATCATGGCGCCAAAACCGAAACTTTTTTTCACCAAGGGGCGTAAAAAGGCTTGTGCGAATCGGGAAAATCAACGTATCTTTGCGCACCGCAGCACACGAGCTGCAAGGGAGTTTAAAAGGTCTGGTAGTTCAGTTGGTTAGAATACATGCCTGTCACGCATGGGGTCGCGAGTTCGAGTCTCGTCCAGACCGCCAACACACATTCGAAAGCCTTGCAAGTCATTGACTTGCGAGGCTTTTTCTTTGCTGTGTGCTTACCAGCGTGCTTACATTTTTCAACACTGATTATCTAAATCGATCAATGTTCCATTCATAGAATTGGCCTGATTCTTTGGCTGAGGACGGCATATTTCTGTGTTCGCTGATACAAAGTGTCCCTCTTTGTGCGCACACGCTCGAGGCGAAAGGCCTCCCATGCTGCCTCCAAGTCGTTAATTTCCACCCAAAAAACCTCGCCCCAATGCGGGACGGTTCGCTCACACGCACGGGTCCAATCGAGCCCGTAATGGGCAGCGACTAGGACCAACTTCCTCGACAACGAGGGGGGGGAGTGCAGCAGCTAATTCAGTCAGAATCCCCCGCCGTCCCCGCCAGATTGCGGTACCCGTCCTCGACTCGTTGGCATGGCGATGCGGCATCTTGCCTTCCGTTTGAAGCAAGGCATTCCGAATCCTGCCGCTCGTCATGTCCTCAAAGTCCAGCCAATGCGTATTTTCGAGGATGGGGGCGATTCCTTTTGAGGAGGGATTCAGGTTGCATGATGTTGAACGCATTGGATTCCCTCAACCACCACGCCGCAGCGGGCGCTGAATTGCGCAAGGTCAATTCTCCGAGTTGAACGTAGTACGAAAAGGACAGCTGACGATAGCTTCGGAGGGTGATCCAGAATTCGCAATTCAACCCTTGCACGAGTCACGCGAGCCGGTGGATTTTGGTTTCCCACATCGCCTCAATTTCGAACCGAGCGCCGCAACCAATGAAGAACGACTCTTCGCTCAGGATGATGGGCGGGCCTGTGGTGACGAAGTCATGTAACCATGGCCTCGAGGTCGCCCTTGCCGTGCATGACAAATCGACGCACGGCGAAGAACAGCTCGTCTTGAGGTACTTCGTGCCTGGGCACCCGCACCCCCGAGTACAGCCAACCCGGAACCATGGGAGAGAGGTCTTGCTGCATGCTCCTCCGTTGCGGTCTTGGGCAATCCGAGGTGGACGAGCAAATCGATGGGGCGGGCAGGCAGGTGCCCCACTTCGATCAGATGGGTTTTGCAGGGACTCCGACGACGGTTTGGCCCGCGAGCACATCTTTCACCACCATGCTTCCCCCTCCGACAAAGGCACCATCTCCGAGGGTAAGTTTTTGCCGCACAGCGGCTCCAATCCCGATGGTAACGCGCTCCCCAAGCTGGCAGAGGCCCGCGGTGTGTGCCCCGGGATTCAAGCGAGAGAACGCCCCCCACCGGTTGTGGTGTCCGACCGAGGCATTGCGGTTGACGCTGCAACATGGCCCCAAAACACTCAACGACGCGACAGTGGCATGCGGATGGATCCACGTACCGGGACCGATTTGGGCCGACGGTGCCACGGAGGCGCTCGGATGGACGATGGTTCCGAATCGGCTGATGGGCATGGCGGTTTGGGCCAACACTTGGGTCACCACCGCGGAAACCGCGGGCTCAGCCATCACGCCAGGCATGATCACCCCATCAAGCGAATCGGGATGCCAATCGGATAAGTCCACGGGGCTCGGTGCGTGCCACCCATCAGGAACGCCGAGTTCGTCCGGGAGGGGCAGGTTGTGCACGATTTGTACCCTCGACGCTTCCGCGCTTCGACCCCAGGCTTCAGCGGCCAATTCCACCAAAACCGGATAACTCCTTGGGCTGTGCCCGAGCAGGGTTAAGTCAAATTGCATGGATTTCATTGCGATGGGTGTTGTAGAAACCCATTTTTCCGAGGGTCGACGGAGTCATCACCGGGCGCTGGGCGATTTCTGCCATTTCGTGGATCCGCCGCAGCAAGGCCATGTTGTTCGTGATTTGGCCTTTGTTGCGATCGAAGTGAACGTTGTCTTCCAATCCCACCCGCACGCCCCAGCCCAAGCCCATGGCCACGAGGTGGGCGTCGAGCTGTTGTTGCCCGATGCCTCCGAGTGCAATCAGGGCGCCATTCGGAAGGTCCCGTTCAAGTGCGGCCAAGTGAGCGGCGTTCATTTGGGCGCCAGCAATGTTGCCTACAATCAGGTTTACATAAAAAGGAGGGGTGATGAGTTCTTTGGTAATCAAATAGTTGAGATAGTTCACCATGCCCAAATCGAACACTTCCAATTCAGGTCGCGCCCCCGACTCTTTCAACAGCCGCGCCAACTTCACGATGGTGCTGGGAGCGTTCACGCTCGCTTGTTTCACGAAGTTCAATGAACTCAGCGTCAGCGAGCCCATATCGGGGTGAAGCGTGAGCACTTCGGCCCGCGCTGCGGGATCCGTGACGGTCCTTCCACTCAACGACGCACAAATGACCAAGTCGGGACAATGCGCGCGCACACCCTCCAAGATGGGAGCGTAATCTGCGGCCTCTGAACTTGGCGTGCCATCCGGCTTACGGGCGTGAAGGTGCGCCATGGTGATGCCCAACTCGCAGGCTTCGTGAACGCTCTCTACGATCTCCGATGGCGAAATGGGCACGCTGGGAACGCCCGCCTTCATCGGGATCATGCCAGTGGGCGTGAAGTTGATGATCAACGAATGATTTTCCATAATTACTGAGGCATTACGCGATTGGGCGGCGAAGGTTGCACTGATTTTTTCCAAAGTCCGTTTTCGGGCATCTTGAAGGCCTCTACGGACCAAATCCCGGCACGCCCCTGGAAGGAACACGGTGAAAGCCACTGTACCTTCGTCCCATGATTCGGTTCATTCAGGCCTTCGCGCAAGCCTGCCTCCTCCTCGGCTTGACCCCGATGGTCGCCGCTCAATCCGATGGATTCACCGTGAGCGGTGTCCTGCGCGATGCGGTGAGCGGTGAGACCCTGCTTGGTGCAACGGTTTGGTGCGATGACCTGGCCACAGGGGCATCCACCAACAACTTCGGTTTCTACTCCTTGACCTTGCCTCTTGGTGCGCATGACCTGACGTTCAGTTTCATCGGTTACCAACCGCAACAATTCGGAGTAACCCACAGCAAGCGCCTCGACGTTGCGCTCAAGGCGGGCATGGTGTTGGAGGAAGCGGTGGTGGCCACGGGGGCTGCTCGGAAGCTCGAGGAGCAAGTCCAAATGTCGCGCATCGAAGTCCCCATCGACCAAATTCGCGCCCTTCCCGCCATCGGAGGCGAGGTCGACCTGCTCAAGGCGCTCCAATGGCTCCCCGGCGTGCAGTCCGGTGGCGAAGGGACCACGGGCCTGTACGTCCGCGGCGGCAGCCCCGACCAAAACCTCATGCTGCTCGACGGCGTCCCGCTTTACAACGTGAACCACCTGTTTGGCTTTTTCAGCGTGTTCAATGCCGATGCCGTCAAGTCGATGTCCCTTACGAAGGGCGGCTTTCCGGCGCGGTTTGGCGGACGCCTCAGTTCCATCCTCGAAGTGAACCTCAAGGACGGCCACATGAGCGAATACCACATCGACGGCACGGTTTCCCTCATCGCCAGCAAGGTGACCGTGGAGGGGCCGCTCGTGAAGGACAAAGCCAGCTTCATGCTGAGCGGGCGGCGCACGTACATCGACTTGCTGGCGAAGCCGCTGATTTGGGCGCTCAACGCGACGAGCGATGGCTTCCGAACCGACCCCGCCTACTTTTTTCAGGACTTCAATGGCAAGATCCACTGGCGCTTGGGCGAGCGGGATCGCTTGTACTTCAGCGCGTTCAACAGCCTCGATGACTTCGGCATCGCCACCTCCGACCGCACGACCGAGGACAACGGTGACTACACGGAAACCCGGGCGGATTTGGGCCTCGACTGGCGCAACGCCATCCAGGCCATTCGCTGGGCGCACGAATGGGGACCGCGGCTGTTCTCCAACACCACGCTGTTGCGCACCCGCTACCGCTTCAACACCGGTGCGGAGTTGGGAGATGAGCGCTCGGAGGGGGGCAACGTCACTTCGGAGCGGTTTGCGGCCTTGTATCGCAGTGGCATCACGGACTTGGGCGCCCGACACGACTTCGAATTCACGCCGCGTCCAGAGCACATGGTGCGCTTCGGGGCGTCTTACACGCGCCACGCCTTCGAACCCGGCGCCACGTCCTTGCAGCTCGAGGCCTCGGAGGAGAACCGCCTCGATACGCTCCTCGGCTCGACGCCCATCGGTTCCAACGAGTGGTTCGCCTACGCCGAGGACGAATGGGAAATCGGGGAGCACGTGAAGGTGAACCTCGGGGCGCATGGGGCCGTGTTGGCGGTGGGAGGGGAGCGGTATGCTTCGCTGCAACCGCGTTTGGCCTGCAGCTTCATCCTGCCCGATCGCTCGGCCATCAAGCTGTCATTCGCCCAAATGGCGCAATTCGTGAACCTGCTCACGAACGAGGGTCTGAGCCTTCCGACGGACCTCTGGGTGCCCTCCACCGAGCGCATCCGCCCGCAACAAAGCACGCAATATGCCGCGGGTTGGGCGCGCACGTACGGAGATTGGGAAGTGTCGCTCGAGGGGTACTACAAGGACATGGACGGGTTGTTGAGTTACAAAGAGGGGGCGAGTTTCGTCTTCGGTTTGGAGTCGGATTGGCAGGATCAAGTCGTCCAAGGTGAAGGCCGTTCCTATGGATTTGAAGTGTTCGTGCAGCGCAAAGTGGGCGATACCAAAGGCTGGATCGGCTACACACTGAGCAAAACCGAACGCCGCTTCGACGACCTCAACAGCGGCCGGTGGTTTCCGTTCACCTACGACCGCCGCCAGGACGTTTCGTTGGTCGTGACGCACATTTTCGATGAGGCGTGGACGGGCTCGCTGGCTTGGGTGTTTGGCACGGGCCGGGCGCTCACATTGCCCGAGTCGGTGTACACGACGTTCTTGCCTTCGACAACATGGCCCCTGACCCTTGAGGTGGAAGTGCCGAGCGAACGGAACGCTTACCGGATGAGCCCGTATCACCGGTTGGATTTGTCCATGACGCGCACGCTGGTGGGAGACAAAGGTTCGCGCCAACTCGTGTTGAGCATCTACAACGCCTACAACAACTTGAATCCGTTTTTTGCCCAAACCTCGGTTCAAGACGACGGCACACCGGTCATCCGCGAATTCGGCATCTTTCCCATCATTCCTTCCGTTTCATGGCGCGTTACCTTTTGATTTTTATTGCGGTGGTAGCCGCTTCCGGTTGCGGAAAACTCCGCGAGGGCGTGGTTCGGGAAATCGAGTTTCCGGAACACGACCCAAGTCTTGCGGTCACGGCCATCCTGACGGAGGGCGCCCCCGTGCTGCCCATTTCAGCGTTCCGATCGGCCGGAATCCTCGATAGCGCGGGCAGTCAGCCCGCGGAGGATGCTGTGGTGACGGTGGAAGGCGGCGGTGTGGCGTTCGCATGGAACGGTTCCGAAGGCGTCCTGGAACTTCAGCGCGATTCAGGATGGCAGTGGGCAAGCGGTGCCGAGTTGCAACTGGTTGGGGAGGCACCGGATTTGGCTGCGGTGAGTGCGCGCGCCGTGGTTCCACCGCATCCGGAAGCCGCGGTAACGGAGGTGCTTGGGGCCGACACGGCATCGGATCCGTGGTTCGGAGAACCCACCGTCGTGGATCGCATCGCGTTCTCGGTGACGAACCACCCGGGGGTGCGCGACACGTACCTCGTTCTGTTCGAACAGCGCGAAACGGAGTTCGACGATTCGTGGGGGCCCATGTGGGGCGACGCGGACATCGCCACGGCGGAGCGGACCGAATACGGCTGGGTGACGGGAGGCTACTTCATCGACGACCTGGGGCTGGATGAAACGCCGCTCGACGACTTCGTTTTCGAGCGCATCCGCTGGGATTTGGAGGCGGAGCAACTTCCGCGGCGGGTGCGAGTGCAGGCCCTGTCAACGGAGTTGTTCAAGCATTACCAGTCGCTCGAGGCGTATTTCGCGGCGTTGGACAATCCGTTCGCGGAGCCGGCCTCGGTGTACGGCAACGTGGAAGGCGGCTTTGGGGTGCTGGGGCTGGTGCGCGAGGAGGTGGTCGTGTTCGACTGAGGAACCACTTGCCACGCTCGCTTGTTTCGAAGGCATGTGGGACGTGGTTTGGTACAAACGGGATTTGCGGTTGCGCGATCACGTGCCGTTGCAGCGGGCGCTGGCTTGCGGGCGGCACGTGGTGTTGGTGCACCTTTTCGAACCGGAGGATTTGGCCCACCCGACCACGAGCAACCGCCACTTGCGGTTCCGATGGGAGTCGTGGAAGTCCTTGGAGGGGGAGGTGGCGGCGTTGGACTGGCCGGTGCAGGTGGCGACGGGTGTTTGCGGAGCGGTGGAGTGGCTGGAGGCGGTGCATCAGAGGGAGGGCATTCGGACCTTGTGGAGCCACGAGGAGACGGGGTTGCGGCACACGTTCGTACGGGATCGGGCCGTGGGGCGTTGGTGCCGAGCGAACGGGGTGAACTGGGTGGAAGTGGAGCAGCAAGCGGTGGTCCGGGGATTGAAGAACCGGGAGGATTGGGCCGATCGTTGGCACCGGGTCATGGGGGAGGCGTTGGCGCTGCCCGAGTTGGGGCCGGATTTGGTGCGGGTGCCGTTCGAGAGCGAGGGGGTGGAGGCGCCGCCGAAGGTGACCCACGGAAACGATCCGGGGGGCGAGGGGCCGTTTCAGCAGGGGGGCGAGGCGGAAGCGCATCGGTACGTGAAGTCGTTCTTCGAGGGACGGGTCAAGGGATACCGCAGGCGAATCGGGGAACCGGCGGCCAGTCGGCGAACGTGCAGCCGGTTGAGTCCGTATTTGGCCTGGGGCTGCATCAGCATGCGGCAGGTCTACCACGCGTTCCAACGGGCTCCGCGGCAGGGCGTTGTGAACGACCTGCGTGCGTTCGGCAGCCGCCTTCGTTGGCAAGGGCATTTCATCCAAAAATTCGAATCCGAAGACCGGATGGAATTCGAACCGGTCAACCGGGCCTACTTTGAAATGGAGCATGCGGGAACTCCGGAGACCTTGAAAGCATGGAAAGAAGGCCAAACCGGGTTTCCATTAGTAGACGCCTGCATGCGCTGTGTCGTGGCCACGGGTTACCTGAATTTCCGCATGCGCGCGATGCTCGTCAGTTTCCTCACGCACCACCTCGACCACCCGTGGGATGCTGGCGTGGAGCACCTCGCCCGGTGTTTCCTAGATTTTGAGCCAGGCATTCACTACGCTCAATTCCAAATGCAAGCCGCCGTGACGGGCATCAACACGATCCGCATCTACAACCCCGTGAAGCAGGGCTTGGAGCGCGATCCCGAGGGGGCGTTTGTGAGGAAATGGGTTCCCGAACTCGCTCACTTGAAGGCGCCCGAAATTCACCATCCGTGGACGATTCCTCCGCTGCAACGGATTTGGGACGGCGATGCAAGCGGTTACCCCGAACCCGTGGTCGACTTGGAGCAAGCCGGCCGCGCGGCTCGGGAAAAGCTATGGGCTTACCGAAAGCGGCTCGAGGTGAGGGACGAGGCGAGGCGGATTTTGGCCACCCACGTAGCCCGGTCTACGAAAGGCCGTTGATGGTGCCGTCGCTGTCGATGGTCATGCCTTCTGCAGCGGGCACTGCGGGCAAGCCCGGCATCCGCAACATCGCCCCCGTGATCGGGATGACGAATCCCGCCCCTGCGGCCACCTCGAACTCGCGCACCGTGATGTGAAATCCGGAGGGCCGGCCGAGAAGCTGCTCATTGTCGGAAAGGGATTTCTGGGTCTTCGCCATGCAAATGGGCAGGTTCCCGAAGCCGAGTTCTTCGAATCGCGCGAGTTGCGCGCGGGCGGTGTCCGTGAAGTGAACGCCATCCGCTCCGTAGATGCGCGTGGCGATGCGCTCGATTTTTTCGGCAATGGGTTGGTCCAAATCATAGGTGAACCGCAATTCCGGCGCCTCCGACGGCATCGCATCCACCACGGCCTGAGCCAAATCGGCCACGCCGGCGCCCCCTTTGGCCCACCCCTCGCTCAGGACGCAGCGAACGCCCTTCGCCGCGCACGCCTCGAAAATCACCGCGCGCTCCTCCTCCGAATCCGTGTGGAAGGCGTTCAACGCCACCACCACGGGCACACCAAACCCTTGCAGGTTCTCGATGTGCTTCTCGAGGTTCGGCAACCCACGGCGCACCGCTTCCACGTCGGGGCCGAGGTTGGTTTTGCCGCTTCCATGGTACTTCAAGGCCTTGACCGTCGCCACGCAAACGGCAGCTCGCGGTGCAATTCCACCGGCCCGCATCTTGATGTTCATGAACTTCTCCGCCCCCAAGTCGGCTCCGAACCCGGCTTCCGTCACGACATAGTCCGCATAACTCATGGCCATTTTCGTTGCGATGAGGCTGTTCGTGCCTTGGGCGATGTTCGCAAAGGGACCTCCGTGGATGATGGCCGGCGTGCCTTCGAGGGTCTGGACGAGGTTCGGTTGGATGGCTTCCTTCATCAAAATGGCCATCGCGGCGGAGCCCTTCATGGCTTCAGCAAACACCGGCTGTTTTTCCCGCGTGTCGCCGAGGTAGATCCGGTCCATCCGCGCTTGCAGGTCGGAGAGGTCCTTCGACATGCACAGGATGGCCATGATTTCCGAAGCGGCCGTGATGTTGAACCCGGTTTCCCGCATGAACCCGCCATTCTTGCCTCCTAAACCGCTCACGATGCTGCGCAGTGCCCGGTCGTTCATGTCCATGACGCGCTTCCACGTGACCGTGCGCGGATCGAGGCCCACGTTGTACTTCCGACCTTGGATGTTGTTGTCGATGAGCGCAGCGAGCAGGTTGTTCGCTTTTTCCACAGCAGCAAAATCCCCCGTGAAATGCAGGTTGATGTCTTCCATCGGGATGACCTGCGTGTGGCCTCCACCGGCTGCCCCTCCTTTCATGCCAAAAACCGGACCCAGAGAAGGCTCCCGCAACGCCACGGCCGCCTTCTTTCCCAAGTGGCTCAGTCCATCGGCCAAGCCCACGCTGACCGTCGTTTTTCCTTCGCCCGATGGAGTGGGGCTGATGGCCGTAACCAAGATGAGTCGCGACTGCGCCATCTGCTCTTCGCGCAGGAGGTGGAGCGGAAGCTTGGCCTTGGTGTGCCCAAACGGGATGACGTCCGCAGCCGGGATGCCCAAGCGTTCGGCGATTTCAGTGATGGGGCAGGGCGTGACGCCCCGAGCGATTTCGATGTCGGTCATTGCGTTGAAATTCGGACGCGAATGTACGCACGCGCAACCTTTAACATCGATTGGACGATGCAGCACTATCAGACCTGTACGAGGTGTGTAATTTTGGGGCATGATGAAACACCTGAAGTGGATCGTACCCGTGGCCTTGGTGGCCCTGATCCTCGGCAATGCAGCGGGCGCTTACAACAAATTCGTGGACGGTGACGTCTTGGTCGATCAGGAATGGTCACAAGTTGAAACGCAATACCAGCGCCGCTTCGACTTGATTCCAAATTTGGTGCAAACCGTAAAGGGGGTGGCCGATTTCGAACAGGGAACCCTCGTTGCCGTCACGGAAGCTCGGGCCGCGGCATTGGGGGCCATGAAGCAGGTTTCCCAAACCGGCGATGTCGAATCATTCGAACGTTCGAACATGGTCTTCGGCTCGGCCTTGAGGGGCTTGATGGGCTATGCCGAAAACTACCCCGAACTCAAAGCCAACAAGAGTTTTCAGGACCTGCAAGTCCAACTCGAAGGCACGGAAAATCGCATCAGCACGGCGCGCACGCGCTACAACGAGGCGGTTGCGTCCTACAACCGGAGCATTCGCCGATTCCCGGGTCGCCTTTGGGCCGCCGCCTTCGGTTTCGAGTCGCGCGATGCGTTCGAAGCGGCATCGGGGGCTGAGTCCGCGCCGAAAGTGGACTTCGGTTCATGAGGCTGGGAACTCCCTTTTCGAAGAGCGACGAGCGCACCTTGGTGCAGGCCATCGAAGCGGCGGAACTGCGCACGTCGGCGGAGCTGCGCATCCACATTGAGAGGCGGTGCCCGGGTTATGAGTTGGACCGGGCGGCTGAGCTGTTCGA
>CBFHLY010000050.1:0-13419 GCA_965656785.1 uncultured Flavobacteriales bacterium
CCCGAGGTTTATGGTCAACTGTACAATTGGCACGCAACGACCGACCCTCGTGGGCTTTGCCCTTCCGGATGGCACGTCCCGAGTGATGAAGAATGGACACAGCTTGAACTCTATCTTGGAATGCCCGAATGGCACAATGATCTTTCTGGCCAACTTCGAGCCACTGGCATTGGCACAAATCTCAAAGCATCCCCTTCAAACTCTCCTCCTTGGAACGGGACAGACAGCTTGGGATTTTCTGCAATTCCCGCGGGAGGCAGGAGCTCAACTGGTCAGTTTCTCGACAATCAAACACTTTCCGGGTTTAGCCAAGGAACAAACTTTTGGACTACATCATTAGACACAGTAACCTCCTGGTCAAACAATCGTTATTGGACGAGAAAGCTGCTTGACCAACATTCGGGAGTCTACAGAGACCCCTGGACCGCTCAATATGGGTTTTCCGTACGCTGTTTGAAGGACTAATATCGCCAATGCTTTACATAATCGGGGAAGTCGACAAAACCGACCGCTCCGTGCACACTTTTCGGGATACTACCGACGCACGATTCTTAGCCACTCCGTGGAGCGGAGAGACCGTCTCTCGAACCTAATCAGTGCAACTCGTTGATTTGCAACCGCTCAAGGGGGTTACACTTCACACTTGGGTTACAGTCTGGAATCGCCGTTTTGCGAGGATTCTTCACAAATATGCACTTTATTTCCCTTTGTTTCACTGGCTTCGAGCGGAAATCGCAAAAGGGCAGGAATCGAACCTAAACGAGCGCAATCAATTGATTTCAAGAGACTCAGGAAATGTCGGCGTGCAATACAGAACATTCTGAAAACGGGAGAAAACCTCGGGCAAGTGCCCGTCTGGGCAAATCAGCTTGTTCAAAGTAATTTGCTTGGGGAGGGAATCAGATTTGGCCGTTAAGACAGCTTTCGAAGTCTGATCTTCCATGAATCCAAAAGTCGGCATCACAAACCGAACCTCCATGCGAATGATTAAATACCCCCCCCAAACCCAATACCAGTGCGACATCCTTGTTCAACTCAAAGCGCTTTCACCATTCAGATCAATTGAATTCTTGGTTGAGAATCTGCAGTAGACACCAGAATATCACGCAACTTTTGCTTCATTGGCATAAGCACCTCGTGATTTCTCCGCCCCGCAGAGGACGCTTGCGGAATGGGCATCGCGTTCGATGCTGCAAGGTAATTAGAGTCGGGTAAGATGGGGCACGTTTGACCAGTGGAATCCCGGCGACCCACGCTGCGCTCGGGGTTCGTCCGTGCCGGCCGAGCAAGGTTTTAAATAGTCAAATCGACAAATAGCCAAATTGACCATCCGCCAGCGCGTTCAATCCCGAACGCAACGAACACTGGACCCAGTACGTAGGCTGCTGGCGTACCGAGTGACGTTGTCACTGCCGGAGTAGAGGTTCCGGTACCATGCGCCGTTTGAACCAGCGGGCGAGGAACTCCACCAAAAGCCACTGATGCCTTCATTGCCGAAGTAGCCATAGTAGTCGTACCGATAGCCTCCCGGCAACGCCGAAAAACCAGATGAGTTGCTGCCATCCCAGCTCGGAGAGTCTGAGGGAGATGACTTCATTGCGATGCCCGATCCACCAAGGAAATCGGTTAACGTGGTCCACTCCGCGTCCGTGGGCACGTGCCAGCCCGTGGGGCAAAGACCGCGAGCATCATCCACTGCATACCAATTGTACAGGCGGCCGTAATTGGCCAAATTCGCCACTTCATCATCACTTCCATCCTGGACCACGCTCGAACCCTTGCCGTAAACCGTTTGGGCTCCTGTTGTCGTGGATGTCCAAACTGCATCGGAAAGGCTACCTGGAATGGCATCGCCGTTGCGGTAGTTCTCGCTTCGCAGGTTCTCGGCAAACCAGCACTGAGTGCCGATCGCAACAACTTCATACGTATACCCGTTGAATTCAACTGATTCGCAGGAGGTAGAATTTGAAGTCGGGGTAGAACAATCAGAACCCGTCCAACCTTCAGGGCAGACGCAATCCCCATCAACGCAAATCCCCCCGTTAAAGCAGGCGACATCATCGCACGAATCGCTGCATCCTGTTCCAGCGAGCACTAACATGAGAAGGAACAAGAATTCAAACCCAATCCCAAGGAGACGCCTAGGATTTGCAGTTGCTTTAAATCGGTTAATTGAATGATTCAATTGTGAGTTATTAATTTTAGTTTCTGCTTCAAGCGGTGGCATCTAGCGGAGGGACCGAGACTCGAACCACACCAGTGCAAAACACTCACCACCAATTACTTAAGGAGGTAACGTTGCACTGGGGGGTAACGATTTAGCCAAACCGATTTTCGAGGATTTTGCACGAATATGCACCAAATTTCGCTCCTGTGCACTCCAATTCTGGAATTTCTTAAAAGCGCAGGATTCGAACCCAATCTTCGGCAAACACTGAAGACGAGTCGATTAGCCTTCACCCCTACACCGTAGCCGTCCTGGCCACAAAGCAACGCCTTCACTCCGATGAATACCCCTTGCGATACGCTCGGCGCAACACGCTCATGGAAACCCCATTCGCATCGGCTGCATTTCGCGCATAGCTTCGAACGGTGTTGTAAGTCAAGTTCAGCCGTGGGGCTATTTCTTTAAGCGAGTATCCCTTGACGTAAAGCTCTATAACCGCCTCTTCTGAACGGCTCAACATTAAGGGTTTCCCGTGGTCGACCTCCTCTTTCGAAAGGCAAGCCAAAAGCGCGGGGCATCGATAGTGTTTGAGGCTTGCGAAATGCTCGATTGCGTGAATTAAGTGGTGGTCCACGGAGGACTTGAACACGAAGGCGCAGGCGCCGGAATTGAAGGCTCTTTCGACCAGGATTTGGCTTGCAAAACCGCTGTAGACGATGACCGGAATACCGCGCTGGGCAGCCATTTTAATCACCTCCGTCGACTTGATGTGGCGGGAAATGGCCAAATCCGAAATCACCAAATCCACCGGCCCCTCCTCCACCGCTTCGCAGGCCTCCTCCTCGGTGTGGCACACCTCGATTTCGGCATCGGGGTAGGCGGCTTCCACCAGCCGACGCACAAAGGACGTAATGGCCACTTGGTCGTCGACGATGAGGATCTTCATGCCTGCGGAATCCTGATGGTGAGGACGACCTCTGAGTTGCTGGTGGTTGTATCGCTCCCTCCGCCGAGTCGCTGCAACCGCTCCTTCAAGACGAGCTGGCCGATGCCCTGGTGCAACGCGTCTGGGCGGTGGGGGCGGTCGCGGTCTTCGCGGTGGATCTCGACGACAAGGTGGCCGGCTTCGGTTTCAACCATGACGTCAAGGTACTTGGAATCCGAATACCGCCTCGCATTGGACAAGGCTTCTTGAACGATGCGGAAGATTTGCTTTCCCACGAAAGAGTTTACCGCGATGTCCTCGGGGCAGCTTAAGAAAAACTGGGGGGTGCGCCCGACGTACAGCTCTTCCAAGGGTTCGAGGATCTCGGAGAGCAGCACATCGCCTTCTGCAATGGGTGAGGTGGCGAGGGTGAGTACGTTCAGTTGCCGTTCGAATTCCATGACCACCTTCGACAGTTTGGCTTTGGTCGCATCGCTCACGTCTGCGAGGGTCATGGCGTCATAGAGTTTGGCTTTCACCACCCCAAACTCATCGTGGACATCCCTCGCCAGCTCATCCTTCGACGCTTCATACTCCTCAAACAGGCGCCTGCGCAAGCTCATCCGCTCCTCAATGTGCTTCTTGCGGGCCAAAACAAGCCCCCAAATCAGGATCACGTTCAGGGTCAAAACCGGAAACAGGATCCAGACGAGGTTACCGAATTCGAAATCCATGGGTGGCCAATTTGATAAAAAGGAGGTGGAAAAGCGCCATGGTCGGGAGGTAAAACCACGCTTGAATCGTAATAATTTGAGGATACTCAGCGGTCAGCCTGGCTCCTATCGTGAAAAAGGACTGGTAAGCGAGCAACACCGCAATCAATAGCAGGAGCACTTTGTCGAGCCCCTTCCCTTTCAAGATGGCAGCCCTCCCGATTGCGATCGTTAGGAATGTATACAGCACCTGAGCCAGCAATCGGTGAATGGAATCGCTGACCGCCCAGCTTGCAATCAGCCATGTTAGGGCTATCAAGGCAATTACGCCAACGGACTTTCCCCTAGTTGCAAGCCATGCAGCCGCAATGCCAACAGGGAAGACTTGGTCGTAGACGTCCTCCGTCAGGCGAAAGGTCTCCAAGTCGCCAAATTCAACGATGAAGGAAAATGCCGCGTTGAAAACTGCAGAATAGCCGATGTAATACGCCGCAAACCTTCGATCCGGTCGCTTTCGGACAAACCGCCAACAAATCAATGCGATGGCAAATGCTGCATAGGATGAAAGCTCAACAAAAAGCAACCAAGAGTCCGACATGAAATCACTTCATCAGAGGGCTTGCCGTTGGGCAATTCGAAGGGCACGGCTTTAGTCGATTGACAATAAGCCCCGCAACCATGTCCGAGCCGGAACCGTCAGACCCGACGAGCACCATTGTCAATCGTTCTTCTTCGTTCAATGCAAAGTAAATCCGAAGCCCTTGAAAGTCTTCTTGATTTAGCATGGCGATTAGTTGGTTTTTGTCCACTTCGCAGGAGATTGTCGTGCCCTCCGGAACGGAGTCCTGATAGCGGTGAGTCATTGATTTGGATTCGTCTAGGGAAATGAATTCAGACACGAGTTCAGGGTTGAAATTAATTGGATGCAATATCTTCAATTAAGGGCAATTTTCACCCTCCTCAATTGAGGAGGGTCGCCATTTTTTTTTTCAAATACTCCTCAATTGAGGGTATGTATGGAAGGAAATTGTAGTGTAACATTGCCTCGAACGCGCTTCACAATCCTCAATGACATGACCACCCTAAATTAGGATTGTGTCGTGAACAAAGGGGCGATAACCTTGTCGAAATCAATCATCTGAAACATGGCCCAAAAATGAAACCTCACCTCTCTTCATCGATTCGCAGCCGTTCTCGCCTCCTTCATTTTCGGGACTTAAATTTGCAAATCATCACTTTTGCAGTGCTTGCATTCTCGGTCTCGTTGCTTGGAGCCCAAGAAGAAATCCCATTTCTCGAATGGTCCCACCCCCGTGGTGAGCAAGAAATGTTCACTACAGCTAAGACCACAACTGACCATGCAGGGAATTCAGTTTTGATTGGACAAACCATTGGCGCTAACGGGGATTATGACATCCTTCTTGTAAAACAGGACCGCGACGGGCAAGAGATTTGGAATCTGCAAGTTTCCGGCACTGGTAATGGAGATGACTTTGGAACGGCGGTTTGTGTGGATGCAAACAACGTGGTTTACGCGACAGGCACGGTTGACAATGGAAGCTTAAATGGTTTAGACACGTGGGTGTGTGCCATTTCTCCGGACGGAACAGTCCTGTGGGAGACCGAGTACGACACGGGTTCGAGCTTTAGCGAAGTAGGAACCAGTATTGATATCGATTCCCAAGGAGGTGTTTACGTCGGCGGCAGCACCAGTGCCGCGAATAGCTCATTCGACTTGATGGGACTGAAACTAAACCAACTGGACGGATCAGTGACCTGGGCTTCTTCCTGGGACTTTGTCGGACTGATTGACGGAGCAACCGCAACTCGTTGCACTGGATCCAAGGTCATATTCACAGGAGGAGCACAAGCCAGCGCAACGTCTTGGCGTGGAGTCTCTGTTGCTTACGCCGCTAACGACGGACAACTTTTGGGGGAATATGTGACCAATGGCGGTGATGTCAGTGTTGATGTCATCAACGACGTACAGATCTCCCCAAGTGGCGATATTCTCGTGGCGGGAAGCGTACAGGAAATAGGCGGTCAAATGCAACAGGTTATCATTAAACTGTCGCCCTACATGGAGGAATTGTGGAGCATTCAATCAGGACCTGAAAATGGAGATGGCGATTTTGAAGCAAACGGAATTGGAGTTACTGAATTAGGCGAGGTAGTGGTCTGCGGCACACATTCAACCCCAGATAGCTCCAATGTTGTCCTGTCTAAGTACACAAGCGCCGGTTCATTGATCTGGCAAGAACAAACTCCCCTAATGGAGCACAATAGTCAAAGTGCGGTGGACTTAACCTTAGATACCGAAACAAATTCCGCAATTGTTCTGACCAACGATGACTTGAATGGCAACTCCGATGTGGGCATTCTCAAATATTCCAATGACGGCAGCCTTGTCTGGAGAAAATCATACAACGGTACCATGAACGGCGAAGACGTTGCACACGACATTTGTTCAGACTCAGAGGGTGGTTTCATTTTGGCAATCCAATCGAATGGCATAAATGGAATTGAGTACATAGTTCAGCGATACACAGCCCATTCAGTAATGCTGCCCGCAGATGATGGGACTGAGCAAGGTTTTAGTTTTTTTGAGGAGAATATCGGCCAAGTTCTTGCCGTGGGTGAAAACCCCTCATCTGTGGACAACCGGTCTCGAAATTCGTCCCCAATGATTTACACCCAAGACCAGGATGTGATTTTTAGCTATGCTGTTGGAGACACTGTCTCCGCATACACCCAAAATGTACGGCTTCAATTCGGAAAAGATGGAGACACCGGTAAATTCAAAGGAAGTACACAGATTGGTTTTCATTCGAACTACTACCACAATGGAATTCCTGGTTCCAAGCGAGAACAGGTGATTGGCTATAAGGATTTAATTCTCCCCCAGTTTATAGCTGGCGTAAATATTATTTTGAGACATAAAAGCTCTACCACCCTTTCGATTTTATTTGACATTGAACCTGACACCGACCCAAGCAATATCAGCTTTGACCTCATTTCGCCGCTCAACTATTGGCTGTCTGACGAAACCGTAGTTTGGGAGTCACTCATAGGATTACAATCACTTCAAATTTCAAACCATCAAACTATCACGCCTGACGGCTCTATAAATACGCCGATTTCCGAACCGGATTTCCAAATCAACCAAAGTGGTACCATTTCATTCACGGGGCTCGAACTAGACACCGTTAACCGTCAGTTATTGGAGCTTTCAGTAGGTGAAGCGCTGGTTATACCCAATGTGATGCCATTGTTTGACTGTGGCTGGATTTGGTCAACCTATTTGCCCGTTAGTTCTTGGGGGGCAAACAGCTTTGACATTAAATTCAATCACACAGGCTACATACACGACGTAGGGCAATCGAATAACATATTAGATTTTGCATTCACTTCTGACATTGAAACAATCCTCTATGAGGATCTGACAACAATGATGGGATACATACTTACCCTGAAAAATGAAGCTACGCCATTATGGCAAACTTTTATTGGAAGTTATGATGCAATTATTGAATGTAATGCCGTTGAATGCAGCACTTCTCCCTCAGAGTACGACATCTTAGTTGCCGGAACCCTTGAAGGAATCAATTATCCGATAAACTTCCCAATAACAGGCGACTGCTTTCAATGTAACCCAGGAGGAGGGAATTCTGAAGGATTCGTCACTAGACTTGCCAACAACACTGGGCAATTGGAATGGTCATCCTTTCTTGGAGGCACCAATGATGACTTCATTGAATCTACTTGTTACAGTGAAAGCGGAAACTCAATGTTCGTAGTTGGCAAATCCAATAGCCTGTCCAACTTTCCGATTCAATCACCCGCGACGACTGCATATATTCAACCTTCAATTTCTCAAGCGGGCAATTTTGATGGATTCATTTCCGAGATTGATTGGCAAGGTAATCTCACGTGGTCCACTTTTCTAGGGACAAATCAGCCCAGCGGCAGCGCAAGGGTGTGCGATTGTGCGGCCCCGCACAGCGCACAACCTAAGCTAGTTGTTACGGGGAGCATGAAGGGAGCAGTTTCCAACCCTGTGATTGGAAACCTGTTTAGCCCGACAAACGGGTTTCCAATTTGCGCTCAATCATCTTCAAACACCATGTCCACCGATAACTTCAATAGCAACGCCTGGTACGTTACTGAATTCGATTTGGACAACTATTTCATCAAATGGTCAACATTGCTCCCTTCCAATGGTGAAATGGGGGTCACCAATTCATTCGCAAACAGCATTGCATCACTTGACGACAAAGATGTAGTTGTTGGAACGACGATCATTCCTGAAAATTTCCCCGTGATTGGCCCAGCAGGGGCATTTCAGAAAAATTCACTGTCAGGCGACACCAATGACGCATTTGTCATGGAGTTTCAAAACCGAAAATTGATGTGGAGCACATTAATCGGTGGAGCCCACGACGATTATTCAGCTGACGTTGACATGGCTCCAAACGGGGAGATCTACATTGTTGGAAACACAAAATCCCCTCCTATGCCTCCAGATCAACAATGCAGCAACACGAGCAATCCGATTTATTTCCCAATCTGCTCACAAGAAGATATGATGGGCATTGACGACCAAATAGATGGCCCCCTGGATGCCTTTATAGTGAAATTCAACAATGACAACACCTTAGGTTTAGGAACCTATTATGGAGGGAATTCAATCGATGCAGTATGGGGAATGGACCTTAAAGACATGACTTACGGCGGAGCCTACGACCCATTATTGCTGGGGATAACTGGAACCAGTATGAGCGATGACAACTCGCTAATGTATCCAAATCCGAATTGGTCCCCGACCCAATTGCAAGGGTCATTTGTGAGCTTATGGGAGGGCTTCATGGCGATATTAGGTACTGATGAGGATTGTTTCCCGGTTTTACTACCCCCGAACCCTGGGCCAGAGGAAGGAAACCCTTTAGACGTTGAGTTGTCTACAACTGAATTTGAGCTCATATCGATATCACCGGTGCCCGTCAGGGATATTGCCTACATTACATGGCCCGAACACGCGCGCATTCAAGAAATTCAAATATTTGACATTACTGGCAAATTTATAATTAATCAATATGTTCCAAGCGGCTCAATTGATTGCCCAATTGACTTATCATTTCTGTCTCCTGGTTACTATTTCGCTAAGTCACCAACACTCATCGGAAATCCCATCAAATTTTTCAAGCAATGAAAAAGTCACTAATCACACTCATTGCCTTCTTAATAGCAACAGCTAGCACCCTTGGGCAACGATGGCTCCCATTGGATGATGGTTTGAATGGTTGCGTCACAGACTTACTCAAATTGTCAGACTCTACATTTGTCGTCACGGGCTTTTTCACGGCGGATGGCGATGGCATCCCGTTGAATGGCATCGCGCTTTGGCAACAAGGAGAGTTCCACCCCCTGAGTGGTTCTAATGCTTCACCTTCCAGTAATATTCAGGGAATATACTCACCAGTAAAAATCAACGACAACGTGTGTTTCATGGCATTGGCTGAGGACATCACAAATCCAAACATTTCGATAGAAGGACAACTTATTTCCATTGATGGACTGGGATCTATCTGTTATGATGGTGAACAATTTTCTGTCTTACAATTTCCCCGAGAAGTTTCCTGTCTTCGGGAGGCAGGCGGAAAAGTATACGCTGGGCGCGGACCGTTCTTGTCCGTGGATGTAGAATTCAATGAACTTCCAGAAGCCTCTGATTTCAGTCTTGACGAAACTTTTCTTTACCGGCTTGAAAATGGACAAATAGACAGCATTTCGGGCCTCGAAGCTGGTCTAAGTCTTTGGGGAGAAATCCCAGAATTGTATGACGAAATTTCGAGCTTCATATTTGACATTACTGAATACCAAGGCGGCGCATATTTTCATGGACCTTTTGGATACTATCCAGCACTAGACAACGATGACGAATCGTTACCTGCCGCATGGCCCATCTTAAAGTGGCAAGACAGCGAAGTTGAATTTGCCGGGGGCGAATCGGAGGCGATGAATGCATCTTATGGACATCATAGTCTGCAAGCGATTGCCAACTGGCAAGATGCTGTTTGGGCCAGCTCCACTAACTTGTCAGATAGCCATGACTTGGGTGTAATGACTGAGAGCGGATGGAGTCCAGCTACAATCAACGGTTTGGATTTCCCCGCACAAGACATAGCAGCAACCTTAGACCTATACCCTTTTGGTGACTGGTTATTCGCTCTGTTTCAACTCAACTCGGAAATCCCCGAAGAGGTGAGCGCTCACGTGATTGCAAGAACCGCAGATGGAGAAAATTGGGAGGCTGTTGCGGAATTCTCACTAAAGTCGCTCTATAGAGGATACTCCCAAACTGCAGGACTTGAAAACGAACTCTCTAATCACTTAACACTTTACCCCCCCTCGCGGGCTTCGATTGATGTCATTGATGACAAGTTAGTTGTTTATGGTTATTTCGAAGACATCAATCGATTTGAAGTTAACCACATTGCGACGCTGCATGGCTTTGACATAAATGAGCTCAACAACAATGTGATTGAAAACATCCTCCCAGCTCACCACAACAAAAAGACTGGTGCCATTGGAGTTGGCTTTTCAGATGGATTCACAGGAAATGTCGTTTTTTCTCTGATTGGGGCAAATAAGACAGTGGTGGAGGAAGTTTCCCTATTCGTCGACCAGAGTAGTGTAAATCTATTTTTTCAGTCGCCAATTCCTTCAAACGCCATTATTCAGGGAATTTGTGGAAATCGAGAATGGACTTGGTCGCTTAACCAAAACGCTAATTGATAACTTATGAAGAACTACCTACTCCCAACGACCGTTGCGACATGTTTGTCCCTTCCACTACTCAGCGTTTCACAAAACACGATCATCGGCAGAGAAAAATCGGTTGGATCAGGTTGCACATTGCTTGAAATTGACGTAGTTACCGGTGAGATAATTTCTGAATTTGCCACTGGACTTAACGACATTGATGATTTCTTAACGGGGCTCTTTTATGCTAACTTCTTGGATCATCAAGAATGTGGGTTCTACAACGCATTGTCACACTCCTACGACCACAGCATGTTAATGCACGCCATTCCAACAGGAGATGGTGATTTTCGATTCAAGTGGGATTTGAATGACAACAGCTTGCCATTCGTCCAAGAAATGTTTACCATCGACAATGTAACACCGCGATTTTCTAGTCAAGATTTGGAATTGGGGACGTTTTTTAGTGTTATCAAGACGAATTACGGACACGACGCGGAAGGGACAATTGTTTCAAGTAGCCCAGGAGACCTCTGGGGATTCGAGGAGTTAGCTGAGATTGGCACCATGGAACCAATCAATTCGGATGCATTCGATTCTTTCAACAAAGAATACCTCCTATTGAAAAACTACGAAGTCAATGATGTTGATTTTCAAACCATCATGATTTTCGATGTCAATGACCAAGAATTCACAGACAGCATTCCACTAGGCAATAGTCATTTGGCTCGACTTTCAATTGTGCACTCGATTGATTTAGATATGTTTTGGGGAGTGCAGCAAACCCCATCTCCCAATGGTGTCGATGAAAAATGGGTGAGCATTGACCCAAATGGGAACCTAAGTGTTTTGTCCGATTTGCCATCAGTCTCTGAAAAATGGACTCTTGCTCAAGGGGCCTTTTTCGATCAGACTACTCTAGTTGCAAGTTTGGTCTATTATGACACTCACTCAATGACAACTCAAATAGTCGTTATTGAGGCGATGACTGGAAGCATCATTGCGACTCATCAGTTCCCTTACCGGATTGAAAGCATCAAGCCTAACAACCAACAATACGCGGAAGATAATTTCTTTTCACTCGAGCCAAATCAGAAGCCCACCGAACCTTGGATGAACAAAACGACTGAAACCAATGGCACGCTATTAGCCTTTCCAAACCCTGCAAATGAAACGTGCCGTGTACGCGTAAAAGAGCCATCCATCATTCGCGTCTTCGACGCATTCGGTAGGGAAGTATGGAATTCCATTCAACAAGTTGACTCGGAGGTAACCATCCCTGTTGAGCAATGGAACCCTGGATTGTACGTGATTAGAGGGCATAACGAAGCCCAAACCCTTCTCGTTGTGACGGAATGATGCTAAGCGGAGCGGAGAGACCGACTCTCGAACCTAATCAGTGTAACTATTTGAAATTCAACACCCCAAGGGGGTTACAGTTCACACTTGGGTTACAGTTTGGATACCGCGATTTACGAGGAATCTTCGCTAAGATGCAACGAAATTCGCTAAGATTCACAGCGATTTTCGAATTTCCCAAAAGGGCAGGATTCGAACCTAAACCAAAGCAACACATTTGTTGTCAAGCGAATAGATAGGGTCCTCGGTTGGATCGTGGAATTGATACCAAGAAGTGCATCGTAGATGTACCATGCAGTTAAACTGCATTTCACCCTGAGAAATTGCTCAGATTCTCAACAAGCAGAATGTCAAAGAGTTGTTGCAAATGTCGACAATTTGTGTCTCTTTCGAAATCATGGTCAATGAAGCCATGCTCAATCTCTCCGCAGGGATTGAAATTATGTGGATGCAATATCCTCAATTGAGGGCAATTTTAACCCTCCTCAATTGAGGATGGTAGCCATTTTTTTCAAATACTCCTCAATTGAGGGTATGTATGGAAGGAAATTGTAGTGTAAGATTGCATCGAACGCGCTTTCCAATACACAATGACTTGATCACCCTAAATTAGGGTTGTGTCGTGGATGACGGGGCGATAACCTTGGCGAAATCAATCATCCATAATAAAATCAACCCAATGAAATCGCTTCTAGCACTTTTTGCTTTAGCCATCTCAACGATTTTCGCTACTGTAAAAGCGCAGAATAATCAGTGGAACTATTATGGCCCACCGCATGACTTCTTCGACGGTTATCCTAGATTAGGCCTCGTTCGCGGACATGCGAATCTCGAATTTGGCGCACCAGAACAAAAAACATGTTATTGAGCGAGCAATCCCTCATGGAGAACCTCGTTGACGGCGCGCACGACGTCTACTACAACGACGTGGACAACGGCGATGTCCTTGGACTAGTCTCCACCATCGAAAACCCAATCAACACGAGCGAACAGGTCCGCAACGCCATGATCGCCTGCATCCCGGACCTCAGCGACGAAGCGTTCAAAGCGGCGTTCGAGCGGTTTCCGGCGATGGACGAATGGCACATCGCACAGGTGCTGCTGCTGAATTCACCGCTTAAGCCTTCAGTGATTGACATGATGAGTGTGTACGGTCTTGCCCCATTTTACCGCGAATTGGTGTTGGATGGCCAAAACGGAGGCATCACCAACATGATGATCCTCGAATCCGAGATGGCCGGCTTCTCCACAGCCCTATCGGACGCCCAACAAGACTACCTGCGGCACATCACCTTCGGAGACACGGTCGGCACATCCGCACCAGAACACATGAACTTGGCATCGAGCATGGGAGCGTCTACTCGGTCCAGCTTCATTTCAAGCGGGGCTTCGGTGCTCCTTGGCGACACTTCCGCCGCTCTTGCCACGCTCGCAAACCAAGAAAGCGTCTCCGGCCCCGAAGACCGGCTGACGTGGAAGCAATTCGAACTTTC
>CBFHLY010000051.1:0-13368 GCA_965656785.1 uncultured Flavobacteriales bacterium
CCGACGAAGACGGCGTCTGCGACGAACTCGAAGTCGTCGGCTGCCAAGACAGCAACGCCTGCAACTACAACGACAGCGCGACCGATGCGGGTTCGTGCACCTATCCCGAAACCAACTACGACTGCGACGGCAATTGCCTCAACGACTCCGACGAAGACGGCGTATGCGACGAATTGGAAGTCGTGGGATGCCAGGACAGCAACGCCTGCAACTACGACGACAGCGCGACCGATGCCGGCTCGTGCACCTATCCAGAAACCAACTACGACTGCGACGGCAATTGCCTCAACGACACCGACGAAGACGGCGTTTGCGACGAATTGGAAGTCGTGGGATGCCAGGACAGCAACGCCTGCAACTACGATGCAACGGCAACCGATGCTGGTTCTTGCACGTTCGCGGCGACACACTACGACTGCGACGGCAACTGCCTCAACGATGCCGACGAAGACGGCGTCTGCGATGAACTTGAAGTCGTAGGATGTCAGGACAGCAACGCCTGCAACTTCGACGACAGCGCGACCGATGCCGGTTCGTGCACGTACGCTGATGCCTTCTACGACTGCGACAACAACTGCCTCCACGACACCGACGAAGACGGCGTTTGCGATGAACTAGAAGTCATCGGCTGCCAAGACGAAACTGCTTGCAACTACGACGATAGCGCGACAGATGCAGGATCGTGCACCTACCCGGGCACCCACTACGACTGCTACGGCAACTGCCTCTACGACTCCGACGAAGACGGCGTCTGCGACGAACTCGAAGTCGTGGGATGCCAGGACAACACCGCCTGCAACTACAATGCGAGTGCAACGGATGGTGGTGCTTGTACCTACCCCGACACAAACAACGACTGCGACGGAAACTGCCTCAATGACGCAGATGAGGACGGCGTCTGCGACGAATTGGAAGTCGTGGGATGCCAGGACAGCAACGCCTGCAACTACGACGACAGCGCGACCGATGCCGGTTCGTGCACGTACGCTGATGCCTACTACGACTGCGACGGAAACTGCCTCAACGACGCGGACGGCGATGGCGTGTGCGACGAGTTGGAAATCGTGGGGTGCCAGGATGACACCGCCTGCAATTACGATGAAAGCGCCACGGACGCCGGAGCGTGCGCCTACCCCGAAACGCATTTTGACTGCGCTGGCAACTGCCTGAACGATGCTGACGGTGATGGCGTGTGCGACGAAGTGGAAGTCGTGGGGTGCCAGGATGACACCGCCTGCAATTACGACGCCGACGCCACGGATGAGGGGGCCTGCGATTACGACTCGTGCGCGAGTGCGTGCGCCGAGGATTTGACCGGTGATGGCGTCATCGGCGTGTCGGACCTGCTGTTCGTGCTGTCTGACTTTGGATGCGTCGAAGGCACGTGCGTTGGGGATTTGACCGGAGATGGCGTGACCGGCATTTCGGATTTGCTCCAAATCTTGGGCGCATTTGGAGGCGACTGCTTGGAGGGCAATTGATCAAGGGGCCGGAATGGCCTGAGACCACGCGTACTGAAACCGGTTTCCGAGGGCTCCGCCGAGCACGAGGGGACCGGTTTCAATGCGCTGGCGGCCGGGGTTCCAGAGGTAGGCGCTCACGCGCACGCGGGAACTTTCTTCGAGGGAGAGGCCCAAATCAGCGAACCGAACGCCCACCGCGACCCAGCGGGAGGAGTCGGTGAGGGGCTGGGTTGAGCGGTAGAAGATTTGGCCTTCGCCCAGCGTGCACTTCACGACCAGCTCCGCATCGGGCGGGAGCGGCTCGGCCAGCTCCAGCCCCGCGTACACCTCGCGGCACGGCGTGGCCGGCGCATCGGCGTGGCCCGAGGCCTGCATCAACTCCGGAAGCGACGCCTCGAGCGTGGGGCCGAATTCCGCATCCGAAGCCGGACGCGGCGCGGACTTCAAGCCCGCGGGCAGCCCGCCGCGCACCGCACCGTAACGGCGGTAATCGCCATTGTAGGCGCTGACTTGCTCGAGCAGGGGCCGCTGGCACCAGAGGAGCGCGTCGGCATCGGGCGTGAGGTACCGGTGGTTTGCTGCGCGGGCGATGGCGATTTGGCCCACCAACGTGTCGGCCGCCGACCAGGCCAAATCCGCAAGCTCCGCCACCCGCAGTCCCGACGCATCCCACCCCGTTTTCGCCCCCACGAAATCCCACGCGTGCTGCGGCCCGTTCCAATGGGTCTGCGCCTCCGGATGCGCCATTCCCGCGAGGAAAACCGCCTCATACGGCGACGTCCAAGCCGTCATGTGGTGGTGGCGATGCGTGAACAGCGTGACCACCGCGATGCCCCCCACAAGCCCGACCAGCCCCACCGGCTTCCACGACGTCCACCGCTGCCACCCCGCCATCGCGGCCACCGCCAACCCCGCCACGAAAAACGGCGCCGCGAAATACACCGTCCGATCCATCAAAATCGGCGCCCGCCAAACCGAATACGCAAACGCCAACCCCAACGGCACGAAAAACAACCCCGCCCCCAAGCCCACCGCCCGCCAAACCCGGCCACTCCGCACCCCCAACGCCGCCCCCATCGCCGGCCCCAACAGCACCCCCCACAACGCCACCGAGTCGTTCATCAACAGCGACAGGTACGAACTCACGAACCCCAGCGTCGGCGGGGCCAAGAACGTCCCCAGCCCCCCGTGCCCCCACTGGTGCACGAGCACCGGCACGTGCGGCCCATACAGCACCGCCGCCAGCCCCACCGCCCGCACCACCACCGCCCGGTCCTCCCGGCGCCCCCACCCCCACGCCGCCCCTACCAACAACACCGCCTCCAACGCCGCGAAATGGTGCGCATAACCCGCCGCCGCCAACGCCACCCCCAACTTCCACCACCGCCCCCTCCCCACCGGCGCCACCAGCAACGCCCCCACCCAAAAAACCGCCGCCAACCCCGGCGCATACGGCCGCGCAATCCCCGACTGCAACACCCCCCATTCCAGCCCGCCCCAAACCGCCAGCGCCAACCACGCCGCCTCCCGCCCCGCCAGCCGCCGGACCATCAACACGAACCCCACCAACCCGAAGACCGACACCGCCAGGAACGGCCATTTCACCCAAAGTTCCGCGGTTCCGGAGTGCGCGATGCCGATTTGGTCCCCCAACGCCACCCACCCCGTCAAGAAGGCCTGTACGCCCGCGGGATGCGCGTCCACCAGCACCGCCTTCGCCCAGAACGACGACCACGAATCCGTCGCCGCCACCCGCAGCAGCGCCGAGAACTCGTCGTGGCTGAACGTCCCCATCAGCCAGGACGCCACGCGCAGCGACACGGCCAGCCCCATGACCGCCCATCCCCCCCCCCGAAGCGCTTCCCGAAGTGCCTGCATGGCGCGAAGATACCGAGTGACTACCTTGCGGGCATGACCCGATGGACGACTTGGACCGCCGCGTGCGGCATGCTGATGCTGGGCTGCTCGATGGAGGCGCAGCAGGATGGAATTTGGACGGGGCACCAGGAGGCGCACCCGATGCGGATGGCCGACGGGCGGGTGCGGACGATGCCGGATGGCACGCCCATTCAGCTCGCAGGCGGGACGTTTACGCTGGAACTCGCCGCCGATGGGCGGATCGCGGTGGACCGGAAGCTCGATGATGGCCGGGCGTTTTCGTACGTCGGCCAGTGCACGCAATCGGAGGCGGGTTGGGCCTGCCAGGCGGAAGATGGCGTGGGGGTGCCGCTCGTGTTCGACCTCGTGTTTGCGGCCGATGGGGAGACAGCGGAATACCGATCGCGGGGGTACGATCCGGCGTTTGGCCTGACTCCGGTCAGCGCAGCACCGTGATGGTGCCCGTCAAGACCAAATCCCCGTTCCCCGTGTCAACCCGGGTCCCGTGCGCGTCCTCGACCTGAACAGGCTCGCCATCGCGCGGGATGACCAGCTGATAAAAGTACGTGCCTTCTGAAGCCGCTACGGGTCCGTCCACCGAGGGGCTCCACCCCGCGCTCGCGCCGAAATCGCCGTGCTCGAAAACGGCATCGCCCCACCGATTCCAAATCGTGATGCGGCTCCGAGGCCAGTTGTCCAGCCCGTCCACCCGAAAGGCGTTGTTCAGCGCGTCGCCGTTCCCCGGTGTGATGACGTTGGGAATGAACAAGCCACAATCCTCCGCCATCACCTGGAACGCCCCCGCTGCAGAGAAACATGGAGGCACCGTTTCCAGCACCACCTCGTACAGCCCGTCCTCCTCCACGAGCCACGCCCCGCCTTCCGCCAGCCATTCCGGACTCATGCCCCCGCCCGCATCGGCGTACCAATTCCACGCGTATTCCTGGGCGGTAGGTTGCTCAGCACCGCCTTCAACGTGCAGCAAGACCGGCTCTCCTTCACAGTGCATCACGACCACTTGGCCCCACCCCACGGGGGGCGTAAGGACGTCAATCATCAGGTCGAATTGGCCCATTCCGAGGTTGCCACACGGGTCTTCGACCGAACCCGCCACCTCGGTGAACATCAGGTTGTACGCGCCGGATTGCACCAGCGGATTCGAAGGGGTCAGCAGGAAAGTGGAGCACAATTCGCCGCTGGGGTTGATGGGCACGATGGGGGCCAAATCCACTTCCACCGCCCCCGGACCGAACAGCGCAAAATCCGCCACTTCTGCCGTGGTCAGCAGCACCGGCTCGGTGAGCGTCACCAGCAATTCGGAGGCATCGCACGGCACTTCCACGTCGGCAATCCCCGGCGGCACACCGTCGTACAGGCTCGCGGTAGAAAATCCGAAATCGAGGGTGTAGCCGTACGGGCTTTGCGTCCAGTTCATGACGACGAGTGCGTACGTCGAACCGGCCACAACCGGCAAATCCGCATTGAACGCCGGACCGTTCAGGTTCCCGGGACCGTTCGATGACCCCGTCCCTCCCATGGTCGACGACATTCCGGTCGCACCGTTGTCGCCGGATTCTCCGAAGGAATTGCACTCCACCTCGGGCGAGGCGCCGCCCGGACCGATGCCTGCGCAGCCGCCATCAGTGATGTCGAAGACGGCCCAGTCGTAATCGTCGGCGACTTGGTTCGGCGTGAGGATGAAGCTGAGGTCGCCGGATTCTTGGACCGTGAAGGTGTACCAAACACTCGGATACTCCGTGCCAGCGTTGCATTCGCCCGTGTACTCGAAGACATCGCCCGTGCTGAAGGAGGCGTTTTCCTCGCTGTACCAGTCGCCGCAGAGGACGATGGCGCCTTCACAATCGGCTGTGGTTTGGCCTGAACCGACCGACGACCATCCCATGACACCGCAGAGGGCGGCCACGTACACCCGGAATCGCATGAGGGGAATATACTGAAAATCAGCCACCCATGTTCTCCAGCACCCAGGTTTTCAAGGGAATCGATTCGGGGAGTCCCAACTTCTTTCGGACGCTGCTCCGCAGGTTGTAGATGTGCGATTTGGTGCAACCGAGCAGCTTCGCGCACTCCTGAGCATTGTAGGATTTGCCGATGAGCTGCAGCAGCTTGATTTCCGTCGGGGTCAAATCCACGTCCACCATGATGCGGCTGAGGGAATCGTTTTGGCGCGCTTCCAACAACTCGCGCAATTCGGCCAAATGCAGCAGGGCTTCTTCGCCACCCGATTGGCTCACCAACGCTTCCCGAATCGCTTGAACCGACTTGTGATCCGCATCGCTGAACTCCATGCGCTCCGCGGCCCCGCGGCGCTTAACTTTTCTCATGATGGCGTACGCCCAAGCACCGCCGACCACCAAAACCACCACCATCAAACTCCCCATCAGCAAGGCATTCCAACGCTGTTCTTCGGCCAGTTTTTGTTCCAACTTGGTTTGCAAAATGGACACCGGACGGCTGTCGCTCACCACAGCCTCCAGCCTTCGGGCCAAATCGAACCCCCGCCGCGCAATGACCCACTTCACCGAAAGCGGCAGCCGCCCGAGCTCCGAACTGCGACCATCGTCGAACAAATCCACGAGGTAATTCGGAACGGACTCCAATTTCGAGGCCAATTCGTCCGCTGAGTAATTCGCTCGGTGCGCGATGAACGCTTCATAATCGTCCATCAACATCAGGTACTTCCAGTAAGCAACGATCGCATAATCCGGCACCCCCACCAATCCGACCGCCTCCCGCTCCCGCATCACGTTCAACGCGGCCTCTTCGTGCCCTTGCATCGTTTCCGCAATGAGCATGTTCCAATACAACATGTCCAGCGCCGTCGTGTCCTTCACCTCCAGCGTGAGCCCGATTTCAAAGAAGGTACGCACTTCTGCGTGCCGACTCTTCAAGTTCAAGATCGAGACGATGTTGTTGAGGGTCATCAAGTTGACCTGATCCCCTTGGTGTTTCAAAGCCCGCTCGTAGTGGAACTGAGCGGAGTCCAATTCGCCTTCACGCTGCCAACAAGCGCCGATGTTTTCCATGGCCTTGACGCGATTCAATTCACTTCCGTGTTCTACGACCTGCTGCCAAATCTCCCGTGCGGTGGCATAATCCTGATCGGAAAATGCCAACACTGCGCGCTCGAACTCCATTCGAGGCAACTGACGCAAACACTCCGGGCGTTGATCGAACAACGCGTGCGCTCTTTCGAGGTCTCCCGAAGCCAGCGCAATCCGGACGAGCGCGAAGGTGCCCGCCGCAAAAGGCGCGCAGCGGCCCGACTCCTCAGCCAACCTCATCATGCGCTCTCCAGCTTCCCGAAACGCCTCCTGGTCATCAGCGGGCATGGCTTCAACCAAATCCTCCACTTCTTCAATCAGCTCCAAGTCCAACTCTTGGGCCCCAACACACGCCGATGTCATGATTAGAAACATGACAAATGATAGCTTCCTGAACATGATATAAAAATACGTCATGTCGCTTCAAGTCTTACACCACCCCGCATTCGGACTTGAAATTGGCAGTATATTGAGTGCATGATTTCAATGACACGCCTCTCCGCCCTGTTTGGTGCGTTGGTTCTTTTCTTCCAAGTTCAAGCTCAATGCACGGAACTCGATGTGGCGCTGTTTTCAGCGGCACCTGTTGAATCGGTGGCCCACTTGCGCCCTTTGACCCACCACCCGGAGCAGACCACGTTCCTGGAGCTTCACGAGGAGGCCATGCGGCAGGTCAGGGAGGCAAAGCCGACGCAATTGACCACCGTGTTCCCCGGTCCCTATGGGGCCAAATGGGGCTTGGAGTGGGAACGCTTTTCAGCCTACAAACCCGACTTCAAGATTAGCCGCATGACACCGGCTGGAGCCATCGTGGAAGCGTATCAACCCCAACTTTTGACGTACTCCTTGAAATCCAAAGAAGGGAGCGGAACCCTCGTATTCCTCGAGAACGAAATCATGGGAACGTTCAGCGTTCGGGGGCAAGGCTACGAAATCACCCGAACGGACGATGGGCACTACGCCCTGTTCCCGCTCGCCGATGCGAACCACGGCTTGACCTTTTCGTGTGGGGTGAGCGAGTTGGCGGAGCACCAGGAAGCGAAGATCAAGGAGCGGTCGGCTTCGAAGAGCGCCGTTGCAGAGTGCGTGGAGGTGGCGCTGGATGTGGATTTCCATACGTACGGACTGTTCGGTTCGGACTGCGGGCCCGCGGTGGAGTGGGCGCTGGCGATGCTAGCCGGGGTGCACACGATTTACGATGCGGAATTGGCGAACTTGATTGATTTGCAGGCGACGTTTGTGAACGTTTGGGAGGTGACGGATCCGTATGCGGCGGTGACCAACAACGGAGGGGGCGTGTTGGATGCGTTCCGGGTGGAGTGGGCGACGAATCCGGATTTGGCCTTCATCCCTCGGGACATCACGCACCTGCTGACGCGGCGGACGAACACGGGCACGGGCGGCATCGCCTACCTCGATGTAACGTGCTACCAGGATTATGCCTTCGGTTTGTCCTCATACCTCAATGGCGGCAGCACGTACATTCCCGGGACGTACGCCTGGAACCTCAATGTGGTGGCGCACGAGCTCGGGCACAACTTCGGGGCGAACCACACGCACTGGTGCGGCTGGAGCACCGGGCCGATCGACAACTGCTACGACCTAGAGGGCAGTTGCGGCGGCTACACGAACAACGTCCAAGCGCAAGTGGGGACCATCATGAGCTATTGCCACGCCATCAGCGGCGGCTCCGTGAACTTGGTGTTCCACCCGACGGTGGAGAACGAGGCGCTGATTCCGACCATCAACGGAGACGGGTCGTGCTTCGGCGGGTGTGCGGCGTTCACTTCGAGCTGCGCGTACTACGGCTGCACGGACCCGACGGCGTGCAATTACTCGGCCGACGCCATCGAGGACGACGGGTCATGCACCGTGCTGGACAGCTGCGGAATTTGCGGCGGAGACGGGACGGCGTGCATCGGGTGCATGGATGAGTTGGCTTGCAATTACAGCGAATTGGTGACGATCGATGACGGGTCGTGTTACTACGGTCCGGCAGGAGCGCCGTGCGATTGCGGGGATGGGTTCACGCTTTCCGCAACGCTGTCGGGATCGGACACGTTGACCACGACGATGACGGGGAGCGGGTACATTTCGTCGCTGGAAGTGACCTTGGATTTCACCTACTTCAATGACCAAAGCTGGGCCTCCGAAGTGGTCCTGTTCATCGAATCACCGGACGGGCAGTGCATCGAAATCGGCGGTTACGAGAACGCGTTCGGTTGTGCGAGCACGTATTCATGGCCCGCGGGCTGGGCGGTGGTTGGCAGCAACCAGTATTCGACGACCATCACGCTGTTCGAGCCCATCGGCGGCATCGGCACGTGGACGTTGGGGCTGGGCAACGGCTGGGCCGGTTCGACGAACGCGGGCTACGTGCTCGACGTGACGCCGAACCAGTTCTGTGCGTTCGAGTTCATCGACGGGTGCACGGAACCGACGGCGTGCAATTACGATGCGGCGGCTACGGTGGACGATGGAACGTGCGAGCCCGCGCCGTGTGGCGGCGATTGTCCGGCCGACCTGAACGGTGACGGGCAGGTCACGGTGGCGGATGTGCTGGTGCTGCTCGGGGATTTCGGTTGCGCGGGCAGTTGCGCGGGCGATGCGAACTCGGACGGAACGACGAACATCAGCGACTTGCTGGTGCTGCTGTCGGCGTTCGGGGTGCCGTGTTGAGTTAGCCGTTTTTCTTGCCGGTTTCGAGCTTGCGCTGGACTTCGCGGAGGACGCGGGGGGCGAGTTGGGGGGCGTGTTCTTCGAGGAAGGCGCGGACGGCCGAAGGGTCCCACGGGGCGAGTTGACGGAGGGCCCAGCTGAGGGCTTTGACGACGAGGTCGTGGCGGTCGGTGACAGCGGTTGCGGCGATGGCGAGGGTTCGGGGGGTGTCGCCGTGGCCGCCGCGCGATTTCAGGTTGAGGGCGACGGTCATGGTCAGGGCGAGGCGGCGCATGAACGGGTCGGGGTGGGTTGCGAGGTCGTGGGCCAAGGCGTCGTTGAGGCGGCCGAGGCGCCAGGCCGGGCCGAGGACGCGCGGACCGAGGGTGTCCACGGTGACCCAGTTGTCGAGGCCGCGCAGGAGCGAATGGGCTTGGGCGGGCGTGAGCGCTTCGAGGGTGGGGCGGTGACGGGCGACGAGGTCGAACGCGACGAGGGAGGCCTCGAAGGTCTCGAGGTCGAGGAGGGCGTGGAGGAGCTGCCAGCGGGCGTCGGGCGGGAGGGGTTTGAAGGCGCGAAGGGCTTCGGCCGTGGTGGCGTTGACGAGGGGCATGGTCACGCCGAGGACGTGAAGGGACGTCGGCGCGTATTCGAGGGAGTGGGCGCGGCGCATGGGGTCGGCGTGGAGGGTGAGGGCGGAAAGGATTTGGCCTGCGAGGTGCATGGCCGCAAAGGAAGTAATTTGCGGCATGTCCACCGCATCCCCCTTCAGCTGCCGGTACGCGCCCGAATTCGCGCGGCTGCTCGACCAACTCGGCGCGTCGCTCGTCCTGTCCACCTACCAAGCCGGCAAGCTCGTCTTCTTCTCGCCCAACGGCGCGGGCGGGTTGCGGCAGCTGCCGCGGAGCATGGACCGGGCGATGGGCGTGGCGGAGGACGCGGAACGGGAAATGCTCGCGGTGGCGTGTCGGGATCGGGTGCACGTGTTTCGGAACTCGCGGGATTTGGCGGGGGCGTACCCGAAGGGGCCGGGGAAGTACGATGCACTGTACATGCCACGGGGGACGTACTACACGGGGCCGCTCGATGTGCACGACCTGCACTTCGGGGCTGATGGGGCGTTGTACGCGGTGAACACGTTGTTTTCCTGCATCATGCGGGTGGGGATGGCGCACAGCTTTGAGTCGGTTTGGGTGCCGCCGTTTGTGGACAAGGTGGCGCCGGAGGACCGGTGTCATTTGAACGGACTGGCGATGGAAGAAGGGCGGCCGCGGTTTGCGACGGCGTTCAATCGGGGGAACGCGGCGCGGAGTTGGCGGGAGGGGGATTTGACCGCGAGCGGGGTGGCGATGGACGTGGTGGAGAACCGCGTGCTCGCGGAAGGGCTGGGCATGCCGCACTCCCCCACCCTCGTGGACGGCGAGCTGTACGTGCTGGAATCGGCGAAGGGCGCGTTGACGCGGGTCGATCGGGAGACCGGCGCGACGGAGGAAATCGCGCGGTTTGGCGGGTTCGTGCGCGGGGTGGCGCAGGCGGGCGAATTCCTGTTCATCGGGCTGTCGAAGGTGCGCAAGTCGTCGAAAACCTTCGGGGCCATCGCGCAGGCGTTTGAGCGCGATGTGGCGGGCGTCATCGCGTTCCATTTGCCGTCGCGCCGCACGGTGGGCAGGCTGGAATATGAGCAGTCGGTCGAGGAGATTTATGATGTGCATATCTTTCAGGCCAAATCCCGCCCCAACCTCCTCTCCCCCGACGACCCCCTCCAATCGGACGGCGTGACGACGGTGGAGACGACGTTTTGGCGCAAACACCAGCCCGACGTATGAACCGCACGCACGCTCGCAAACGCCGCCAACTGCAGCACGCCCTCAAGCAGGCGCGCCGCGCACTGGCCCAAGGACTTCTCCCGACGCAACTCATCGCGCGCATCCACCGGCTCATCGCTGCCCTCCGCGGCGCGGTTCCGGCGCGGGCATTGGCCGGCCTCGCCGCCCTCGGCCTCGCCGCTCCCGTTGCGGCCCAAAACTTCACCGCCGCTACCCCCAACGCGTTCGGAATCAGCGGCAGCGTGCAGGTGAGCGACATGGCGTTCGTGGACCTCGATGGCGACGGGGATTTGGACTTCATCGGCCGCGGGTTCAGCTACTACGCTTCCGGGCCGGCGCTGGTCTATCACGAGAATACGGGCACGGCGACGGCGCCTCAATTCGGCCCGCAAGTCGAGAACCCCTTCGGTCAGCTGACGCAATACGAAGGCTGGGACCTGGCCAACTTCTACGGCGGCTTGGGCATGGAAGTCGCTGACCTCGATGGCGACGGCGATTACGACCTCATGTTCCCGGAGCGGTACGGCTACTGCTATGCTTACACGCCTTACAACTATGGGTATTTCCAAAACCCGATCATCTGGGTGGAAAACACCGGCACGCCGCAATCCCCGGCCTTCAGCGCCCCGGCTCAAATCGATCCGTACGGCCTTTCCCTGGCCTCGCTCGGCAGTGCCGAGCAAGTGGGGATGTACGGGGCGGAATGCATGGACGTGGACGGCGATGGCGATTTGGACCTCGTGGGCGTGGCGACGAACTTCGATTACTCCATGGGGGGCGGGCCGACGCACGGCTTTTTCTGGTGCGAAAATGCAGGAAGCAGCGCCGACCCGGAATTCCTTCCTCCCGCCATGGAGCCCTTCGGACTGCACGGCCCTGACGTGCCGGAGGGCGCGAGCCTGACCTTCCACCTCGACGCGGTGGACGTGGACCTCGACGGCGACCTCGACCTGTTGGAGTCGGTGTACTTCGAGGGCGGCGCGACGGGCTACCTGACGGAGCTGCACTTCATCGAAAACACGGGAACGGCTTCGGCTCCGGCCTACGCGGCGCCCGTCCTTTCGCCCTTCGGGATGCTCCCGAGCCCAGCGGACGGACTGGTGGTTTCTGCCTTTGCAGACCTCGATGGCGACGGCGACCCCGACCTCGTGCACACGTTCATCAGCGATTACATGAACGGAGGCATGCCGCAATTCCTGTTCCAGGAGAACTTGGGCGGGGTGAACGGCATCGACGAGCCTGCCGCTGCGACATTGCGGGTGTTCCCAAACCCGGTGGCCCAAGGGGGGCAGCTCCGGATCGAAGGGGGCGCGGACTGGACTGCGTTTACCTTGTTCGACGCGCAGGGCCGTGAGGTGGCGGGCGGTTCGCTGGTCGGCACGGCGGTCATTGCGTTGGACGCGCCCGCGGGGTTGTATTCGCTGGTGTGCACGCGGCCGGATGGGGCGCGGAGTGCGCGGCAGGTAGTCGTGCGGTAGAACGCGCGCTGCGGATCACTGAATCTTGTTCGAACGCGCTTGTTTTTATCGAAAGATCCTTTCTTCAAACTCGTTCATCTGCAACGTGCTCATTGATCACACCATGATCAATCCCGTGCTCTTACTGAAGATGACGGTGGATCACGTGCATCCTTTGATTGCAGGTGCGGCATTTGAAGTGATGATTTCGCAATTTCCTGGGCGGGTTGGGTGATGTAACCATCCAATCGTAAGCTTAATAAGGGTTGACGACACCCCCTCGCCAGCCAGTTGAACTGGCGATACGCACTTTTTGGGACCCTCCCATGAAAGTCATGAACTGCGCCCATCATCGCCTCCAATCATGAGGTCCGATTCGTCTTGCGCCCACCTAATCCACAGCAGGACGCTCAAGCACACCATCGAATTGCACATGTCATTCCCGGTAAAACGAAAATCAATGATTCGATAGCGTCCATACAATGGACCCCGCAAAGACTTCCATTGCGGACCATGGGGAATTCAGTGAGCTTTCCATACTGCTTCAACTTCGTTCGTCCCATTGCGCCGAATCAAGATCCGAGCATTGGATATTCAACTTTCGTTACGTGGGATGTCCAGTTGCTCATTAAATGTCAGGGCGAACACAACATTGGCCAATGACTCTCGTAATAAGCAAACCCATGAAAGTCGCGTTTCTCCTTTCGCAAGTCAACGTCGTCACGACGGGATTCATCAAGGAACAAATCCGCATTGCAAACTCATTCGCCGATGTCGAAATCATCAGCCTCAATGACGATGTCCAAGAATTTGAGGGGATGCCGGTGCATTCCATCCCCTTCAAACAGGCGCTTCCTACTTCGGTTTCCAACGTGCTGCTTTGGCCGGTTAGGCGAATTGGGCTGATGAATTATTACCGCGACTCGCGGTTTGGCAAGCAATTGCAGGCTGTGCTCGCGTCCATAAATGCCGATGTGTTGCACGTCCAATTTGGTCAGCACGCGGATGTGTTGTTCACCCA
>CBFHLY010000052.1:0-12304 GCA_965656785.1 uncultured Flavobacteriales bacterium
CATTTATCCCGTTCCCAACCCGGACTTCCCCTTCCTGGGCGTTCATTTCACTCGGATGACGAATGGGGAAATCGAATGCGGTCCCAACGCCGTGTTCACCTTCAAGCGAGAAGGCTACGGCAAAACGGATTTCGATCTGCGCGACACCTTGGACGCACTTGGATACGGTGGGACGTGGAAGCTGTTCTTCAATAACATGAGCTTCGGCATCAACGAGTACCGGCGCGCCTTCTCCAAGCGGTTGTTTTTGAAAACGCTGCAACGGCTCGTCCCTTCCTTGACGATGGACGACCTCAAGCCCGGCCGCTCAGGTGTGCGCGCTTTGTTGCTTTCAGAGGACGGCGATACCCGCGACGATTTCCGCATCGAATACACGGATCACAGCATCCACGTGCTCAACGCCCCTTCACCAGCGGCAACTGCCGCGTTGGCGATCGGTGAGCACATCGCGGATTTGGCAGTGGAACGGTTTGCGCTCTGATCGGAAATAAGAAGGCCTCGGTTTCCCGAGGCCTTCCATCAAGTTGGCAAGATTGCGCGCCGAAGCGCGTCTTTTTACTAATGAGGCGAAACGCACTTCCATGCGCCCGAACCGCGGTGTACGGTTCAGTATTATTCTTTGCGATCTCCTTGAGCAGGAGCTTTGCCTGAGCAGCTCGCACCTTCGCTTTTACCGGCGCAGCACGAACTTCCCTTGCGGTCGCCTTCTGCAGACGCACGTTCTTTTTCAGAACCTGCGCAGCCGGGCTTTTCTCCGCGCTCTCCTTCAGCAGCTTTCCCTTTGCCGGAGCAGCAAGCTCCACCTTCGGTCTTGCCTTTTTCGGAACAGCAAGCTCCCTTGTCAGATTTGCCTTCGCCTTGGCATGCAGCTTCTTTTTGCTTTCCTTCTTCCGACGGTTCAGTCGCGGGGGCCGGTTGCAAGGCGCCCAGTGAGGAGTTTCGGGTGGAAGCAGTCGCCGCTTTTGAGCTCTTGCCGCCGTTGCTTTGCTCCACAGTAGCTTGTCCGCCTTTGTCAGCGGTAGTCGATTGCGCGGAAGCAGCAAGGGCGAAGAAGGCGAAAACACTCAGGATCAGAACTTTCTTCATGATGGGATGGGTTGGTTGATATTCTGAACAAAATTTAGAACCTGTAAGTTACGACTTTTCCTTTGTTTAAGCAATCACTTTGCCTAAATTTGCAGCCTCATCCATCGGGATGGGCGCCTTGGAGAGGTGGCAGAGTGGTAATGCAGCAGCCTGCTAAGCTGTGACCGAGTATCTTGGTCCCCGAGTTCGAATCTCGGTCTCTCCGCGAGTTCGATTACCGAACACTTGTAAAACCCTGAAAATCATAGAATTTTCAGGGTTTTTTGTTTCCTCCGCTTGGCACAAAAAATGCAGGTTTGGGCACTTGAACAACCCGAAACGGATTAACGGGCTAATCCGCCATGCGGAGCGATCGTTCCGGGCCTCATTGACGATGATTCTCAGAGGAAACTCATTCAATCGAAATTCCCAACAAACTGTTGATATTGTGCGAGTTGATGATCCGAGCGATTTCTCAGGTTGGAATGCAGTTTAACTGCATTGTACCTGTACGATACCCTCCGCTGTTCCAATTGCACGATCCAACTTAGGATGGTATTTAGTCGCCATAAAATCAGTTAATTGCTGTGGTTAGGGTTCGAATCCTGCACTCTCCGCTCCGCGAGGACTTAAAAAGAAGAAAGCCGCGACTGGCGCAGCTTTCTTCGGTTTAGGTTCGAGAGTGGGAGAGACGAAAGACGTTTTAGTTTTTGAAGAGTCCATTTCTGGGTCTTTCTTAGCATTGGGGTTGCAAATCAGCGCAATTCCTTGCAAAATCAGGGAAAGTAGCCGTTTTTTCCGTTTTTGAGCTTGCACCTTGGGGGCAACTTCTTCCCCGTCCGCGTTGGGGCTGACCTGGGTGCCGAGGGTGTCGAAGCCGGGCCCTTCGGCCGGGGTCAGCGTTCCGGCGATGATGCCGGCGAGGTAGTTCGACTTGCCGCTCCCTTCCGGGCCGGTCAGCGCCAGGATGTTGCCTGACGAGCCGATGGTGATGTCCTCGATGCCGACGACCGGTTCCGGCACCCGCGGCTTGCGATCGAGCCGCACTTCGAAGCTTTGGATGAGGTTCAGGGTGTCCGCGTAGATGCGATCGAGCAACTTTTTGAACAGTTCCATCAGGTCTTCGGCGGTGTAGCCGCGCCGGAAGTAGTCGCTGATGTCCTTCGATTCCTTCGTCCCGGGCAGGGGCAAGGCCAAAGCCAACACGCCAAACTCCTTCAGCGCCTCCGCCTAGCTGGGGGGGACGACAGAGGCCGTCAAGCCCTCACCGCCGTTGGGGGCGTTCACCGTTACCGAAGAGACGATGGTAAAGGCCGAAGCGCTGCCGTCGACGAAACAGCTTGAGAAGTCCGTGCCGACGCGCAGCCGGGCGGTAGAGGAGGGGCTGTTGTGGACGGTCCACTCGAAGAGGCCGCCGTCGAGGTTGGTGGCGACGGTGGTCCAAGTGAGCCCGTTGTCGAGGGAGAGCTGGAGGCCGACCGTGGAGAGGTAGTAGGCGGACATCCAGCCCACTTGCACGGTTTGGCCTGCGAACAACGTCTCACCGCCATCCGGGTACAAAAATTGAATCGGGGCATTCAGTGCAAACCTGCTGTTGCTCGCATCGGTCACCTCAGGCGCCTGTGCGTCGTACACGCGGACGAGGCAACCCGTGGAATAAATGTTGGGAGCTTCCCAGCTGCAGGAATTCGCATTGGTGAGGAAGCTGGCGAGGGATACCCAGGTTTGGCCGCCGTCGGTGGAGTAATCGATGTTGAACTCGTAGCTCGTGCCGCTCGCTGTCCACTCGATGTCGTAAGGAGCGCAGCCGTCGATGGATTCGCCGCCGTTGGGTTGGATGAGCGTGATTTGTTGAGCGTCAACGAAGGAAGAGATGCTGAGAACCGATGTGCAGGCCAAAAGAAGTCGCCACATGGAGGAGTTGGTTCAGGTTTTCGTCCACGAAAAGTAGCTGTGAACACCCTCGAAGCTGCCAAAGTGTTGAAAAGGTCGCTTCATCTGTTTGCACTTCCCCAAGAAAATTGAAGGATTCGGAGTTCAGCGGCAAATCCGCGCGCGATGACACGCGCACCTGCCGATTCCACGGCCCTTTGCTTGGAGACGGCATCGCCGTGTTTTCGTTGAAGTGCCATGCCCCGTTGTCAATTTCGGCACTTCGGCTGAACGCAACTCCGGGAAGACGGCGCGGTCCATTAGCCAACCTGACAAAAACCAATAGCAGAATTGGGTACATGATTTGCGAAGCAACCTATATAAGCGTAAAAAAATGGATTTCAATCACATACATTCAATTTAGATTCTGATATCAGGGTTTTTTACTTGTCACATGTCCTCAGGTTCGACCTTGCGGTGCGACATTCGTTAACATGAAAGGTCGCCTCGTTATTCTCCTCATTGCGTTACTCTCCGCCGGATCATCCCGAGCTCAGCCTGATGCCCTGGATCCCGCATCGTCAGCACCCAGTGACTCAATCATCGCCCGGTTGCGGCAGAACCACATCACGGCTGAGAGTTCGACCACAGATCTATCCGTGATTCGCCAGAATATCCTGGACACCTTGCCTGGAGACAGCTGTGTGAAGCAGGAAGTTCTGGCCATCCTGACGTTGGAGCGGCTGACACGAGACGCCACAGCACCGTGGCCCAGCATGGATGCGTTCGTGGCAGCCGAGCTCGGGAATTGTCCGTTGAGGAGTCTTCATTTGACCTACCTGATCGGAAACTTCATGCTGTCGGAGGGCAAACTTGACGAAGGGTTGAGCCATTTGCGCTATGTCTTCTCGCACACCTCGTCGGTTCAATTGAAGGTGGACTGCCTCAACAACATCGGTGTGGCGTTGATTTACATGGGCCAGCTTGATGAAGCGGTCATTGCTTTTGAGGAATTGGGGAGATATGGCCAATACTTGAGTCCATTGAATTGGAACAACATTGCCGTGGCGTTTTTGGACGCGGGAGACTGGCAACGGGCGGCACGGTTCATTTTGCGCGGTTTGAGCGAAGAGGATTTGTCACAAAACACGATGCAGCTGCTACAATTCAACCTGCTCCAAAAACACACGATGGCGGGGGAAATTCCAGAGGGAAAAGCGCTTCTGGACCAAATGAATCTGGAAACGCTGCTTCAGGACGGCTCGGATTTTTTGATTGATGCGGAAAGCAAGCGCAGATGTGGTGCGATTCTGTTGAATTTTTCGTTGGCCAGCGATGACATTGAATTGTTTCGTGCACATGCAGGCCAAATCGCACAGTGGTTCAATCTCGATTCAACGAAGACATCGCAGCTCCCAGTGTTTCTGCAAATGCTTTTGCCACCTCTCCGATTTGAGATTCAATCTCAACTGAACCTGGGGCTCGATCAGTTGTGGTGGCTGGCCATGGAGACCAGAGCCAGGGAGAGGTTGGCGTCGAAAAATGAGCCCAGAAGACTGGTTGGTGAAGGGTTTGTCAATGAGGAGCGAAGTCAGGAAGGCACGAGCGGTGTGGGGATGTGGGGCGTCTTGGGTGGTTTGGCTGGCTTGGGGCTGGGCATCGGGCTGGGGTGGCGCATGCGCAAACGCTCCAAACGCGCAACTGAAGGTCGCCTTCAAACCACCGGGATGAACCCTGAAAACATGAAGGGCAATGACGGTTCATCGCTGCACCCGAAGGGCGCGCTGTCGTTTCAGCACCGCTTGATGCGGTCCATTGCACATTTGCCGGAATCCGACCAGTCAACGTTGATTGACCTGTTTCGCGATCAACAGAGGACATTGACGGAAGAAAGGATCGAAAAATTGCAGTTGCTGGCCGCCCGTTTTCAACTCACCTCCACCGAAGCGAGATTGGTTGAACTCATGGTATTGGGCTACAATTCGAAGGACATCGCAAGACGGATGGACATCTCGAATTCGTACGTCTACAATTTGCGAACGGAGGTGCGGACCAAATGCAAGGTTCCGCACAACATCAACTTGCAAAATTGGCTGAATGCCTCCCTCGCGCAGGGCAAGATGGGACATTGATTGAGAATGCGCTCACGCGTTCGGTGCGAAAAAAAAGCGCTACAGGGCCTACAATTCGAATGCGTTGTTTTTTTCGTGCGGCCGCGGCTCATCGGAACCACCGCGCAAATTTGAACCATTCGATTCCCCCCTACAAACAACCAACGAATTGAGTGCGATGGGCGTGTCAGCGTGCGCTGTGCTTTCACCGGCAATGGCACTTGAAGGAAGGTAAAAGCACGGTTTGCCAATCCAATTCAACAGGGTGCCCTGAAAGCGATGACTCTGGCCCATTTCATGGGAGCCATTGGGAGGGGCAATCCACGGGGAGCCAAAGTTTGCAACGACGTCGAACCTGCCATCGCAGTTGCGGTTGCCCCGTGAAGCAAGGAAAAGCGGAACTGTTGGTGCCCGAACAAAAAAGGCGACTCAAAACCAGCCGTGGCCCGACCTGGTCCAACTCTCTCCCCACTTGTTCCCTGCTCGCGGAGCAATACGGAAGCCCCCAGCACCTCGCGGCACTGGGGGCTTCCCTTTCGATTGCGGCCTTCGCTCCGCTCGGGCGTTCGGCCGTCCCGGCCGAAAAAAGAGTCAAAGAGTCAACATTCCCTCTTATTCATCCCTCAAGCAGCGCACGGAAAAGCCGCTTCGTGGGTTGGTGATGCTCCGACTGACAAGGTCATTGTCGGAGGAGAGTTGCCGGAACCAAGCGTTTGAATCTCCAAGCGGCGAAGCGCTCCACCAGTAGCCTCTGCTACCTTCCTCGCTGAAGATCCCACTGTTGTCGTAGCGCAGGCCGCCCGGCAACGCCGAAAAACCACTGCTGTTGGTGCCGTCCCACGAAGGGGTGTCCGAGGCTGAGGACTTCATCTTAACTCCTTCGCCGCCGAGTGCTGTCGTCAACGTCGTCCACTCTGCATCCGTCGGCACATGCCAACCCGAAGGGCACAACCCCGCTGCGCTGTCCACCGCATGCCAATTGTACAAGTAGCCGTAGGTCGACACGTTGCTAGGGTCATTGTTGTAAGCAACGCGTGCTGCGTAGTTGGTGGTCTTCCAAGCCGTGCCGTCTGTCACTTCCAAAATGGCTGAGCCGTCTGCGTACTGCGTCGTGCGGAGGTTCTCGGCGAACCAGCACTGGTCACCAATCGCCACCGTGCTGTAATCGTGGCCGTCAAACGTCACCGCGTTGGTGCCGCAGGTGAAGGCCTCTTGAGGAGTTTCACCATCACTTTCGAGAGCGGCAATGCGCGCTTCCAGTGAAGCGATTATTTGGAGCAGATTTGTGTCATTCACCACCAAATCACCAGAAACATCCATGCCGCTGTTCACATGCAAGCTGTCGTTCAAGGTAGTCTCACCCGTTACATCAAACGAATTGCCACTCACTACAATGCCCTCCTCGACCATGAATAAGGTGCTCTTCATCACATTATCGTCGCTGTTGTAACCGGATTGAAGGAGCAACGTGTCTTGGGCCCAAATTGCCTGGTCAATCCCCTGACCTGCCAATTCCGGGTTTGTCACTTCAGGATTTGATGCATAACGTCCCGCTCCCAGAAAGCCACTTGGAATCTGTTGAATGTTTTGGAGAAAAAAGGTGGATTCAAGGGCCTCTGCGGGAAATCCCAAACCAGCTGCTGGGGAAATCTGACCGGATTCGGTCACAAAATCACCAGCAACATCTGATGTCGCAGTCCAGTCAAGCAGCGTCGCGCTGGCCTGCACGCGGCCAAGTGCGACGTCAGACTGAATCGCAGCGGTGCGGGTGTCCAAAGCGCCCACATGCGTGGCGCGTGAGACGGATTGGGAATGAATCCCCGTGTTGTTGCCCAACAAAAACGCCAATTCTTCCGCAGGAACTTCAGCAAACTCTGGATAATTCGCACTCATTTGCTCGGTCATTTTCAAGGTCGAAGATGTCGTGGCCAGCGTGAGGTCGGTTCCATTGAAGGGGGCGATGCTGTCGACGAACAAGTTGGGCGCTCCGAGGCCGCCAGCGGACAGCAATCCCTCAATGTCCACGCCGCTGTTCACATGCAAGCTGTCGTTTAAGGTGGTCTCACCCTCAATTGCAACATTCCCATCAAAACTGGCGCCAAAACGGCTTCCGAAGCGTCCTTCGACGATGACTGAATCTGCTGTCAAAGTCACTGCGCGATCCCCCGTCAATTGCAGGAGATCTCCCGCGACGACATCTACGTCTCCTTCATCAGTGCGCAACGTGATGTCATAGGAGTCTTCCCAGTTGCTTCGCTCGAATTCGAGTTCAGCGCGCAGCGAATAACCATCCCGCAAATCGATGTGGGCCTCTGCTTGGCCATCATCGCTGTCGATGTCAATTTCAAACTCGCCAATAGAACTATCTGTGTCATCATCGGCAAGTACGGAGAAGCCCGCATCGGCATGATCGCCCTCAGATTCCGCATAGACCCTTGCACGTCCGTACTCGGTGCCATTGTTTGTAGCGACAGCTTCAATCTTGATATCAGCATCATCTTCATCTTCATCGATGTCGAACTCCAAACCAGAGAATGCCTCAGCATGTTGCGCGAAAAACCTACCATCATATTCATTGAAAGGAGATGCATCACTGCTCTCCATCTCGAGTGCAATGCGTCCATCTGGATCATTCTCAAAACGCCCAGTGAAATTCAAGTTATCGAAGTCAGCTCGGATCGTGTCTGCTGAAAATGCAGCAAATTCACTCGCAGAAAGCGACAGACCGTTCGTTTGAAAATTGGAAATTGAATCCACGAATAGGTTCTGACCAATCTCAACGTTTTCCGCAAAATCAGCCGATTTTGCAACATGCAAGCTGTCGTTCAAGGTAGTCTCACCTGACACAGTCATTGTGCTGCCGAAGGTGGCCGCGCCATCCACGTTGAAAAGCGCATCGAGGTCCACATTGCCTGCAACGTGGACACTGTCTCCGAGAGATGTCACCCCAGTGACGTACAGCGTCTCCCCGATGGTCACCGCATTGACCACTTCCAGAGAATCCGAGAATTCCACAAAACCGGAAACCGTCAATGAGTCCCCAAACGACACCGCATCCAGAACAGAGAGCCGACCTGTGATTGCAGCGTCCTTTGCAAGCGTGAGGCTGTCCGCCGCAAGTGTGCCTGTCGAAGTCAGCCCCCCGAGTCCTGTGATATCGTAGGAACTGAAATTGATGTCCATTCCAGGATTCGCACCGTTGCCGAGGACGTCACCCCAGCTGATGCTCTGCGCCGCAGAATCAGACGAAGCGACGGATTGGAACAACTGATTCAGCTCAGACTCCAGCTGCGTCGCGTTGATCTCCAAAAAGACCTTGTTCCCGGACTGCACGTGCTGAACAGCTTGGGAGGTGTTCGACTGCGCCGAGGCGCGTTCTCCGCAAAACATCAGGGCCACTGATGCTGTCAGAAGCAAAATAGATTTAGTCGATAGTTTCATAGCGTTGATGTGTATAATTCGGTTCTTCAACACTGCAAATTTGGCCAATCCGATGACTCAAATGCATGATTGCCAATTGATTGGTACAAAACCTGATTAAATCCAATGCAATGTGAGTCTGGAGATTCACTCAAATTCACGCATTCGTGACAAAAGATGACGTGAGGAGGGACTTGGGTTGAGCCATCGCAAATGAGTCAAGCTGCATTTTGGAAAAGGGGACACGCCCAAGGGCGGGAATAGCAGGCCGTTGACTCAGAGCGTTCGGGCGCGAGACTCCGACTCGTTGAAACAGAAAACCGCACCCCGAGCGGTGAGCGGTTCTTGAATTGTTACCGGGGCGGCAGGATCAGAGCTTGCAAGCTCCTGGTCCCAAACCAAGCGCCAGCCGAAGCCGGCTGGGCCGCGTCTCGCCCACTATCGGGCGAGAATTTAGCGTGATTCTCTTCATCATCCGGACGCTGCGGATGGCGTTGCACATTGTGGATGCCCCCTGTCTGCTGTGCGGAGAGATTGTTCTTGTCTTAATTGGCGATACGGAGAGATCGTGCTTTACACCATTGCCGGTGTTTTTCAAAAGATGCTCAGATTGTAGACATTTCCAACAAGTGTTTGAAACTGTGCGAGTTGAGAATCCGAGCAATTTCTCAGGGTAAAATGCAGTTTAACTGCATGGTATACCTAGGAGGCACAACCGGACCCGGAAAATGTCCGTTGACCGTCTATGGATTCGAATGACATGATAACCAGTTAGATAAGTCAGTTGAGTTCGAATCCTACACTTTTGAGAAATTCCAGAATTGCAGTGCACAGGAGCGAAATTTGGTACATATTCGTGCAAAATCCTCGGGATTCGAGTTAGCTAAATCGTTAACCCCCTGTGCAACGTTACCCCCTTAAAGCTTTGAGGGTGAATGAAATGCAAAGGTTTGGTTCGAGAGGAGGGTCTCTCCGATTAAAAAACTGAAAACCAGCGATTTAAGTCGCTGGTTTTTTTGTTTTCATTGGCTCGGTGCTCCGGGTGTATGGGGGGGCGTTCAGCCAGGCATCCCCGCCGGCATCTCCGGGGTCGAGGATGGGCTTTTCGACCACAGACACCGACGTGTGGGTCAGTTCGCGAGCCGTTCTCGGCGGAGGATGTCGACCACTCGATTGTAGCAAACGGAAGCAAGGTTCCACTGGTAGCCCTCAAAATTCGTCGGGGTCGAAAACTGGACCACCACAGCGTCGAGGTCGGGGTGATAGCGCACCGTGCTTTGGTAACCGGGCACCAGTCCCGTGTGTTCGTATTCGTACAAGCCGGCATAGACCGCCGACTCGTCGCCATCGAAGAGGCTTCCGTCGTTGAGCGCCCGTACGAAGCGCGCCACGTCCGCAGCCGAAGCGACCATGCCCACGGATTCCCACTTCAGGTCGTCGGGATGGCCCACGTGAAAGCCGCTCATCACGTCCGCTTCGTTGATTTCGTTGATTCCTGCATAGGTCGAAGTGAGGCCCAGGCGATCGAGGATGGCGGCTTGAATGAAGTCGAAATGGGGATGCCCAAGAACCCGATCCATGATGAGCCCGAGCAGCAAGTAGTTCGTGTTGCTGTAAGCCCAGTCTTCGTCCGGTTCGAAATCCGCTGGGAGATCGAGGACCAATTCCAAGCACCCTTCCGCCGAGCCAGGCGGCTCCGCCCAAAACCGCTCCACGTCCGTGAAGTTCGGGATGCCGCTCCGGTGCTGCACCAACAACCGCGGGGTGATGCGGTCTGCGAATTCAATTCGGCCGGCGAGTTCGGGCATCAGCGTACTCAGTTTGGCGTCCAAATCCAACCCTCCCTGAGCGGCCAATTTCGTCACTGCCACTGCCACATAAAGCTTGCTGATGCTGGCAATTTTAAACAGCGCATCTGCCCGGGCGGGAATGCCTTCCTCAGGATCGTGCCAGCCCACGGCCGCCGTCACCGGAGGCCCATCGCCGAAGTCGGCATGCACCACGATGCCATCCAATCCGCTGGCGGTCGAGGCTTCCAATTGCTCCTCCACCGAGTCGGGCAGCGGAGGCAGCCAAGCCCCCAAAATGGGCCACGGAACGTAGAACAAGGACACGGCAGTGCTCGTCAACAACACCACTTGAAACAACCGTTTTTTTCGAGACATCGCAGGGAAATGAAGGCCAAAATATAGCCATTGACGCCCAGCGGACCGCCGAGAAGAACAGAAACCCAATCGGTTTGTACCGTGTGGGACGTACCTTTCGTGAAGAGCGGAGGAAGGATCCAACGCGCTGCACAGCCCTTCTTTTTGGGCGCCAAAGACGATGAAAGACGCGAGTTACAAAGGCCCCTTGGACGCGTTGCTTCGGCTGCCTGCGTTGCGCGGGATGGTCGTGGCATTGACCGCGCTGTTCGGCGGTGTGTTCCTGCTCATTGCCGCGTTGGAGGGATCGGGCGAGGCGACGGGGATGGCGGCGTTGGCCGCCGTGTTCGGTGGGTGTTTGGCGCTGATCGTACTGGTGGCTTGGTGGCCGATTGCGGCGTGGCAGCGCGTTCGAGGTGCTTGGCCCGATGCAGAAGTGGTGGATGCCGAGGTTCGGGTGCTGAATTGGGATCCGTTCAAGCAACGCCGTTGGACGGTGCTGTCGCCTTGGAACGGGGCGCATCATCGGGCTCGGTGGTTGCTTTTGGAGGGCCGGTTGGTGTGGATGGGGCTGCAAGGCGTTCCGTGGCCGGACTCCCGGCACGCGTTGCCGACGCATCCCGTGGAGTTGGTGCCGCTCGGACAGCAGGGCGTCACCGGCTTGCCGCATGCCGGGGTTCAACCCGTATTCGATCGAAATTCGAAGGAGCGGGTTCCCGGACGGTACCGGTTATACGATCCCTCGAACCATTCGAACATGACCCTCGTCATTCGTTCGAACGAAGGCGAATTCGCTGCGCGGTTTGCAGGAGCCTGACCTTACGGGAATTTTGGGAAACGCGAGAAATCACGCGGGCGCTTTTCGAGGAAGGCGTCGCGCCCTTCTTGGGCTTCTTCGGTCCCGTAGGCGAGGCGAGTGGCTTCACCCGCGTAGACTTGTTGACCGACGAGCCCGTCGTCGATGAGGTTGAAGCCAAACTTCAGCATCTTGATGGCCGTCGGGCTTTTCGTCATGATTTCTTGTGCCCAGTCGTAGGCGGTTTGTTCGAGCTGGTCGTGCGGCACGACGAGGTTGACCATGCCCATTTCGTAGGCTTCTTGGGCGGAGTAGGAGGCGCCGAGGAAGAAGATTTCGCGGGCGCGTTTTTGGCCTACCTGGCGGGCGAGGTAGGCGGAGCCGAAGCCCCCATCGAAGCTCGCCACATCGGCATCGGTCTGCTTGAACACCGCGTGCTCCTTGCTCGCAAGTGTCAGATCGCACACCACGTGCAGGCTGTGGCCGCCGCCCACTGCCCATCCCGGGACGACCGCGATGACCACCTTGTTCATGAACCGGATTTGGCGTTGAACGTCCAAAATGTTGAAGCGGTTCACGCCATTCTCCCCCTTGTACCCCGTATTCGAGCGCACGCGCTGGTCGCCGCCTGAACAGAAGGCCCAGCCGCCATCCTTCGGCGAGGGGCCTTCTCCCGTGATGAGCACCACGCCGATTTCCTGGCTCTCGTGGCAATGGATGAGGGCTTCCCACAATTCGTCCACCGTCTTCGGCGTGAACGCGTTGCGCACTTCAGGGCGGTTGAACGCAATCCGCGCCACGCCGTTGCAGACCTTGAAGGTGATTTCGTCGTATTCCTTAACGGGGGTCCAGTTCAAATTTGCCATCGCACCGAGATTAGGTTCCAAAGGTACGTG
>CBFHLY010000053.1:0-11804 GCA_965656785.1 uncultured Flavobacteriales bacterium
CCATGTACTCCTCGCGCACCTGGGTGATGTGGAAGGTGTCGAGGTCGGAAGCGAAGTCGCTGATGGCCATGATGACGGGGCGCTCGTTCTCGGCGGGGTTCGTGACGGTCATCAGCTCGGGCTTGCTGCGCGCCACCTCCTCCTTGTGGCGGTCGAGGACGTCCTGGCCCCACCGCTCGAGGATCTCTTGCTCATCGGCTTGGAGTTGCAGCTCCCGGTCGTACATGTTGCCAAAGCAGTAGATGGGCAGCGGCAACAGCTCCCCGCCGGAATAAAAGAGCGCGCCCTCCTTGACCAGGGCGTCGAGCTCCTGCTCGCTGGCCTTGGCCTTGCCGCTGGTCAGGCGGCACGCCTCCGCCGCAATCAGGTACAGGCCGCCGGCGCTGCGCACGGCATGGAGCTGCTGCCCGCTCTTGCGCTCCACCGTGCGAACCAACTTGCCGAGGTCCTCGCCGGGGTAGGCCGCCCGCACCTCCTGCATGCGCTCGTCGTACAGCACCGTCTCTTGCACCACCTCGACGCGCTGCTCGGTGCTGGCCCCCTGAAGGAAATAGCTTTCCCACCCCGTCATCGGCACCCCCACCGAGCGCTTGTACCACACCCACGCCTCGATCTCGGCGCGGGAGATGCCCTTGTTGTAGCGGTCGACGACCTCCTCGAACGGCATCACCGCAGCGCTCGTGGCACGCCCGAGCCCCGAGAGGTTGGCGCGCTCCTGGAGCAGTTCGCTGAGGCCGGCACCCTGGAGGGCATAGCTGCGGTAGGGCGACAGCGCGCCCAACGACGAAGGGGAAAGTCCTGCGAGGTAACTCATAGCTGGGATAGGATTCGTTCGGTTTCTTGGGCGAGGCGCTCGAGGTCGGAAAGCGGTGGTGAAGGGGTGAGGCGGATGGCGCGCTCCACGTCCCCGCGCTTGCCAACCACTTCCAGCGGAAACTTCGAAAAGCGGGTGGCCCGCTCCTCGCCGCACACCTTCTCCGGGTGCAGATAAAACCAAGTCGAGAGCGAGCTGAGCTCGGTGAAGGTCAGCGGCGCGCGCGCCGCCGGATCCCGCTCCAACGCCATCGCCTCCTGCGCCATGGCCACCTGCCCGCCTTGGGCGTCCGGAAAGTGGCCGCTGCGCAGCAGCGCCTGCTCCAGCGGGTCGCTCGCTTGGGCGAGCAGCCGGCGCAGCGCCCGCAGCCGCCCGCGAACCAGGTGCGGGGAGTTCAGTCGCCTTGCCATTCGCTTTCCAGTTGGGGGATGATGGCTTCGGGGATGCGGCGGTGGCGGAGGACGCGGTCCAGGACGGCTGCCTCCACCTTGGCGTAGCCGGCTTCGGATTGCAACAGCGCAAAGAGGGCCGGGCTGTTGGCCGCCGTCACGCGCTTGAGGGCCGCTAAGGTGCGGGCGCGCAGCTCGGCCACCTCGCCGCCTTCGGCGGGGCCGTTCAGGGAACTTTCTCCAGAATCCGCAAAGCTGTAATAGCCCGCTCGCGTCACAATGATGTGGTCCAGCACCGCAATGCCAAACGGCTGCGCCGCATCACGCAGCGCCTTGGTCATCCGTCGGTCCGCCTCGCTTGGGCGCAGCGACCCCGACGGGTGGTTGTGCGAGATGATCATGCCCTTTGACAGGGTCTTCAGCGCCACCGCCATCACCAGCTGCATATCGACCTGCGTCGAGTTGATGGTGCCCTTGGAGTGCCGGTAGTAGCCGATGATCTCGTTGCCCTGGTTCATGTACAGAACGATGAAGTGCTCCTGCACCTCGAGCCCCTCGAAGATGACGTCCGAGATGAAGCGGTAGGCGTCGTCCGAGCTGAAGACGCGCTTGCCGAACAGCTTTTTGTCCTTGAAGGTGATGTCGATTTCACGGACGACGAAGTCGCGCTCGAGGTCTTCGAGTTGCTGGGCCAAATCCTCCATCTCCGGATCCACGGCCCGGCTGTCATACACCACCAGTCCCGGGTTGCGAGGCATTGTGTACCGTTTCATCGCTTGGGTTTTTTGCGCAGCACCACGATGTCGGTGCCGATGGTTGTTGAGTCAAATACTTTGGGGAGGCGGTAGGCGTCAACCAGGTCGCACCGCTTTTCCAGGAGCGCCTTTTGTTTGGCATAGCGCTCATCGCTGCGCAAAAAGCTGCTCGGGATGACCATCACCAGGAGGCCACCCGGGCGCAACACCTCCAGGCCCCAGTACATGAAAAACACCTCGAACGTCTTCAGGTCGGGCTTGCGAAACAGCGCGGCGTTGACGCCGGTGTGCACCCCGTACGGCGGGTTGCCGATGACCAGGTCGTACGGGGCATGGCCGAGCCACGTCACCCGCGCCCGGTTCGTAAAGCGGGGCGGCTCGAGGAACGCCGCCTCAAACGGCAACGTCAGCACCTGCGCCTTGGGCGCTCGGATCCGCGCAATGCGGGCGGCCGTGCGGTTCACCTCAAAGGCCATGGCCGCCTCCACCGAAGCCGGCATCAGCGCCAGGAGGTTGCCGGTGCCGGCCGCCGGCTCCAAAACAAAGCGCGGCGCCTCACCGTGGTGCAGCGCGAGCTCCCACATCTTCGCACACAACCACATCGGGGTGTAGTACTCGTAAAGCAGCCCCTGGCCGCGGGCACCCGCCGCCGCCTTGCCGCCCGCACCCGAGTACTGCGCCAGGAGGTACTTCTCGCTCAGCGTAAAGCTCGCGTTGCCCTTCACCGTGTCTTCGCGCGAGGCCAAAAGGGCCTCCACCTCGCGGTTGATGTCCATCGCCGCCTTGCTCATTCGAGTTCGATGATTTCGGAAAAGTGGATGGTGGCGCTCGGGTTTTTCAGCATCACCCGCTGCCGGAGCCGGCGGGGAGAGAAGAACCAAAGCCAAGGGCGGGGGCGCTCGGCGCGGTACACGACCTGCACGAGCGTGTCGGAGTACGCCGCCGTCAGGCGCTGGGTGGTGCCGTCGCTGATGCCGCGGATGTCGAAGTAGCCGTCGCGGTAGTCGAACGTCTGAACCGCAACCGTATCGTAGGCGAAGGCGTGGAGCGTATCGTACACCAAAATGACCGAATCCCGCAACAGCACCGTCTCCTCCACCTGCGAGGAAAACGCCGTGCGCGACACCGAGGACGTGCGCCGCACCTGCAACCGCAGTTCCTCAATTTCCGCACGAAGCGCAGGCACCAGCCGCTCCAGCTCCGCCTGCGACAGCGTCAGCACCTCGTTCTCGTACGCCAGCCGCCCGCTGCGGGTGCGCACCGCGGTGAGTTCCGCGCCGGTAGCCGACAACGTGGCGCGCGTCAAAGCGTGGCCGCTGTACTCGGAGCGCCACGCACCCCAAACAGCCACCAGCACCAGCAGCAGCAAAACCGCCACCGCCCAACCCATAGCGCCCCACCGCCAGCCCACCTCAGTCCTCGGATTTGGTCCGATCAGAAGGCCGCCGCGTTTCTGCCCAGATGTACGTCGAAAGCACAGTCATCACGCCCGCGATGCAGGTCGTAGCCACCGCCTCCATGTCGTGGAAGATGGCAAAGAAGGTCGTCACCGCCAGGAAAACCGTGGTGGCCAGCGTCAGTTTCAGTCGCGTGTACTTGTTCATGTTGCATTAAATCGGCACCCAGCCGCCCTTGTCGTACTTCTCGGTGATGAGGCCCGTGGTGCGCAGTTGAAGGCGCGTGTTCCCCGCGGCATTGAGCACCGCGGGGTTCACGCACCAATAGATGTATCCGCCGGTGAGGACCACCGCGCGCGTGCTGTCGAAGAAGGCAGCGGGCGACTCGAACGTCTTCCTGCCTCGGATGCTTTGGTCCGTGGAGGTGTCGACCGCTCCTGTTACCTGCTTCACTTTCAGCTGCGCCATGGCTCACCCCGCTTCAATCAGTTGTGGCAGTAGTACACCGCCAGGATGTCGTCAGCAGCCGTGTCGTACGGCACCGTCACCGACACCTTGTTCGAGCCGACGGTGTAGGTCACGGCATTGATCTGCAGGCCGTTGAAAAAGACCTGCGGCACAAAGCCCGCCGCCAGCGAGTTCGTCATCACCAACTCCGTGGTCACGTTGGGCGCCTTGACGATGCCCAGGAACGTCTCGGCCGTGTGCGTGAACTTGTCCTCCTTGGTGGAGAGCGCCGTGTTGGCGTTGGTGAGGGCCGTGTCGGCCGTCGACTGGGCCGCCGCAGCAGCGCTGACAGCCGAGTTGGCAGTCGACTGGGCGGTGGCGGCGTTGGAGACGGCGGTGTTGGCCGTGCTCAGGGCCGTGTTGGCCGTTGCGGTCGTCGAGGACAGCTCCGAGGCCGTCGCGTCGAGGTCGATGGCCTGCGTCACCGTCAGGTGGCCGACCTTCGTCTGCTCGGCGTCCGTAAACGCGTTCGTGTTGCTGTTGCTCTCGTACGACGCCTTGATGGCTTCGGCAGAAATGGCGTTGGTGAAGATGTCCTCGTCGGCAATCTTCTCGTAGCTCGAGGTCGAGCCCGTGCCCGTGGTGATCGCCGTGACGATGTACAGCGCCCACTTGCTGTCGCCGTCGTCCGAGACGAAGATGCGGTCGGAGACCTTCAGGCCCGTAAGGGCATTGCGGGCGGCGATGTCGGCTACGCTGTACGCGTTCTCCACGCCCGCCACCAAGGCCTGCACCTCGCTCGTGGAGTAGATGTCGAGGTTGGCACGTGCGTTCGACGCATTGACCTCCGAGAGGTCGTTGGCGATTTTCAGGACTGCGCTGTCGACGGCTTTCGATGCCAGCGCGGCAATCAAGCCTTCGACCTGCTTTTGACGGATGAATTGGCTCATCTTAAAGGGTTTGGGGTTAGGATGGAAGGGTTACAGGGTGATCAGCTCACCGCTGAGGGGTAGCGTAGGATGACGCGGTCTGCTTGTTCGAGGGACATGGGGCCATGCCAAACCAACGTCGAACCTTCGACATGGTACGCCTGACCCAGCCCATACTCGTACACCACGTTGTTGACGGTCAAAAACAGGCTCTCCGGGTCCGTGACCCCCGAGGGCAAGGCAAACGACGACTGGCCATCGGAACTGACAGGAAGGCTCACGCTCAGCCAGTCGACGCCGTCGCCACCCGTCCCCGAGCCCAGCTCCGCGCAGCTCGAGATGCGGTAGGCCACGCCGCCAAAGGCGATCTCGTCGTTGACGGAATCGCCCAACAGCCCCAGCACATCCCGCATCGTCAGGATGACCGTCACCTCCGAGCCGACGCGCTTGAGTTGGAATGCCATGGTTAGGTTGATTTACGAACGTATTTGAATACGAGCCATGCGATTATGCCGACGGCAAAGAGGCCCCCGGTGGCAAGTCCTGCGGGGCTGGCAAGTCCTTTTTTTTTGCGATGTCCACAATGCGGTTCCAGCTCGACAGGACCGCCGTGCGGTACCCCTCGCGGTTGTCGCCGTTCTGCTCAGCGATGTAGGGCGAGTAGGCGATGGCTTGGGCGTAAGCCTCGGGCGCGTAGCTCTGGCGGTGCGCGTCGCCGTAGCGGCTCGAGATGAGCCGAGCGAAGTCCATGAACGAGTCGAGCGCCGTCCGGTAGTTGCGGAATTTGAGGGCGTATTGGTTTTGGCCTACCGAGTAGCTGCCATCCCAAAACTCGTTCGCCGAGCCCGCCGCAGTGATCCCAAAGAAATTCTTGCGCTCGCGCGCCCCATAGCTCGTGCCCCAGCCGCTCTCCACGGCCGCCTGCGCCAGGATGATCAGCGGGTTCATGCCAAAGCGCGCACCCGCCTGCACCGCCAGCGGGTAGTACGTCTCCACAAAGGTGTCGTGTTTCTGTGCCATCTTAAATCGTTGCCGTATGTGAGGTGGGAACCCAGCGGTCGCGCCCTTCGACGGTGCGCACCAGGGTCCATTGTTTGTCGGGCGTCTCGCCCCGCAGCTCCATCACCGGGTAGCCGAGCAGGGTGCCGGCCGGGGCGGTGCCCAAACGCTGGAACCGCTGGTTCATGACCGGGGTGGGGCGCGTCGTCAGCAGGCGCTGGCCCGCAGCAGCCATCCAGCCGCCGACGCCCGCCGGAGACGGCTGCACGTAGCTCGTAACGCCCACGTGCTGCGGGTAGCGCTGGGTGAGCGCCGCCTCGCTCGCAAACTGCTCCGTGTAGTTCTTCGAAGCCGAGACCCACAAGGTGCGCGTCTGTCCGGCCTCGCCCTGCCAGGCCGCCGGCAGCGGGCCCGCCGTCACCGTGCGCGTCACCTCGATGAACTTCACGTTGTTCTTCGTGTCGAAGTGTTGGCGGCCCGTGGCGTAGCCGATGAACTCGCCCGCCGCCGCCGTCTTGAAGATGTTCTTGTTGGGCTCCAGCGCCTCGTGCCACGAACCCTGGTAGGAGGCGTCGGGGGACGTCCGCAACCGGACGGCCTGCTTGGCCACGATCAGGTTCATCGGAGCGGCGAAGGCGCCCTGTGGCGTCGCCTTGAACGGCTGGGCGCTGGCGTCGTTGACGCGGTTGGAACTCACCGTCTGCAAAAACCCGTCAAAGAGGGCCGTAGAGAGTTCCTTTTGGAGGTCGGCAAGGAGGTCCGACGCATACAAGTTGCGGTAGGCGCGGCCCACCTCCTCGAGGTTTTGGATTTGGGAGGCCACCTGCTGCACCACCGCCTCGTTGGTGCCGTCCGCCCACATCAGCCACGACACCCCCGAGGGGTTGATGGCCGAGCGCAAGCTCATCGCCTGGCGCACCGCCGGCGACTGGTCCGCCAGCACCGACGTGTTGCGCGCGCGGCGGTCCTCCATGGCGCGCCGCGTAAGGCGGTACCCCAGGTACAGACCCCCCGCCAAAACAAGGCCACGCATCATCTTGCGGGCCGCCTCGCTCGAGGCCGCACTGCTCATCGCACTGACTACCGCTGGGTTCATCGCTGACTGGGATTAGAGGAGAAAGCGGATGCGGGCCTGCACCGTGCGGCTTTGCAACTTGCGCGCGATGGCTTCCCATTCCTGGGGGCTGAACGTGCCGCTGGCCGAAGACATGGCCCGGGCGATGCGCTCTGCATCGGGCTGCGTCTTCGCTTCGATGGATACGGTCTGTTGGTAGGTCATTCGGGTTGGGGTTCGGGGTGGGACATGGCCGGTTTACCGGTCAGGTGCGCAAGCAGCCCAGGGATCAGGCCGGGGTTGTTGCTGAGCTCGACAAAGACCAAATACAAGCTGCCCAGCTGCGCATCAGGCAAGCTGCGCATGAACTCCAGCGCGAGGTCGATGATGGCTTCGCGCTGGCCGCGCGCCTCCTTCGAGGCGTCTGTCGCGCCAGCCTCCGCAGGCAGCTCCACCTCCGCGCCCGCCAGCATCCCCAAGGTGGAGCCCAGCGGGGAGCGGCCCAGCATCTTTGCCAAGCCCGGCAGCGCCAAGCCGATGATGTTCGAGTAGTACTCGACGTTCTTCTTCGCCTCAAGCACCTCCTCGGTGTCTTCGAGCCGCTTTTGCAGCGCCTCGTTTTCCTTTTCCAGGTGGTCGCATGCCTTGCGCAGCTCGGAGAGCTCTTCCTCGCGGCGCAGCTCGTGGAGCTTGGTTTGGACAAGGTGGTTGACTTCCGCCTCACCCAGGCCCGACATGGGCAAGGGGCCGCTCAGCGCCTGCGGCTCGCTCTCCAGCGCAAAGCTCTTCGCCCACAGCTCCGTCCCCTGGCCGTCATAAAACTGCACAAAGACGCGGTCCGGGTCTTCCGAGCGGATGCTCTCGCGCAGCAGCTGAGAAAAGTGGTCGGTGGCGGCACGCGTAACGCCGTTGAGCTTCTCGCCGCGGCGCGTCAGCTTTGCCGAAAACGTCAGCTCGTCGTGGCCCTCGAGCCGGAGGCGCTTGATGGCGCCGCGGCACGTCTCGGTGATCTTGTACACCCGCTTTTTGAGGAGGTCCTGGGTCATGCGGCAGCAGCTTTCATTTGGGGGGCGCCCTCTTGGATGCGCAAAAACGTGACCTCTGAAAGGGTGCCGGCCGCATGCAGTTCAACTGAAATTTGGCCTGAGAATTCGCGGAGCTGGGCCAAAGCCGAAGCCGTGGACCAAGCCGGCGTAACAACCAACCCCGACGATTCCGAAAGGAGAACCAGGCCCTCAGGCAGCTCCGAGGTAAGTAGGTAGTAGTGAGCACGGCGGCCGTCGGTGACGTGGCGCGTGCCCAAAGCGGGCAGCCGCCAAGTAAACACATCGTATTGCGGGCGGGCGTAGCCCAAAACCGCTACCCGGTGCTCCACATACCGAAGGAGGTCTTGCGTAATCATGCCGTGATCGGTGCAAACAGGTGAAACGTCAGCCGCACGCCATACGGCACGAAGCGGCCAGCGGTGGTGAACGCCGGCAGGCGACCGCTGTCGCGGTAGTAGCCCGTCACCGTGCGGGGCGCCGACACCGGCACCTCGAGCACAAGGAAATCCGGGCGGTGGAGGTGCTCCTCGCGGAGCACGCTGCGGTGGGCGTAGCCGACGACCTGGTTGATGGGGTGGTGGGCTCCTCCGCCAAACTCAAGCGCAAACTCGCCCAGATCAGCTAGCTCCTCCCCGTCGGTGGGAAATCGTCCCACAACGCACGCCTGCACGCCCAAACACATCTCCACATCGCCCGGCAGACGGAAGTCAAGCGGAACCAAGGAACCATTGTCCTCCACCGCCACCGTCTGGTTCCATCGGCGCAAAAGGCCTGAGCCCTGCCGCGTGCGCACCATGCCGTGAGTCAGGGTCATGCTTCCTCGTCACCTGCGTGAAACGCATCGTTGACCAGCCACAGGAATACCTTGGCCTCGTAGGGGTAGGTGACGCCCGCAGCCCCCACATCGCGATAGCGGCCCTCGAACGTGTTGCCACGCGCCTCGAGGTATTCCTCGAACTCGAAGAACTTGGCCTGAGGAGCTACACCCCGACCGCACGTAACGAGCCGCACGTCGTGGTCGTCGTCGAAGACGTCGAGGCCGCCGAGCTTCAGGCTCAACGTAGAGCCGTGCTCGGCGGCGACGTCAGGCAAAGCCACGAAGACGCCACGCAGCCGCCCATAGGCGCGGTCCGTCTCTCCCGAGTACCGCACCTCCGCGCCGCTTTGCTTAACCGGGATGCGAACGAGCTGAAATTTGTGGTTCTTCATGGCTTACTTCGATTACGCTTTCAAAATCGTGGTGCCCCGAAGGATGGCCTTCAGGAACGTATTGTCGGGCGCGTTGGCGCCCCACTCCACGTTGAACTCGATCGTCTGCTGGTCCTTGATGAGCTTCGGGTTGTCGAGCTCGAAGAAGCCCAGCGGCACCGTTTGGCCCGTCGTATTGAACAGCTCGCACGAGGCGTTTTGGATCAGGGTCGTCCCGTTGGCAATGAACTCGAACTCGCCGTTGCGGACGTAGTCCGGCAAGACCCCGAAGTTCACGTCGAACGCCGTCTCCCCCGTGTCGGCCGTGCCCGCCAGCAGCACGATGCCGTGCAGCAGGAAGTGGTTGCCCTTTTCGAGCTTCGCACTCGAGATGTTGCTCAACCCCACTACCTTGTTGTCGTCGTCCTTGAGCAGTTTTTGGACCTTGCTCCCGCTGACGTCCTTCACCACGTAGTAGGCCGCATCGACCGCTTGCAGCGTTTGTCGGGCCAAACCGTCCTGCGTATCCTTCGGCAACAGGTGCAAGCGCTTCTCGAGCTCGCCCCGCGAGCCCTTGCTCGGGGGGACCGCACGCTGACGGCTCATCTGCTTCACGTTGCGGGCAAAGCGGCGGCGAACAGCCGGCGTAGCCCCATCAAATGCGGCCAAGAGCTCGTCCTCGCCCATGGCACCCAGCAAGCTGAACTCGCTGTCGATTGCTTCTCCTAAATTCATATCCGTTCAGTTTTCTTGGTGGAAGAGACCCGGTTTGGCCTCAGATGATTTCGTAATCAGCGTCCTCGGAGGCGCCCATGCTCACCGGAGCAGCAAGCGCACCGCCGGCCATGCCGTCCAGCTCCGGCAGCTCCGGCTCGTAGCGGTCGAGGGCCACGCGCACCGGGTCACGGTACACGCCCCACGAGGAGCCCAAGCCGCTCACGCCCGAAGCGCCCGTAAGGCCCGCCAGGAGGTCCTTCTTCAGCAGCACCTTCACCGTGGACACCACGCCCGAGGCGCCCACGCCCGCCGCCACCAGCTTCATGTCCGGGTGCTTCAGTTTCATGCTGCCCACAATGCCGGCGCCTAAGAGCGCCGCCGGGCGAACGTATTTTTTGGGGTTCATACCCGGCAGCGAAGGGTCAACGCCCAACGCCTTGTCCAAGGCCTGTCCGCCCATGCTGCCCAGTACCATGCCGCCAGAGATCATCGCCAGCGACTTGAGCTCGCCCATCATGGCTTTGCTGTTCATCTTTTTTGATCGCATCGTTCTGCTTATTTGAGTTGGAGCCGCTGAATGCCTCGGCGGCTGGTCGTTGTCTTCGTGGTTTGCGAGCGGCGGGGGCCCGAGAGACCTCTCCCGGCCGGCTTCTTCGCCTTTTTGAGGGCCCACAGCACGCCCAAGGCCAAAGCCCCAGCCCCAGCCACCGCCACCACCGGGTTGTTTTTCAAAAAGGCCATCGCGCCGCCCGTGTCAGCTGGCGGGGAGAATGGGTCCTCCATGTTTTTCGGTGCGGGCGCAGGAGGAGGGGAGGCGGCAGGAGGTGCGGGGAGTGATGCGTCAGTCCCAGCCCCGGCCTCTGCCGCCTCTTTTTGCAACTCCGCCTCGTCTGCTTTTTCGTCCTTTGAGATCAGGCCCGTGTCCTTGAGGATGTTGATGGCCGCGATGATGACAGGAGCCGCCGCAGCCATCGCCGCAGCAACCGTAACCGGCTCGCCCAAGGATACCCCGCCGAGCTCCCCTTGCAGGCCGCCCGCCTTGCCCTGGAGGATGGCCTTTTTGAGGTTGTCGCGGCGGCCTTGCAGGCGGTCCGCAAACAGTTTTTCGACGCGCTGGAGCGCCTGGCGCGAGGACTGCCACTGGGACTTGGAGATGCCCTGGCGGGCCGCCTGCGACTCGGTGGCATAGCCCCACTTCAGGCGGCTGGCCATCTGCTTGATGTTCAGCTTCATGGCAAGGAGGAAGCCTCCGCGCGAAGCCACGCTAACCGGGTTGATGCGCATCACCGCTTGGGCCGTCGAGCGGGCGGCGTTGCTGACGCCGCGGCCCACTTTTTGGGCAAACTCGCCCACCTTTTGGAAAAAAGCGCGGCCGCGGCCACCCGCCCCCAGCTCCCCGGCCATATCGGCCGAGACGCCGTAACGCGCATTGAGCGCACGCTCGTTGTCTGCCAGCACTGACAGCGCCTCCTCACGGCGGTCCGTGTTCCAGTACTTGATGGCATAGTCCAGCATCTTCAGGAACGCCTCCGGGTCCTCCACCTCCGCCACCATAGCCGGGTTCTGCGCGATGGCGGCGCGCGTCTTTTGGAGGTGGCGCAGCATGGCGTCCAAGGGCGCGCCGCTCGCTGCGCCGAGCGCGCCGTCAAGCGAAGCCAACAGTTCTTCGTCGTAGGTAATCGCCTCCACCGAGCCCAATGGCCCCGAAGGGCCGCTCAGCACCGCGATGTCGATGCCTCGTAAATTCATGGGAAAGTCTTTTTTGTCCGTGTAGGGTTTTTCAAAATCGAAGGCCGAAAGCACCGGGTCCAGGATCCAGTGGGTTTTGCCTTCGCCGGCAACGACGTACACGTGCTGCCACGGGCCGCCGTCGTACTTCGCTATCCGAAAGCGGTGCGGGATGCCCAGGTGCAAAAGCAGGCTCGAGCAGAAAATCGAAAAGCAGTCGCAGTCGATGCCTTCTCGGCGGTCGGCCCAGCTCCGAGCAGGGCGACGCAGCTGCTCCAGACCCGGCTCGTCAAGTCGGTATTGGATGTGGTGGTAGAGGAAGGACCAAACCTTGTAGCACG
>CBFHLY010000054.1:0-11119 GCA_965656785.1 uncultured Flavobacteriales bacterium
CATCCACGTGGACGTGCCCGGCGTCGGCGAGAAAATCCTCAAGTGGTTCGGCGTGATGCGCCCGACCGACTTGGACAACTTCTAATTAGAGAACCTGAACGATCATGAACAAGGCAATCCTACCACTTTTCGCGCTGCTCCTTGCAGGAACGACGGCGCTGGCAGGCAATCCGGATCGCGCTGGCTCCGCTGGTGCTGGGCAGTTGCTCATCAACCCATGGGCGCAGTCCAACGGGTTGGCCGGAACCAACATGGCCACCGTGCAGGGGCTGGAATCGTGCTTTTTGAACATTGCGGGTTTGGCCTTCGTCGAGAAGAACGAGCTGGCGTTTGCGAACACGCAATACTTGAGCGGCTCGGGCATTTCCGTGAACAGCGTCGGCTTCGCAACCAAAGTGGGTGGCGAAGCGGTCCTCGGCATCACGGTCATGACGATGGGCTTCGGTGACATCGACATCACGACAGTGGACCTGCCCGAAGGCGGCATCGGTACGTTCTCGCCCTCCTTCTCGAACATCGGCGTCTCGTACTCGAAAGCGTTCTCGAATTCGATTTACGGCGGAATGACGGTGCGCATCATCGGAGAAGCCATTTCGAACGTTCGTGCAAGCGGTGTGGCGTTTGATGCCGGCATCCGGTACATCAGCCCCATCGACGAGCGCTTGACCTTCGGCATCGCCCTGCGAAACGTCGGCGCGCCCATGCGGTACGCTGGAGATGGGTTGACGGTAACCGCCACCCCGCAAGGGTCGGCAACCAGCCTGACCGTGCTCCAACGTGCTGAACGCTACGAATTGCCTTCGTTGGTGAACATCGGCTTTGGCTACGACGTCGTCTCCCTCGAGGAAGTGACAGGAACATTGACGGGACAATTCGTCTCGAATTCCTTCACAAAGGACCAATTCGGTGCTGGATTTGAATTCCAATACAAAGAGTCGTTGACGCTGCGCGCAGGCTACATGTGGGAACAAGGACTCATCGGATCCGAAGCCATCACCACAGCTTACACGGGGCCCGCAGCAGGCTTGACCGTCAGCGTGCCTGCTGGGCAAGACGGCGGCCGCATCGGACTCGATTACGGTTACCGCACCACGAATCCGTTCGGTGGCAACCACAGCATCGGACTCCACATCTCGTTGTGAAGCAACCCGGCTCCCTTGCGGAGCTTTGATTCAATTTGATTACTTTAGTGCAAGAGAAAGCCCGTGTTGCGGGTTTTCTCTTTTTTACGTGAAGGCCCCCTTCATGTACTGAAACCCGCCATACCATGTCGAACTTTTCATACTTCACGCCCGAAGGGCTGCAAAAACTCAAGGACGAAATTCACCACTTGAAGACGGTGGAGCGTCCCCGCATTTCACAACAAATCGCAGAAGCCCGAGACAAAGGGGACCTCAGCGAGAATGCGGAATACGATGCGGCGAAGGAAGCGCAGGGCATGATGGAAGCGCGTTTGGTGAAACTCGAAAACACCCTCGCGAACGCACGGCTCGTCGACGATTCGCTCATCGACAACACGAAGGTCTACATCCTCAGCACGGTCAAACTGCGCAACCAAAAGAACAACGCCGAAGTGACCTACACCCTCGTTGCCGAGAACGAAGCCAACCTCGCGGAAAAGAAAATTTCCGTGGAGAGCCCCATCGGCCGTGGGCTGCTCGGTAAGGCCGTCGGCGACGTCGCCGAAGTCCAGGTTCCCGCAGGCCTCATTCCCTTCGAGGTCCTCGAAATCACTCGGTGATGCCGTCCATTTTCAGCCGCATCGTCGCGGGGGAAATTCCGTGCCACAAGGTGGCGGAGAACGACCGGTTTTTGGCCTTCCTCGACGTGTTTCCACTGGTGAAGGGCCACACGCTCGTCATCCCGAAGCAGGAGGTCGATTACTTCTTTGATCTCGATGCCTCGACGCTCGCGGAAATCAATGCCTTTTCCCAACAGGTGGCAGGCCAAATCCAACGCGCCATCCCCTGCAAGCGCATCGGCGTCTCCATCATCGGCCTTGAGGTGCCCCACGCCCACGTTCACCTCATCCCCCTCAATGCCGTTGGGGACATGAACTTTGAGCGCCCCAAGCTCAAAATCAGCCCCGAGGAACTGGCCGAAATCGCGGAACGCATCCGCCTCGCCTGATCCTCACGGCGCAAAATCCAGCAGCGCCGTCCAAATGCTCAGCACGCCCCGGTCTTCCCGCGTCCAAATCGGTCGCACCACCCCCCCGTGTGCGGAAATGTTGTTGTAGTCCCCGAAAAACGAGGCTTGACCCGGAACGAAAGGCGACTCGCTCGCCACGACGTGTTCCCAGGTCAACCCGCCGTCCCACGAACTGGAAACCACGACCTCGGTGGCCACGTCACCCGCGGACACGTTTCCGCTCCGGTCGTAATACACAATGTGCACCCCTCCCGTCACCGGATCCACCGCCATCCAGGTAAAAAATTGGTCCGTAGCAGTGTCGTCCCCATTCACCCGCACCACATCGGACCACGTCTGCCCTGCATCATCGGAGTAACACAAGTACACATCGCTGTCGCCCGTGCGCAAGTCCGTCCAATTGACGTAAATCCGACCGCGATGGTGCCCGTGGCTGCAATCCACATCCGTCACCGGCATGCCATTCGCCCGTCCGATGCCCGGCACTTCCCGGTCCCATCCCCCAACGATGTCCGCTACCCGGACCTCCGTCTCCATCCACCGCCGTCCGCCATTCACGGAACGGTTGAACCAAAGCTGCTCACCCCGCGCCCACACCACGTTCAACGCCCCATCCGGTCCGTAAGCCGGCACAGCGCCCTCCACCGTCTCATCGCTGTCCTCGCAGTCCCCCGCAACCGCGCTGACGCGGACCGGCTTGGACCACCGCCGCGCCTTGCGGTTGGAAGTCGAACACAAGATGATGGAACTGTCCTGTTCCGCTGTGCTGCCGTACCGATCGAATTGCGTCCAGCACGCCGCAATGCCTTGGCCGTCCGGCGTAACGTCCGCCCATTCTTTGTCTTGGTCCTTCGCACCGTTCAATCCCATGAAGCTCCCGCGCGACCACGAACGCCCGCCGTCCTTGGAACGCTGGCAAACAATTCGATCCAATAACCCCGCATCCGACCACCCGCGACCTGAAGGATCGCTGAGGTGCAGGTAATAAAAATCGCCCGATGGACTCGCCACCACACACGGATCGCCGAACACCCCATGGGGCGAAGTAAGCCGATCCGCTGTCCACGAAACCCCACCATCTTCACTCCAATACACGTTGTCGAGGATGGCTCCAGCGACAATGCGCTGCGGATCCGCGGGGCTGATTGCAATCGACGGCTCACACGGCGCGTAACCCATTCCAGCGTACCGGTGAATCTCCACATTCGCGGGCCCTTGAGCCGCGACCCCAGCGAAGAGGCCACACGCCAATCCAGCGAGTACCCTCCTCATTCAGCCGACCCTTCGAGCGCCCTAAGCTCCGCGCGAATGGCCTCCATGCTCTCCTTCAACGCTTGCTGGATCTCCAAAATGGCCTCATCGCTCAGCCCTTCCAAACTAGCGGCGCCATGATCATGGGAATGGTCGTGGTCGTGGTCGTGCCCATGTTCGTGGTCGTGCCCGTGCCCATGTTCGTGGTCGTGCCCGCAATCGTGCGCGTGACCCGGAACCTCCACCACCGCCTCCGACACCTCGTGAAACCGCAGGTCCAAAGCGCTCAATTCCGCCTCCAGCCGTTGAAGCTGCTGAGCCAGCGCCGTATCTCCTTCCGCGAAAGCCGCTTGGATTTCATCCGCCTTGGTCCCCAGCTCCGCCACAAGGGATTCGTGCAATTCATTCGACAAGCGCACCACCTCATCGTGAACGGAAATGGCCTCCTTCAAGGTGGCCGATTGCTCTTCGCCGCATCCCGCAGCGAGCATGAGGACTGCCACAGCAGCCGCAAGGAGGAAAGATTTCATGGATTCTGTGTTTTCGTGGATGGATTTTTCGGAGGAACGGGGTCGTAGCCACTGTCCCCCCAAGGGTGGCATTTGCTGATGCGCTTTGCCGACAAGGCCAAACCCCGCCACGCCCCATGCACCCGAAACGCCTCGATGCTGTAGGCCGAACACGTCGGATGAAAGCGGCAATTGGACCCAAGAAGGGGACTCAAGAGGATTTGGTAGGCCCGCACAAGGGCAATGAACGCATGGCGCATGGCCTAAAATTACGGCATCCGCTCCAGCGCCATCATGAGCGCGACCGCAAACGTCCCCGCGCAAACGAAGACTTGTTGCTCGCGCTGCGTGACGCCCAACGCGCGGAGCAGCGATGCAACGGCAAGAAACGTCAACAAGAAGGCCAGTTGGCCGATCTCCACGCCCAAGTTGAACCGCAGCAACGGCATCACAATCCCCTCCCCCGGCTCCCGAGTGATCCGGAAAAACGACGAAAACCCAAGGCCGTGAATGAGCCCGAACGCCACGGTCACGAGGTACAGCCACTTGCCCGGCCGGTACCCCTGCCCCTTCGCCGCCGAGCGCCGCAAATTCAGGAGCGCCGTGACCACAATGCTCACCGGAATCAGGAACTCGATCCATGCGCTGTTCGGCCGCACCCAGTCCATGCCCGCCAAAAACAGCGTCACGCTGTGCCCCACCGTAAACGCCGTGGCGAGCAACACGAGCCGCCCCGCCCCCTTCCAATCGGCCCACGCCGCGAGCGCCAGCAAGTACAGCATGTGATCGTAACCGCGCCAGTCCAGGATGTGCTGAATCCCCCGTAAGATGTCGTCCATGATGCCAAGTTAACGCCGGCGTGTGTAGGCCCAAATCTCAAAACCGTGCTCATTCCGCTCATCCGCCTCTTGCCCCCCAATCCGCTCCGCAATCCAATCCGATTCCTCGAACGCCGGGTAAAACGCGTCCCCCTCCGGCTCCGCTTGCACGTGCGTCAACAATTGCCGGTCCACGGCGCCGGCCTCCAGGGCGAGTTGGTAGATTTGGCCTCCCCCGATGATGAACGCCTCTACTTCTCCCGCATTCCGAGCCACCTCCAAGGCCGCCTCCAACGAGGCCACCACGGTGGCTCCCGGTGCTGCATAGTCCGGGTTCCGCGAAATGACGATGTTCGGCCGATCCGCCAGCGGCCGGTACTTCGCGGGAATGGATTCGAAATTGCGCCGCCCCATGATGACGTGGTGACCCTTCGTTGTGTCCATGAAGAACCGCATGTCGTCCCGCAGGCGCCACACGAGGTCGTTGTCCTTCCCGATGACGCCATTCGTCGCCACCGCCGCAATGCTCGTGACCCGCATCAGACGCTCACTTCAGCTTTGATGTGCGGATGCGCCACGTAGTCGACCAGCTCGAAGTCCTCGTACCGGAAGGCGAAGAGGTCGGTGACGTCGGGGTTGATGCGCATTTTCGGCAAGGGGTAAGGCTCGCGGGTCAGCTGTTCCCGGGCTTGGTCCACGTGATTCAAGTACAAATGGACGTCCCCGAAGGTGTGAACGAACTCCCCCGGCTCCAATCCCACCACCTGCGCGACCATCATGGTCAGCAGCGCATACGACGCGATGTTGAACGGCACGCCCAGGAACGTATCCGCTGAACGCTGGTAGAGCTGGCAATTCAGCCGGCCTTCCGCCACGTGAAACTGAAACAAACAATGGCACGGCGGCAACGCCATTTCGTCGATGAAACTCGGGTTCCATGCGCTCACGACGTGGCGGCGGGAGTACGGGTTGTTGCGCAGGCCGTCGAGCAGCTTGGCGATTTGGTCCGTGTGCGAGCCATCGGGATTGGGCCAGCTGCGCCACTGGTAGCCATAGACCGGCCCGAGATCGCCATTTTCGTCCGCCCACTCGTCCCAAATCCGCACCCCGTTCTCCTTCAGGTACGCGATGTTCGTGTCCCCTTGCAGGAACCACAGCAACTCGTGGATGATGCTGCGCAGGTGCAGCTTCTTCGTCGTGAGCACGGGGAAACCTTCGCTCAGGTCGAAGCGCATTTGGTAGCCGAAGCAGCCGAGGGTGCCGGTGCCGGTGCGATCTTCCCGCTTCACGCCGTGGGTGAGCAGGTAGTTCAGGAGGTCGTGGTAGGCGCGCATTGGGCCCAAAAATAGGCCACCCGGCCCTTAACTTTCCATCACCCCCACCACCCGCCGGCCTTCGGCCCACCGATAAATCGCATTGACCACCACCAAATGCGCAATCAACGCCACGTGCAACGGCGCCAAATACCCCGGCCATCCCCAATCCGCCCGCACCAGCGGGTTGTCCACTTTCGGCGGCTCCCACATGTACATGTAATTCGCCACTTGGTGCGCCGGCACAGGCCAGTACGTATTCAACCCCCAATTCACCCCCGCCATCAACGTCGACACCACCGCGGCCATCCCATACGTCTTCAGCCACCCCATCCTAGGAAACCGCATCCCAAAATGCCGCGTCATCACGATGGGCATGAAGATGATGAAGCCGTGGCGAATGCAATAATCCACCAGCACGATGGGCGCATCGCCGACCGTCAACTGGGGTGTGATGAACGAATGCAGCCCCCCGATGGTCCCGAGGAAGGCAGAAAACGTATACACCCAAGTGTTGCGCCAAAAACAATTCAACGCCACCAACACGAAGTTCAACCCACAAAAGTGCAAGGGCAACGACCGGTGCAACGTAAACTGCTGCTCCGGATGCACCGTCGCATAAATGGGCAACAGCAAATTGAATGCGATGAGCAGCCACCCCAAACGCGGCAACATTCGCTCTCGCTGTTCCGCATCCAACCGGTCCAACACCTTGACGAACAGCAGCCCTCCGACCACCGTGGCCCCCACCATCGCCCAGTACCGCGGCTCGTCCTGGTGTATGATCACATCGTAACGCATGGCGAAATGCATAGGTTTGACCCGCCCAAGATATTCCCTTTTGCGGTCGGTGTGGTTCGGGCCGGGAGTGAGGATTTCGCGTGAACTGGGCAAAACCTAGCCCGACGACGAGAAAATTCGCACCGCTCGAATTGAAATCCCCACTTTTCGGGCCGACCCCTGGCGAATTTGGGGATTTCAATCCCAGCGGAACGATCAATTCGGTTGCTGCACGAGCACCGTCTGCGTGGGGAAGGCCATTTCGAGGCCTTCGGCGTTGAACCGCTTCAAAATCTCCAAGTTGATGGCGCTCGGCGTCAGCGTCACATCCGCTTCCTTCAGGACGAAATACACCGCGCTCACGTTGAGGCTGAAATCGCCGAAGCCACTGAACCAAATGGTGGTGTTGTCCTGGGTGCCCACATGCGCCACGATGATTTCCTCCAGGATGCTCAACGCGAGTTCGATCCGCTCCGGGGTGGTGTCGTAGGTAAGGCCCAAATCCACCCGCACCTTGCGCGCCGGCTCCGCCGTAACGTTCTCCACGACGCCGTCCGTGAATTTGTGGTTCGGGATGGTCACCATCCGACCGGCCAGGGTTTTGATGCGCGTGCTGCGGATGCCGATTTCGAGGACTGTGCCGTCGATGCCTGCCACCTGGACGCGGTCGCCGACCACGAAGGGCTTGTCGACAAAGACGGTGATGCCGCCGAAGATGTTGGCCACGAAATCTTTCGCCGCCATCGCCATGGCGAGGCCGCCGATGCCGACCCCCGCCAACAAGGCGCCAACATCGTAGCCCGCGTTGTTCAGAGCCATGATGGTGCCCAGGACCCAAATCGTGGCCCGGAGCGTCTTTTGCAAAATGGGCGTGACCTGACCGACCATCTTCGACTCGGACCGCTCGGTCACCCGGGCGAGGAAGTTGCCGACCAGGGAATCGATGAGCCGGGCCGCAAGCCACGTCACGTCGAGGGCCACCGCGATGCTGAAGACGTGCTCCATGAACGTGTCGACGCCTTCGCCGAAACGAAGGTGGTCGTATCCGAACCAAGCGCCGAGCAGCACGACTGCCAGGGCGATGGGCTCTTCGATTTGGTCCACGATCAAATCGTCCACCTCCGAAGACGTGCGCGCCGCCAAACGCTTTAAACGGCGGGAAAACCAGCGGTAAACGAGGCGCCCCACGACCACGCCGCCGAGTAGCCAAACCAAGGCCACCCCCCACTCGCGCAGCGGATTACCCAGGAAAATGACGTCGAAAAATTCCATGCCGCAAACTTCGCAAGAATACCTTTGCGGCATGCGAAACGATGTGGCTTTTGGCGCGGAACTGCGCGTGGGCGTCCTCGGCGGCGGACAGTTGGGACGGATGATGATCCAAGCGGCGGCCGATTGGGACCTGCGGGTTGAGGTGATGGACCCCGCGGCCGACGCGCCCTGCCGGCACTTGACCCACCGGTTCGTGCAGGGCGACTTGCAGGATGCGGATGCGGTGTTTGAATTTGGCAAGGAACTCGACGTCATCACCATCGAAATCGAGCACGTCAGCGTGGACGGCCTCCGGCGCCTTAAAGCGGCCGGCGTGGAAGTGCACCCCGACCCTGAACACCTCGCCACCATCCAAGACAAAGGGCTGCAAAAGCAGTTCTTCGCCGCGCACGGCATCCCTTCCGCCCCCTTCACGCTGAGCGACGCTCCCCCGACCGCCTTCCCGGTGGTCCAAAAACTGCGCAAGGGCGGCTACGACGGCAAAGGCGTGGCCATCCTCCGGAGCGCGGAAGACGCGGCGTTCGACGGGCCCTGCGTCCTCGAACAGCCCGTGGACATCGCCAAGGAACTGAGCGTCATCGTAGCCCGCAACCCGTCGGGAGCCACCGCCACGTTCCCGGTCGTGGAAGCGGTGTTCGACCCGGTGGCGAATTTGGTGGACTACCTCATCGCCCCCGCCGATGTGAGCCCCGAAACCGCGAAAGAAGCCGAAGCCCTCGCCCTGCGCGTGGCCGACGCCATGGGCTTCACAGGCTTGCTGGCGGTGGAACTGTTCCTCGACCGGGAGGGCGTGCTTTGGGTCAACGAGCTCGCGCCCCGCACCCACAACAGCGGCCACCACACCATCGAAGCGAACCACACGTCCCAATTCCAACAGCACCTCCGGGCCATCCTCGACTTGCCCCTCGGCGACGCTTCCGCCCGCAGCGCCGGCGCGATGCTCAACCTCGTGGGGGCCGCGGATGCGCACGGCAGCCCCGTCTACACCGGCTTGGGTGCGGCCCTCGGCGCCCCCGGAGTTTACGCCCACATCTACGGAAAATCCGCCGTCAAACCGTTTCGGAAAATGGGCCACGTCACGGTGACTGGGGCAACGGTCGAGGCCGTGAAAGCCCGGGTGCTCGAGCTGCGGAACGCCTTGCGCGTGGACGGAACCCGCGTATCTTGACGCCCTGAGATGAATGCGCCCAAGCTTCGTTTGGCCGTGGTGTGCGGGGGATACTCCGCCGAGGCCGCCGTTTCGCGGAAGTCCGCTGCCAACGTCATGGAACACCTCGACCGGAAGCGGTACGAGCCGACGTTGATCCACATCGACGCCGATGGGTGGTGGGCCGAAGTCGCGGGCGAACGCCGCGCCGTCAGCCGCGAAAAATTCACCGTGCCCGGGCTCCCGCCCTTCGATGGGGTGTTCATCATCGTCCACGGCACGCCGGGTGAAGACGGGCGCCTGCAAGGCTACTTCGAGCTGATCGGCATTCCGCATACCACTGGCAACGCCCGCAACATGGCCCTCACCTTTCACAAAGGATGGACCACCGGTTTGCTCCGAGCGAAGGGCCATCCCGTGGCGCCCTCGAAGGAGATTCCGAAAGGGGCTGATGTGGAGGGATTGGATTTGGAATTGCTGTTGGTGGGCATCGACTTGCCGTGCTTCGTGAAGCCCAACGAAGCCGGATCGAGCGTTGGGGTGCACCGGGTGGACCGCGTGGAAGAGCTCCGGCCCGCCATCCGGGCCGCATTGGCGGCTGAATCGTCGTCGGTGCTCGTGGAAGGCTTGCTAGACGGACGTGAATTCACCGTCGGCGTGTTGCCCGATGGCGCAGGCGGCGTCATGGCTTTGCCCATTACCGAAATCATCTCGCACAACACGTTTTTCGATTATGCCGCGAAGTACGAAGGCGCTTCCGACGAAATCACCCCCGCCGATTTGCCGGTGGAAACGACCGAACAGCTGCAGGAACTGGCGGTGGCGGTGTATCGGGATTTGGACTGCGCAGGCATGGCGCGGGTGGACATGATCTTGATGGACGGCATTCCGCGGATCATCGAAATCAATACGGTGCCGGGGTTTTCGGCGGCGAGCATCGTTCCGCAACAGGGGGCGGCCATCGGACTGAGCAAGCAAGACATCCTGACTCGGGTGGTCGAGGCGACGGTGGGTTTGGCTTAAAAATAAGAAGGGCCGCCCCGTTGGACAGCCCTCCCCAGTTGAATGAAAACAAGTAAACTGTTATTGAAGCCGAAGCTTCAAGGTCTTTAACGAGGCCAACTCCGCGAAGGTTACGCTTCGGTGAAAAAAATTTCAACGCACCCGATCCGGGTTGTCGGCGATGAAGGCCTTCCACCCGCTGTGGCCCGTCTGCATGCGCGGCGTAGCGAGCTGAAACGCGTGGCACAGCGCCACCGCCAAGCCATCCGTCGCATCGAGCTCCTTCGGCATCGACGCCTCCGGAATCTTCAACGTCCGCGCCACCATCGCCGCCACCTGCTCCTTGCTCGCCGCGCCCGATCCCGTGATGCTCTGCTTCACCCGCCGTGGCGCATATTCCGCAATGGGCACGTCCCGCGACAACGCCGCCGCCAACGCCACGCCCTGCGCCCGCCCCAACTTCAACATCGACTGAACGTTCTTCCCGAAGAACGGCGCCTCCACCGCCAAATGATCCGGATGGTGCGTCTCGATCAACGCCACCACGCGATCGAAAATCCGCTTCAACTTCACCGCGTGGTCCTTGTACTTCGACAAGTGCAGCGCACCCATTTCCAAAAGTTCCTGCCGCTTGCCGACCACGCGGATGACGCCGTACCCCATGATGGTGGTGCCGGGGTCGATGCCGAGGATGATCTGCTCTTTAGGGGGGGACATGCTCGGCTAAGGTACATTTGGGAGCATGAATCGGCGGCTGCTTTCCATCGGGATTTCACTGCTCGCGCTCGGGTGGGTGGCGTGGGAGGTGTGGCGGCATGAGGTTTGGGCCGTGGAGTGGCCGGAGCCGAGGTGGGCCGCGGTGGGGGGCGTGCTGGG
>CBFHLY010000055.1:0-10407 GCA_965656785.1 uncultured Flavobacteriales bacterium
ACGTCGGGGTCTACAAAGGCACAGGAACCTACGCTCAGACTTCTTCGGACATCGAGTTCACCGGCACGTTCAATCTTACCGGCGGATTCGTCATTGAGCAGCTCGACGGCGCCGACGAAATCACCTACTCGATCAACGGCGACCAAGCCGACGTCAAGATCCCAGCCTCTTTCGACCGCGTTTTCTTCGCCAATTACACCAGCTTGCCTTTGCCGCCCCCGTACAACGAGGCGTCCCTCGCGACCCTCGTCGAAGCCAGCAACCTCGCCACCGCCATCGGAACGGCGCAGGCGCTCGACGCTGCTGGCTATGGCCTCGAAGGTGCTGCGGTCTTTAACCTGACGAATGCTCAATGGGAAGTCAGCACCGGACTCGCCATCCAGGACGCCATTGACCGCGCTGAAGCGGGCGACGTCATCGAGGTCTTGGATGGCAGCTACGCCATTGCGTCGCCCGTCCTCGTCAACAAGGCCGTGACCTTGCAGGGACAATCCGAGGCCGGCACCGTGCTCACATGCGAGGCGGCCCTCGCCGGCGCGAACAGCATTCAGGTCACCGCAGGTGCCACCCTGAAGGACTTCACCTTGGAGGCCAACAGCAACGCCACCTTCGGCATCCACGTCCAACCGGGAACGGATGGCGCTTCCTTGTCAGGCTTGACCATCAACAACACAGGCTCCAACGGAATCGGCCTTTCTGGAGTGACGAATGCCACAGTCAGCGACATCGCCGGTTCCGGCAACGTCCAATACATCCTCGGCATCGCCGGTTCAAGCGGCGTCTCTGCGTCCAACATCTCCGGCGGCAACGTCGGGGTCTACAAAGGCACAGGAACCTACGCTCAGACTTCTTCGGACATCGAGTTCACCGGCACGTTCAATCTTACCGGCGGATTCGTCATTGAGCAGCTCGAAGGCGCCGACGAAATCACCTACTCGATCAACGGCGACCAAGCCGACGTCAAGATCCCAGCCTCTTTCGACCGCGTTTTCTTCGCCAATTACACCAGCTTGCCTTTGCCGCCACCGTACAACGAGGCGTCCCTCGCGACCCTCGTCGAAGCCAGCAACCTCGCCACCGCCATCGGAACGGCACAGGCGCTCGACGCTGCTGGCTATGGCCTCGAAGGTGCTGCGGTCTTCAACCTGACGAATGCTCAATGGGAAGTCAGCACCGGACTCGCCATCCAGGACGCAATCGACCGCGCTGAGGCAGGTGACCTCATCGACGTGGCGGCAGGCACGTACACGGAAAACGTGGTCGTGGACAAACGCCTTACCCTCGATGGCGCTGGCGAAACGAGCATCTTGAACGCGGCAGGCAAGGCCATCACGGTTACCGCGTCGGGCACTTCCGAAACGGACCGGTTGGTCATCCGCGACTTCTCCTTCTCCGGACCCAATGCGTCGGGTGGCGGCGATGCCATCTCATTCGAACCGGCATCGGGCGGGGCGCACGTCACCGTGGAAAACATTTCCTCCACGGGCTATGGCGCGGGCGTCCACTTCCGAACGGGCACGATGACCGATGCGCGCATCGTGAACAGCACGTTTGACGGAAACGGCAACGCCGTTCGCGTCGCATCGGCGGTCACTAGCATGGACGGCCTGACGGTAGACAGCTGCTCAATGAGCAACAACCTGTCGTCGGCGTTCAGCAGCAACCCGTATGGCACGGTGTCCAACGTCAACACGAACTACACGATTTCGAACACCACGTTTACGAACAACAGCACGGCAGGCACGAGCAACCAACACGACGTGTCCTTCTATGGCTTCACGGGCAACGCGACGTTGACGAACGTCACCGTAACCTCCGGCAACGGCAGCGCAGCGAATGCGAGCGCCTACGGCATCGTGTTCACGCGCGGCGGATCGGAGTTTGGCTCCCTCGGAACGGTCACCCTGAACAACGTGACGGTTCAAGGCCACGTCGGCAAAGGAGCGCTTTCGTTCCAGCAGTACGACGACATCAGCGGCGTTTCGCTCACGGATGTGGACGTTGCGGACTGCAGTGCGCCGTGGGGCCAGCTCATTCTCGCCCACACGGATGCGGACGCGTTCAACGTGGGGAACACGGAATTGAAGTCCCTCGTTTTGTGGCAGTCGGGTGGCGCGGACGCTACGTCGGCTGTGGTTCTGAATGCCGCTACGGATGCGTTGTTGGACCGCGATGTGGTGGCGGACGGCTTCATTGCTGAAGACCAAATGGCGCACAAAATTGACCTGTCAGTCCTCGGTCTCGTTCAATGGAAAGCGAACGAACTCTTCGTGACCGCAACGAGCTTCGCAGCGCCGTACACGACCGCGCCGAGCATCCAGCGGGCAGCCGATGCGGCTTCGGCTGGGTTCACGGTCCACGTCGGGGCGGGAACGTATCCCGAAAGCGTGACCACGGCGGTGCCGCTGACCATCCTCGGGGCGGGTGCGACCACGATCATCGAGCCGACGAGCGGCAATGCGCTGACGCTGGCGGCGGGAACGGATGCCAGCAACCGCACGGTCGTCAAGGACGTGAAGGTGACGGGGGGCGAGCGCGGCATCACGGCCGGCGGCTTCACGACCCTGGAGGGCGTTGAGTCGAGCGGGAACAGCGGGGCGGGCTTGTGGTTGAATGCGGGCGAGGATTTGGTCCTCACCAACTGCGCCTTCGACGGCAACAACCTCGGGGTGAAAATTCCGAGCACGGTTAGCTTCGATGACATCGTCATCACCGGAAGCAGCTTCGACGACAACACGCAACACGGCTGGTACAGCGACGCGAACAGCGGCACAGAGCCCTCGCTCGACAACGTGTCGATCAGCGGCACGAGCTTCTCGGGCAACGGCACGAAAGGCCTCTACACCGAGCGCTTGAGCAACGCCACGCTGACGAACCTGACGGTGAGCGGCAACGGCGGCAACGGCGGCGGCGTCATCGGCCAAGGCATCGACCTGAACTTGAAGTGGACCGATTACGCGAACATCAGCGTCACGAATTCGGCGTTCTCAAACAACGGTTTGGGCCAAACCATGGGCGCAGCCCTGGCGATCAAAGCCCGCGACGACGGATCGAGCTACGGCGCGAACCCCGCGACCCTCGCGAACGTCACCCTGACGGGCAACACCTTCAGCGGCGACGAGCGGGCCATCATGCTCGGCGAACCCGACAAATCCAACGCGGGCCCAACGAACGTGACCATCAGCAACAACAGCTTCCCCGATGCGGTGCAGTTCGCGGTGGTGAACCACTCGACGACGGAGGTGGAACTGACGTGCAACTGGCACGATGCGGCGAGCATTCCAGGATTGAACGCGACCATTTCGGGCAACATCGACCTCGCTTCGGCCTTGCTCGAAGGAACGGACGGCGATGCGGCAGCGGGCTTCCAGCCTTCGGGCACGTGTGCGACCATTGGCGGTTGTGCGGTGGCGACGGCGTGCAACTACGAGGCGGATTTGGCCTTCCCCGACGCCGACGATTGCGAGTACACTTTGTGCGCGGGCTGCATGCTGAGCACGGCATGCAACTACGATGATGCCGCAACGATCGCAGACAACGAGAGCTGCGAATTCGATGACGCGCTCGGTGTTTGTGGCGGAACGTGCACGGCGGACGCAAACGATGACGGAGTGTGCGACGACCAAGCAACGGGCTGCACCGACTCCAGCGCCTGCAACTACGACGCGTTCGCGGGCGTGGACGACGGCAACTGCGAGTACGCGTCGTGTACCGGTTGTACGGTCGCATCGGCTTGCAACTACGACGCGAGCGCCACGATTGCGAATGCAGCGGGCTGCATCTATCCGGATGGCTGCGAAACGTGCAGCGGAGCGACGGATGGTACCGGAACGGTCGTCGATAACGACGCGGATGATGACGGCGTTTGCGATGTCGACGAAGTCGAAGGGTGCACCGATCCCGCGGCCTGCGATTACAACGAGGACGCTACGGAACTGACCAGCTGCGACTACAGCAGCTGCGCCGGATGCACGTTGACCGCGGCTTGCAACTACGACGCGGCAGCCACGATTTCCAGCAACACTTCCTGCGTGTTCCCAGAAAGTGCTAGCGTGGCGGGTTCTTGTGACACGTGCAGCGGCGAAACCGATGGAACGGGAGTCGTGGTGGACAACGACGACGACGACGACGGCGTGTGCAACGGCGACGAAGTGGAAGGCTGCACCCAAACGAGCGCCTGCAACTTCAATCCCACCGCAACTGACGACGATCAAAGTTGTGAATTCACGAGCTGCGCCGGATGTACGCTGTCAGCAGCCTGCAACTACGACGCAGGCGCCAGCATTCAGAACAACGCGATTTGCATTTTCCCGGAAAGTGCCGAAGTTGCTGGTTCGTGCGACACCTGCAGCGGAGAAACCGACGGCACGGGAACCGTCGTCGACAACGATGCAGACGACGATGGCGTCTGCGATGACGATGAAGTCGTGGGGTGCACCGAAGAAGGAGCATGCAACTTCGACCCCGCTGCCACGGAAGCGGACAACAGCTGCGAGTACACTTCGTGCGTGGGATGTTTGAATCCCGTTGCCTGCAACTACGACGCGACGGCGACCATCTCCAGCGCATGCACCTTCCCTCTTGCTTTCAGCGATTGCGACGGGTGTTTGAACGACGTCAACGAGAACGACGTTTGCGACGAACTCGAGGTACCCGGTTGCACGGATCCGACCGCGACGAACTATGACCCGGGTGCGGATTTGGACAATGGGTCGTGCGAAGCCACGCTGGTGGGTTGCATCATTCCGGTGGCCCTGAACTACAACCCAGCGGCGACGGTACAGGGCGTTCCCTTCTTGGATTTCTGCACGTTCCCACCTGCTTCCGGTTCCATGCCAGGGCCCGGAGCGAGCAACATCCCCTCGGATTCTGGATGTACGGTGAATGTGGCCTGCAATTATGACCCCAACGCAACGGAAGACGATGGGTCATGCGAGTACGTCAGCTGCCAGGGCTGCACCAACCCCTCGGCTTGCGACTACGATGAACATGCCACCATCCCAACGGGATGTTCGGACTTCACGTCGTGCTACGGCTGCACCAACCCTTCCGCTTGCAACTTCGACGCGTCCTATGATTTCAACGACGGTTCCTGCGAGTACAGTTCATGCCTCGGCTGCACGGACAATGCGGCATGCAATTACGACTCCGCTGCGCTGATCAATGCGGGCTGCGACTATCCCGTGGACTGCGAAACCTGTTCCGGTGAAACGGACGGTACCGGAACCGTGGTTGATGGCGACGCTGACAACGATGGGGTCTGCGATGGGGATGAAGTTCCGGGTTGCACGAACAACACGGCTTGCAACTTCAACCCCTTGGCGACGGATTCCAACGGAACGTGTGAATACGAAACGTGCTCGGGTTGCATGAACCCCGCTGCCTGCAACTACAACGCAGCAGCGACCATCAGCGAGCCCGCTGAATGCTTGATTCCGACAGGCTGCGAAACGTGCGATGGCAACACGATCGCCGATGGGGATGCCGACAACGACGGGGTTTGCGATGCGGACGAAGTGGCGGGCTGCATGAACAGCGCTGCCTGCAACTACAACGTCAACGCGACCGATTCCGATGGAAGCTGCGAATTCGCGACGTGTTCAGGTTGCATGGACGACACTGCGTGCAACTACAATGCGGCTGCCTCGATTTCCGATGCCGCGAGCTGTCTGTTCGCAAGCGGTTGCGAAACCTGCAGCGGAGCGACGGACGGCAGCGGCACCGTCGTTGACAACGACGACGACGACGACGGAATCTGCAACGACGACGAAATCGATGGCTGCACGAATGCGACGGCGTGTAACTACGACGTCACCGCAACAGACAACGACGGTTCGTGTGAATTCACGAGCTGTGTGGGTTGTACGGATGCGAGCGCCTGCAACTACGACAGCGATGCGAGCATCAATTCGGGTTGCATCTACGCCAGCGGATGCGACACGTGTTCTGGCGCAACGGACGGAACCGGAACCGTGGTGGACGGAGACAGCGACAACGACAGCATTTGCGATGCAAATGAAATCGCGGGTTGCCAAACTCCGGGCGCTTGCAACTACAATCCTGCAGCGACCGACGCAGCGACGTGCGACTTCACGTCTTGCCAAGGCTGCACGGACAATACCGCTTGCAACTACGACCCGGCCGCCACGCAAAGCGACAGCTCGTGCACCTATCCGCCCAGTGGCTACGACGACTGCGCAGGAACAGTTTGCACGGACATCAACAACAACAGCGTGTGCGACTTCGATGAATCGCCTGCATTGGGATGCTTGAATTCCACCGCTTGCAACTACGATCCGGCGGCGAATACTTCCGACCCGAACAATCCCTGTACGTTCCTAGTGTTCAGTGGGTTCAGCTCCGTCACGGCGGCAAGCAGCAATGCCGCTGCTGACGGCAGCGTCACCCCCATCATTGGCGGAACGGGCGGATCCGGAACGTACTTCTTGACGTCGGACACACCGGAGCCCCAGGTTTCGAACGACGGCACGAAGGTGTACTTGTTCACGGACGTGACGTTGAGTGGCGACTTGGCCTCAAGCAGCTGGGACGCGCTTCCTGCTGGGCGGTATGAATTTGGTCTGGTCGACGATGCTGGATGCGAGGCGGTGGACACCCACCGAGTCCTCGTCCCGGCACTGGCACCATAACGCTGGTTTGAACGAATGCAGCGCGAAGCGGCCTCCTCTTGCAGGGGGCCGCTTTTTTCATTCAGCGGGCGGGGGCGTCGTCAATGGTGACGCGGAACCGAGCCTGTCAATTCCCTGACTCAAAATTGGTAAAAACGCCCCCCTATCCGAGGCAACCTCACCCTCCTGACAGCCCCGAATACCCGCGTGAAATCATGCCGTCCTAGACCGGATGATCGTGCATTGCTAAATGTCTGAATTGCAGGCACCCAACCATGTTCCCATTCGCGTACTCGTCAGAAACCCGCAAGAAACTTGATCAATCCCGATCGCGGATCATTGGGCCGCAGCGGCGGCGAGACGTGGCATGGCGTGGAATCGAGGAGACACATCTTGCATGGCCCGTAAGGTCTACCGTCTATGCTCCTCAGATAGGGAAGAAGTTGCGGATGCTGAAATGCCAAAACGGGGGTGGCCTTTCGGCGCTGCTGCGCTTTCGCCTAGGCTTCCAAAGCGTTCGGCTCAACGCACCCGGTGCTCGGGGCAGCATCGATGGCGTGGAAGCAGGCGAGCTGGTGCACGTGCTATTTGGCCCCAACAACCAAAACGAACCTCCCTCCGGTCTCTAATCCTTTGCCGCCGGCAACACATCGGTGACCGAGAGCGGCTAAGACGCCCGCCATTGGGAGAACGGCTTGATGAACGTTGCGGAAGGGGAACAGAAAGGTTGGCGAAACCCACTCTTCACAGTTCAGGGGCCTAACGCTGGCTCATTAAAAAGGGACAGCGGCTGTTCAGTCTGGACACGCCTCGCCGAAAACGGCAAGCAAGGCGAGTAAATCGGAAATCGTCACCACCCCATCGGAATTGACGTCCTCGGGGCACGGATTGACAGCATCAAATAAGCAACTGCCGTCATCGGAAAGAGCCGCCGCATCGAAGTTTTGGGCGGATGCATAGGTGCATCCTACGGGACCACCTTCTGACTCCACGACCCAAATCATTTGGTCCGAGGACATGTTGGAAATGAAGACCGATGAGCCCAGGATGTTGATGTAAAGGTCGCCCACTATGGCTACGGGATACTCCCCAGTGGTGACAGGAGTTCCCGTCACTTCGAAGCAGGCTTGGGTACCCCCTGAAACGGCATCCGGAAGCGAAGTAATGGACACGCCTTCTGGAAGGCCAGCGATGGACAGGTTGCCCCACGAATCAGCTTGGTAAGTCGTGCCGGTGGTCGCATCTTGGATTTGGGCCGGAACGTGAATTGTCCAATGCTGAGTCATTGTTTCGCCAGCAGGTAGTGAATCTTGCCCTTGGGTGGTGAAGCCCAATCCCAATGCATCCCATTCGGTTTGTCCTACTTCATCGCACAGGCCATAAAAACAGGACCCATCATCCGATTGAGCGGATGCTTCGAAATTCAGTGCCACGGGGTCCATGCAACCTGTTGCACAGCCCGCAACCGCATCGGTGTATTGTACGGGAGACGGCTCGAAGGTGAACGTGAAATAAACCGCCTCAGAAACGGTTGAGCAGTCGCCTCCGTTCGCCTGAGCGATGACGATGAGCGAGGAGTCAGTCAATTCCTGAACGGCATACGAAGGGCCGGAATCCCACGTGCCTAGCCACCCACAACCGAGTGCGGCAGATTCCGGATCGAAGAAATTACCGATGACAATGGAATCGCCAGCTACAAGATGAAAAACACTGGGAACGGGGTCAAATGGAACCGGAAGATATCCTGAATTGGGGTCAATCGATTCCCCGTTTGAGTGGTATTCAAATCGCCCATCGGGGTAGAATGTCCAGGCGTCATCAAACTGCTCTTCTGGCAAGTTTTCACTCGTGAAATACTCGCCTGAACCTGGCGAAGGCCCAACCTGAACGGCCCCTACATTGGAGGAGAATTGCCAGGTTTGGTACAACGACGCGTCATCGCAAAAGCAACATGAGCCATCGCTCCAAACCGCCTGCGCGTCGTAATTGCAAGCAAGCGATTCCATGCACCCCCCAGCAAGGGGCCCTAAAGGAATCCCCCCACTTTTGAAGCGGATGTCGTCCACGTAATACTTTGGAAAGGTGCCACTCACGCCGCTTCCATAAAAGTTGATGCCCATGAGCTGACTTCCCACGAAGGGAACCTGGCAGGCCAAACAGCCGTTCACAGAAACCTCAAACCACCCCGACTCGATGTCAATCTCATGTTCAATTCGAAACCAATGATCGGCAGCGAAAGGGTGTTCGGCCACAAACTCGTTCTCGTCGTTCCGAAATTCAATGAACCCATCCGGGCGAAAGAAGGCATTCAACCCCCACTCCTCTCCAACTCCTTCGCCGGTTTGAAGATTGTAGTAACCCGTATATCCTTCGGGAACAAGTACAGCGAATTCGACATGGGAGCGCCCTGCACATTCGATTTTGAAGACCATGTCATCGACCGTCCCACCCGTCGTGTAGCCATCGATGCGCATGCATTGAGTTCCTGATTGTGAGAGTTCTTCTGTCACTGTGACGTGCTCTCCGCCAAAGGGAGGAGAAGACCAGGTTTGCCACATGGAAGAAACGTAGGCCAGCGTATCGCCAGGTTGGTAGGATTCGAAATCTTCGTTCAAATCGCATACTCCATCTCCATTGCAATCCACCAGGCAATTCCCAGCGCAATCTCTGCCGGCCCCTGGGAACCAGCAATTTGCTGCGTCATGGACTGCTGACGGATTGAAATTGCACGCACCAACGTGGGTGCATCCAAAGGAACAGATGGACGCCAATTCCTGTTCGACATCGAGGTTTCCGTATGTAACGTCCGTCATCCAACCTTCTGGACAAACCACCTTGATGGTAGGAGAGGCGTACACGTCATAGAGCGGACCGATTTCCGCACCGCCATCGATGACCGGATAACTCACGCCCTCCACCCAATTCCCCAAACTTACCGAGCCGCCCCCAAAAAGTGCCGATTCGGTTGTGTTGGGGTCGACCTCAATCATGAAGACTCGCAATACATCCGATCCGCTTGGCCCCATGGTTTGGTAGGCCTCTTCAAGCACCCCGCTGTTGTGAAATCCCCATCCATAAACATCCCACGCAAACTGGAAGTGCAGAACAACAGCGTATCCAGAATCCAATGTGGACTGCAGATGATGTTGTTCGCCATACACATCGGTCAGCGTCCAGTCGGGAGCCGTTGTTTGCGCTGAAGCACCCGCAGCCCACTGGAGCGCCAAGAGCAGGGCTCCAAGGCGAAGTCCGCATAATGTAAATTTCATGATTATAAGATAGGCACTTAAATTACGCCGACCAAAAAAAGCGGCCGCATTGCATTTGATCAAGAGTCAATTCATAGACCATGGAACCGCTATTTGAGCATTTGGAGTTGATTTACCCGTAACCAGCGATACAGTTTGCACACCCATCCAAAACAACAACTTCTGCGATTTCGGTGAATCGCCGAAAGCGGCTTTCTTGGATTTAACCGCTTGCAGGGGCCGCTTTTTGCATTCAGCGAGCGGTGGCGGCGTCGAGCCGGGGCGTGGGGTCGAGGTACCACATTTTGCGGAAGCCGTGCGGGCCATCGTCGATGCGCCACGGGTAGGGCACGAGGGTGCCGATGCTGAAATGCAGGTGGGGGGCTTTGCCTTTCGCATTGCCGCTGTCGCCCACGCTGCCGATGCGTTCGCCGCGGCTGACCCAGGTGCCGGGGGCGGTGTCGATGGTGTGGAGGTGGGCGAAATAGTGCACGCGCCATTTGGGGCCCAAAACCACCACGAACTTCCCG
>CBFHLY010000056.1:0-8365 GCA_965656785.1 uncultured Flavobacteriales bacterium
CGTCAATCAGCACCCCGTTCACCCCATCGACAATGACCTCGGGCAGGGACCGCGTCCGCGTCGCAACCGGCACGCACCCCGCCGCCATCGCCTCCAACACCACATACCCATACGTGTCCTGGAAGGTCGGAAACAGCAAATAATGGCTCCGCCCTAACCCCTCCAGCACCTCCGCATGCGGCACGGATTCGCGGTAGCTCACCGCATCCGACATCGCCGCCAACAACCGCATCGCCTCCCGCCCATCCGCCTCCGTTGTCCGCGCCCGCGGATCCGCCCACCGCCCCACCTTCCCCACCACATCGAAGTGCCAGCCCCGCACCCCCGCCGCGTGCAACCGGTGCAGCGCCTTCAAGCATTCCAACCCGCCCTTCCGGTAGAAATCCGCCCCCACGAACGCAAACCGCACCGGCCCCTCTGCCCGCTCCCGCTCCGGCAACAGCGCCTGCGGCGGATGCAGCACCGTGTTCTTCCCCAACAGCTCCCCCCAAACATCCCCCCGCCCCATCCGGTGCACGTACTCCTCGAAACTGCCCACCGCCGCCTCGCTGAACCCGATTAACCGCCGGCACGAACCGTCCAACAACCGGTCAATCCCCTCGTGGATCCGCGCATCCGGCACCTCGCCATACCACCGCGGAATCAGGCTCTCGTACGTGGTCACCCACGGCGTGCGCCCGAAGGCAATGCTGTTGAAAAAGTGCAGCAAATCGACGCGTGGCAGGTGCGGCTCGCTGAAGGTGAACAGGTGCCACCGCCGCATCTCCCTCCCTCGGACCAAATCCCATCCCGCCATCACCCGGTGCACATCCCACGGCCGCACATACTGCAACCCCTCGATCCGCGGAATGTTCCGCTCCGCTCCATACCCGGACTGTGGCACCCCGATGCGCATGGCACCAAAGTTACCTCCGCTGCCCCATCCGCAGCGCCTCCTCCCAGAAATTCCCGAACTTGCAGCCCACCATGGACGTTTACCTCCTCATCCTCGCCCATGCCGGAGCGGGCAGCGTCGAGCGCTTGGTGCGCCGCTTCAACGCGCCCGGCTTCCGCATCGGCATCCACGTGGACGCCAAGAGCGATGCCGCCCCCTTCGAAGCCCTCGCAGCGCGGTGGCCCCACGTCGAATGCATCGCCCCCCGCGTCGACCACCTGTGGGGGGACTGGACCATGGTCGAAATCCACCTCCACGCCCTCCGCCACGCCGCTCGCTACAAGGACATTTCGCACCTCGTCGTGCTTTCAGCAGACACCGAACCGCTGCGCTCCACCGAGGCCATTCGCGACTTCTTCGCGGCCCGACGGGGCAAGTCCATCGTGGACGGAACGCCGTGGCAGCCCGAGGGGCGCATCTCCCGGCACTCGCACACGTATTACAGCCCGTTCCAGCGGTGGCTCCGCCGCAAGGGCCACGAGCGGCTTCAGTACTGGACCGCGCGGTTGCTGCCGCGGCCGGCCGCCACGTACCGGCGGTTCCCGCAGGACTGGACGGTGATGTTCGGCCGGGCGTGGTTCGCGCTGGCGCGGGAGCATTGGGCGCCGCTGCTCGCGTTCTGCGATGCCGCCGACAGCCCTGGAGCGCGCTATTTCGAAGGCACCATCGTACCCGAGGAGCACGTGTTCCAGACCTATTTGTTCAATGCCGTGCCGGAGGCGGTGGAGCCCACTCGCCTGGTGTACGCGAACTATGGGCCTGCGCGCCCGCCCGTGCTGGACGCTGCCGAAATCGAGCGGCTCAAGGACGAAACGGACTTCCTGTTCGCCCGCAAAGTCGCCTTGATTCCCTAACCCGGGGGGAAGCCCGCCTCCTTCGAAATCTCCTTCTCCCCATGCAATTGGTTTACATGCAGCTCGGATCCTCCGGCCTCAAGCAGTTCCGAATCGCTGCCAAGAGCGTCCGGATTGTGGAACCTGAAGCGGAAATCGTCCTCTACACCGATCAGCCACCGGCCGCGATCGGGGTCGAAGGCATCGAAGTCCGGCCGTGGACCCTGGACCAAATCCCGGACGAGTCGCGCGCCAACACCCCGGAATTTGGCCGGGTAACGCTCGAAAAAATGCGTGTGATGCGGGATGCCTTGGTCCGCTCTAGCAGCTACATCGTCTACTCCGACGTGGACATCATCGCCTGCCGGCCCTTCCGGAAACGCTGCGAGCAAGCCGCCGCCCTCCGCTCCGTCCACGTCAGCACGGAAGGCGACGACCGCATTCCCGAGGTCGTGTGCACTGGATTCCTCATCCTCCGCAACGACGCCGTCGCGCTGGACTTCCTCCGGTCTTGGGAAGAACACACCGCCGCCGTCATCGCCCGCGACCCCACGCGAAACGACGAGGACGCCCTCAATGACTTGCTGGCCGCGTCGGACGATTGGCGGCCGCACGTCGAGCGGCTGTCCTCCAACTTTGCCGCCCCCGGCTGGTTCTACAGCGCCTTGGTCCCGCTGAATAACCTCCGGCTGACCCCGTTGTTTTTCCACTCGAATTGGACGCATGGACACCGGGTGAAGGAAGGCCAAATGGCCGCCGCCTTCCACATCTTCCACAGCCGCCCCCACCGCCCCCTTGCCCGCCTCGCCTTCCGGTCCATGCGCTTCGTCCTCCGCGCCTACGGCCGGGCACTGGGAACCATCCGCTGACCCCATGCCGCAACTCGTTTACCTCCAGATCGGCTCGCAGGGCCTCGAAGCCTTCCACCTCGCCGTGGCCAGCGTGCGGCGCGCAGAACCCGGGGTGCCCATCGTGCTGTACACGGACCAGCCGGATGTGCACGTGGCCGGCGTCGAAATCCGCCCGTGGCGGGTGGAAGGCGCTGCGGATTTGGCCCGATGCGGAACCGCCAGCTTCGGCGCCCTCACCGTGGCGAAGGTGCAGGTGATGCGGGACGCGGTGGAGCGCGTGCCCGACTTCGTCATCTTCAGCGACGTCGATGTCGTGGCGTGCAAGCCCTTCCTCGAAGCGGCCCGCGACGCCGCACGCTTGCGCCCTGTCTCCGTCAGTTCCGAGGGCGACGCCCGGCTGCCGGCCCAGTTGTGCACGGGCTTCCTCATCCTGCGGCCCGAACCGGCCACGCGCGCCTTCCTCGACGCGTGGGAGGCCCGCCACCTCGCCCTGCTCGCCCACACCCCCGAAGCCCACGACCAAACCGCATTCAACCACCTCGTCCACAGCACGTCGGAGTGGGACACCACCTACGGCGCCCTCCCGGTGATGTTCACGGCTCCGGGCTGGCTGTTCGAGGCCATCGCCCCGCTCAACCTCCTGCGGCACACCCCGTACTTCTTCCATGCGAACTGGCTGTTCGAAGCGGAGGAGAAGGCGCCGCGGATGCGGGCCGTGCGCGCCGTCTATGAACGGAAGCCCCGCGGGCTCGTGCAGGCACTTTTCCGGGCGATTCGGGTAACTTTGAGGCTCATCGCCCGTAGAACTGCACACCCATGAAGCGCACCCTCATCATCGGCGCCGGACTCACCGGCTGCACCATCGCTCGGCTGCTCGCTGACTCCGGCCGGGACGTGCTGGTTTGCGACCAGCGCAACCACCTCGCGGGCAACGCCTACGACTTCACGAACGAGCACGGCATCGTCCAGCACGCCTACGGCCCGCACATTTTTCACACGTCGAACGCCGCCGTGGTGGACTTCCTCAGCCGGTTCACGGAATGGATTCCGTACCAGCACAAGGTGAAGGCGATGCTGAAAGACGGGCGGCTCGTGACCCTGCCCGTCAACCGGGAGACGGCGGAAATCGTGGGGAAGGAGAACATCATTGACACGTTTTACCGGCCGTACTCGGAGAAGATGTGGGGGCTGCCGTTGGAGCAGATTTCGCCGGAAATCCTGAACCGCGTGAAGGTGCGGGAGGACGACAACGAGCTGTACTTCCCGGAGGACACGTTCCAGCAGATGCCAGCGGAGGGCTACACCCGCCTCGTGGAGCGGATGGTGGATTCGGAGCGGATCGAGGTGCGGCTGGGGACGGCAGCGGACGCCGTCGATTTTGCGGACTTTGAGCACGTCTTTTATTCGGGGGCGATTGATGTGTTTTTTGGGTTGAGGTTTGGGCCACTCCCCTACCGGAGCATCCGGTTCACCACGCAGCACGTGCCCGTTCCGCGGCTGTTTCCGACGGCCAACGTCAACTTCACGCACACCGGCGCGCACACCCGGGTCACGGAATGGAAGCACTTCCCGGCCCACGGCGACAACCCGGAGCTGACCACGCTGACGTTCGAGACGCCCTGCGATTACCAGGAAAACAACGGCGAGCGCTACTACCCCGTGAAGGACGCCGATGGCGCGTTCCGCGCGTTGTACAAGCAGTACCAGGAACTGGCGGAGGCGGAATGCCCGCACATCACGTTCTGCGGGCGGCTCGGCAATTACGCCTACCTCGACATGCACCAAGCAGTCAACAGCGCCATGAAGTTGGCGCAGCGACACCTGAATGACCATGCAGCGTAAACACCTTGTTTTCAGCGCGGTAGGCGACACGAGCTTGCACCGTATGTGGGCGATGAATGCGGAGCGCAGCTTCGACCTGTGGCTCATCTACTACGGGGATGACGCGGCGCGGGCGGAGCAGTACGCGGGCGAATGCGATCGGCTGATGCGCTTCAAAGGCCAAAAACTGCACCTCATGGAAACGCTCCGCGAGCAAGGGGTGTTCGACTGGTCCGGGTATGAATGCGTGTGGCTGCCGGACGACGATTTGGCCATCGCGCAGCAGTCGATCGAGGAGCTGTTTGCGGCCATGGCGCGCCACGGGATTGCCATCGGGCAGCCGGCGGTGTGCGGCTACCCGAACCACCGGATCACGGAGGTGCAGGTTCCGTTTACGTTGCGCTGGACGAACTTCGTGGAGGTGATGGCCCCGTGCTTCTCAGCGGCGGCGTTGGCGGCGTGTGCGCCGTCGTTCAAGGCGAACGTGTCGAGCTACGGGCTGGACCACTGGTGGTGGCACCTCATCGGGCGGCCGCGGCGGGGGTGCGCCATCCTCGACCGCGTGGTGATGGTGCACACCCGTCCCTTGCAGAGCATGCTGCGCTACGACGACGCGTATGGCGAGGCGGAGGCGCTGTTCCAAGCGCACGGCATCGACCGCGAAATGAAGGTGCTCTCGGCGGAAATCGGTCGGGTGCGCGTTCCGCGTTGGGCCGCCCGACTCCTCAACCGGCTATTGAACGACTGAATTCCTTTCCCCATGATCCGAGCATTATCTCCTTCCTTCCTCATCGTCGGCGTCCAAAAATGCGGGACGACCGCCCTGGCCGACATCCTGAACCAGCACCCCGACTGCGCCCTGTCGAAGTACAAGGAGGTCGAGTTCTTCTCGAAATTCGAACGCGCCGAAGGCATGACGCTGGTCCAGCAGCTGGGGTACGCCACGCACTGGCGGCTGAAGGACTACGTCCCTGGAAGGCAGCGGTTCGAGGCTTCTCCGGCCTACGCATTCACCGGCCGGCCGGGGCGCCTTCAGCTCGAACTCATCCGGGCCTACCGGCCGGACATGCGGCTCATTTGCTCCTTCCGCGATCCGGTGAAGCGGGCTTACAGCCACTGGAACATGGTGCGGCAGCGCGGGCTCATCAGCGAAGGGTTTGAAGACGCTCTGCACTGCGAGGCCATCGGCACCCCGTCCGAGCGGAACTACTACACGTTCCTGGCCCACGGGGCCTACGACCGCATCGTGGAGAACCTCTGGGCGGTGTTTCCGCGCGAGCAGGTGCACCTGATGCTCCAGGAGGACCTCAAGGAACACCACGAGCGGGAGGTGCTGCGGGTTCAGGAGTTCCTCGGTTTGCGCCCGCTGCCGCTGCCGGCCTTGGTGAGCCACGAGCGCAGGTACACGTTTGAGCCCATGCGCGAGGAGACCCGGTCGCGGCTCGCGGCGCACTTCGCCCCGTCGAACGCGCGGTTCGCAGCAATGACCGGGCTGGACGTGTCGCGGTGGACTTGACAGAGCAGGCAATTTACAACTTCCGGAATCCAGTTGGTCGCGGCCCTCGCCGCTTCGGTGCGTTGTGCCTAACTTCGTATTGAAATTTGCACCCAACCAAGACCGAAGCATGCCCGAATACGTACTCGGCCTCAACGCTTACCACGCCGACTCTTCCGCCGCCATTTTCGTCGACGGCGTCCTCCTTGCCGCCACAGAGGAAGAGCGCTTCCGGCGGATCAAGCACTGGGCGGGATTCCCATCCGAAGCCATTCGCTTTTGTTTGCGCGAAGCAGGGTGCTCCTTAGCGGACCTCACGGCCATCACGATTGGCCGTGATCCGAGCGCGAAACGACTGAACAAGGGCGCCTTTGTCTTGAAATATCCGAAGGTAGCGCGTGCGCTTTGGAACCAACGGAGTGCAAACAAGGACGACATCGAACTGCTCCACACCATGTTCCGCGAGGTGGAAGCTGACTGCGACACCGAGGCCGTTCGCGCGAAGTTGCAGTTCATTGAGCATCACCGCAGCCACCTTGGGAGCGCGTTTTATCCCTCGCCGTTTGAAGAAGCGGCCATCCTGAGCATCGACGGGTCGGGCGATTTCACCACAACCATGCTGGCACGAGGCAGCGGCACTGACATCGAAGTGCTCGAATCGGTGGACTTCCCTGCATCCGTGGGCCTGTTCTACACAGCGTTTACGCAATACCTCGGTTTTCCGCACTACGGGGACGAGTACAAGGTCATGGGCCTCGCTCCTTATGGCGAGCCGCGTTACGTAGAGAAGGTCGCGCGGGTCTTGCCCCTTAAGCCGGGTGGAATGTACGGGTGGAATGCAGAGTACTTCGACATGAGCGGTGGCGTCGTGACTTATCCGGACCACTTGCCGACGGTCGCGCCGATTTTCAGCGCGCGTTTTGACGAATTGTTGGGGCCCGCGCGCCAGCCAGGGGAGCCGCTGACCCAGCACCACATGGACGTTGCCGCTTCCGTGCAGCGGCACACCGAGGAGGTCATCTTCCACATTTTGAGGTACTTGCATGAACTTACCGGACTGAATCGCGTGTGCATTGCCGGTGGGGTGGCCCAAAACAGCGTCGCGAACGGCAAAATCACCCGCAACACACCTTTTACGGAGGTTTACATCCCCTCGGCAGGGCACGATGCGGGCATCTCGATGGGTTCCGCCCAGTACCACCTGCACCAGCAACTTGGGCGCCCCCGCACCGCACCGATTTTCAGTGCATACACCGGCGCGCAGTTTGACGACGATGCCATCGCGGCAATCTTGGAAGCCAAGGGCATTGACTACACGAGGTACGCAGAACTGGCTGACCTGTGCGACGCAGTTTCCGATGCGCTGGTCGATGGCGCCGTGGTGGGTTGGTTCAGTGGGCGGGCGGAGTTTGGGCCTAGAGCCCTCGGTGCGCGCAGCATTCTGGTGGATCCCCGCCGATCTGACGCGAAGGACTTGCTGAACTCAAAAATCAAGCGACGCGAGAGCTTCCGACCCTTTGCCCCGTCCATTCTCGCCGAGCACGTGGGCGCGTGGTTCGAGCGCGATGAGCCGGTGCCATTTATGGAAAAGGTGTTCCCCATCCGCCCCGAGCGACGCGGTGAAATCCCGGCCGTCACCCACGTGGATGGCTCGGGCCGCCTCCAAAGCGTCCTCCCCGATGTTGCCCCCCGCTACCACGCCCTCATCTCAGCCTTCCACGCTAAGACCGGTGTCCCCATCCTCCTGAACACGAGCTTCAACGAAAACGAGCCCATCGTCAACGCGCCGGAGCACGCCCTCGATTGCTACCTCCGGACCCACATGGACGTACTCGTCCTTGGCAATTGCGTCGTGGCCCGTAGCATGACGGAATGACCAACGTGCTGCTGCCATGAGTGATTTTAACCCCACGGCTACGCGGGCGTTGCTGTCCCGGAAGCTGCACGCCGTCAAACGGCGGTTCCTCCGCGAGCGGTCGAAGGTGTTTGGGCTGGGATTTGGGAAGACGGGGACGACGACCTTGTCCACGGCGCTGGAGCACCTGGACTACCGGGCATTGCGGTGGCGGAACAATCGGCGCACGCCCTATGCGGATTGCGACCTCGCACAAGCCCAGTTCGATGAGCACAACCTGTTGCCGGAGGTCATCCAAGGGCTGATGCAGGAAATGGCGCACTACGACTCCACCGAGGACTTTCCGTGGCCGCTGTATTACGCGGAACTCGATGCGCGCTATCCGCGGGCGAAATTCATCCTGACGACGCGGGACAGCGGGGCTTGGATCCGGTCGTGCATCCAGCACTTCGGGACGTACAGTGGTCGGCACGAACGCGCTCCGGGGAGGAACCGGAGGGAAAACGTACTGCACCACCAACGGATCTTCGGGGAGGGCATGGGGAACCCCATCGGGCACGAGGCGGAGTGGATCCG
>CBFHLY010000057.1:0-5586 GCA_965656785.1 uncultured Flavobacteriales bacterium
AGCGCATATTTGTGAAGAATCCTCGCAAAACGGCGATTCCAAACTGTAACCCAAGTGTGAAGTGTAACCCCCTTGAGAGGTTTCTAATCAATGAGTTGCACTGATTTGGTTCGAGAGTTGGTCTCTCCGCTCCCCGAAAGGGCTCAAAACGAAAAAAGCCGCGCCTGGCGCAGCTTTATTCGGTTTAGGTTCGAGAGTGGGAGAGACGAACGGGACTTAAAGATTGGCGAGTCCATTTCTGGGTCTCTCCGATTTACTCCACCATAACAATCGCTTTACGGCCGTCCTCTGTATGCAAATGGTAAAGCCCCGGGGACAAGTTATTGACCCTGATTTCTTGCCCATGGCCTGATAGAACCTGTTGACCTCCAGAATTGTAGAGCTCCCACTTTAGCTGATGGCTTACTCCATTCAATGTAATCATGTCTTGAGCTGGATTCGGAAATGCTTTCAGCAAGTTGAGCGAGCGTTCCCTTACACTGCTCAGATTCATGTTAACCGGGGAAAGGTCAAACCAGACGCTTGTAGCCTCGGTACCTGTGCCCACGACATACCCCCTTTCTCCTCGTTGAATAAATCCCGGATTATTCAAGCAGAGCTCGGGGATGGATTCATCAGGCTCTCCCCATCCAAAGCTCCAATCTATATCGTAGTAAACAGGTGTTTCGTCATGATAAATTTGTATTGACAAGCCATTGTCTGCAAACGGCGCATCCTCAGGGTCTCCTCCGATTATATATATCAAACTATTATGGTCATCCTCCCACGACCCAAAGGCTATTCTTGGTGCGTGCAGGAGAACCTGGTTTTTGTCTGCCAAATCGGCCCATGTTGGATCGAGGGATATGGACTCCCACTCAGATGATTCCATGTTGTAAGCCATGAAGTTATTTGACAGGACTTCTTCGCCAGATTCTGAATACGATGTAACTCCACCATAGAGGTATGGTGAGCATTTTGGAAACGTTCGTTCTTCTTCGAAATATGCTTCTCCCGATACATATGGCTCAAACACATAGGGGTTACTATTCATTCCGTACGAGTATTCTGAAAGAGGGATTGGCAAATCTTGAACCGGAATCCAATTTCCGCCTAAGTAGAGTTCACAGCTAGATGTTGGGCTGTTCAATTCGTAATTGTAGCCGCCCGAAACCATAATGCCTTGGTAATTATCAGGAACTGGGAAATTATAGTCAGAATAAATATTAGGTGGTGGGAATATCCAGTCGTAGCCATCCTTCCAGGTCTCGCCAATATTCATCGTGAACTGCTCCGAGGAATACTTCTCCATTCTAAAAAGCTGGAATCGCTCCCGAGGCTCAACCATGGTGTCTGCAGGTAGCACTTCGTAATTCAGCAAATTGACGAGTTCGCACGTTGCCAACCCCGCCGTGCCATTATTTCCACCGCAAACGAGTATGGATCCCGACTCCATTGGTCCTTCGTGCACAGAAGCGTGCCCTTTCCTTGGCCCGAGCAAGGATGTAACCACATCCCATTCTCCAACAGATGGGTCGAATTCAAGGATGTCATTGTAGACGGTAGAATCCCCATCCCAACCTCCAATGACGTAGACTTTTCCTGCGAATGTGTGCGTGGTGAATTCGACCCTCGCGTTTGGTAGGGACGAAATTGGATTCCAAAGGTCATTCTCTGCGTCGTAATGGTCGCAGCTCGAAACGACAGAATCACCTACCCTTCCTCCAATTGCGAGAATATCGTATTCAGAATCGGGCCACTCAGTCAATTGAAGTTCCGTTTTCCCTTCTTCGAGTGGAGCGATGCAATGGCCGGCCATAGGACAAAAAAAATCTTCACCTTGACTCTTTCCTTGCGCCGAATAAAAAGTAAATATTAAAAGCGAAGCGGTTGAAATAAGAACCTTCATGACGTTAGAGTTTAATGATTTTCTCGGTTGAAACATGGATGTCGTCGAAGAACACGGAGCACAAATAGACACCTCGTTTCATCTGCGCCGTATTTAAAGGTATGTAGCCCACACCTCCCTTGAGTTGATCCTGTTGAATAATGCGTCCCATCTCGTCCCGCACTTCAATTTGAACCCGGTCCACACTTTCTGGAGCATGAACCGTAATGAACGACCAATCGCCCACAGGGTTGGGGAAAACGCTGCTCGGATGCACGACATCAGAGCCAGGCTTTTGGCGGTTTGACTTCCCGCTGCTAACCCCATAATTCAGCGCTAATGGAAAGTGGTCATCCGCAACCGTTCGGAGCGCGGCCTGTGCCATCCCTAAAGAAGTCGATTCATTTTGCATCGATTTGAATTCAATCTGGCTCAGCTCGCTGCTTGGCGGAGAAATCACGAGGTGCTTATGCCAATTAAGCAAAAGTTGCGTGTTATTCTGGTCGCTACCGCAAATTCTCAACGAAGAATTCAATTGAACTGAATGGTAAAAGCGCTGTGAGTTGAACAAGGATGCCGCACTGGTATTGGGTTTGGGGGGGTATTTAATCTTTCGCATGGAGGTGCGGTTTGTGAGGCCGACTTTTGGATTCATGAAAGATCAGACTTCGAAAGCTGTCTTCACGGCCAAATCCGATTCCCTCCCCAAGCATTTTGCCTTGAACAGGGTGATTTGCCCAGGCGGGCTCCGATCCGAAGATTTCTCGCGTTTTCATAATGTTCTGATTTGTACCTCGACATTTCCTGAATCTCTTGAAATCAATTGATTGCGCTCGTTTAGGTTCGATTCCTGCCCAATTGCGATTTCCGCTCGAAGCCAGTGAAACAAAGGGAAATAAAGCGCATATTTGTGAAGAATCCTCGCAAAACGGCGATTCCAAACTGTAACCCAAGTGTGAAGTGTAACCCCCTTGAGAGGTTTCTAATCAATGAGTTGCACTGATTTGGTTCGAGAGTTGGTCTCTCCGCTCCCCGAAAGGGCTCAAAACGAAAAAAGCCGCGCCTGGCGCAGCTTTATTCGGTTTAGGTTCGAGAGTGGGAGAGACGAACGGGACTTAAAGATTGGCGAGTCCATTTCTGGGTCTCTCCGATTTACTCCACCATAACAATCGCTTTACGGCCGTCCTCTGTATGCAAATGGTAAAGCCCCGGGGACAAGTTATTGACCCTGATTTCTTGCCCATGGCCTGATAGAACCTGTTGACCTCCAGAATTGTAGAGCTCCCACTTTAGCTGATGGCTTACTCCATTCAATGTAATCATGTCTTGAGCTGGATTCGGAAATGCTTTCAGCAAGTTGAGCGAGCGTTCCCTTACACTGCTCAGATTCATGTTAACCGGGGAAAGGTCAAACCAGACGCTTGTAGCCTCGGTACCTGTGCCCACGACATACCCCCTTTCTCCTCGTTGAATAAATCCCGGATTATTCAAGCAGAGCTCGGGGATGGATTCATCAGGCTCTCCCCATCCAAAGCTCCAATCTATATCGTAGTAAACAGGTGTTTCGTCATGATAAATTTGTATTGACAAGCCATTGTCTGCAAACGGCGCATCCTCAGGGTCTCCTCCGATTATATATATCAAACTATTATGGTCATCCTCCCACGACCCAAAGGCTATTCTTGGTGCGTGCAGGAGAACCTGGTTTTTGTCTGCCAAATCGGCCCATGTTGGATCGAGGGATATGGACTCCCACTCAGATGATTCCATGTTGTAAGCCATGAAGTTATTTGACAGGACTTCTTCGCCAGATTCTGAATACGATGTAACTCCACCATAGAGGTATGGTGAGCATTTTGGAAACGTTCGTTCTTCTTCGAAATATGCTTCTCCCGATACATATGGCTCAAACACATAGGGGTTACTATTCATTCCGTACGAGTATTCTGAAAGAGGGATTGGCAAATCTTGAACCGGAATCCAATTTCCGCCTAAGTAGAGTTCACAGCTAGATGTTGGGCTGTTCAATTCGTAATTGTAGCCGCCCGAAACCATAATGCCTTGGTAATTATCAGGAACTGGGAAATTATAGTCAGAATAAATATTAGGTGGTGGGAATATCCAGTCGTAGCCATCCTTCCAGGTCTCGCCAATATTCATCGTGAACTGCTCCGAGGAATACTTCTCCATTCTAAAAAGCTGGAATCGCTCCCGAGGCTCAACCATGGTGTCTGCAGGTAGCACTTCGTAATTCAGCAAATTGACGAGTTCGCACGTTGCCAACCCCGCCGTGCCATTATTTCCACCGCAAACGAGTATGGATCCCGACTCCATTGGTCCTTCGTGCACAGAAGCGTGCCCTTTCCTTGGCCCGAGCAAGGATGTAACCACATCCCATTCTCCAACAGATGGGTCGAATTCAAGGATGTCATTGTAGACGGTAGAATCCCCATCCCAACCTCCAATGACGTAGACTTTTCCTGCGAATGTGTGCGTGGTGAATTCGACCCTCGCGTTTGGTAGGGACGAAATTGGATTCCAAAGGTCATTCTCTGCGTCGTAATGGTCGCAGCTCGAAACGACAGAATCACCTACCCTTCCTCCAATTGCGAGAATATCGTATTCAGAATCGGGCCACTCAGTCAATTGAAGTTCCGTTTTCCCTTCTTCGAGTGGAGCGATGCAATGGCCGGCCATAGGACAAAAAAAATCTTCACCTTGACTCTTTCCTTGCGCCGAATAAAAAGTAAATATTAAAAGCGAAGCGGTTGAAATAAGAACCTTCATGACGTTAGAGTTTAATGATTTTCTCGGTTGAAACATGGATGTCGTCGAAGAACACGGAGCACAAATAGACACCTCGTTTCATCTGCGCCGTATTTAAAGGTATGTAGCCCACACCTCCCTTGAGTTGATCCTGTTGAATAATGCGTCCCATCTCGTCCCGCACTTCAATTTGAACCCGGTCCACACTTTCTGGAGCATGAACCGTAATGAACGACCAATCGCCCACAGGGTTGGGGAAAACGCTGCTCGGATGCACGACATCAGAGCCAGGCTTTTGGCGGTTTGACTTCCCGCTGCTAACCCCATAATTCAGCGCTAATGGAAAGTGGTCATCCGCAACCGTTCGGAGCGCGGCCTGTGCCATCCCTAAAGAAGTCGATTCATTTTGCATCGATTTGAATTCAATCTGGCTCAGCTCGCTGCTTGGCGGAGAAATCACGAGGTGCTTATGCCAATTAAGCAAAAGTTGCGTGTTATTCTGGTCTCTACCGCAGATTCTCAACCAAGAATTCAATTGATCTGAATGGTAAAAGCGCTTTGAGTTGAACAAGGATGCCGCACTGGTATTGGGTTTGGGGGGGTATTTAATCTTTCGCATGGAGGTGCGGTTTGTGAGGCCGACTTTTGGATTCATGAAAGATCAGACTTCGAAAGCTGTCTTCACGGCCAAATCCGATTCCCTCCCCAAGCATTTTGCCTTGAACAGGGTGATTTGCCCAGGCGGGCTCCGATCCGAAGATTTCTCGCGTTTTCATAATGTTCTGATTTGTACCTCGACATTTCCTGAATCTCTTGAAATCAATTGATTGCGCTCGTTTAGGTTCGATTCCTGCCCAATTGCGATTTCCGCTCGAAGCCAGTGAAACAAAGGGAAATAAAGCGCATATTTGTGAAGAATCCTCGCAAAACGGCGATTCCAAACTGTAACCCAA
>CBFHLY010000058.1:0-5538 GCA_965656785.1 uncultured Flavobacteriales bacterium
CCCCCCGCAACAGGGCGGCCGACTCCGCCACCGAAGTCCGCCCCGCCCACGACTCCGCGCCCAGCGATTCGCCCAACGCCCGCTCCGACTCGCCGCCCACCAGCACCACCCGCCCCGGCGTCGCCGCAATCGCCGCCTCCAGCACCGCCCGGTCCACGGCCTTCCCCCCATGCGCCGCCCCGAGCGCAATCACGCTCCAAGGCGACCCGCCATCGAAACCCGGCGGCAAGTCCGCCCCTTCGAACAAAGCCGGCCACGCCGACGGCACCGCCGCCCCCGAAAAGGCCGGCGCGAACGCCCCCACGTACCGCTCCACGATCGGCGAAACCCCCGTTCGGCGGAAGCCGTGGACGAGCGCCCATTTGGCCCCATTCCGCTTATCGACCCGAAACGTCGAGAGCAAGCCGAGCCCGCGCGTCACCGCGCGCGACCGCACGTTCGACTGCAGGTCCACCACGTGATCGAAGCCCACCGCCTTCAAAGCCGGCACCGCCTCCGAGCCCGAACGTTCCACCGTGTGGACCACGTCGATCAACGCGCCGAAGCCGGCTACGACGGGGGCGAAAGCGGTTTTGGTCAGGAAATGCACCTCCACCGGCCCGTCCACCGCCGTGCGAAAAGCCGCCACCGCCGGCGCGGTCAACACCAAATCCCCAATGGAACTGAAGCGAATGAACAGGGCGCGGGTCATGCCACAAAGCTACGGCGACCACCTTACCTTCGCGCGGCCATGCGACTCATCGACACCCACACGCACCTCTACCAGCCCAAGTTTGACGGCGACCGCGCCGAGGCGATCGCCCGCTGCCTCGAAGCCGGCGTGGACACGCTCCTCCTGCCGAACATCGATGCGGAAAGCATCCCGCGGGTGCGGTCGATGATGGCGGAGTGGCCGGCGATGTGCCGGGGGATGATGGGGTTGCATCCGTGTCACGTGGCGGCGGATTCGCTGGAAGCCGAGCTCGGCGCGATCGAGGCGGAGTTGCGGGCGCATCCGGACGAGTACGTGGCGGTGGGGGAGATTGGGGTGGATTTGTACTGGGACAAGTCGACGTTGGGGCTGCAGCAGGAGGCGTTTCGGCGGCAGGTGGCGTGGGCGAAGGCGTTCGACTTGCCGGTGGTGATTCACGTGCGGGAGGCGTTTCCGGAGTTGTTCGCGCTGCTCGACGAGGTGAACGATGACGCGCTGCGGGGTGTCGTCCATTGCTTCACGGGGACGCTGGCGGATGCTGAGCGCATCGTCGAGTACGGGGACTTTTACCTGGGCATCGGGGGCGTGGCGACGTACAAAAACGGGGGATTGCAGCCGACGTTGCGTGGGGTTCGGCGGGATCGGGTGGTGCTGGAGACGGACAGCCCGTATTTGGCGCCGGTGCCGTTCCGGGGGAAGCGGAATGAGAGTGCGTACGTTGCGCACGTCGCGCAGCAGGTGGCGGATTGGTGGGAGGTGCCTGTGGCGGAAGTGGCGGAGGTGACGACGGCCAATGCGGAGCGGTTGTTTGGACTGAAATCGGAAGGAGCATGGTGACGACGTCGGACTCGAGCGTATTGATCATTTACACGGGCGGCACCATAGGGAGTGCTCAGGATCCCGTAACGGGGGGCTTGGTGCCCATCGACTTCAGCGAAATTCACCGGCACGTGCCGGAGTTGGATCAGCCGGGGCGGGTCATCGATGCGCACAGTTTCGATCCGCCGATCGATTCTTCGAACATGGGGCCGGCGCATTGGCGGCGGCTCGTGGCCATCATTGCGGCGCGCTACGACGAGTTCGATGGGTTCGTCATTTTGCATGGGACGGATACGTTGGCCTACACGGCGAGTGCGCTGAGTTTCATGCTGCGGGGGTTGCACAAACCGGTGATCCTAACGGGAAGCCAACTTCCAATCGGGTTGCCGCGCACTGATGGGCGGGAGAACCTGCTTTCGTCGGTGGAGATCGCGGCGGCGAAACGCTTCGGTGAGCCCTTGATTCAGGAGGTGGCGGTGTATTTCGGCTCGTCGTTGTTCCGGGGCAACCGGACGCACAAGGAGAGCGCCGAGTCGTTGCAGGCCATTGTCAGTCCGAATTATCCGGCGTTGGCGGAAGCGGGGGTGGACATTTTGTACAACGTGCCGATGTTTTGGCGGGACGAGGCGCCGGCGTTGACGACGTGGAACGACTTGGAGGAGCGCGTTGCGTGGTTGCCGATTTTTCCGGGGATGTCGATGGAGGTGCTCGAGCGGGTGCTGGCGTGGGAGGAGTTGAAGGGGCTGGTGCTGGCGACGTATGGCTCGGGGAATGCGCCCAACGACAGCCGCCTGCGCTCGGCCCTCATCGCGGCGAGCGACCGAGGGGTGACGGTGGTGAACGTCTCGCAGTGCGGGCATGGAGCGGTGCACCCGGAGCGCTACGCGACGGCGCACTTGCTGCGCGATTGCGGGGTCATTCCCGGGGGCGACATGACGACGGAGGCGGCGCTCACGAAGATGATGCACGTGCTGGCCGTTCACGGGGACAAACGCGCCGACGTGCGGGCGGCCCTGGCGGCCAACTTGCGCGGCGAGCGCTCCGATTTCAGTTCGTTGATTTGATGCGGGGTGGGGGTTGGATGGTGCGGGGTTTGTGCTTAATTTCGCAGCCCTTCGTACGAAGGCTTTGGAGAGGTGGCCGAGCGGCTTAAGGCGCACGCCTGGAAAGCGTGTTGGGGGCAACTCCTCCGGGGTTCGAATCCCCGTCTCTCCGCAAAACATTGAAAACCAACGATTTGCGTCGTTGGTTTTTTTATTTCGTGCGCATTTGAGGAGCCGTTGACGGAGCACGTGTCGCGCGGGCCTGTAGAATGCGACGTTTTTGGTTCATCTTTTTCTCATGGAAATTTGGCAGGTCCTAAATTCACATGAGTTGCACGAGATCTTTCGTGCTCATCATATTGAGCGCGCAGAGCTTTTTGGCTCTGCCGTGACTGGTGCATTCTCAGGCCAAAGCGACGTGGACATTTTGGTCACGTTTTCAGAAGGACTTCCCTTCTTAGATTATGCTGGAAACTTTTTTGAATTGAAGGACAAGTTGGAGTTGGGTCGGACGGTGGATTTGGTCTCCATAACATCCTTGAAGAATCGGGCTTTGGTTGATTCCATCAAACACAACAAGCACCTTATTTATTTGTCATCATAAGTGCAACGGCTTCCGGTGTCTTGAGGCTTGGGTTCGAAAATGAATTTTATTGCGGATGAATTGAAGTATTATCCAACATGAAAAACACCGCCACGAACCACACCCGCATCGCATTTGCCCTCGGCTTGGAACGCGAATTGTTGAAGCCGAAGGACATCCAATCCATCCCGCCGGCCACGCGGTCGTATTGGCGGCGGCAGAAGCCGGAGCGGTATGAGGTGGGGCTGACGGGGGCGCAGCGGAAGGGGTTGGTGTCCGAGGTTCAGGCCGCGGAGCGGCAGCGCATGGCGCGGTTCGTAAGGCGGGTGGTGCGGGCGGCGCGGCGGCTGGAGGAGCAGGTGGGCCGGCGGGCGTATTTGGAGTTCATGGACGAGCTGACGGGGGATTTTGCGCGCTTTTTCGAGGAGGAGGATCGACGGCCGTCGCAGGGGCGGGTGTTGGCGTTGTTCGGGGTGCCGCAGAACCGCTATGCTTACAATTTGGCCAAACTCGAAACGCCCTGCGAGTCCAGTCCGCAATCCCTCTGCGCGCGCCGCTTCCCGGGCCAAGTCAGTCCGGAGGAACTCGCCCGGCTGCGCGATGCCGTGAACGATCCGAGCAGGCGGCATTGGCCGACGTCGTCCATTTGGGCACGCGGCGTGCGGAACCATGACTTCGGGATGGGGCGATCGACGGCTTACCGCTACATCCGGCGGTTCGGCCTTCGGCCCGCTCGGCAGCTCGCCAAGCCGCCCAAACCCGAGGGCATCCGCGCCACTCGCCCCAACCAGATTTGGCACGGTGACATCAGCCACGTGAAGCTGGAGGACGGTACCACGAGCTACCTCTACGCGATCAAGGACAACCACTCGAAGCAGGTCGTGGCCCACCGCGTCGAGCGCAACGTGTCGGCCCTCCACGCGCTGGCCTGCCTGAAATCGGCGCTGGCGCGCTACCCGGACGCGGCTCCCCGCATCATCACCGACGGGGGATCCGAGTACGACAACCAGATGATGGCGGAATTCCTGCGGAGCTGCCGGCGCAAGCTCGTTCACGATGTGGCGAAGCGCGACATCCGCCACTCGAATTCGATGGTGGAGCGGCTTTTCCTGACCTTGAAGTCGGAGACCCTGCATGGCCAGCGGCTGGTGAACCACGATCATTTGGTCCAAATCGCAGCCACGGCCATCGCCGAATACAACGCCCGGCCGCACAGCGCCCACCTGCTTTATTCGCCCGACGAGGTCCAAGCCGGCGACACCCACTTCGACTTCCCCGCGGCGAAGGCGCGCGCCTTTAAAGCCCGCCTCGAATGCAACCGCAACAGTCCATGCACCCGCTGCACGTGCAAGGCCCCCTGACCGGCCGTTTCGGGGCGGTTTGAAAAATCCAGGCCTTTTGCTGTGTCGATTCCTCCAAACCCCAATGCCCGTGCGGCTTCCAGCGCCCTTTGAAGGCACTTCGACCATTCAGTTTAACTGAATTCAGGGGTGAGAATCTGGGGTTTTTTTTTGGGTTGTTGAAAATGAATGGTTTAGGGTTTGCCTTTCCGTTGCTGTTTCTTCTAGATGAGGGCTGATTTAGCGGTCTCCGAGGTTCGAGTCTCGGTCTCTCCGCTCTTAAATATGCGCAACGGTGCATATTGATGAAAATCAGTGAACTCGGGAAGCAATTCCCGAGTTTTTTTGTGAAATATAGTGCGTTTGAGTGAACTCAGAATGTTCCAAAGTGTAACCCCCTTTCGAGGGGGGTTACAGTTATCCAAAAGAGCTCCGAAAAACGTCGGGTGAAGGCCGAGCGAAAAATTTCGCTGAATTGCACCCTAATGCACGAAATGACACCGAACACTTTCAAGGGATGCAGTTAGATTCGCATTGAAGTGAGGACATGATGTTAACCGGACAAATCCAGGAAAGCCTGGAGGCGTCCACAAACCGCAAAATCATGTCGCGGACTAATTCATTTCGGCTGTTGTTCTTCGTGAACAAGAGCAAAATCAACGCAGAAGGCACAGCGCCCATTCTGCTTCGCATCACGATCGGAGGCCGCAAAACAGCGTCCACCGTTCACCACAGAATCCGCCCGAAAGAGTGGGATTCGAAACGAGGCATGCCGTTCCCGCGCGGGAAAAACGAGCAGCTCATCACCTACCTGGAAACCATCAAGCACCGTGCGATGGATGCGCACAACGAGTTGCTGATGGACAATGAGGTGGTCACGCCCGAAATGGTTCGGGATGTCCTTTTCGGTTTTCACACCAGCTCAGGCCAGCAGATGTTGCTCCGGATGTGGGAGGAGCACAACGACCGCCTGAAAGGAGTGATTGACAAAGAATGTTCCTACACGCTTTGGCAAAAGCACAACACCACCCGGAATTACTTCAAGGAGTTCCTCGATTCCAA
>CBFHLY010000059.1:0-5319 GCA_965656785.1 uncultured Flavobacteriales bacterium
GGTTCTTGCCACCATGGCAACAGCACCGAAATCCTCGTATTTACGGCTCATGGCGGCCTAACCCGTTAATCCGTTTTACCTAATCGATTCAAACAATTCAAAACCAGCGTTTTAAGCCTTATGGTGGAGCCGGGGGGAGTCGAACCCCCGTCCAAACAAGGACACCACTAGCTTTCTACATGCTTATCCCTCAATTGATTGTCGACCGGTGGCTGAGCAAGGGCACCCCACCAACGGCGTAGTTCAGTAAATTTCGCTCCGGACGTCGAACCCATCCTTTGCTAGTCCCATTTATCCGATACCCCATTGATTTGGCGGAAGGGTCCGTACGCCAAACCTGGGGCAGCTCGTCGCGTTACCTGGTAACGGGATTAGGCGAATCGACTGAGTCGATTATGCCGCGAGCGCGTAGGAAGTGTTGTCATTTCTGACTTGAAAGTTCAAGATTAACGAGCTGTGCTAACAAGTGCTCGGCATGCTTACGAGCGATATCATCTCGCTGTCAAATCCAAAATCGGCCCCAGAAACAAAGAACAAGCCCGCAAAGGTACGTCATTCAGCCCCTCAACGCACTGCAGCACCCGCCGCAGCGTACCCTTCGAGGTATTTGTACGGACCGTTCAACTCCCCGGCCAACGTCGTTTCCGTAGCCGCATGTAAAATACCATCCCGGTCGCCTTCAATCAAAAGCGGCAACACGTGCTCAATCAATTCATTACCAAAGCCCATGGAAGCGTCCCGGGGCAATTCACACGGCAAGTTGTCCACCGCCATCACCGTGATGCCTGAAGCATCGTCGGCAGCGCACTCCTCCTCGCGTTGGGGGTGGTAGCCATAAAAGGGATCTGCGATGGTCGAAGGGCGAATCGTGCAGGCCACCGGACCGTCGATGTCGCAGCTGATGTCGGCCACGGTTTGGACCCGCCAACCTGTCACTCGCAGGTCTTCCCGCGTGAACAACAGCGGAGAACCCTCTGCCCAAAAATGCCCCGCCATGTACAAATCCGCAGCGTGAGCGAAGCGTGGAAACGTGCTGTGAAAATTCGTGGGATCCTCCTTGAACTCCTTCATATCGAACGCCTGTCCCTCGTTGTGCGCGTTGTAATCCTCCACTTCCAATTGCGTGTACACCGGCTCGGGAAAGGACATGCGCAAGAAATCCTCCGGATGAACCCGACGCAGCTTCAGGTGATCCAGTACCTCCTTCGCCCCGGCCCCAACACGCCCGGTTCCCGTCAACACGATTTTGAAATCCGCAGGCAACGATATTTGCGCCGTCGCCTCCGCGAGCATTTCGTCCAAATCCCGGCATTCCGTTGCAGGCTTGAGGTGAAAGCGCTTCGTGCGGTGACCATAGGCTCGGAAGCCGTTGTACGCCCCCACCAAGCCCGCCCAACGACCGAACCCGATGATGCGCTTGCCGCTCGGGCGACGCAGCATCTCGTAATCGATGAGCCGGATCCGTTTCGCAAGGATGGCCGCAAGCAACGGAGCATTGTACGGTTGCAGCTTGTACGTGTGGCTGAAAAACAAATAGGTTTTATCCGCGATCAAGTCGGGTTTGTTCACTTCTTTGACCCCGAGCAAGATGGAGCACGAGGACAAATCCTCCTCCAACCGAACCCCCGCTTCCCGGTACTCCGCATCCGCAATCCTCCGAACGGAACTCGGCTGCACCACCACCTCCACCTCGGGATACCGGCGCATCAACTCCACGCAATGCGCAGGTGTCAGCGGCACGCGTGCATCGGGAGGCACCTTTCCTTCCCGGATGATTCCGATGCGCAATGAAGAATTGAGGCGAGAAGTAGGGGTCGTTTCCATAGTACCCGCCAATTTACGAAGTCGGGCACAGGATTCGATGTCCCGACCTGCTATTGCGGCACAAACCGATACGTCAGCGTGCCCCGCGTCACGTTGCGGGTTTGCTCGTCAATGTAAAAAGTGCTTCGGCGAGCACTTTGAAGCGCCGCTTGAATGAAGCAATCCTCCAAGTGCAAGGCCAAATCCGCAGCCACCTCCGCCGACCGCACATCCCCTGCCCGGGTGACCTCAACCGCCACGACCACGGTCGCAGCCCCTTGGCATCGGTACCCCGGCACGTCCAACTTCTTCGCTTTTCTCCCCGGCAAGTCGTACGATACCGTGACGTCGCCGTCGTACTGCGCATCCCACCCCGTCAAGGTTTCCACCTCCCGATCGTCCACCTCCGGCACCCCCTCCAAACCGAAATCCTTCTCCTCCGCCGCCAACCGCGCCATCTCCGCCGCTTCAAAGGCCCGCAACTCCGCCTCAACCGCCTCCCCCATCGCTTGGCTCCCCGAATTCACCCGCTCCGCCACCCGGGACTTCGAAGCGTCGGACTGAACGTTGGCAATGCGCCCTTCCCAAGACGCGCGCAACTCCGCCTCCAACGATCGAGGGGCCACCCACTCCATCGGCTCCTCCATCAACCCCACTTCCGCATACGCCACGGGTTGCGCCCCCTCCCCCAAATCCCAGTACCAAACGCCTCCCAAAACGGCAGCGTGCACCGCCAACGTCAGGGCAACGGCCTGAAGGACAAAGGTCGAACGCGACCTCGCGGACGCATCCATCAATCGAGGATCACCGTGGTTTCTCGGCGCCATGTGGCCTCCGTAATGCTGTCGTCTCCTTCGAAGTAATACACCCCCGTCCTCGTCACCACCTTACGAAAGCGCCGGACGTGATTGCCCACCCGAACCGTCCGCTCAATCACCAACCCATTGGGGATGTCATACGATTGCTCCTGGATGCCGGGAGCCACATCCGCGTCCTCGGGTGCAAGTTCGTAGTCCTCAGCCGCAGGCGCGCTTCCACGATCCAAAGCCAACACTTCTTGACGAGCCTCGTATCGCCGATCTTCCGCCTGCAAGGACCGCTCCAATTCCGCTGCAGCGTGACCCGATTGGGTGGCATTGATGTCCGCTTGCGTGGCGCGCAACCGTTCGCGTTCACCTTCGCCCAGCGCTGCATACTCCGCGGCCTCGTAAGTGGCCGTTTCGTAGGCCACTTCGCGGTGCTCCACTGCCACTCGGCTCCAGTCGGCATTCCGATCCGCTTGATTTCGGTACTCCCCTTCAATTGCGGGCATTTCGTCCCGGTAATCGTAGCGGTGCTCGTTGGAAACGAGGGTCACCGCTTGATGATCATCGCGGACGTCGAGCATGCCATCGCGGGACAGGGTTTGGCCCCGGTTCGCCATGCGGGCGGACTGCTCTTCCACCAACGCTTTCCGCTCGGCACTGGATTCCACCCGACGGGCGTGCTGGGAAGCACCCGAGGCGTGCATTGCGGAGGTGGATTCCGTCAAATCGGCCAAATCCGCTTCCACCGCTTCGCGCCGTTCTTTCGCTCGGTCTGAAGCATCGCGATTCAAATCGAGCACCTGTTCCTTCTCGCGTTCGACCTCCATGGCCTTTGCCCGGCGCTCTGAAGCAAGGGCTTCCCGGTAATACGCCTCTGCTTCATCGTCCTCATCCACGTCCAAGGCGGCTGCCGCTTCTTGGGCCCTGCGGCGGGCATCTTCTTCCGCGGCGCGGCGGCGGGCCTCCTGCTCCGCTTCGGCTTCCGCTGCGGCGGCGGCACGGGCTTCGCGATCGGCTTGTGCTGCCGCCTCAGCCGCAGCAGCTTCGCGCGCGGCCGCTTCGGCTGCACGGCGATTCGCCTCGGCTTCTGCAGCGGCAGCATCCGCGGCTGCGGCATCGGCCAAAGCCGCCGCCTCCCGCTCCTGCTCCCGTTCGACCCGCTCCAGCCGACTGACCGGATAGCGCTCATTCGGTTTCACGCCCAAGGCCGCCTCATACGCCGCGACCGCTGCTGCCCAATTCCCCGCCTCGAACGCCACATCCCCTTGATCGATGTGGCCTTGGTACGCTGCGTCGCGCTCTGCATCGGCCGCGGCGGCATTGGCAGCCGCGGCGGCAGCTGCTGCGGCTTCGTCTGCTGCCTCGAGGTTTTTGCGGCACAACTCGGCGCGCTCGACGGGGTGGGATTCAGCTGGCATCAGGGACGCTGCTTCCTCGTATTGCCTCAGGGCGTCCCGCCAATTCTTCGCGCGGTAGTTCTTGTCGGCGAGTTCGATGAGCCCTTCGTATTCGGCCGCTCGTGCTGCGAGGACCGCTGCGTCGGCAGCCAAGGCGTCCATCCGGGCCTGGCAATCGGCGGCGCGATCGCGGGGGTAGCGCTCGGAGGGGTCGAGTACGCTGGCCTCTTCGTACAGGGATTTGGCCTGATCGAAGCGCTCCTGGGCAAACGCCTTGTCCGCCGCGCTGATTTTCTCGGCGTAGAGCGCTTCAGCGCCGAGCTCCTGTTCGCGTGCCGCCACTCGGGCCAACCCATCGGCCGGTTCGGTGGCTGCCGGTTTCAGGTTTTGGGCCGAAAGGAACGCTTCACGCGCCGCGTCCAGCCGATCGGAACGCAAGGCCGATTCGGCGGATTCGAGGGCGGCTCGGAAATCCGCTTCGAGTTGCTCGGCTGCGCGGGCGGCATCCACCCCTGCTTGGGCCTCCGCCTGCTTCGCCTGCGCTTGGGCATCGTCAGCGAACAGCGCCAAGGCATCCGTGAACGCGTTCAGCGCCTCCTCCCAATCCTCCCGATCGAGGGATTGCTGTCCACGCGTCATGAGGTCAGCGAAGTCCTTTTTCATTTGGGCCAATTGCTCAGCCATCCGCTCCACGCGATCGAATTCATTGTCCACCTTCGTCCGCATGCGGTCCGTGTGCGCGAAGTCAAACGCAACCGTATTGCGCTGGGAATCAAAACTTGCCTTCCCGTAAGGCTCCTCCAAGATCGTCACATCGAACCCCTCAACCAGGGTGAACATCGTCATGTCCAAATCCAGGTTGAATCCGCCCTTCAAGTCCTCCAGCGGTACGTTCGACGCATCCACTTGAATCCGCTTGTTCCCGTATCCGTCGAACTCGTAACTGAAAACATAATCGTGCCGCAGCGGGAGTTCAAAACTGTAGCTCGCTCGCGCATCGGTCGTCATGCGGTCATATTCTACGCCGTCCTGGTAGACGACGACTTCCACACCGGGCATCTTTTTGCGGTTGCCGTCATCGGTCAACGTACCGCTTACGAGCAACAAATCGTCTTGCGCGAATCCGGCTGCACTGGGCACGAGAGCCAAGCACACCATCAATAAACGAAAGGCGAAGCGCAGCGGGATGGGAGTTCTGTTCAACATCAACGGGTAAAAATAAGGAATTCAATCGGGACGTACTACGAATAGGTAACCTTCGAACCGTTGCTTGCGTATGTGCGGACATGCGATTCTTTTTCAGCATCGTGCTC
>CBFHLY010000060.1:0-5143 GCA_965656785.1 uncultured Flavobacteriales bacterium
CCGCACCGGCCACGCCCTCCTCCATCGCCCGCAGCAGGTAGGCGCTCGCGCGCATATTCATCAGGTAGCCGTTGATCCGGCTCATCGACGGCATCACGCGGTAGGCGCTCAAGGCCAGCAGCGTCAGCAGTTCGAAAAAGGCATCGCTGGCCAAATCCATCACCAGCGACAAGAAAATGGCCGCCGCAATGATGCCCACCGCCAGCACCTCGTAGAGCTTCGCGGGCATTTGGTTCATCACGTTCCGGTGCGCGTTGATGCGGAAGATCTCGCGCCGCGTCCGGAGGTAGCTGTCGCGCACGGCGTCCGAGGCCCGGAAGGTGATGACCTCGAGGAAGCCCCGCAGCGCGTTCGTGATGAGGGTGACCGAGCGCGGATCCAGGCGCTGCAGCGCCTCGCTGTACGCGTTGAGTTTGTGCTTCGTCGTGCGGCGGATGATGGTCACCCCGATGGCGAGCAGCACCGCGATGCTCAGCAGGATGAGCGGCTCGTATACGACGAGGCCGCTGGCGATCAAGGCCAACACCGCCACCTCCGTCAACAGCGTCAAGCCGCCGGTGATGAACGCGTTGGCGAAGGCCAGGGGCCAGGAGTTGATGCTGCCTTGGATTTGGCCTGAATCCGCAGCGCGCATCCGCTCGAGGCTGTTCGCAAAGTGGTTCGTCCACATCCGGCCCGCCAAGCGGTGCCCCACGCTCAAGGCAAAGCGGCTCTGCGCCCACGTGACGAAGAGGCCAAAGGCCCCCTTGAACAGGAAGCCCGCCAGCATCAGCGCCGTGAGCAGCGCGAGGAAGCTGCCGTGGGACGCGATGCCGAGGGCGCCGGTCGCCTCGTAAGCGCGGGCCAGCCAGCGGTTGTCCTCGATGAGCTCCGGGCGCATCGCGACGCCGATGACGGGCACGACCGCGGCCAAACCGAGGATCTCAACGAAGCTGTTGAGGAAGATCAGCCCGAGCATGCCCCCAGCCCGCCGGCGCTCCACAGCGGACAGCAGGGGCCACGTCCGCTTGAGCACGTTGAAGGGGGTGATGGGGTCGTTCGTGGGGCGCATGGCTTGGCTTCGGGTGCAAAGGTCGGGCATGCTGGGGAAACTCGGTTGGTTGTGTTGCAGTTTCCTCGCGGCGGGGGACAACCACGTCAATGCAACGGCGCGTTCTCGCTTTTTGAAGGTACCTTTGACGCAGGCTGTCCCCTCCCCCCATGCACATCCTCGCCCTCCTCACCCAGTTCCACCACCACCGACCCGACGGCGGGTACAAGCGGTTGGTGGCAGAACTCGCCGCGCGGCATGATGTGCAGTACCGCGTCTTCGGCAACAACGAGAACGACCCGGATTTTCCGCGCAATGCCCTCGATCGCGCCCAAATGAATTACAAATGGATCGCGGAATGGCGCGCCCTTGCCGCACCCCGGCCGGACGTCGTCCACGTAATGTACGGCGAGGAGTACTACCGGTTCAGCCACCGCCTCTTTCCCCGCGTGCCCATCGTGGCCACGTTCCACCACCCGGCGGCCGTGCTGGAGCGGGAGGTGGCGCACGGCGACCACGGCGGGCGCATCGCCGCGCTGACGCACCGGCTCAACCGCGGGCGGTTCCGTGCCTTGGCTGCGGCCATCGTCACGCACCCCGACCAGCGCGACGTGCTGCGGGCCGTGATGCCGGAGGAGCGCATCCACGTCATCCCGTTGGGGGTGGATTTGCCCGGGTTGCCGGCCGAGCAAGCGGACCGGGCAGGGGTGCTGACGCTGGGCAATTGGTTCCGGGATTGGGACGTGTACGTGGCGGTCGTTCAGGCGATGCCCGAGGTGGACTTTCACCTGGTGAACCGGCAATTGCCCGAGGAGGTGGCGCAGCAGTTGGCGGCCTTTCCGCACGTGCAGTACCACCGGAATGTGTCGGATGCGGCGTTGCTCGCGCGGATCCAGTCGTGCAGCGTGGCGTTCCTGCCGTTGCTCCAACTTGCCGGGTCGAATGCCCTGCTGGAATGCTTGGCGGGCGGGTTGCCGGTGGTGATGAGCGACGTGAACGCCGGGGAGTGGGAGCGGGTTTCCCCGGATTTCGTGGAGCGCTTTCAGGCCAAATCCCCTTCCAAAGCCGCCGCCGCGCTCCGCCGAAAATTGAACACCACCACCCTTGCACAGCGAGGCGGTTGTGTCGAAATTGCAAAAACACATTCGTGGCCGGAAGTGGCGCGGAGGACGTATGAACTTTTTGAACGCTTGATATGACGATTTCGGTTTTTGGACTGGGCTATGTGGGGTTGGTGAACATCGCCTGCCTTGCGGAAAAGGGCCACCGGTTGCAGGGGTGCGACATCAAATCCGGGAAGGTGCGGCAGCTGCAGTCGGGCGAGTCGCCGATTTTCGAGCCGGGTTTGGGCGAGGTCGTGGCGAAGCACGTGGCTTCCGGTGCGATCACGGCTCACCACGCGGCCTCCGAGGCGGTGTCCGGTGCGGAGGTGGCGATCGTTTGCGTGGGCACGCCGAGCATGGAGGACGGCACGGTGGAGCTGGGCTACATCCGGAACACCCTGCTGGAACTGGCCCGGCTGGCGGCGGAGCATCCGGAACTGCGGCACGTCATCGTCCGCAGCACGATTCCGCCAGGGACCATCGACGCGGTGGCGGCGCCGCTCTTCAGCGAGCTGCCCGGCGTGTCCGTCTATTTCGTGCCGGAGTTCCTGCGCGAGGGGAGTGCCATTTCCGACTTCTTCCATTCCGCCCGCACGGTGATCGGCACCCAAGGCGGTTCCGAGGCTCCCGCGGCGATCCAAGCCCTGTTCGACGGGCCGGACACGGGTCCGGTTTTCTGCGTGGATTACCGGACGGCGGAGTTCATCAAGTACGTGGACAACGCGTGGCACGCGATCAAAGTGGCCTTCGCGAACGAGGCTTACAGCATCGGGCACGCCTTCGGGGTGGACGTCCCGGAGGCGAACCGGATCTTCCTGGCCGACCGGCACCTGAACATCTGCGAGAAGTACCTCAAGCCGGGGCTGCCCTTCGGCGGTTCGTGCCTGCCGAAGGACGTGCGGGCCATCAACAGCCTGGCCGTCCGCGCCGACGTGGATGCGCCGCTCCTCGGGGCGATGCTGGCGTCGAACGCGCACCACAAGCAGCGGCTGGCCGACTTCGTCCTCGGGGCCTGCGGCCACGAGATCGTGCTCCTGGGGCTGACGTTCAAGGACGACACGGACGACCTGCGCGAGTCGCCGATGGTTGACCTCGCCCGCTCCCTGATCGCCGCTGGTCGCACCCTCACCATTGTCGACCCGCACGTGAACCTGGAAGCCCTGCGCACCCAGTTTCCCGACCTCGCTCCGCACCTCGCTCCGGACATGCGGGCGGTACCCGACTCCACCGTTCCGGTGTCCCTCGTGGTTTCGAAATCCATCCCCGATGCGCCCGCTCTGAGCGCCGAGGTGCTCATCGATTTGTCCTTCCACGGAACCGACCTCCCCGCCGACCGGAAACACCGGTGGGTGATGGGGTAAACCCCGTCATGCCGTGCCAGTCCCACCCGTGAACGCCACCGTCATCATCCCCGCCTACCACGCCGCCGCCTTCATCGAGTGTTCTCGCGCCCGCACTTTGTGCCACTATGAAAACACGACCTTCCCGTTGCTTTTTGAATGTATTGGATTGGCTAATTGAGGGCAAGATGTCCTAGCAAAGTGATAATCATGAACGACGATTTAATGACCAAGCCGAAAATACTTTGGTTCAGCCACAGCCCCCTGTCCATCAGTGAATCGTTTATCGCGGATACGATTCAACTCTTGAAGTTGGACCATGAAGTCCGTGTCGTATCCGGTAGCGACGGATCTTTGTGTGCATACCCTGATTTGGATGTGCGATTTACCTCCCATTCGAAAATGAGGGAGCGGTCCTACGAAAAGGTGTTGCGATTGTGGAAGAAGAAGGAGCTGCACAGCGAGCGCACTGCTCGGCAGGTTGAAGTTGTTCTTGATGCTGAATTCCAAGATTATCGTCCGGATGTGCTTTGGGTTTGCTATGGAACTTCTGCTTACGATGCCAGGCGTTTTTTAGCCAATACAAAGGTGCCGTTTTTTATTGAGGTTCATGGATATGATGTGAGCAGTCAATTCGGAAGGGCCTCTTATCGCAGCTCATTCGTGGCCCTCGCAAATCGATCCGCGGGAGTCATTTGCGCAAGTGAGCACACGCGCCGACTCTGCACCCTAGCAGGAGTGAATCCGGACCGGATTCATGTCGTTCGTTACAGTTTGGACAGCCAGAGGATAGCGCCGACGGGCCAGCCTAAGACAAATTACCCGAGCCTCATTCACTTTGGGCGCTTGACAGCAAAAAAGCACCCGCTTGCAACGCTTGAGGCCTTCCGACTCTTGAAGATGAAGGTGCCAGATGCACGAATGACCTTCATAGGTTCGGGTGATATGGGAGATGAACTTGAGCGCCGAACTCTGGACTATGGTCTGTCAGAATCGGTAACTGTCCTTCCTGGGATGCCTCAGGCGCAGGCTCTGGAACTTGTCGAGCAGCACTGGATTTTCTGTCAGCACAGTGTTACCGCTCTGGATGGTGACCAAGAGGGATTTTCGTTGAGTCCTGCTGAGGCTGCACTCTTGGAAATGCCTGTCGTTAGCACTTATCACAACGGAATTCGGGAGCACGTGTTGCATGAGCGTACGGGCTTCTTGACCCACGAGTATGATTTCGATGCCATGGCAGGGTACATGGAGCGGCTAGTCCTCGATGAAGCCTTGAGGTTGCGGATGGGAGAGGAGGGGAGGGCTTCGGTGAGTGCATTGTGTAGTTTTCATAACCGACGGCGCCTTATCGGCGAGTTGGTTGAATTCCTAATGCTGTGTTCACAGGATTTTGATTAATAAGTAAGCGCTTTCAATTGCTTTTCGAGGGGTTAAGTTACGGTCAGTAAAAATTGCAAAAACGAGTTTAATCAACTCAAGCGGTCGAAGCCCAATTGATCTCGCGGCCTTTCCCAAACAGTAATAGGCACCAAGCAGTCTTGTTCTTGACCATTTTTGAATTTCCGGGTCATTGTGTTTGATTAAGAAAGTTTTGAATGTGTGCGCCTGTCTTTTGTAGGTGGATTGGGAAACTCGTGTTATGCCTGCCTCATTACTACGATCGTAAACAC
>CBFHLY010000061.1:0-4947 GCA_965656785.1 uncultured Flavobacteriales bacterium
ATTGTAGACCGTCACGATGATGAACACCGGCAGCACCCGCTCCCGTGCCTGCCGGATCCGCTCGTGCAGGGTTTGCAGGGTTTCCCGCTTCATCTCGGCTTGCCGGTGGCTGTTGTTGTGGGGGCCAAACCGACGCCGCACCTTCACGTCCTCACAGACCACTTCCGCTCCGAAGCGGTCCCGCATCTGGCCCGCGAATTTCAGGTCGTCGCTGATTTGGTATGCCTCATCAAAGCCCCCCACATCGTATAGCGCGACCCGCGAGACCATCCATCCCGACGGCACGGCGCACTTGTGCGGGAGCTGCAATTCCGGCTTCCAATGCGCCGGCCAAGTGAAGCCCTCGGCCAACTCCGGCTCCACGAACGTCGTGGCCCACTGGTGCTTCCCCCCGCCGGCCCGCAGCGCTTCGAGCTGCCGCTGGCACTTGTCCGCCGGCCACAGGTCGTCCTGGTCGAGGAAGGCGCACCACGCGGAGCGGCCGGCTTTCCAGCCCACGTTGCGGGCATGCGCGACGCCCCGGTTTTCGGCCAGCTGGATCAACTCCGCCCGCCCCGCCCATTCCGGAGCCGCAAGGGCCTCAGCGAGCCAATCGCCCGACCCGTCCGTGGACGCGTCGTCCACGAAGATGACGGCCTGCGGCGGGACGGTCGATTCAGCCAGCATGGCCAGCACGTCCGGGAGGAAGGGGCGGCCGTTGTAAACCGGAACGACCACGTCGTACCGCCACGCCGTTCCCTCGTCCCGCATCGTCCGGATCGGCAAGGCGCTCCCTGCCTTCGCCCGCCGCCGCTGGAGGGACTTCGCCAGCACGTCCAGCACCCCCAATTCGCGAGCGCTCTTCCCCTGGATTGAATTCCGGCCGTGCACGAAGTAGTGCAAGGTCGGCACGTCGAGGATGGTCAGCGGAATGCCCGCCTCGCGCACCCGGTTCCACCAGTCGAAGTCCTCGCTGAACCGCATGGACTCGTCGAGGAGCCCCACCGCTTCAAACACCGAGCGCCGCGCAATGAGTGCGCCGAGGTGCACGTGGCTGATCTCGCGGTCGTCGTTGAGGTAGTGGTCGATGGGGTCGTCCACGCCCTCGGCCACGTGATAGCGGATGCGGCCGCCGACGAGTTGGATGTCCGGGGTGGCCGCTGCGCGTTGCGTCCGCCATTTGGTCTCAGGCCAAACATCGTCGTCGTCGCAAAACGCCGCCCAATCCGCTCCCCACGCCCACGCCGCCCGCAACCCCGCGTTCCGCGCTCCCGCCGGGCCGTTGTTCACCGCCATCCGCAACACCTCCACCGTTCCGCTCGCCGCTCCTGCCAACCGCTCCAGCGCGGCGCCATCGGTGCTTGCATCGTCCACCACGAACACCCGGTGTTCCGCAGCAATCCAGTCCTGCGCGGCAATGCTGGCCAGCGCCCGCGCGAGCCCTTCCCCGGGGTTGAACGCCGGCACGATCACGGCCACCTTCTCCGGCGTGCTCAGGTGTTCAAACTGCTTGAACCGCAGCGCATTGCAGGCCAAATCCCGTTCCAGCCGCCACCGCCAAACCGGCAACTGCCCCAGCAGCCGCGTCATCTTCGCCCAGCTTTCCTCCCGGCGCTCCGGCAGGTGGTGCAACGTGGTGGGGGCGATGGCCATGGCCGCGGCGGCTGCGCTGATGCGGCCGATGGCCGGCCCTTCATCGCGCCGGATTTCCGGAACCAGCACGCCGGCCAGCGGCATCGCGTCGCCGAGGGCGCCCCAATCGCTCAACGTCCCCACCCATTTCGCCTCGGGCACGGGCTTGTGGAGGCGGTCCTTGCGGTGCGCCAGCCACGTATCCACCGCTTCGTCCGTCAGCTTCAGCGTGTTGTAGAGCGGGAACACCTGGGGTTCGTCCGTCTGCACCAGGACGTAGTCGTCGCCTTGCGAAGCGCACCCGTGTTCGAGCAGGGTGACGACGGTGGTGGACTTGCCGCTCCCGCTGGGTCCGGGAATGAGGAAGGCTTCGCGGCCGTTGGGCGAAACGGCGGCTGCGTGCATCAACTGCAAGGGCTTGCCCGCCGTCCACCAATGCAGCACCGAGCGGAACGGGAACGTGGCTTCCCACCAAGGCAGGTCGCTGGGGTCTGCGACCCAGTAAATGGCTTCGCCGCCGCGGTGCGCTTGGATCATCTTCTGCCAAGGCTGAAACTTCAGGTCGAAGGACACCGGGGTGCCCGCATCCGTGAGCGGCATGCCGTGCTGCGTGAACGCGGAAGACTGCCAGTCCGGAGCTTGCAAGGGCCGTCCCAGCGAGCGGTCCGTTGCGGCGTGGAGGACGAAGGGTGCTCCGATCGCAGCATTCCATGCCTCGGCCCGCGGCCAATGCCCGATTGCCTTCTCCATCCGCGCCCACAGCTCCGGGCAGGAACACCGGATTTCGATGGGCGCACCCGCGAGCACGAACCGGTGGCTGTGCTCCGGCTTCTCCACTTCCGTTAGCCGCGCCAGCGCATCGCTGACGAAGCGGTCGAACGCCGCCTCGGTCATGCCTGCGTTCCCGCGGCCTCCGAATCGTCGGTCGCAGCTGGCCTGACGGCATCCTGTTCCGGCCAGCCGGCATCGTCCACCTCGTGGATGATGTCCAAGGCAAGCAAGTCCTGCATGTCTCCAAACCGCGCAAACTCCGAAGGAATGCGCACCGCCAACGTGTGGAGTTCGGCAGGAGCAGCGGCTCCCGCGCACGCTTCCACCAACTCGTCCGCCAGTACGGCGGCCCAAACCGTCCGCAGCGCTTCCTCCTCGCCTGCCTGCGGCGCGCACCGCTCCTTCCACGCGTCCACTGCGTCATCGAAGTCGGCAAAGGGCAGTGCGCTCAACACTTCCACGATTCCCCCGCGCAGGCTGAAGTACAGCCCCGTCGTCAATTGTGCGACCACGTATTCGTCTTCGAAGCGGTCTGCGACCACCCCTTGTTTCCACTGAAATTGCATGGATTGAAGATACGGATTTCCTGCGGAACGCTCGCCCTGGCTGATGGAGCATTGGGGTTTTGGGTGAATTGCCTGGTCCGAGCGGGTCGGACGGTTGTCGCGGACAGATTTGTTGTTTGGTACCGAATGGTGTAGAAGCAATTAAAACGGAACGGGTTAGGCCGCCATGAGCTGTAAATGCGAGGAGTTCGGTGCTGTTGCCATGGTGGCAAGAACCTGGAGGGCTTGCTGTCCCATGTTCAATCGATTGTTGAACTGGAGGGTGAATTCATGGAGGTGCGATTGGAGGTGATCGCTGCTTACATGGGGATGGATTCCACGCACCCCGTTCTTCAGGTTGAAGCTGTGCCAATGAAGGGCTTCGAAGTTCGCTTCTTGGGCACTGTCGTCAACGTTGTGCCACTTGCCCGTCAGGGCACTCAAGTAACCCTTCCATCCGTTCGGAGTCACAACGGCCGAAGCCTCAACGGACGCTTCCAAGACTTGCTTGAGCGGACTCTCCAGAAGCATTTTCAATCACAGGAGCGCGGCACCGCTTGAGTTTCGCTTTCCTTCTCGTCATTTCGCTGCAGCCGACTTCAACGGATGAACCGTGGCAACGGCCGAGGGCAATGGAAATTTGATTTTGTGGAACAATGCGTTTGGGGTCGCCGATTCATCGAATCGACAGGATCCACAATGGCGGTGGTGGCGGGTCGGACCTTTCACCGCATGGCCGTGGCCGCATCGACGGCATGCGAATCCGTCGCCCCGTTTTTGGTCCGGCAACTGCGATTTGCACGATTCTTCGCTGCCGAAATTCTGCATGAACCCAATGGTTGTCAGTGTCTTTGCTAGGGTCATCCATGTGGGTCAGTCGACGTAGGCTTGGCGGAGGACGTCGCGGACGCGGTGTTGGGTGGCTGGGGGGAGGACGGCGATGGCGGAGGTGATGCGGGAGGTGTCGATGGTGCGGATTTGGTCCAGGCAGATGTAGCCACGCTTGCGGCCCACGCGCGCTTCGACCCGGGTGGGGAGGGGGCGTTTGACGGTCGTCATGGGCGCTACCACGACGGTGCGGAGGTGGCGGTTCATTTCAACGGGGGAGAGGATGACGCACGGACGTGTCTTTTGGATTTCGGCCCCGACCGTTGGATCCAAGGCCACCCATACGACGAGGAATCGCGTCAGCTCCATCCGTCCCCTTCGTCTTCCGGCCAAACATCCAAGAAACCGTCATCAGCCGCTCCATCGCCGTACTGGGCGAACGCTTCTTCCCAGCCGGAGCGTTGCGTTGCACAGGGCTTCAGGACGATTTCCCCTTCGCGCAATTCGAGTTCCAACGCTTCTTGAAAACCGTATTCTTGCAGGATGGATTTGGGGAGGCGGATGCCTTTTGAATTGCCGATGGCGATGATGGGGATGCGCATGTCCGTCATGGTGGGTGTAATTACAAAGTTAATACAATTTGACGAAGCGAAATTCGGAGGGGAAGACGCCGGATGCACCATCGAATTCACAGACGTGCGACGGTAGTTTGCGCACGTGTTCGTAACTCAGTCGAGGCGCTGGAAGAGGCGGGCGTGGTCCATGGCGATGCGGGACCAGGCGTTGCGGGATAGGTCGACGCGCCGGGGGGTGGGGGGCGCGGCGGCGAAGTCGGCGTGGGCCGCGGTGAGCTCGGAGGCGGAGGGGGCGATGAGGCGGCAGCCGGGGGCGTCGGCGAGGAGGGCCGCGGTGGCGCCGACGTCGGTGGCGATGACGTGGCGGCCGCGGGCGAGGGCTTCGAGGATGACGGTCGGCATGCCCTCGGAGCGGGAGGGGACGAGGAGGACGTCGGAGGCGTCGAGGATGGCGCGGACGCGCTCGCGGTCGGTCACCGTGCCGTGGAAGGTCACGTCGTGGCGGCCCGGGTCGAAGGGCGGGAAGGGACCGACCACGTCCAGGGCGATGGGCGCGGGGAGCGCGGGGAGGGCCGCTTGGAGCAGGTCGTAGCCCTTGCGGGGTTCGTTCCGCCCGA
>CBFHLY010000062.1:0-4726 GCA_965656785.1 uncultured Flavobacteriales bacterium
CCCATGTCATGGCCGGTGCACCCGTCAAAAAAACAGTTGAATAACAACAGATTTTCAGTAAAAAAAACGTAGCTTGAAGATTCAAAACACGAGCAAAATGACTCTACCAAAGGCGGTCTTCAGCGTTCTGAGTTTTGTGCTCATTCTCGGCTGTTCACCAGAGAAAACAGAACTGTTTGAAAAGACGGATTTCTTCGTCAGTTCGCTGCAAACAACCTATGAAAGCTATGGGATGCTCGGTGGGGACAAGCACGCCCAAACAACGAAAGACGGGACCTATCGCATCACGCCAATCGGTCGATTGATCAACGTCAAAATCATGCACGTGGCTGAAGATGGTGAATATGAGGAGCTCAGGGAAGACCTCGAAGATCACTACGAAGGCGACTTTCGTGTGAACGACGTTTACATTGCCCAGGCTGGCACAATCATGATTGATTGTCGCAATTGAATTGCAATTGAATACGCGAAGACAAAATCTTGAGCGTCATTTTTTTTCTGAAAGGGCATAAAACGCGCCATTTCGGGACGAAAACGCCACTTTTATGCTCAAAAATCGGTTTTTTTGGCTGGAAAAGCGCGGCCTTTCTCAGCGAATTTGACGGACCGCATTACAACTGCAATAGTATCATGGGTGCTGTCGCGAGAATCTGGCGGTCGCTTTGCAATCGGAACCCGAAATTCAGTTGAACTGAATTCTACCCTGAGAATTTGGTGGTCGCTTCGCAACCGGAACCCGAAATTCAGTTGAACTGAATTCTACCCTGAGAATTTGGCGGTCGCTTTGCAATCGGAACCCGAAATTCAGTTGAACTGAATTCTACCCTGAGAATTTGGCGGCCGCCTGCTCCGGCTCTCCGAGGTGTTCGATGATGATGGCTACCTGTTTTGGACTGAACACTTTTCGGTAGCGCTTCCAGCCAGCGGCTTGGAGCTCCTCGAGTAGGAAGGGCGATTCGACGAAGCCAAACACGCAAGCGATTGCTAGCGCTCTTCGGTGCGATATCTGGAAAATAGAGGCGGGCCAACTCATTGAATCCGTAGGCTCGAATGACAAATGATTCCATGGGAATGGGAAAAATGGCACGTGACTGAGCGACGGACAGCCACGTGCCAGGTGAGGAGTTAACGAGCGAGGCGCAGGTTTGCGCGCTGGGCCATTTCAGCCATCTCGCTTGCGATTTTTGCATCGACAATGCGAGCGTAGTGCTGGGTGGATTGGATGTTTGAATGACCTAGCATGCGGCTTACCGCCTCGATGCTCACACCGTTCTGGAGGGTGACGGTGGTGGCAAATGTGTGCCGAGCCACGTGAAAGGTCAATTTCTTGCTGATTCTGCAGGAAGCGCCGATCTCGTGGAGGTAGCCATTGAGCTTCGTGTTTGAAATGATTTTAAACACCGGAGCATCCACTAGGGCTCGGTCAAGGTCAAGGTTGCGTTGGATGATGCGCATGGCCGACTCGAGGAGCGGGATTTGTGCCTTCATTTTTGTCTTTTGACGAGGCTTTCGCACCCACCACAGACCAGAGACGTATTCCAGGTGGCCTCGTTGCAGTTGTTTGACATCGGCATAAGCAAGTCCAGTGTAACAGCTGAATAGAAACCAGTCACGGACTTGGTTGAGGCGGGGGATGTCAAAGTGGATGCGCTCGAGGGACTCGAGCTCGGCATCAGTTAGGTAAACCGGTTCCGTAGGCTTCTTGCGCATGACAAAGTCATCGAATGGGTCAATCTTCATCCACCCACTTTTGATGCCCCGGTTGGTGATCTTCTTGAGCATTTGGAGCTGCTTAAAGACCGTATTGTGGGCATTTCCAACCGATGAGAGCAAGTAGTGCTGAAATTCACGAATGTGCTCGTAGCGCATCGCTTTGAGTGGAATGTCCTTCATTCCCTTGTCCTTCTCGAGATAGTCCGCAAAGTGATTGCGAACAGTCACGTGCTTCTGGTAAAGGGTGTAGGACATGTCCTTGCCGATGAGGGATTTGACTTCCTCATTGTGTTCGTCCCACGCCGACAGCATGGTTCGGACGGTTCCATCGAGATCCCTGCCGAGCATGGCCTCGCGCACCATGATGGCAGTCACGGTTTCATAGCTCCGGGACAAATCGATAAAGGCCTGATTGGCCTTTGTGCGCATCATCTCCAAGAAGGAGGTGATGTGCTGGGTTCTGGCAATCGGACGAGGGAGGCCACGCTTGGCATCCCAATCCGAGTGAGCGATGCGCTGTTGCATCGTGGTTTTGACGCGCTCACCATTAATGGTGATGCTCATGAAGATGGGTGATGTTCCATCTTGAAAGACGCGGGAGGAGTTCACAAAGAACCCGACCCTAAAAATGTTTTTCCGCGACATGATTTAGCGGTTAGGCCCGCGCCGCGTACCATCAAAAAAGGACAGCACGCTGCGTGAGCAGGTGACAAAAATTGTCCTCGTCTTTCCACAAACAAAGGTACACGGAGGTTGCAGAAATTTGCACCTGCAAAACACGGAAAAATCATGCAAAACACTGCAAATCATGAAATTGCAGCGTTTTGGTTACACGATTTGCCCATTTTGAAATCGTGTAACGCCTTGTAGACAGAAAGGGTGCAAAAAAAGGGTTCCAAGTGCAAAATGCTCTGGAACCCTTTCGCTTGATTTGCAGGGATTTGCGCTATTTTTCTAGCTTTTGCAAACCCTTCCGGCGGAGGAAGAGGGATTCGAACCCCCGGTACCCTTGCGGGCACACCTGATTTCGAGTCAGGCCCATTCGACCACTCTGGCATTCCTCCAAATGCGGGGCGGCACGTTTGCCTCCTCCAAAGCGGCCGCAAAGATGCGACATTTTCCCCGGTGCAACAAGAGGGGCTCGCGGGGGGAGCAGGGCGAGCGAAATTCGTTCCGCTCGAATTGAAATCCCCACTTTTTAACGTTGCACCAGGATTGGATGCGCGCATGTTGAGGCGCTCGATTTGAAATCCCCACTTTTTGGCGTCCAAATGCGCTCAAATGGACCCATCGACGGCTTCAGCAGCCAAGTCGCCCCCTCGCCTCCGGCGAATTTGGCGATTTCAATCATAGCGGAACAACAAAACCAAACTCATTTCCACCCGCGCAACTCCCGACCCAACAACCCTTCAAGCGCCTCCACCTCCGCCCGGTAAAGCGACGTGGCCCACTCCCGGTCTGCGGCGGAGAGCGGCTCGTCCGAGGCGACGTAATAGCGGGACTTCAACGCCCGTTTGAGCGGAGAAGGCAACGCACCCGCGAGGCGCTGCTTCAGGCCGGTCGCGGTCAACAGCCGATTGAGCCCATCGAACCGCGCCCGCCCACCCGCATTCGAACGGCCGGTCGCCGCCGCCTCGGCCCAGTCCGCCGGCACGTCAAGGCCCAGCCAGGCCGCCAGGTCCCGCCAGGTCGCCGGATTGCCCAGCTCCTCGGTCAGCACCACCCGCAACCGCTCGGACGGCCAGACCGCCAACCACGGAGCGAGCTGCTGGGCGTACAAGCCGAGCTCATAGAACAGCTCCGTTCGGCCCCAGCCCGGATCGGAGGACGCCATGTCACGCTCGACGGCCGCGCGGAAAGGCAACCCCGTGAAGCCGTACTTGCGGGCCATGCCCCAATGGGAGTGCATCCGCTCCGCTGGGTTCCGCAAGGCCACGAGGATCCGTGCCCCCGGATGGAGCGCCGAGACGGATTCGAGGGCCGCCGGGTCGAACAGCGTCGAGGTGCTGGACTCGCCGATGAGCGCGTGACGCGTTGGATCCGCCGCCTCGAAGAGCCGATCGTAATCGGGGAGCGTGCGGACGAAACCGATGAACTGCGAGTCGGCCCGGTGATTGGCCCGGAAGGCCGCGGAGAAGCGCGATGGGTCGAGGGCGCGACGGGAGTGGAAGTTCGGTTCCTTCACCGGACTGAAGTAGGCGTGCGGCAGCGCCGCCAGGCGGTCGTGGAGCGTCGTCGTGCCGGATTTGGCCGCGCCGATGATGAGCAGGTTGACGATGCGGGAGGCGCCTTGTTGAGTCATCGGTTGCGTCGGTTGAAGGGGTACCAAGTCCAAATCCCGTAACGCCGCGCCACCCACAGCCCCGCCGCGACATTCCACGCGACGGTGGTGAGGGTCGTGGCGGTGGCCGCGCCGAGGATGCCGAACCGGGGAATCGCGTAGAAGTTCAGGGCAATGTTGAAGGCGGCGGCGGCGAGGACGATGTCGCGGGCGCGGCGTTCGGCACCGGTCGTGTTCATCAGCGTGAGGACGGGACCGGAAAGCGCGTTGAAGGCGGTGCCGAGCCCCAGGATCCGCAGGGCGGTCACCGTTTCGGGCGTCGTGAAGTCGGCGCCGAACCAGCCCGGCAGCCATGGAGCCGCCACCGCAAGGAAGGCCCCGCCACCCAGGGCGATCAGGGCGTTCCATCGGAAGGCCCACTGGACCAGGGACCGCAGGTCGGCAACGGACGCGCGGGCCATTCGGGGTGCCAGGGCGCTGTTGATTGCGGTTTGGCCCAACGTCAACAACGCCGCCAGCCGGAACGCCAGCCGATACCGGCCCACCGCCGCCTCGTCCAAAAACGCCCCGCACATCAACGTATCCGACCAGCTCATCAGCTCAAACGCCGCCGCCGCCAACACCATCGGCCCCGCCGTCCGCCGCAACGCCCCAAACGCCGCCCCACCAGCCGCCCCCCGCATCCCGCGCGCCCCCACCGGCAACGCCACCACCGCAGCCCCCATCGCCCCC
>CBFHLY010000063.1:0-4635 GCA_965656785.1 uncultured Flavobacteriales bacterium
TTCGGCGTTGTCGAAGAACTTGCAAATCGTGTCGCCTTCGACGATGGTGTAGCCGTACAGGCAGTTGCCGTCGCAATCTTGGCCTTGAACCGGGTAAGAAACCGTGCCGTTGGGCTCGCAATCGCAGGCGTCGCTCGGAAGTTCGAAACACCCGCACTCGTAGATGGCGCCCGGACCCGCGCACACGCCGCATTCGTCCGGCGTCTCGCCCGGAATCAAGCACGGGTCCACGTTGTCGCAAATGCCGTCGCCGTCCACGTCCGCCGCGCAGCCCCCGCCGCAGTTGCCCAACGCATCCAGCACGTGAAGGTCGCAGTCGCAGTAAACCTCCGGGTCGTAGCCCAGCACCCCCGGCTCCGTCTCCCCACAATCCCCACACGCGTTCCGGTACAAACACGTCGTGTTCGCCGGGTCGTTGAAGTTGCACGCGGCTTGGTCCGTGCACAAATCCTGGCCGTTGAAGTCGCAGATGCCGTCCAAATCGATGTCCGTGATGCAGTTCCCCGCACACGTCTTCCCCGCCTCGGCATACGTGCACGACGCGTTACCCGAAGCTGCTGCGATGTAGTTGCAAGCCGTCGGGTCCGAGCAGTTGTCCACGTCGTTGCACACCCCGTCGAAGTCGTCGTCGCGTTGCACCACCGTGCCGCTGCCGTCCGTCGCGCCGGAGCAGGTTTGGCAGCCCGTCGGGAACGTGCACGTGCCGTCATCCCGTGTGGCGCTCGCGTTGTAGTTGCAGGCCGTCGCATTGCGGCAACCCTCCACTTCGTCTTCGTCGCACACCCCGTTCAAGTCCGTGTCCGTGCCGCACGACTCCGTCGGGTTCGCGGAGTAGTTGCACTTCGAAACGTCCGAGCACAAGTCGTCCGCATCGCAGATGCCGTCGCCATCGGAGTCTGAAAGCACCACCTCATCCGTACCGTCGTGCGCATCGCCCGAACACGTCTCGCACGCGTTCGAAGCGTAAGCGCACAGCGACGGGGCGCTGTCCGTCGACGTCGCGTGGTAGTTGCACGCCGCCGGATCTTGGCAACCCGGTACTTCGTGCGGATCGCACACCCCGTCACCGTCCGTGTCCGTCAAGCACGCCATGTTCCCCGGGTACAATGCGATGTCGTAGTTGCAAGCCGTCGTGTCCGTGCAGTTGTCCTCCGTGTCGCACAACCCATCGTCGTCCGAGTCGCTGTCGTCCCCATCCGCGATGCCGTCGTCGTTCGCATCCGTCCCCGCAACGCAATCGCCGCATTCCGTCAGGAACTTGCACGCACCATTCGCCGGGTCCATGTAATTGCAGGCGTTGGCGTTCGTGCAGTTGTCCACGTCGTCGCACACCCCATCGTCGTCCGAGTCGCTGTCGTCCCCGTCGATGTAGCCGTCGTTGTTCGCGTCCGTTCCTGCAGCGCACGCCCCGCATTCCGTCAAGAACTGGCATGCTTCGTTCGCCGAGTCGTCGTAGTTGCACGCCAGCACGTTGGTGCAGTTGTCCACGTCGTCGCACGTGCCATCGTCGTCCACGTCTTCCCCGCTGCCGCCACACACCCCGCACACGTCGTTGTATGCGCAAGGCTCAGAACACGACTCTCCGGAGGGCGTCACCCCATAGCCCAACTCCTCATCGAAGTAGCACGACTCCGTCGCGGCATCGTTGTAATTGCAGGCGCTATCGTCCACACAACCCACCACTTCATCGTCGTTGCACACCCCGTCGTCGTCCGAATCGCCATCCACAAACCGGCCGATGGCGAAGCTCGTCGATCCCAAGCCCAGCAGAGCGGCCACGGAAGACGAAACCGTCACCGTGCTGTCTCCCGCCAAGCACGCATCGCACGAACCCGTTTCCACGAACTTGCACGTCCCGTTGTCCACGTTCGCAACCGACAAGTAATTGCACGCCTCGTCGTCCGTGCAGCCCACCACCTCCCGGTCGTCGCAGACGCCGTTTTGGTTCGTGTCGTCGCAACAAGCGGCGTTCGAAGGGTCATCGTAATTCGGAGCTTGCGTGTCGGTGCACGCATCCACCGTATCGCAAACGCCGTCCAAGTCCGAGTCTGCGAGGCAGGAACCGTTGGCGGGATCGTTGTAATTGCAGGCGTTGTCGTCCGTGCAGTTGTCCAAATTGCCCTCTGCGTCCAGGGAGGTGGTGCTGTTTGCGGGGCCTTCACCCGGACAGTAGCTGCCCAGTGCGTAGTCCCCCACCCCGTCACCGTCTTCGTCCTTGTAGTGCGTGACTTTCAGGATGCAGGCCGCGTTGGCCGGATCGTCGTAGTTGCACGCGGCCGTGTTGGAACAGAGATCGGATGCGTTGCAGATGCCATCGCCATCATCGTCATTGGGGATGAGCGTGCCAGTGCCGTCGCTGGGATTGGGGCCGCCCGCCCAGCTGCACGTCGCACAATCGGAGTCGCCAACGAATGCGCAGGAGCCGTCGCTTTTCGTCGCGGAAGCGTCGTAGTTGCAGGCCAGCGGCTCGCGGCATCCCGCGCAGCTGGTGTGCTCGCAAGAATCGTCGGAAGTGGTGGCGCTGGCGTTGTAGTTGCAGGCAGTGGGATCCATGCAACCGGATGTGGTTTGGCCTGATGCCCAATCGAGGCCCACGAGCAGGGACGCCGCAAGCAGCAAGGCCTTGAAAGCGGAGGGAAATCGATGCTTCATGACACTCAGTGGCGTTGTGGGGTCGTCTGCGCAATGGGCATGAATTCAGCGACTTCCGGCGCTTCTTCTTGCATCACCCGCACGATTTCGTATTGAATCTGCTGGATGTAGCGCTCTTCGGCGAGGGTCCCGGGCTTGATGTTCCCTGCGGCCGCGAGGACTTCCGGGCGCTGGCGCAGGACGCTTTGTATGTTTTCCAAGGAGAATTCACTGGCCAAAATCCGACCCATGAATTCGTGCTCAATCCGGCGCATTTCCTCCGGGTCGACGCCCAAATCGGCGAGCTGGCGCTGCTGATCGCGCAGGATGTCATCGACCGAATGGTATCCGCTCAGGGTTTGGTCGACGAGGTTGGGGAACTGGGCCATGGCCTCTTCCTTCGCCTCGTCGGCTTGGGTGCGGGCTTCTTGCTCTGCTTCGTCGACGAAGGTTTCGACCACGGTTTGCAGGATGGCGCTGAGTTCCTTGCTGTTCACGTTCTGCCATGCCGCCGGAGTGCGGCCGTCCTTGGTGGCTTCGACAGCCTCAAGGATGTCCTCCTTCGACATGCCTTCCAGCATCGAGGGTGCGGCAGCGAGGTCCGCAGGTGGGGCAGAGCTTTCGCGGACAACGGGACTGCTGCCTTTTCCAAAGAGTCGGCTGAAGAAGCCAGAGGAAGGAGTGGGCCGGGCTTCGACCGTAGGTTCGGGGACTGCCATGCCTGTCATGAGGGCGGCCAGTTCGTCGAGTTCAGAACGCATTTGGCCCAATTGCTCGCGCATCTCAGCAAAGCGATTCGCCGTGCTCGAGTGATCCAAGCCCACCACCACATTCACCACATTGAAGTAAGGATCCGTGCCCGCTTCCCACGCCACGCCCACGATGAGCGGAATCTGCTCCGGCAACATGTCATCCGGAGAAACTGCGATGCCATAGCCATCGTGATCACCGGTCGGCAAAATGTAATCGCCCGACGCGACTTCGCCCACCACTTCCACCGGCACCTGACCGAGGAAGGCGACCTTTTCGTAGCGGTAGGCTTCCTCATCCGCCGGCATTTTGCCGAGGACCGCAGGAGCCGAGGAGATGACCATGAGGTGGTCGAAATCATCGGTGCGCAGGCTGATTTCACCGCGTTTGACGGCTACGATTTGGCGCGGGTGGAGCTCCTCGCGGGGGTTTGCGCGGGGAATCCACTCGGCGTAGTCCCCGTTGCCCGTGGCGTAGGCGACTCCGAATTCGGAGTTGTTGATGCTGTTCCATTCGGCCATGAAGGCGGCATTGGCCACCGCGTCTGCTGTGAGCAAGACCAAATCCGCGGCGTCCGTGCTCACCTCGGATGCTGCGCTGACCGCATTGCCAATGGCGGATGGAATGTCTCCGAAGTCAATGCTCGGCCAAAACACCATCCACGAATCCGGAATCAAATGCGCCAATTGCGAAATGACCTTGTACGTAGCAATGGCGGCTTTGGCAATCAAGGCACTTCCCGCCACGGACACCTCGGCCCATGCTTGGGTCGTGGCCACAACGTGTTCGTCGTAACTCAGCTTTTTACGTCGTTCCTGACGCCAATCTCCTGAATACTCGCCTTGTATCCGCCCGACTGCTGAGGCGTTTTTGTTGTAGAAGGTGATGAAATTGTCCTCGTTGCGCGGTTGATCGTTCGCGTGATTCAATCGGATGGCGATGCCGCTGTTCGTGGCCGTGCCTCCTGCTCCGCCATCGAAGTAAGCCAAATGTCCATCCGGCGGCGTGTTGGTCGACGAGCCCACGACGAGCTGGCCGGCCACTCTCAACGGCGAGCTGGCCGACGTCATCGTCAAGGCTCCTCCGAGGGTGGTTGCACCACTTAAGTTCAACGCACTGTTGAAGGTGGCTGCTCCTGCGACGGTGAGTCCTTGGAGCGACGTGGTCCCATTCACTGTGAGGTTCGCCCCGTTGCCCGCCGACCCGAGGGTCAGCGACCGGCCCGAAGCGATGGTGGTGTTTCCGTTGATGCTT
>CBFHLY010000064.1:0-4523 GCA_965656785.1 uncultured Flavobacteriales bacterium
GGCGGCGACAACATCAAAGGCTTCATCTTCGCCTTGATGGTCGGTGTCATCGTCGGTACGTACTCATCGATCTTCATCGCCACGCCGAGCGTATTGGACATGACGAAGAAATTGAAGGATTGATTCTTCCTTCCTTGTGAAAAAAGCCCCGCATTTTGTGGGGCTTTTTTTTTTGACTTCTTGCAGATTCCCCGCAGGTTGTTGCAATTTGAAGGCATGATGAAATGTGGCTGGTTGCTGGTTCTTCTCCCGAGCCTCTCTTGGGGCCAAAACCCGGACATCGCGCAAGCGGACGCTTGGCAAGATTCGACTTGGGCCAACCTGTTCACGGATGGAAACCGTGCTTTGGGGTTCATTGAACGGGTCCTGACCATGGAGGAGTTGCCGGATACGTTGTTGGCCAATTCGTACAACCATTTGGCCATTCACCACGGGCTGAACTTTCGCAACGATTCTGCGCGCGTGAACTTTGAGCGCGCGGTGGAACTGATGGCGGGCTCGCCACGTCGGCAATCCGTCATTGCCCGCAACCTCGGCTTGATCTTGAAGGACTTGGGCGAATTCGAGGCGGCTCAAGCGGAATTCGAGCGGGCACTCGCCATTCATGATTCGCTGGGCGACCGACGGCAACTGGCCATGGACCACTGTGCCATGGGCAACCTCCATGCCGCGCAGCACCAAATCAAAGAATCGGTGACTGCCTTCAATCGGGGGTTGGAACTGTTCAACCTCGACGATCCTCGGGGACGCATTTCGTATTGGATTGAGCAGTGCAATCTGGGGTTCATTTACGTGGATGCGGGCCAGTATGCGTTCGCGGAGCAGCTGTTCCGCTCGAGCGCTGAGGGCCTGATCGAATCCGGGAGGGTTGCGCAAGGGGTGTTGGCGTTGACGAATTTGGTCAATGCGCTGCTTTTCCAAGACGAACGGCAGAACGCCCAAGAGGTCCTGGAGGAAATCAATCGGCTTGAGAACTCACCTTCAACGACGGTGCGCGTTCACGAAGCGCGCCTTCGGCTCGATGAAGGTCGGGTGAGCGAGGCGCTCGAAATCCTGTGGGACCTCTACCCCACCACGTTTGAAGGATTTCACAACGGCGGGTACTACCTGTGCAACCTGCTCCGTGCACTCATTGTGAATGGCCAACCCGAAGAGGCCTTGCGCATTGCCGAACGGGTCCGGCTGCTCCACCCCGAGTTGTACAGCGACTTCGGCAACGATTTGCAATCCGTCGGGACGTGGGCCATCCAAGCCGTTGCCGCACTTCCCAACGCCTCACCGGAAAGCCGAGAAACCGCCCACATCCTCGACACGCTCGTGAACCTGACGTTCCAACGCTTGGACGATCGGGCGGGCATTTTGCAAGGCCAATTCGAGTTGGAGTTCGTTCGGCTTGAACGCGCGGCTTTGGAGGAAAAAAACAAACGACGCGAGGGGGAACGCGACGCGGCCCAGCGCGTGAATTCGTTGCTCGGTTTGGGCTTGGCGGTCCTGGCTGCCGCGCTCGTTCTGTTGGGAGTCACCTCCCGCTTGAGGAGGCGGCTGCAACTGAAATCGGCGGAAGCGGAACGAAGTGCCTCGGATTTGGCTCGATTGCAAGCCGAGCAACTCGCCGAGGAAATGCGCATCAAGGAAAGCGAACTGGTCACCACGACCATGGAACAAGCCGCGTTTCAGAAGCGCATCGAAGGGGCGATGGAATCGATGAAGCGGAAGGGGATGTCCGAAAAGGATTTGGCCCCCTTGATCCGCGCCCAAGAGGAAGCGAAACAATTTGAACACTTCAAACTGCGGTTTCAAGGCATCCACCCCGACTTCGACCGCACGATGCTCGCGCGTCACCCCGATCTGACGCCCAACGACCTGGAATTTTGTCAGCTCCTGAAGCTTGGGCTCTCCCACCGCGAGATTGCGGAACTCCTCAACATTTCATCGAGCAGCGTCATGACCCGGAAATACCGGCTGCGCAAGCGCATGGGATTGGACGACGGGGCACGCCTCGAGGACCACTTGCCCTGAACTCACTTCAAGGCCGACCGAACGAGCTCCATCGGATTCAAGTTGAGCAAGTTCAGGCTCCAAATGAACCCTTCCCACGGCCGGTAATCGCTTGTTGTCAAGCCCGGAGCGGCCAGCGGCAGGTACATGCGGAAGCCCCCCAAGTCCAGGGAAACCCCAGCCGTCCCCACGCCCTCGCCATCCACCAACGCGCCTCCTGCATAGGCGTTCAACGGGAGGCCCATCGGCAATTGCCAATCCACCACCGCCGAGAGCAACACCTCTTGCGCTGACGGCGCATCGTACGGCAAGGGCAAGCCGCCGTGATTGAGCAAGTTGTTGCGCGAAGACCAGCCCGTTTCCGCGCCCCGACCGGAAAACAGACCGTCATACAGCGGATCGGCGTGCGGATTGATGCCCGAGACCTGCAACGGATACACCGACGCGTCCCCCTGCAACCAGCCCGCAAATCCCGCCAACCGCACCTCCTTTCCATCTCGGTTGTACGCGTACGCCGTTCTTCCGTGCAACAACGCCACCGTCGCCGTTCGAGCGCCCTCCCAAACCGGCCCGGGCACGCCCCAGTTCGGTCGGATGCGCATCGAACGCACTTCCATCGACCAAGCGGATTCGGTGCGCAACCCCGAGGACCTCACCTCGAACTCCGCGCCGAGCGACTGCGCCCAATTCTTCTCGGGCAGGATGTCGATGAACAGCTCGCTGTGGGTTCGGTCCGACAGCACGTCCACCGCCTCGATGCGCAAGGAAGACTGGATCGGGGAAGTGGGATTTCGGTTGAATCGGCCGGTCAAGGCGAGGTGGTTGCGGGTGTAAGTGGACTGGCTGTACTCGGCCGTCAACGCGTCGCCGAACCGGCGAACGCCCGCCTCCCACGTCCACTCGCCCGTGCGAAGGCCCAGGGCTGCGGTGCCGACGAATTGGTTCGTGCCGAAAGAACGCATCGGTGCGGCGTACCAATGGAAATTCCGAACCGGCAGCGTCACGTTGTGCAGCAGCAGGCCCGCCATGAAGCCGTCGTTCGTGTTCCACCCGCCGACGGGCGACCAAAACACCTGCGTGCGGTCCTCGCGGTCGAGCCGGGTGAGGAATCGCAGGGCCAGGGGCTCCACGGACTTGAGCGGCCCGCGTGCCCGCAGCGTGTTGTTGCGGCGGTTGTATTCGAGCATTTGGCCCGCGGCGTCGAGGACCCAGCGGTCGAGGCCTTCGGGACGCTCGAACGCGATGCGCTGGCGGGTAGGGGTGCCGGGGAACCAGCGGATGTCGAGGATTTCACCCGCCGCGTTGAGGGCGTCGATGCGGAAGGGGGCGTTGATTTGGCCTGCATTCGCGACCACCAGCCCCTCCTTCGTCGCGCGCGCCAACCGGTAATCCACCACGCCCGTCGTCGGCACGAGTTCCTCGAAGAACCACGTCAAATCCGCGCCCGAGGCCTCCTCCAGCGCGGCCCGCAGCTCATCCGGCCCCGGATGCCTGAACTTCCACCGATCGAAGTACAGCTGCATCCCCGCGTCAAACGCTTCGGTGCCGAGCGCCCCGCGCAGGTGCTCCATCGCCGCCGCCGACTTCTTGTACACGATGGTTCCGTAGTTCAAATCGCTGAAGTCGTCGCTGTGGCAGGCCATCGGCTGGTCCGCCCCCACCCGCGCGGAAATGAGGTACGCGAACTGGTCGCGCATGGCGTAGGAGAAATCGGTGGCCTCCACCGCCTCGAACAAGCCGAGCGGCCCGATTCCCCGCCCCGCAAGCGAAAGCGTATCGCCGTATTTCTCAACGAAGTAGCGGGTCTCGTTGAACGAATTGATGCCCTCGTCCATCCACGCGTGGGTGCGCTCGTTCGTACCGAGGATGCCGTAAAACCAGTTGTGGCCGACTTCGTGGACGATGACCGTCTCGAGGCCAAGGTCGCTGCCCGCGTTGCCGATGACGGTTACGTTCGGGTACTCCATGCCACCGCCTGCGCTGATGGTGCCGTCCACCGCCGTGACCTGGCGGTACGGGTAGTCGCCATTCCATTTCGAATACGCCACGATGGCGTCGTGCAGGTATTCCGGAGCGCGCCGCCACCGGTTCGCCTCGCCCGGCGTGAACATCGCCCACGTCGTCACGTCAGGAGACTCCACCTCCCCCCGCAGCACCATCCACCGCTTGTCCGCGAACCAGGCAAAATCGTGCACGTTGGACTGGCGGTAGTGCAGGGTCTTCATGAGCGGCACAGAAGGCGGAAACTCCATGGAACGCGCCCCCGCAACGCCAGAAGCAAAGGCCGCTTCCGTATCCGCCACGAGCGAATCGAGGCGCGCCCGCTCGGCGTCGTTGTCCTCTGAGCCTTCCACGAAATCGCCCGTCGCCCCCACCGTGTAGTTCTCCGGCAGCGTGATGCGCACGTCGAAGGCGCCGTATTCGCTGTAGAATTCGCCCTGATTGAGGTAGGGCATTTCGTGCCAGCCGTCGCGGTCGTAAACGGCCGGTTTCGGGTACCATTGCGTGATTTGGTAGGATTGACC
>CBFHLY010000065.1:0-4406 GCA_965656785.1 uncultured Flavobacteriales bacterium
ATTTGGCCGACCAACCCAGTGAAAGCGCAGACATGCCATCGCCCCAAAAGTGTGCCAGTGGAGTTGCCGAATGAAGCAAAGGAAGCTGGTAGGAACCGTCCAGTCGAGTTGAGCCCGCCGATCCAGCCCGGGCCCGATGCCATTCCGCCCACAGAAGGGAATTCGTCCGCCGCCAATTCACGTTCAGGATTTCCCCCATCCACCGGGGGCTCCCATCGGTTCGGAAGCAAGCCGCCCAATCCATGGACACGCCGACGTATCCGCTGAAGGGTCCCCGAGAAAACGAGCCTTGGACCCCGCCCCAGTGACGCACGTGCCGGGCTTCCGATCCGAAGGGGACGCGCGCTAACCGGTACCACAGCAAGTCCGTGGACCAGCTTTGGCCGTCATGCATCCCCACGCCGAAGCGGCTCACTCGTTGCCGCGCGTACAGGGATTCGGCTGTGGCGCCGATGGGCCCGCGCTCTGAGCCGATGGCCGATCCGACCCAACCGCCCGCGTGCCATTTCGCACCCTTCCGTGAAAGCCCCACGAACGGCAAAGGCGCCGCATTTCGGCTCCAAAACGCGCTGCCCCTGCCGCTCCCTTCGTGCTGGTGATCTAGCCCGGCGCGGAATTCAAGGCGTTCCACTTGGCGCTCCAGCGTTGTCGTTGCGCGCGAGGCATCGAAGCGCAGGGGAGTTCCGGGCTGGTAGCTGGTCCGGTCGATCCATTTGGCCCGTCCCCAACCGGGCAGGGCCACTGTTCCCGCTTGCAAATCGGACGTCGCATGCGCCCAATAGGAGGTCAGCGGATCGGCCGCTCCTTGCCGTTCTTGCAACGTACCGCGCACCCGCCACTCCCCGTCGATGATCGCCTCAAACCGCGCGCCGCGGTTGTTCTCGAACACGGTGCCGTTGGACCCTCCGCCGATCCGAAGGTCCATGAACGGATTCACGGTCACTTCCGCCCCATCCCCAGAAAAGTCCAGCAAATCCCGGTCCCACCAACGGGTCGAATCGGCTTCTTGGGCGTGAACGCCCGAAAAGCCCACCCAAAGCCCCGCTAGGACAAGCCAACGCATTCAGAACCGGTTGCGCACCTCGTTGTACACGTATTCGATGCCTTCCCGCAGTCCGATGCCGGCCTTCCATCCCAATCCATTCACTTTCGAAACGTCCAGCAATTTCCGCGGTGTGCCGTCCGGCATGTTGGGGTCAAAGCGCAACGTGCCCGTGAACCCCACCACGTCGGCAATCAGTTCGGCCAGTTCCCGAATGCTCAAGTCCTCGCCGGTTCCGATGTTCACCCAGCCCGCCTCGTTGAACGTGTCCATCAGGTGCACGCAGGCCGCGGCCAAATCGTCCACGTGCAAGAACTCCCGCTTCGGGCGACCGCTTCCCCACACTTCCACTTCAGCGGCTCCTTCGGCCTTCGCCGTGTGCATTTTGCGCAACAGGGCCGGCAAGACGTGGCTGTTCTGCAGGTCGTAGTTGTCGCCGGGACCGTACAGGTTCGTCGGCATGGCGCTGATGAAGTTGTCGCCGTATTGTTCGCGGTAGGAATCGCAGAGCTTGATGCCCGCAATTTTCGCGATGGCGTAAGGTTCGTTCGTCGGTTCGAGCGGCCCTGTCAGCAAGGCGTCTTCGCGCATCGGCTGTTCCGCGTGCTTCGGGTAAATGCAGCTGGATCCGAGGAAGAGCAGTTTCTGCACCTCGGCCTCGTGCGCGGCGTGGATGATGTTCGCCTCGAGCATGAGGTTTTCGTACAGAAATTGCGCGCGGTAAGTGTTGTTCGCATGGATGCCGCCGACTTTTGCGGCTGCGAGGTAGACCAAATCCGGGCGCTCCGCGGCGAAGAATTCCCGCACCGCTCGTTGGTCCAGCAAATCCAATTCCGCCCGCGTGCGCGCAATGATGTTCCGGTACCCACGCGCCTCAAGCGCCCGGACGATCGCCGATCCCACCATGCCGCGGTGTCCGGCCACGAAAACGCGGTGTTCGGGATTGGGAGTGAAAGCCTTCATGCGCCAAAATTACTTCGAAACCGCCGACCGCAGGGCGTCGCCGATCCAGGTGAAACTCAGCACCACGCTCACGATCAAGGCGCCGGGTGCGAGGGCGAGCCACGCGTGTCGGCCCGTGATGAGCGCGTAGTGTTCTTGGACGAGGTTGCCCCAGGAGGGCATCGGGATTTGGGCCCCCACTCCGAGGAAGCTCAACCCCGCTTCGATGAGGATGGCAGCCGCAAAATTCGCCGCCGCCACCACGATGAGCGGCCCCGCCGCATTGGGCAACATGTGGCGGAACAAAATGCGCCGCTCCGGCAGGCCCAACGCCCGCGCGGCTTCCACGAAATCCTGCTCGCGCAACGAGAGGAACTGCCCCCGCACCACCCGCGCCACATCCACCCACATCGTCAGTCCGATGGCCACGAACACTTGCCAAAATCCCTTTCCGAACGCGAGCGTGATGGCCAGCACCATCAACAAGGTCGGCAGGGTCCAAACGACTTGGATGAAGCCGCTCAACAGGGCATCGACCCACCCGCCGCGGTATCCCGCCCACGCCCCGATCGTCACGCCGATGAAGAGCGAAATCAGCACGGCCACCGCCCCGACGCCCAAGCTGATGCCGGCCCCGGCCATGAGGCGGCTCAGGTAATCGCGGCCGTAGCGGTCGGTCCCCAACCAGTGCGTCATCTCGGTTCCGTCGGCGCGAACGGAGGTGCTGCCGGGCGTGAGCAGGGCGTGTTCGAGCTGTTGGTCGTTTGCGTAGCGGCTGCCGTCGGGACGGACCCAAGGGCCGAGGAGGGCGATGAGGGTCCACAGCGCAATCCAAGCTGCTCCGGCGGAAGCCAAGGGGTGGTGACGGATCGCGGAAAGGCCCTTCATGTGGGCAAGTTACGCAAGGGCCGGGTCAAATTTGGCGGCCCTTCCACTCCATGGGGCGCAGCATGCGGACGGCGGCTGCCACGATGAGGACGGGGTAGCCGAGGGCGAGTCGCAGGTCGTCTGCTACGGGGTTCCAGGGGAGGTCGAAGGCCCGCGCGGCGTGGTGGGCGTACCAGGTGTCGAGCAGGGTTTTTCCGAGGAACAGGGCGGCGGCTGCAGGGAGGGGGAGGCCGATGAGGAGCAGGACGTAGCCGGCCACGAGGGCACTGACCGTGCGCGCACCGGCTGAACGGTACTTCCGGGACTTTTTGCCCCAGCGGGCGCGCTGGTGGATCCAACCGCGCCAGGTGCTCACCGGGTTCGTGGTGGCCCAGGCCGCGGGGCCGGTTGCAGCTGCGGTCCGACCGCCTTCGGCAGCGAGGGCTTCGAGGGCAAACAGGTCGTCCCCCGAGGCTTCGTCTTCGCGGAGGTCGAGTTCGAGCCAGCGGCTCCGGCGCCAAAGGAGGTTCGCGCCGGAGCCGTTTTCGGCTTGGCCGCGCCGGGCGGTGGAGAGCGCCCAGCCCATCATGCAGCCGTACTCGAGGGCTTGGACGCGGCTCCAAGGGGCGCAGGGGTCGGGAGCGAGCCGGACGGGGGCGATGACGGCGTCAATGTCGTCGGAGGCCGCGCCGAGGAGGGCCGTTGCCCAGTCCGGGCCGATGCGGACGTCGGCGTCGAGCGTGGCGACCCAGGGGGTGGTGGCGGCTTGGAATCCAGCGCGGAGGGCGGATTTTTTGCCGGTGCCGGGGTTGGGGAGGACGCGGGCGCCGTGCTGCCGAGCGAGTGCGGCGGTGCCGTCGTCGCTGCCGTCATCGATGACCAGCACGTCGAGGCCGCGGAGGTCGTCGAGCAGGTCGCCGAGGCGCGCCGCCTCGTTGCGGCAGGGGATGACCACCGTGAGGTCGCGGGCGACCGGCGCAAGTGGGGTGCTGGGCCGGGCCAAATCCCGTCCCCACCGCACCACGCGCACGCCGTACAAGGTCAGCCACAGGGCGGTGAGGAGGAAACTCATTTGGCCTTCCCCTGAAGGACCGCCCCGACCGCCGCCGGCACAGCCAAGTTCACGCCCCAAATCAAAAACGCGGCCACCACCGCCGCCCCCACCGCGCCCCCCTCCGGCCGCAACACCGCCAGCGTCACGGCTTCCCGCACGCCCAGCTCCCCCAAGGCCGCACTCGGCACCGCGGTGTTCCCGAGGAAAATCAGCGCCACGCTCCGCCACGGCACCGCCAGCCCCATCGCCGCGAACGCCAGCACAAACTGCCCCGAAAAGACCGCATACCGCGCGGCGCTCAGCCCCAACGTCCCGAGGCGCGCGCCCACCGACATCGGCTCCGCGTCCGCCCATCCGAACCGCTTCGGAACCCGCGGACTCCAAAGCAGGAACGCCCCCAAGCCCGCCGCCAGCCCCGCGGCCCACCCCCAGCGCCCCTCGAGCGCCACGCCGCCCGCCGCCACCGTCACGAACAACTGCGCCGCCCCCGAAGTCGCGAAC
>CBFHLY010000066.1:0-4271 GCA_965656785.1 uncultured Flavobacteriales bacterium
CCCGAGGTTTATGGTCAACTGTACAATTGGCACGCAACGACAGACCCTCGTGGGCTTTGCCCTTCCGGATGGCACGTGCCGAGTGATGAAGAATGGACGCAGCTCGAACTCTATCTTGGAATGCCCGAATGGCACAATGATCTTTCTGGTGAACTTCGAGCCAATGGAGTTGGCACAATTCTCAAAGCATCTCCTTCAAACTCTCCTCCTTGGAACGGGACAGACAGCTTGGGGTTTACTGCAATTCCCGCGGGAGGCAGAAGCTCATCTGGTCAGTTTCTCGACAATCAAACACTTTCTGGGTTTAGCCAAGGAACAAACTTTTGGACTACATCATTAGACACAGTAACCTCCTGGCCAAATGATCGCTTTTGGACGAGAAGGCTGTTTGACCAAAATTTGGGAGTCCACAGGAATCCCTTTACCGCTCAATACGGGTTTTCCGTGCGCTGTTTGAAGGATTAAAATCGCCAATGCTGTACATAATCGGGGGAGTCGAAAAAACCGACTGTTTGGCACACACTTTTTGGACACTACCTTGGGCTAACCAAAATACGAGCTCAACAACCATAAACTTAAATGAGTTATCAAGCGGGCTTTACGTTGTGTCGCTCTCCGGCGACCAGAATAACAGCAAATTAATTCTAAAGAAATGAAAAAGATACAGACAATATTCGTCGCCTCGGCCACATTGATTGCCACTTCCCTTTTAGCCCAAGACTGGCATCCAATGGATGACGGGCTCCTGAATGGCGTAGTGATGGACATGATGATTATGCCAGACTCTTCCATCGTTGTCGCAGGATCATTCAGAGCAGATGGGGATGGAGTCCCCCTAAATGGCATTTGCCGGTGGGAGGATGGTGAATTTCACACGCTTAGCGGGATGGAGGCATCATCTAACAGCAATATCTATTCGATTTCGGAATTGGTGATGAAATCGAATGAACTATGTTTTGTTGTGTTCACAAACACGATCAACCCGGACTCTACTGACACCGGAGAGATTAACCTTGAAGGCCAAATCATCCCGCTGAATCAAGCAGGGGTGGTTTGCTACGATGGAGAAACTTTCACGCCATTACCCTTTCCGCGGCCTGTTACAAGCCTAAACGAGATCGACGACAAGCTGTATGCAGGTCGATCCTATAGAACTGCGGGAATTCCGTCTCCTGAGGATGGACTGTCTCACTTTCCTTTATCTGAAACCATCTATTATCGTTGGGATAATGGTCAAATCGATAGTATTAGCGGGTTAGATTTGGGAATGACCCCTTTAGACCCAGATTATACTAATAGCTTTTCATTGGACATGGTAGAATGGAATGGCGGGGCATTATTTGGATCGCCGCTCGCTTATTACCAAAACACAATGACAACCGTTTTATGCAATTGGGATGACGAGGGGGTAGAAGTGTTGGACGGAAATAGCATCCACCCACTTTCGAGTACGTCTAATACGATTAACACAGTTGCGGACCTCCACCTGTGGAATAATGAGTTATGGGTATCGCGTATACAATTTGATGGTGTAGGGGAGGGAATAGGTCGATTTAATGGAGAATGGAGTGTGATTACGGAAGAAGAAATTGGAGCCGCGATCAACTCACGTGCAAATTCGTTTTATGATTATGATGGATGGTTGTACGTGCTGCATTCTTCGACCATACCCTACCCAGGTGGCAACTCTAGTGAGATACACCGTACCAGTGATGGAGAAAATTGGGAATTTGTTTCAAGCTTTACGGCAGAGTCGGTTTATAAAACTCATTTCCCAAACAATACCAATTTATATAACCAAGGACTGCCTACCTCCTTAAATCGCTCAAATTTAACCATGAAGATATTCAATAACCACATTTACATAGGATGGTTTTTTGAAGATGTCAACGGCCTTACAGTGAACAACATAGTTCAATGGAATGGAATTGATCAGTTGGGATTTGCGCCGGACATTGAATTGCTCCCAGCGCACCACATCAAGGAAACAGGAGCCATTGGCGTGGGCTTTTCTGACGGAATTATTGGTGATGTGTTGTTTTCAATCTACTCCCCTTCAAATGAATTGTTAGAATCCCACATGGTGTCAGTGAACGGAACAAAAGCGACCATCAACCTAGACACGGCGTCTTGTGTGGGTTGCAAAATCAAGGGAACTCTGGAAAACCAATCGTGGTGGTGGTCCATCTCAGAATCAAATTAACCGCATCTCGAAGCAATGAAAAATTACCTACACAGATCGAACCAACCTAACTTTATGTATTGGTTTGCATTTGGCGCTTTGTGCCTTACACACTTGCCACTGAATTCTCAGAGCACCATTTTTGGGTATTCCGCCTTAAGCTCAGGACTCATCAGCAGGGGAATGAAAATTGATGTGCTATCTGGGGAAATAACAGAAATGAATGAAGTGGGTTTCGGGGAGTTGACGGACTTCGGTTTTATATGGGATATCGCAGAAGACGACCACCCTGGGGCCGGCTTTTATGACCAAATCAATGAATCGTATGGCTTAACTTATGTAATACACGACGTATCGCTAAACAATAGCTGCATTGGGAGCGACCGCGACGTTTGGCTCAGTTGGAGCACTTCTGATGGCATTGCTCAGGAGGTGGAGGAAATCGGTTGTCGTGAATTTTATTGGGCTCGATACTCTTCCCAAGATTTGGAAACAGGTGACTTTTACAGCTTGCATCGTGGTGCATTTTCATTTCAAGATTCCAGTACGATTATTCGATCTTCGGCTGCCGCACCCCTTGACTTCACCCCTTTAACTGACGCTGGCGACTTAGAACCGATCAACCCTGACGCTTTCGATTCAGCAAACAAGGAATACGTGCTCATGAAGGAATATGAGGTGGACGACATCGAACATCGGACAATCATTCGGTACAATGTTGAAACTGGAACGTTTACGGACAGCATCGTAATTGGCGCGTGCGATTTGGCACGACTATCTACCGTGTACTCTCTAGAACTTAATCAATACTGGGGGGTAAAACGATCCTTTGATGGCTTCGAATTTTCAGAATCATGGGTAGCCATTGATACAAGTGGAGCGGTCACCGAACTCGCTGCTCTTCCAGATCAACCTGATTCATGGATGCTCACTCAAAACGTCGTTCTGGACCAAACCAATCTCATTGCAACGCTCACCTATTACAACAACTATTCAGTTTCCACACAATTAGTAGCGATTGATGCCGTGACCGGGGCTGTTTTGGCTTCAAACCAATACCCTTATCGACTCAGAGGAATCAAGCCCAACAACCAACAATACGCTGAAGATAATTTCTTTTTACTCGAGCCAAATCAGAAGCCCACTGAACCTTTGGTGAACAAAGCAACTAAAACCAATGGCACGCTCGTAGCCTATCCAAACCCCGCGAATGAAACATGCCGAGTAAGCGTAAAAGAACCATCCATCATTCGCGTCTTCGACGCATTCGGCAGGGAGGTGTGGAATTCCGTTCAACGCGTTGAATCGGAGGCAATCATCCCTGTCGGGCAATGGAACCCTGGATTGTACGTGATTAAGGGGCATGGAGGAGCCCAAGCCCGAATCGTTGTGTCGGAATGATAGTTGTCGTAGTGTCCCATGCGGAGAGACCCAGGTTAGCGGAGAGACCGTCTCTCGAACCTAACCAGCGTAACTCTTTGAACTTCAACACCCCAAGGGGGTTGCAGTTCACACAGGGGTTGCAGTTTGGATACCGCGTTTTACGAGGAATCTTCGCTAAGATGCACCGAAATTCGCTAGGATTCACAGCGATTTTCGAATTTCTCTAAAGTGCAGGATTTGAACCTCAACCAGAGCAAAACATTGGTTGTCTGGCGACTACAAAGCATTCTCTATCGGATCGTGCAAATTGTACAGAGGAGTGCGTCGTACAGGTACCCTGCTGTTAAACTGCATTTCACCCTTAGAAATTGCTCTAATTCTCAAATCGCACAATGTCAAAGAGTTGCTGCAAATGCCAACAATTTGTGTCTCCTTCGAAACCATGGCCAATGAAGCCAGGCTCAATCTCTCCGCAGGGATTGAAATTAAGTGAATGCAATATCCTCAATTGAGGGCAATTTTCATCCTCCTCAATTGAGGAGAGTAGCCTTTTTTTTTCAAATACTCCTCAATTGAGGGTATGTATGAATGAGAATTTCAGTGTAACATTGCCTCGAACGTGCTACCCAATCCTCAATGACTTGACCACCCTAAATTAGGGTTGTGTCGTGGACGAAGGGGCGATATCCTTGGCGAAATCAATCAC
>CBFHLY010000067.1:0-4003 GCA_965656785.1 uncultured Flavobacteriales bacterium
ATCCTCAATGACTTGACCACCCTAAATTAGGGTTGTGTCGTGGACGAAGGGGCGATATCCTTGGCGAAATCAATCACACAAAATAAAATCAACCCAGTGAAATCGCTTCTTACACTTTATCAAACCACTCATGGGGTAATTTTCGACCATCTTGGACCTGAGGCCAACGAGTGCTACCGGAACACCTTTGACAACTTGGATTACGGCGTGTATGTAGACGGTAAAAACGGAGTTGGCAAAGCCGGAACAGGTGGCGTTTTCGAAGGCTTGCAAATCCTATGCAACGAGTTTGGGAGCACAACGGACAACCTACACGACATCTACCTCTCGGAAGGAGCCAGCATCGCCAATACGCAAGGTCAACCAGCTTCAGGGTACAGTGCAGGCAATGAGTTCAGCTGGCTTACGGGTTGCCAATCAGGAGAACTGACCAGTGATTTCACCGTGCTTTCCTCCTCTCCCGCCCTCTCCTACTACTGGAATTCAGGTGGAGGCGCCCAACAAGAGCCGCTTTGTTACAGCGAAGACAAGATTGCATCGAGTGAAGCGAATGGGGCGCCGCGGACATGCGAATCTCGAATTTGGCCTACCAGAACAAAAAACATGTTGTTGAGCGAGCAAACCCTCATGAAAAACCTCGTGGATGGTGCGCACGACGTCTACTACAACGACGTGGACAACGGCGATGTCCCTGGACTGGTCTCCACCATCGAAAACCCGCTCAACACGAGCGAACAGGTCCGCAACGCAATGATCGCCTGCATCCCGGACCTCAGCGACGAGGCGTTCAAAGCGGCATTCGAGCGGTCTCCGGCGATGGACGAGTGGCACCTCGCGCAGGTGCTGTTGCTGAATTCGCCGCTTAAGCCTTCAGTGATCGACATGATGAGCGTGTACGGTCTTGACCCATTTTACCGCGAATTGGTATTGGATGGCCAAAACGGAGGCATCACCAACATGATGATCCTCGAATCCGAGATGGCCGGCTTCTCCACCGCCCTCTCGGACGCCCAACAAGACTACCTGCGGCACATCACCTTCGGAGACACGCTCGGCACATCCGTACCAGAACACATGAACCTAGCGACGAGCATGGGAGCAACTACGCGCTCTAGCTTCATTTCAAGCGGGGCTGCAGTGCTCCTTGGCGACACTTCCGCAGCGCTTGCCACGCTCGCAAACCAAGAAAGCGTCTCAGGCCTTGAAGACCGGCTGACGTGGAAGCAATTCGAACTTTCTTGGAGCGGGGCCGCAGGTGATTCCATGCGCTTTTCGAGCAGCGAGCTGAGCCAAGTTGAATTCGAATCGCTGCAGAACGAGTCGACTTCTTCAGGGATGGCACAGGCCGCGCTCCGAACGGTTGCAGATGACCACTTTCCATTAGCGCTGAATTACGGGGCTAGCAGCGGGAAATCAAACCGCCAAAAGCCTGAATCTGATGTCGTGCATCCGAGCAGCGTTTTCCCCAACCCTGTGGGCGATTGGTCGTTCATTACAGTTCATGCTCCAGAAAGTGTGGATCGGATTCAAATAGAAGTGCGGGATGAGATGGGGCGTGTCATTCAACAGGATCAGCTCAAAGGAGGTGTGGGCTACATACCTTTAAGCACCGCTCAGATGAAACGAGGCGTCTATTTGTGTTCTGTGTTCTTTGACGGCATCCATGTTTCAACCGAGAAAATCATTAAACTCTAACGTCATGAAGGTTTCTATTATATGCTCTGCGTTTCTGATGTTTATTCTTTTCTCAACGCACGGTAAAGGTCAAGCGGGATTTGAATGGCCAATGGCCGGCCATTGCATTGCCTCACTCGACGAAGGAAAGGTCGGACTTCAATTGACGGAGTGGCCCGATTCTGAATTCGACATTCTTGCAATTGGAGGGATGGTGGGTGATTCCGTCGTTTCAAGCTGCGACCATTACGATGCAGAGAATGACGCTTGGAATCCCATTGCGTCGTTGCCAAACCCTAGGATCGAATTCACCGCACACACATTCGCGGGAAAAGTGTACGTCATTGGGGGTTGGGATGGGGATTCTACCGTCTACAATGACGTCCTTGAATTCGACCCAGCTGTTGGAGAGTGGGACGTAGTAACATCCCTGCTCGGGCCAAGGAAAGGGCATGCTTCTGTGCACGAAGGCCCCATGGAGTCTGGATCCATACTCGTTTGCGGCGGAAATAATGGCACCGCAGGATTGGCAACGTGCGAATTCGTTAACTTGCTAAACTACGAGGTTCTGCCTGGAGATACGATGATTGAGCCTCGGGAACGATTTCAGCTCTTTAGACTGGAGAAGTATTCTTCGGAGCAGTTCACGATGAATATTGGCGAGACTTGGAAGGAAGGTCACGAACTTCTTTTTCCACAGCCATATAATTATTCTGAATTCGAATTTCCACACCCTGCTATTTATCAGGGAATTCTAGCTGTTGGGGGATTTAATTCCCTATTGAACAATCCCACTTCTAGCTGTGAACTCTTGGTAGATAGCATGTGGGAGCCAGTTCAAGATTTACCAATGCCATTGACCGACTACTCCTACGGAATGGGGATTAATCCTTATGTGTTTGATGCTGGAACAAATAACGAGGCTTCATTCTTAAACGCCGTTCCCCAGGCATGGAGCACAGTGTATGTAATCGGAGGTGAAACTGTGAATCTTGAAACCGGTGAAGAAGCATATTCTAATGAATTGCTCACTTTCCAAGTTGACTCATTAGCATGGCAGTCCTATTGGCTAAACGTGTGGACAAATCCAGGATGGAAAAACCAAGTACTTTTGCATTCCCCTAGAATCCGGCAATACCCCTTTACCGACGGGCAACTTTCGGTACTCGCTTATCTGATCGGAGGAGAGATGGTTTACGAAAATTCGTCAGTACCAAACCCAGGGCATTATGTAGGTTTTGGTCCCGTTGTACAAGGTTCCCAAATCCCAAGCACAGAAATTTTTCTGGAACCGGAGATTTGCAATCCCAATCTACAGATGCTTAAACCTGCTTTTGTCCAACAAGGTGAACGAGGGTACATTATTGGTGGTAATGGAACCAGTATTTGGATTGACCTTTCACCTGTTTTTTATTACCCATACAGTATTACGGAGCTCAACGCCAATAAGCTTATTGTTTTCCCAAACCCGTCTAGAGACCAAATGACACTACGAGGAGAAAGTCATTCTTTGAAATGGAAACTATTCGATTCCTGGGGACGAATCATAATATCTGGCCAAGGGCAAGAAATAAAGGTTAACAACTTGCCCCCAGGGCCATACCATTTGCATACAGAGGATGGCCGTAAAGCGATTGTTGTAGTGGAGTAATTGTGAGGAGCGGAGAGACCCCGAAATAGACTCGCCAATCTTTTTGTCAGCGGAGAGAAGCGGAGAGACCCACTCTCGAACCTAATCAGCGTAACTCTTTGAACCTCAGCGCCCCAAGGGGGTTGCAGTTCACACTTGGGTTGCAGTTTGGATACCGCGTTTTACGAGGAATCTTCGCTAAGCGGAGAGACCCAGATTCGAACCAAACCCATGCAAAACACTCCCCACCAACTAATTAAGGGGGTAACGTTGCACTGGGGGTAACGTTTTAGCCAAGCCGATTTTCGAGGATTTTGCACGAATATGCACCAATTTTCGCTCCTGTGCACTCCAATTCTGGAATTTCGCAAAAGTGCAGGATTCGAACCCAACCCCCGGTTAATCACTGAAGACGAGTCGATTAGCCTTCACCCCTAGGCCACTGCCGCCATAGAGGCCGGTGACTTCCTCACTCCGATGAATACCCCTTGCGATACGCTCGGAGCAGTACGCTCATGGAAACCCCATTCGTCTGGCATGCATTTCGCGCATAGCTTCGAACGGTGCTGTAGGTCAAGTTGAGGTAGTGTCCCAAAAAGTGTGTACAGCGAGGTCAGCTTCTCCAGTACGTTGAGGCGAATTTAGTTCATTGACATTAGAGTTTCATTTCAAGGTTCCAACCCAAGGAAATTGAGGTGC
>CBFHLY010000068.1:0-3848 GCA_965656785.1 uncultured Flavobacteriales bacterium
ACATGGACGTGGAGCGCGCCGCCCAGTTCAAGAAGGTCAACGGCGCCATCCGCCAAAAGTCCAGCAAAGAAACCATCTACCTGCGCTTCGATGGGCAGCGGCGGTACACGCTGCAGGAGGTGTTCATTGTTTGGCTTTACACCTTGTCGCAGACGGATTTTGCCAAATCCGCAGCCATCGACATCGCCGATTACTACCTCCTGGGCAAGCCGCTGCGCGACGACCGCTTGAGCAAGGAGGAAAAAGCCGAACTGAAAGCGTCAGCGCGGGAAGAGGGCGAGCGCCTGTTCTCGCGGTTCCTGCACGAGGTGCTGGCGTTTGAGGACCAGCAGCGCCTGGACTACGCCTGGAACCGGCTCTACAACGCGCAGGCCGACATCCGCTACCACAAGGTGCCGGTCGGCTTCGAGTGCTCGCGCGTGTTCAAGAGCGGCGTCTTGCAGATCACCGACATCCAGCGGGAGGGCGTGGCGTTCATGGAGGCCATGGGCGCCGGCATCAACGCCTTCGACGTGGGGGTGGGCAAAACCATGACCGCCATCGTGACGCTGGCCCACGCCATCTACTCCGGCAAGGCCAAGCGCCCGCTCATCGTGGTGCCCAAGCCGACCTACAAGAAGTGGATGGGCGAGCTGGTGGGTTTTACCGACTCGCGAACGGGCGAGTTTGTGGCGGGGGTCCTCTCGCACACGGGCGTCACCATCAACGACTGGTCGAACCTTGGGACGCAGCTCATCAAGAAGTTGCCGCTGAACAAGCAGGTGCCCGAGCGCAGCATCACCCTCTTGACGTACGAGGGGTTCCGGCGGTTGGGGTTCTCGCAGGACGTGAGCGAGGAGCTGTTTACGGAGCTTGTGAATATTTTGGGCCAAAGCGAAAGCCGCACCGAGCGCGACGCCGCCATCAAGTACGAAAAGTACATGGAGATGATCGGCGTGGGCCTGAAGGACACCGTGGCGGACATCGACCGCTTGGGCTTCGACTACGTGGTCATCGACGAGGCGCACCGCTGCAAAAACGTGTTCGACGGCGTCAAGGCCGATGGCAAGGGCGGCAAGCGCTACGCCATCACCTCGGCCACGAGCGACACGGGGCAGAAGGCGTTTCTGTTGCTGAACTACCTCCAGCGCAAGTTTGGCAAGAGCACGATGTTGCTGACGGCCACGCCCTTCACCAACTCGCCCCTGGAGATTTACTCCATGCTGTCGCTGGTGGGGTACGAGAGCCTGGTGGAGAGCGGTATCCGCAACATCGACTCGTTTTTTGACCTGTTTGTCTTGCCCACCATCGAGTGGACAGCCAACTACAAGGAGGAGATTGTCGAAAAGGAAGTCATCAAGCGGTTCACCAACCGGCGCGTGCTCCAAAAACTCATCTACAACCACATCCTCTACAAGACGGGGGAGGAGGCGGGCGTGAAGCGGCCCCGCAAGATCAACCTGCCGATGGTGTACAACCTGCTGGAGGACCGGCCCGAGGAGCGGCTCCCGCCGGCGGAGCAGGTGCTGACCTACATCGGGATGACGGCGCGGCAGCGCACCAACCAAAACCGCATCGTCGAGATGGCGCGGGACTCCACCAACGGCAAGCTCGATACGGGGTCGCTGTTTCGGGCTTTGGCCTTGAGCCTCGACAACGCCCTCTCGCCGTTCCTCTACGACGGGGTGCCCACCGACTACCGCGAGTACGTGCGCGAGAGTCCGAAGATTGCTTACGTCATGAACTGCATCGCCTCGGTGAAGGGGTGGCACGAGGAGCGCGGCGAGTCGCCCTCCGGACAAGTCATCTACATGAACCGCGGCAAGGAGTACTTCCCGCTCATCAAGCAGTACCTCGAGGTGGAGCTGGGCTACGCCACTGGCGTCAGCTACGCGCGCTCCACGGTGGACGAGGTCGAAGTCATCTCGTCGGGCGTGAGCGACACCCGCAAGGAGGCCGTCAAGGAGGCGTTCCTCGAGGGCGTCGTCAAGGTCATCATCGGGACGGCCACCATCCGCGAAGGCATCGACCTGCAACGCCGCGGCACCGTCATCTACAACTGCTACCCGGAGTGGAACCCCACCGACATCCGGCAGCTCGAAGGGCGCATTTGGCGGCAAGGCAACCAGTTTGAGTTTGTGCGGGTGGTGATGCCGCTGGTCCAGGACTCGATGGACGTCTTCGTGTTCCAAAAGCTGGAAGAGAAGACCTCGCGCATCAACGACATTTGGTACCGGGGCGACCGCGGCAACGTGCTCGACCTCGAAAGCCTCGACCCGCAGGAGGTGAAGCTGGCGCTCATCACCGACGTGGACCGGCTGGTGCGCATGTTCTTCGATCAGGAGAAGGAAGAGGCCGAGCGCCGCGTGCGTCGCCAAAAAGAAGCCCTGCGCCTCATCGACGACATCGTGTCCGACATCGGCTACTACCGCTCCTACCGGGAGCGGCTCGTGGAGGCGCTCACCGCGTTCCGCACGTCGCTCCTCGCCTCGCGGTGGCTGACCGAGCCGGGGCCCATGGCCGACAGCGGCGAGGAGCGCGCACGCCAAAAGGGAGTCGAGCTCAAAGACCGCCTCGACGAGGTCCTCGACGGCACCGAACAAACCGACAAGGACCTCATAGCGCTCGGCCGCCGCGTCGACACCAGCTACTCCGACCTGCGCATCTACTTCTCCAACCGCTGGTACCTCGAGTACTTCAAGGAATACGCCTCGAAGGTGCGCAAGACCGAGCGCACCGTGCTCAAGAGCAAGGGCTACTCGCTGGACAGCGACTTCGAAGAAGTCAAAACCACCATGAAGGTGGAGCTCGAAGACCTCGAGGACACGCTGGCCGACTTTGCCGGCGGGTCGTCTTCGACGCGATGGGGTGCCCTGCGCAAGGAGATCGAGGAAAAGAAGTCGGCCCTGCAAGTGGAAGGGCGGTCGGCGGCGGAGCGGGCCGAGGAGTTTGCGCGGCTCAACTACCTGCTCGAGGCGCGGGTGGGCTCGGCCGTGACGGCGGTGCCGCCTCCCGACGACGAGGAGCCGGAGGAGGTGGACCTCTCGGTGCTGGAGCTCGAGAGCCTCGCCCTGGAATTGGAACTGGAACTGTTGGACGTTTAATGCTTGCCAAATGATCACTGCAACCAACTACTTGTCCCGCGTGGCGGGCATCGACTTCTCCCTCCTGCCGCCACCCCTCCAAAAAGGCGACGAGCTGACGCGCAAGGCCCTCGAGCGGGACGGCGAGGCGTACAACACCAGCGACACCGTGCGGCGCGTCGTGGACGCCTACCTCGAGAAGCTCAACCGCTCGGTGGCCCTCAAGCCGGACCCCAAGGCCGAGAAGGAGCCCTGGGAAGGCGGCACGAAGAAGGCGGCGCCCTCGCCGGCAGCGGCCATGAAGGTCATTCAGCAGAAGGCGGCGGGGCCAGCGAAGAAGGCGCCAGCGAAGCGCGCGGCGGTGAAGCGGACGGCGGTGAAGAAGGCACCTGCGAAGAAGGCCCCGGCGCGGCGCGCGGCCCGCAAGCCGGATACCGCTGAGCGCGTCGAGCTCATGCCGCCCGAAGTGGCGTTGATTCGCCGGTACGCGGCCATGCACGGCAAGGTGCGGACGCGGGCGCAGCTGCTCAGGCTTTTGGCCTCCCTCCAAAAGGCGATGGTCGAGAAGCGCATCCGCAAGACGTCGCCCTACGCCACCGAGGTGCTCCAAATCCAAGACCAGCTCATCGGCGCCATCGAGCGGATGCGGGGCGAAGCGGCAGAGATCGCCATCAACGAGAAGAAGCTGGAGCGCTACCGGGAGATTGCGGGGTCCAAGCGTATCCGCGAGTCGGTGGCGTTGCTCAAGCGGTTCCTTTCGCTCCATGGTAAAGACGGGGTGAAAGA
>CBFHLY010000069.1:0-3742 GCA_965656785.1 uncultured Flavobacteriales bacterium
GGGGGGGGGTCAGCCACGCGCCGGGGATGCCGTTGGGGATCTCGGCCACCGCCTCCGCCGCCACGCCGGCCTCGTGGAGCAGGTCCGTGAGGCGGCCGCCGAGGGAGATCGCCGTGTGGGCGGAGAGGAGGAGGGTGCGGGCGGTGGGAAGCAGCAGGGATTTGGCCCAAACCTCGCGGCGGGAAAACCCGGGCTGAAACATTTCGAGCCCGTGCAAATTCACCACCAACCGCGGGCAATCGCGGAACGCCCATCCGGTGAAGCCCTGCGCGTACACGGCATCGAAGCCCGCCACGTCGCCCACCGCGGCGCGCACGGAGCGGCTGAAGGCCTTCGAAGCGCGCACGTAATGCCCCGGCAGCCGCCCGCGGTCCACGAAGGGCACCGCGACCAGCCGCACGTTCGCCCCCAAGCCAAGTTCGCGCCTCACCTCCGCGTCGCTCGGCACCTCCCCGTTGATGCGACCGCAGTGCGCCACCACCAACTCCGCGCAGAACGGCGCAAGGTGCTTCGCCAGCATCGCCGAATGCTGCTGCATCCCGCCCGTCACCCACGGCGCCAAGCCGTCCGTGAGCATCAACACCCGCAACCCGTTTTCCATGGTGCGCAAAGGTAGGCCCGCCGGGGCAAGCGCGCGCCCCGTATCTTCGTCGCCATGGACGGCAACAGCGCACTCTGGGAGCGGCGGCCTTGGGCCCACGTGACGGCGGTGTTGGCGGCCGTCATGGTCGTCACGACGGTGTTCTTGCCCAGTTGGTCGGCGGCGCTGGGGATGGTGGCCTTGTTTTACGTGCTGCGGCGGCAGGTGGGCCCGCTGGAGGCGCTGGTGGGCACGTTCGTGTTCTTGACGGCGTTGGCGAGCAGCCGGTATGGGCCGCATTTGGTCACCCGGGCGATGCGGCTGCCGCTGCTGCTGTTGCTCGCGGTGCTCGCTTTGAAGCGGTTTGCGGGGTGGACGGTACCCGAGCGCAGGGCGCACCTTCGGTGGCTGCTCGTGCTGCTCTTCGTTACCTCCGTGCCGACCTTCATCAGCCAGGGCTTCGTCATCCGGGATCCCCAAATCGTGCTGCTGCCCTTCGGCTGGTTCCTTTATGGTGCGTTCATGTTCCACCTGACCGAGGAGGAGCGCAGGCAGCGGTTCCGGCTGGTGGCCGTGCTGGTACCGGCCGTGTTCCTCGCCCTCTTTGCCTTCGGCGTGCTGCGCCCGGGGGCGGCGGCTCTGGGCGGGCGGTTTCGCGGGTTCTTCGGGAACCCCAACGAGATGAGCCACTGGTGGTTAGCGGCTTCGACGATGCTCGTGGCCCTGTCCCTTCGGTTGCGGAACAGGACGCTGTTTTACGCGGTCGCGGCTGCAACGGTGGTGCTGTTTTTGCGCTCCGGGAGCCGCTCCCCGCTGGCGGGATTCCTGGTCGTGGCGGCGGGGACGTGGTTCCTCTCGCGGGAGACCCCCCGGTGGTTGCGCGGTGCGGCGGCGTTGGGGGCCATCGCCATAGCCGTTGCCCTGCCCGCGTTGAGCGTGGAGCAGCTCTCGCTGATCTTGCCGGACTCGCTGGTGCGGTCGGAGACCCTGGAGGAGGGCGGCGGGCGCTTCGTGGCGTGGCGGTTTGGGTGGGAGCAGTTGCAGGAGCGGTTCTGGTGGGGAGGCGGAGCCGGCTTTGAGGAGGTGATTTACGCGCAGTACAGTGAATTGCTGTCCGCGTTGAACCACCAGGGGCTGTCGCACAACAGTTACCTGGCCTTTGCCCTCAACTTCGGGGTGGTTGGGGCGCTGGTGCTTGCCGTGGGCATGTGGCGCAGGCTGGGGTTGACGCGGCCGGACATGTTTTTCATCGGGGCGGTGCCGTTTTTAGTCACCACCTTTTTTGAAGGGGTGCTGACGTCCCCGCTGAATGCCACGACGCCGATTTGGTTCTTGGCCGCGAGCTTGGTGTCGCAGGAACTGGCTGCCAGTTCGCGCACGCAGGGGTAGGCCAAATCCCGGTCACCCCATGAGCTCCATCAACGTCCGCGCCCAGCGTTCCGGCGTCCACGCCAGCGCCCGTTCCCGGCTTCGGGCCCCCATGGCCGCGCGCGCCGCTGCCCCCGCGGTGATCATCCGCTCCATCGCCTCGGCAAGTGCCGCCGCATCCCCGGCCGGGAACACGTAGCCGTTCTCCCCGTCCACCAAGAACCGCGTGGCCGCCCCCACCGCGTCGCTGGCGATCAAGGGCACGCCCGCCGCCGCCATCTCGTGCAGCACCACGCCCCACGGTTCCTTGTGGCTCGGCATCACGAAGGCCGCCGCCGAAGCCACCAACGGCGCCAGCTCCGCCGGCTGCAGGAAGCCGTGGTGCACGATGGCCGGGTGCACCCGCCGCGCGTCCCATCCCGCGCCCGACCCCACCGCATGCAGCTCCCACCCGGGATGCCGCTCCGCCACCTCTTCGAAGGCCGCCCACAGCTCCTCCACGCCCTTGAAGGGCAAGTAGCGTCCCACGTAGAGCAGCCGCTGCTGCGGCGCCCGTTCCGCCCACGCCGCATCGAACGCGTGCACGTCCGCGCAGTACATCCCCTCCGCCACCGGACCCGCCCCCAGCCGCCGCGCGAACGCCCGCTGCGGCTCCCCCGGAACCCACACCCGGTTGAACACCCGCCGCACGTGCACCGGCGAAGCCAGCACCGCCGCCCACTGCTTCCAATCCCCCCGCCACGGGTTGTCCAACGTCAGCACCACCGGCACCCGCCGCCGCCACCGCCGCGCCACCGCCACGTAATCCGCGTCCATCCACCCGCTCACCACCAGCGCCACCGGCTCCTGCGCGTCCACCCACGCCGCAATGTCCGCCCGGCTCAACCCGCTCCGGTCGCGCAGGCCCAATGGCGACTCCGCCGGCAACGCAAACGGCGCCTCCGGGTTCACCGGCCAGTGCATCACCGCCACGTCCCGCTCCGCCGCCAACGCCCGCAGGCAGGCCAGCACGTACCCCGCCAGTTCGCTGTAGAGGAAGACGATGCGCCCGCTCATGCCGTTCCGCCGAGTTCCAACCGGTCGTCGCACTTCGCCGCGATTTCCCGGTCGTGCGTCACGAGGATGACGTTGCAGCCGCCCGCCGCGCGCTCCCGCAGCAAGGCGAACACCCGGTCCCGCGTCGCCGTGTCCAAGGCGCTCGTCGCCTCGTCGAGGATGAGCACCGCCCGCTCCACCTGCAGCGCCCGCAAGAGGGCCACACGCTGCTGCTGCCCCCCGCTCAGGTTCGATCCGCCCTCGTTCAGCACGAAGTCCAGCGGCGCCGCCCCGAGGCAGGCCCCGAGGTCCAGCCGCTCGATGAGGTCCGCGATCAGCGCCTCGTCGACCTCGATGCCCGGCACCCGCAGCGTCAAGTTCTCCCGCAGCGTCCCGGCGAACAGGAAGGGCGACTGGCTCAGGTAGCCCACGTGGGCCAGCCAGTCGCGGTGGTGCAGGTCCCCGCCCAGCGTCCAACGCCCGCCCGCCGACCCGTGCTCCACCGCGATGGCCCCCGCCAGGGGCGCGTGCAGCCCCAGGAGGGCGCTGATGAGCGTGCTCTTCCCCGATCCCGACGCCCCCACGACCGCGTGGACCTTGCCCGGCTCGAAGGCACAGGAAAGCCCGGACAGCACCGGTTCCGCCAAACTGCCGTAGCCCAGGGACAGCGCCTCACACACAATCCGGAACCCGGCCTGCTCCCCCGCCGCCACCACCTCGTGCTGCTCCGCCGCCGCCCGCTCCGCCGCATCCGCACCG
>CBFHLY010000070.1:0-2958 GCA_965656785.1 uncultured Flavobacteriales bacterium
CCCTCATCAAGTTGATGAAGCAGATGCCGCGCCGGGGAGCGCGGGGTTTGGCGGAGCTGCTCGGGACAAGCGAGCGCACCATCTACCGGTACTTGAACTTGATTGAATCGCAGGGGTTCACGCTGATGCGAGACAAGGACGGGCGTTACTGCATTGTGGGGTCGGAGATTAAGGAAGCGTTTTCTTCGGACGAGGCGGAATTCATGGCGGAGCTGCTGAAGGGGACGTGTCCGGATGATCCGGTGGCGCAGCGGATTTTGGGCAAGCTGTTCATATACAACAGTGAGGAGTATGTGGTGGGGGATGCGCTGCTGAAGGCGAGTCGGGCGCAGAATTTGGCCCGCATTTCGGAAGGCATTGTTCGTGGGCGGCGCATCGTCCTGCTGGGATACCACTCGGCGAACAGCGGCAACACGCGCCCGCGGATGGTTGAGCCGATTGAGCTGCTGGCGGGGCACACCATCCTTTCCGCCTTCGACGTGGAGAGCAGGACGAACAAGTACTTCCGGGTGGACCGGATGTCGGCGGTGGAGGTGATGCGGGAGGACATGCAGTTCACGGCGCAGCACATGTCGAGTGTGCCTGATATGTTCGGGTTTGGGCTGAGGGAGGAGGACGAGCCGAAGTTGATCCACCTGGATGTTTCGTTCCGGGCGGCGATGTTTTTGCGGACGGAGTTTCCGCTGAGCTCGCCTTGCTTGACTCCTTCGTTGGAGCCGGAGCGGTTCGTCTTGAAGGGGCCTGTGGCGGATTTTCGTCCTGCGGCGCGGTTTGTGCGCGGGGTGGAGGAGGAGGATGGCGTGCGGATTTTGGGCGATGAGGCCTTCCTTCAATTCATGGAAGTCCAAACCGCAATCGACCGCGGCGGCATCAACACCACCCCAACGCCGAAAAAGACCGCCCCTCGCGCCAAATCCGCCACCCCGAAACGAAAGCCTGCAACCAAGAAACCCTCCCCGGCCAGAAAGGCCAGGAAGGGTACCCGTAAGTGAGGACAGGTCCTCCCTCCGTTGAGGGAGTTTCAAGGGTTTTTGTTGTGAATGCATGGAATTCCGACTTGACGCAACGGCACGAATGGGCATTCAGTGGGAATCCTCCATGCCCACCGAGGAACTTTCGGGTTCCTCGAGGGGAATGAGGGAGAAGCGAGCGGGGGATTCCCCGGATTTCGTGACGATGCCGTGCTTTTGCATTTGGGAGAGGTACACTTTTGCCTGGCGTTCCTTGACCCCGAGCGCCTCGCCGAGGGCTTGCAGGACGTCGCGGTAGCCCAGGCTGGTCTCCCGGTCGAAGATGCCGTCAGCCACGGAGCGCAGTTCATCGCGCCGGCGTCCGGCATCGCGGTTGGCTCCAGGTTTGGTGTCCTGGAGCGTGTGGTGCCCGGCTTCCTCATCCCAGCCGATCATCAGCAGCGGCACATTCATGGGCGAGCCTTCGCGCACCTTGAGCACCTTCACCACGGAGAAGGGGGTATTGGTGTCCTTTTCGATGGACAAAATCCCGGACGCCTTGCGCGACATCTCCGAGCCGAGGTGTCCGCGGAGCTTGTATCCAGAAGGGGAGAGGTGCAGGACGCAGATGATGCAGGTTTGGTAAATGCCCGCCAGCCGGTAGAGCTCATCGATCAGCCCGACGGCGCGCTCCTCGTCGTTCACGCCATCGAGCAAGTCGGCGATGCCGTCAATCACCACCATGTGGATGCCGCCGTGTTCGTAATAGAGGCGGTCCATGGACTGCAAGATGCTCTGCAGCCTGTCCTTGCGCTCCATGCCGACGAGGGCGTAGGCCTTGAACCAGTTGGGCAGCCCGGTCATCATGGCGCGGCCTGCAATTCCGGTGAGGTTGCGGAAGAGCTGGGCTTCGGATTGCTCGGTGTCGTAGAGGAGCACGGCCCGTCCTTCGAGGTTGGGGCGGATTTGGGTGCCGAGGGTGTCGTAGCGCGGCGGCACGGATCGGGCGAGGGTGCCGGCGAGGAGGCCGCCGAGGTAGTTCGACTTGCCGCTCCCCTCGGGCCCCGTGAGTGCCATGATGTTGCCGGTGGAGCCGATGGTGGTGTTGTCGATGGAGACGATGGCCTCGGGCTGGCGCGGTGGTTTGTCGAGCGTGACCTCGAAGCTCTTGAGCAGATTGAGGGTGTCGGCATAGAGGACGTCGAGGAGCGACTTGAACAGTTGCATGAGCTGCTCGGCAGTTCCGCCCGCGGCAAAGAAGTCGGAAATGTCCTTGGCGTCCTTCGTGCCAGGGAGCGGCAGGGCGAGCGCTTTGACCTTGAACTCCTTGAGCGCTTCTTGCTGGGTTTCCATGGCTTTGACGCCGGTGGCATCCATGTCGAACAGCAGGACGATGTGCTTGAACCGGAAGTTGAGCCGCCGGATGAGGCTCTTTTTGATGGTGGCGGTTTCCGAGTTGAAGCAGATGGCATGAAACCCTCTTGAGGCCAAACTCAGCACGTCCTTTTCCCCTCCCGTAATGAACAAGATGTCCCCGCGATGGGGCAGCAGCCCAAGTCCAAAACAGTACCCATCGGCGAGCTTCCCTGCGTATTGGAAGCGATGCGAACTGAATGGGCGGTAGATTTTGGCGTGCCGCTGCCCGATGTACGCGAAGATGGGCTCGGACATCCGCGCCTGAATGGTGTACGGCCTTCCGTCCTTGGTGATGCCCTCGAACGCATTGAGCGCATGCACGCCATACGCCTTCAGGGTCTTCTCGTTGATGCCATACCGCCCCCAAAAGGCCAACTCGCTCTCATTGAACGGCCGTGTGACCGGCGGAGTAAAGTCGGTGATGCGCTCATCGAGCTCGGGAAGCCTGACCAGCGGCTGCACGGAGGAGGCCCGCTGCACGCGCGGCCCCATATCGGACAGCACCTCGCTCACCTTGTCCTCCCGGGGCTGCAGCCCGAGCCCCAGCTCCCGATCGATGATGCGCAGGATTTCCACAAACTCCTTGCTGTCG
>CBFHLY010000071.1:0-2862 GCA_965656785.1 uncultured Flavobacteriales bacterium
GCCGGGGATAGCATCGTCATTTCCAACGGCACGTACCCCTTGACGAGCACGTTGGTGGTGGACCAAGAAGTGGTGCTCCACGGCGAATCGATGGATGGCGTCATCCTCGATGCTTCCAACATGTCCCCCCTGGTGGAGCGGGTCATCGAAACGGATGCAAACAACATCACGTTGCGGAATTTGACCATCAAGCCCATCAACGACCCGGACCCGGCAGCGAACAACCACATCGGATTCACGGTCAAGGTGGGCTCCAACTCGGTGCCGGCCATCAATTCGAACATCGTGCTCGAGAACATCGCCATCGACGGGGCGGCCGAGCGGACGCCGTTCGACTTCCACGGCGTGGACAACCTGACCCTGACGAACCTCAGCGCCAGCGGCACCACGCGTGGGAACGGCATGTCCTTCTCGGGCTGCACGAACGTCACCGTGAACAGCTTCAGCGGCACGGGCAACCTCTGGGGCAGCATTGCGGTGTACGCTTCGCGGTTCATTCCCGCTGAAGGACGCGGCTCCAGCAACATCACGATCAACGGGGCAGGACTCGACATCGATGGCGCGGTGTTCAGCCAAGATGATCTCAACCCCACTGCGGGCGACTTGTTCAACACGAACATTGCCGTGACAGGATGGGACTTCGTCGTCTTCAACGATGATTTCAGAGGAGCATTCAACGACTCCGAAGAATACACGTTCTTCCTTGCTACCGAGTCCGATGCCGTGGCTTCTGCCCTTTCGTTGCAGGCAGGCGGCAACAGCTCTTCGACCATTCAGCAAGTCAGCAGCTCCAATTGGGTGGTTGAAGAAGGCATGACCATCGGTGAAGCGTTGTCGGATGCGGGTGCCGAAGACATCATCGAAGTTCGCTCGGGAACCTATGAAGAAAACGTTGTCGTGGACAAGGCCATTGACTTGCGTGGACCCAACCACGGTGTCGCTTGCGGAGCACGTTCCGCAGAAGCCGTGATCGCGCCTACTTCGGGGCTACCCATCAGCGTGGTCGCCGATGGCGTTTCCATCAATGGATTTGAAATCACCGCTCCATCGTACCAATACGCAGTGGTGTGTGGCAATGCGAGTGACTTGACGCTGGCGTTCAACCACATCCACGACATCAACTCCTCTGCGAGCCCGGCGTCAACGAACACGCACGCCATCCAATACACGGTCGGAAACAGCCCCGCTGCGACCAGCAACGTGTCGATTGTAGACAACTGCTTCACGGACATTGCCAGTGCGAATTTGACCGGAAAAAGCGCTTCGGCCATCAGCTTTTTGCAATCCACAACGACGGGAACCTTGACGGGGCTTTCCATTGAGCGCAATGCGATCTCGAATGTGGTGGTGAATGACGGCGCGTGGCCGACGGGTAAAATCGCTTACGGCATCCTGCTCAATGCGGGGGGAGGCAGCGGATACTTGACCTCGACGGGCAACATTGTCAATGCGGTGATCGCTGACAACGTGATTTCTGGTTTGGGCGGTCACATCGCCACCGCAATCGGATTGGAAGGGAATGCAGAGAACGCGAGCGTGACCGGCAACGATGTCAGCAACCTTTATGCAACCAAATCCGCGGACCGCGCAGGCGGCGGGTTGGACTTGCAAGCGCTGAAATTCGAAAACAACCGGTTCGTCGGCACGGCGACCGTGGAGAACAACCGGTTTGCAGCGGAAACCTTCACCCATGGAGGCACCTCGGGGTTGGGGTATGCTGTGGCGAACTACGTGCCTTCCGCTAACGGCGGCGAAGCGAGCGTGTCCTGCAACTGGCTGGGCTCGGACGATCTGAATTCCATTGTCGACAATGAGGAGCTGAACGGCCGGGTGCTGGCCAAGGACGGGGCGGCGATCAGCCTCCTGCCCTTTCTCACGGACGACACAGACGACGATGCCGCTGCAGGCTTCCAGCCCGTTGAGGGCGCATGCGACGGAGTCGGCCCCGTGGTCAACTTGACGCAGGACGTTTCCTACTTCACCATCCAAGCCGCACTCGATGCGGCGACCGACGGCGACGTCATCAACTTGGCTGCAGGAACGTTCACTCCGACATCAACCGTTGTGGTCAACAAGTCCGTGACCATCAGTGGGGCGGGAAGCGAGGAAACCACCATCGCGACCACCGCGTCCGGCTACGGAATCCGGATTTCGGCGGATGACGTGAGCTTGTCCGGATTTACGCTCGACGGTTCTGACACGTTCGGGGTCAAAGCGTCCGGAGTCGCCAACTTCAGCCTCAACGACGTCGCTGTGACCAATGGTGGGCGCACGGCAATTGACCTGAATGGCGTGAACGGCGCGACGTTGACCAACATCGCTGCATCGAACACTGCTGAGGGCTATGGTTTGGCCATTTCCAGTTCAGCGAACATCACGATCAACGGCATCACGACCAGTGCCAACACCTACGGGTCCATCGGCATTTTCCCGGCCCAGCCCCAGTTCCAAGATGCTGGCCTCGAAGCGCCTTCCAACATCGTCATTGAAGGCAACGTGAGCCTGAATGCAGGTGCCGGAGCCGTGACGGTCCAAAACGGTGCTCTGAGCACCGGTGGAACCTGGGTCGGAACCGTGTCCAACGACCCCACAGACAATGCGGACGTTACGGTGCCCGCCTCGTTCACCCATGCGCTTCACTCCACGCGGAATGACGGGGTGACTGGTCAAAGCGTGGCTCCGCAGGCCGTCATTCAAGGACTCGTGGCCTACGGTGCCGCCAACCCGATCCCGGGAATCGAATTCTCGGCCGTTTACATCTACGACCTGGTCGAAGGGGACTACGAAGTCATCGAACCCCTTCTGATTCAGGACGCTATCGACGCCGCCTCCTCTGGGGACGTCATTGAGGTCTTGGACGGC
>CBFHLY010000072.1:0-2847 GCA_965656785.1 uncultured Flavobacteriales bacterium
AGCATGGACGTCGCTTCATCTGACCTGACGGTTGAGTGCGACGGCGCGGGCAACGACGCGGACTTGCAAGCATGGCTCGCCAGCAATGGCGGCGCAGCAGCGAGCGACGTCTGCAGCGGCGTAACCTGGAGCCACGACTTCGACGCGTTGAGCGACGAGTGCGGTGCAACGGGCGCAGCCACGGTGACGTTCACGGCGACCGACGACTGCGGCAACACGACTTCAACGACGGCTACGTTCACGATCGAAGACACGACCGCTCCGGTAGTGGATGAAGTGGCCACGGGGGTCACCGATGGCGAGTTCGTCGAGGCATGCGCTGAGGATGTTTGGGGAACGGTGGTCATCCCGACCCCGGTAAACCTTGCAGTCAGCGACCAGTGCGCTGGAGAGGTCAACGTCGATTACACGGAAACGGTTTCCGGTGAGTTCGCTCCGCTCGAAGATGGAACGACGTTCTGCCAGGTGACCACTCCGGTGGCGATGCCCGATGGCCAAACCTGCGACAACTTCGATCCGCACGCCGTTCGCATGTTCAACCTCCCAGGAGGCATCGAGAACTACATCGTCGTTGATGGTGTGGTGACGAACCATCCGGATGGAAGCCGCACGGTGAACGTGACGGTGGCTGCGGAGAACAACCCGAATGCGGGTTGGGTCATGCAAATGGATTTGAACCAAGAAATGGATTGGTTCGAGTGGATCGCGCAACCGGGCTCTCAAAGCTTCAACGCGGACTGCTTCGACAACCACGAAGATTGGTTCTACCACGTGGTCCAAAACTCGTCACTCGCCACCGGATGGGGTGACTACGATGGCTCGGTCTTGAGCCTCAGCCACCAGCCGGGCAACGAGTTCTACGGATGGCAGTTCGGTGTGGGCGCGAACAACAAGAACGCGGGCTTCGGCTACTGGGGCTGGTTCTACTGGGAGGGCACCATCAATGGGGTGTTCCACGCGGGATCGGGCTCGATGCACGGAGATTTGGACTGCACGATGCCGTACGACATCGATCGGACCTACGTGGCCACCGACTGCGCGGGCAACGCGACTACCTTCAGCTACACCGTGGCTGTGAACGGTGGTGGATGCCAGCCGCCGCTGCCTCCGTACACCGGCAACCCGGGCATTGACGTCGATTGGGGTGATCAGGAGACGGATAGCAACTCAGGCATTTCCGGTGGCATCAGCAACCCGGACGAAGGCAAGCAGCCAATCAAGGTGTTGAGCGTTGCACCGAACCCAACCCAAGAGCACGCATTCTTCAACTTCGTTTCGGAAGAGCGCTTGCAAGTCAACGTCGAACTCTATGACATGACGGGCGTGTTGCAGAGCAGCCTCTACAGCGGCACGATTGAGGCCGGACAGCGTTACCAACTTGAGGTCAACGTGTCGGCGCTGCCCGCTGGATTGTACCAAATTCGGATCGCGTCAGCCGTCCAAATCGTCAACACCAAGTTGATGGTGATGGACTGATCGAGATCGGATTCCCCGACGAAAAGGGCTGCCTTCGGGCGGCCCTTTTTTATTGCGGAAGGTTTTGGGATTCAGGGGGAAGTTGCCGAATTTGGGCAGGATGACACAGTGGATGATTTTCGGGAAGACCCCTCGGATGCCATCGCGGAGCGCGATCCGTTCTGCATCGTTCAACGCGGGGGAATCGTGGAGGAAAGGGTTCAGGGACTTTACGGTGCCGCTCGATGTCGAGCAAGGCGCCTTCGAGCACTTCCTGGTGCGTTGCATCGTGGTCGCGCACGGTTCGTCGGCGGACATCGGAAAGGGCGTGAGGGCTACGAGTTCGCTGCACGACGTTGAGTTTTGGCACTTTTTCTGTGCGCCCTCGTACTCGCGCGTCCAGCCGGTGTCATCGTTCGGTTGTGCGCTCACGTTCATGAGGAAAAGGAGTGCGCTACCCGAAGTGAAGCCGGAGCGCAGCAAGATCGAAGTCAACACCGGATTGAATTGGTCCAAAAGTGCGAAAGGGTTCGGTTCTTAAGGTTTGTGATGTGTGAAAAGTCATTAGGCGATGAAAGTGAGGGCATCGTGAATCTTACGTTCACGTGTTCGGATGCCGCAATGTTGGGTTGCGCCGGGAGGGACGGCGATCAGCAACGGCTGGGGGTTGGGCGGGAAATAATGGAGTGGGGGTGGTGTTTTTGGCAGGACAAAGCGGAACTTTGCACAAACGCATTTCCATGGCCCCCTTCCGTCACCCTCGCGAAACGTACGCTTCGACCACCCGCATTGTGATGCCCAATGACACCAACACGCTGGGCAATCTGATGGGCGGCAACTTGCTCAACTGGATGGACGAAACGGCGGCGATCAGCGCGATGCGGCACAGCCGTCGGGTTTGTGTGACCGCGGCGGTGAACAACGTGAGCTTTCAGCGGCCGATTGCGTTGGCGGATGTGGTGACGGTGCACGCGGAAGTTTCACGGGCGTTTCGGTCGTCGATGGAGGTCTACCTGCGCGTGAGCGTGGAGAATCCGGTGAATGGGGAGTCGTGCTTGTGCAACGAGGCGATGTACACCTTCGTAGCGGTGGACCAATTCAATGCGCCGATTCACATTCCGGAGCTGAAGCCGGAAACGCCGGAGGAGCAGGAGCGGTTCGAGGGGGCGTTGCGTCGGCGGCAGTTGCGGCTCATCCTCGCGGGGAAGTTGCAGCCCTCGGAGGCGACGGAACTCAAGGCGCTGTTCAGCTGAGCGCGGCGCGCCAAGCAGCGAGGACGTCTTCGGTCCGCACGTGCCGGCTGCAGCCCGGATCGCGCCGGTAGCGGCACCGGTCTCCGAGCTTCGAGCACGGGCGGTCACCTCCGCGATCCACGGGCAGGACGTCCGCCGA
>CBFHLY010000073.1:0-2483 GCA_965656785.1 uncultured Flavobacteriales bacterium
GCTTGGTCCGTGAGCTCGTAGTAGTCGCCCCGGAATCCCACCACCTGCTCCTTGAGGTTCACACCGTCCTTTCGGGCCAGCCGATCTGCTTGGAGTCCGCCACAGACCACGAGGTGATCGCAGGTATACGTTGCGGAATCCGCGGGCGCGTTCGAGGAGGAAACGGCGTGGCGGGCGGCGGTGTGACGGCGGGCGCTGATGCGGGTTTGGCCTCCCTCCCGCTCAAATCCTTGCACCTCCATGCCCAAGTGGACCTCCGAGGCCGGCTGGAGCGCCAACGCCACTTCGAGCATCCGCTCGGTCGCAGCGCGGTAATCGATGATGCCCGTGCACCCAACGAACAACGCCCCCACTCCCCGACATTCCGGCTCGATTTCCTTCAATTGCTCAACGGAAATGCGCTCCAAGCCCTCGATGCCATTCTGCTGCCCGATTCCGTGGATCTTCTCCAACTGCGGCAGCTCGGACTCGTCAGCAGCGACGACCACCTTCCCGCAAACGTCGTGGGGCACGTTGTATTCCTCGGCGAACTTCACGAGTGCGCGACGGCCCTTCACGCAATTGATGGCTTTGAGCGAACCGGGCTTGTAGTAAAGACCGGAATGGATGACTCCGGAGTTGTTCCCGGTTTGGTGATCTGCGGGGGCCGCCTCCTTTTCCACAAGCAGCAACCGCAGATTGGGATGACGCTGCTGAAGCTGATAAAACGTAGCCGCACCGACGATTCCGCCGCCGACTACCACCAAATCGAAGTGCCTGTTTGCTTCCATCGCAGCAAAATTACGACACTTCAACTGCCCGAACGGCCTATCTTGCCTCCATGAACGATTCGCAACCTGTGCGCGCTGACGTCTTGAAAGTGCGCAAAGCGTGGACCCTCTACGACTGGGCCAACAGCGTCTATTCGCTGGTCATCACCACCGCCATCTTCCCCATTTTCTACAACGCCATCACCGGGGATACGGTGCGGTTTTTTGGAGCCGATTTTTCGAACACCCAGTTGTACGCGTACGTCTTGGCCGCTTCTTTTCTCGTCGTCATCACCTTGAACCCATTGCTCAGCGGGCTGGCTGATTATGCGGGGAAGAAGAAGTTTTTCATGAAGGTGTTCTGCTACACGGGAGCGGCGGCCTGCACCACGATGTACTTTTTCAATCCGGAACACCTTGAATGGAGCATGGCGAGCTTGTTCTTTGCGAACATCGGATTCTGGGGTTCGCTCGGGTTTTACAACGCCTACTTGCCGGAAATCGCACCGCCTGAGGAGCACGACCGTTTGGGCGCGCGGGGATACATCATGGGCTACATCGGAAGCCTGATCCTGTTGGTGGTTTCGCTGGTGATGATCAAAGGGTTTGACGTGAGTGCTCGGTGGTCGTTCGTGCTGGTCGGGGTGTGGTGGGTGGCCTGGGCCCAGCCGGCGTTCAAGAGGTTGCCCGTGAACCCGTATCGGCACAGTGGGGAGGGCAACTTGTGGGTGAAGGGATTTGAGGAATTGCGGGGAGTGGCGCGGGATTTGGCCGAGAACATCGGGCTGAAGCGCTACCTGCTCAGTTTTTTCATCATCTCCATGGCCTTGCAGACCATCATGCTCATGGCCACTTCGTTCGGGATCAAGGAAGTGGGATTGGAAGATGCGGAACTGATCGTGGCCATCATTGCCGTGCAGCTACTGGCCATTCCCGGGGCGATGACCGTGGCGTGGTTGAGTGGGAGAATCGGGAACATCAAGGCGCTCATGGCGTGTACGGTGGTTTGGGCCGCCGTTTGCGTCTACGCGTACGCCGGAGTGAATTCCACGAACGGGTTCTTTTTGGCCGCCGGCATCATCGGCTTCATGATGGGGGGTACCCAAAGCCTGAACCGCTCCACCTACTCGAAAATGCTCCCCGAAACCGAAGACCACGCGAGCTACTTCAGCTTTTACGAAGTGCTCGAGAAAGGAGGGCTCATCATCGGCATGTTCAGCTGGGGCTACATTGAGGGCATCACTGGATCCATGCGCGCCAGCGTCCTCACCCTCATCCTTTACTTCGGTGCTGCGCTGTGGGTTATGCTGACCATTCCGAAGGGATCGGTGCGCAGGGGCTGATCATTGCATCGGCAGGAAGGCGTGCTCAAGGAGCTCAAATTCCACGCGGCGGTTTTGGCGCCGGCCATCGGGCGTGCTGTTGTCTGCGGCAGGCAGTCGGCTGCCGTGGTAAGCAAGTTCGAGGCGATGGGGGTCAATGCCACGCTCGATGAGGTAGTTGATCACGGTTTGGGCTCGGGCCTCGCTCAAGGCCAAATTGTACCCATCCGGCCCCACCACATCCGTGTGCCCATTCACTTCCATCACCAAATACCGGTTCTTCCGCATCGCCTCAGCCACCCGCTCCAACTGCGCTTCTGCGACCTCATTGAGTGCCGACTCGTCGAAGCCGAACAACACGGACTCCAGCGCCACCCGCTCCACCAAAAACGCCTCCCAAGGCGGATCCGTG
>CBFHLY010000074.1:0-2382 GCA_965656785.1 uncultured Flavobacteriales bacterium
AGCAACTCGGGTGCATCCTAAAAATAGAAATAAATCCCTGATTCAATACGTTGTCAGGTGGGTAGACTAATAGTTCTCCTTCCCATTCGTAATTCGGCACATATAAGCTTTCGTCAGTGCTGTAAGTGGCACCTGTTACGGCTACAAAGGAGCCTGTCCAAGGACCAACACTTTCATCATTAATGTCCAAGGCGAACATTTGTTCAATACTGTTTCCTCCGTGGAACGTTGACCAGTCGAGTTGCCTTTCAGGGTTTATCTTAGTTATAAATCCATCGGTAAGCCCACCGATCGTATTGTCAATGGTTGTCGCGCCTGTGTTGGAGCAAATTGGAAAGTAATAAGGGTCGGGCTGGTTTGAGCATTCTTCTTGAGCTGGTGGTGGAGGGGAGCCTGTGGAGCCAACTAAATATAAACTGCCGTCCCAAGCAATTTGAGCCTGAGCTACAGCGTCTATTGAGCTTCCTCCGAAAAGAGTTGACCAAGTAAGTTTGCGATTGACAAAATCCATGATGAAGGCGTCATGATTGTCGCCAATAAGCGGTGTTTTCTGGTAGGAAGATGAGGAGTAGCTTAAGTCATAATACTGAATCGGATGTATTGTTGTCCCGCAAATCACATCTCGGTCTTCACGCGAAGAAACAGAAATCTCGCCGTTGTCAAAATCAGCGGCATCTCCATTCGAAGGGAGTAAGGTAGACCATATCAGAGTGTATTCTTCGGCATTGAACTCACTGATAAATCTACTTGGAGCATCGAATGTGTTGGTAAAGTTTGCGTCATTTAGAGATTGGCGGCAGATTGGAAAACCATTTTGAGGCGATATAATTGTTCCGTTTACTGTTGGGGCTATATCTCCTTCAACAATTCCGGTTAGAACCAATTTTTGAGGGGAGGTATGAGGCGATGCGCAATCACAAATATTTGTTTTGCCGCTTGCTGTGTTGGTTCCGTAGTATGTAGACCAGAGAAGTTCGCCATTCCATGATACTTCGGCAATAAACCCATCTTCCGATGAAGGGGAGGAAATTGCGTCTTGAAAATATGATCCCCCTTGTGCCTCCTGTAGTGGGAAGTCATAAGAACTAGTTGTTTTGCCTATGATATAAACTGAGGATTCGCTCGTTCTTTCGCAACTTGAATGTATGATGTCGTCTCCGCTACCGCCGAAATAATCTGACCATTCAAGCTCTCCAGTTATTTTAAGTTTGCAGATAAACCCCTCAGTCGTGCCGCCTCCAGGGATACACTGGAAGCAATTCTGTGTCAATGGAAATTCCGGGGGTTGGAGTTGATTTTGCGCTTCAATGTTCCCGGAAACTATGATGTCCTCTTCACCGGGTACAGAGGAAGTTTCGATGTAGTTACAGCTGATTCCAGAAGATGAAGCGCCGAAATAAGTGCACCACAAAGGTTGTGCTTCGTTTTTCAAGGTTAAAACGTAGCCCCATTGGCCAGGTTGGTCGGGTTGAATAATGGTTATAGAATCAGATGTGCCGAATTCGGTATCAAGATTTAGAACATCTTGCGTTTGACCAACATTATGAATGAAGCCGGAATGATTAAATGCAACGTCCAGGCCATTGGTATTTTGAGCAGAGACACCCCCTGCCGTTGTATGATTTAGATATGTTGACCACCAAAGTCCGCATGCAATTTGCTGAACTGAATTTGGAAGAGTGGTGTTTTCTCCAATTTTCAGTTCAATAAACTGATAGTTCAAGGAGTCTTGTTCGCAGCCGATAAGCGTGACAGTTCCAAGGTTGTCGATTTGACAAAAGCTGGATGTGTTGGTACCGACCAAGTTGCCGGTTGAACTTATCAGGTCATGGCCAGCGACATGCATGGATTGTGCGCCGGTAAGGGTTTGCCAGGTTATAGATTCTCCGGTTTGTAAAACGTCTAGCGGAGAACTAATGGAAAAAGAAAAACTTGATGGATCAACACCGGGTGCAATGGTGATAAAGATTGATGAACTTTTGGGGCCGTTTTGCCTAAGCGTCACATCCATGCCGTCGGCGAACTGAGGCAGCGATAACAGAGGAAAGGAAGGGACGCGCTCTCTTTTTATACCATCAATTGCGGTGTGATAATAGTTCGAGTAATATTCAAATGGGAAAGTCCCTCGAAAATGAGATTCGTCTCCTTCTTTGCCAAAAAATAACCTGACATTTTGAATGTACGCTTCGCTGCTGTCTCCGACAGAATAAGTTAAAATTACGCTGCCATCATTTGTGTGCAGGCCATAGGCGCTGTTTACTGTTCTCGTGTCAATCGAAGAAATTGAATCGGTCGATGCGAGTACTTGTCCTACATTTTCTTCGAAAAAGCATAGGTCCTGGCTGATTTCATTGAATTCAGGGACAATCAGGTTGTGAGACG
>CBFHLY010000075.1:0-2241 GCA_965656785.1 uncultured Flavobacteriales bacterium
TGAGAATCTGCGATATAGACGAGAGATACTAGCAACCACTGATTGAATGGCATGTATGCCTCGCGAGCTCTCCGCCCCTCGAATCAAGCTACGAACTTGTAGCGTTCCGTTAGAATTGGCCATTCAAAACTTTGCAAAGCATCAACATGGACTGTGCAGACCGAAGCCACGGTAGATGGTTATTTCTCAGCGCCCCGTGAGAATCATTCAACTCCGAGGAGGGCTGACAAATTTTTCAGTTCTGAATTAACACGGATTCGTGAATTGTTCGGAATGTCTAATTTTGGCAAAATGAAATTTTTATCACTCCTCACCGGCCTCGTCGCCACCTGCCCGCTTTTCGCCCAAAATCCCATGCTGCTGCCCGCAGCCATCGAGGGTCCTGAGGCCGTGTTGACCCTCGCCCCAGGCGAGCACGACTTCGGGAGCGGAATCGTGGCGCCGAGCTTGGGCGCGAACGGCCCCATCCTCGGCCCCACGCTGATCATCGAGCAGGGAGACGAAGTGAGTTGGTCGGTCATGAACGGCTTGACGGAATCGACGACGATGCACTGGCACGGCATGCACGTGAGCCCCGCGAACGATGGCGGGCCGCACAGCATCATCGATCCGGGTGAGACGTGGAATCCGCAGTTCACGGTGTTGGATGAGGCGGGCACGTATTGGTACCACCCGCACTTGCACATGATGACGGACATGCACGTCTCGAAAGGGATTGCAGGCCAAATCTGGGTGCGCGACGCCGAGGAACTCGCCCTCCCCCTCCCCCGCACCTACGGCGAAGACGAGTTCCCCATCGTCCTCCAGACCAAAGCTTTCAACGCGGCCGGCGAGCTCATCGCCCACTCGAACAGCGACACGCTGTTGTGCGTCAACGCGACGTACGACGCGCACCTCTCCGTCCCCGCCTCCATCGTTCGCCTTCACCTGCTGAACGGCTCATCCCAGCGCGTGTTCTACGTCGGCCGGAGCGGCGACGCCCCGTTCCACCTCATGGCCACCGACGGCGGGCTGCTCACCGAGGCGGTGGAGCTTACGCGGTTGCGTTTGGCGCCGGGGGAGCGGGCTGAAGTGCTGGTGGACTGCTCGGGTTTGGCCGGAGAAAGCTTTTCCTTCATGAGCTACGCCTCCGAATTGCCCAACGCGGTCTACGGCGCGGCGCAACCCGGCATGGGCGCGGGACAATCCCTGACCGGCTACAACCCGAACCCCATGAACGGCGGCGACTTCGAGCTCTTCAGCGTAAGCGTCGATGCCCCCACGCCAGCCGCAGCCGTCTTCGAAATCCCTGCCACGCTCGACCCCTCGAACGCGAATCCCTTCCTGTTCTCAGACGCCAACGTGCAGCGCAACCTCACCATGTCCCCCGTTTCGATGGGAATGAACGCCTTGAACGGCGACTTCGTCATCAACGGTGCGCCCTTCGATATGGAGGTCATCAACTACACCATTCCACTCGACAACATCGAGGTTTGGAGCATCAGCAACAACAGCCCCATCGGGCACCCCTTCCACATCCACGACGTGCAATTTTACATCCTCGAACGAAACGGCGTCACGCCGCCCGTGGAGGAGCGCGGCCGCAAGGACGTGATCTTCATCCCGGCCATGCAGAGCGCGAAGTTCATTTGCCAGTTCAGCGACTTTGCCGATCCGGAAATCCCGTACATGTACCACTGCCACATGCTCGTCCACGAAGACGGCGGCATGATGGGGCAGTTCCTCGTGGTCGACCCGTCGGCGAACGAAGTGGCCCGCGCCCAAGCGCCTCAAGGATGGACCGCCTACCCCAATCCGGCGACGGACGTGCTTCAATTTGCCGACCTTCCCGAGGATGTGACGGTGGAAATCCGAGACCTTTCGGGGCGTTTGGTCTTGAGGGAGCGCCTGGCAACTCAGCAAGCCGTGGGGGTGGAAACGTTGGCGCCGGGGACGTATTTGGCATCAGCATTCGATGCGCAGGGTGCGCACATCGGCACCGTCCGGTGGATGAAAAAGCGGTAGAACGGCAGGGCGAGGCATTGCGCGGAAGCGAGTCAAGTCACTGAAGAGCGCTTGTGCTGGGCGTAGCCTTGCAGGATGAAAAACGGATTTGTGCCCCAGGCCATTGCGGAGCGGACGAGCTATTCGCGAAAGGTCACGACCGGTGAGCTGTATGGCGAGCGGAGAGACCGGCTCTCGAACCTAATCAGCGTAACTCTTTGAACCTCAACACCCCAAGGGGGTTACAGTTCACACTTG
>CBFHLY010000076.1:0-2174 GCA_965656785.1 uncultured Flavobacteriales bacterium
CAACGCGGTCAGCCACGTGATGACCGCCATCAACTCGGCCTCCGATCGGCCCTTCCGTTGCACCTTCGCTACGTAATGGGGGTAGACGGATGCGAAGGTCATCGCTGCAATGCGATCGTCGTGGTGAGCGGTGGAGGCCATGGACGAAAGTTGCATCCATTTGCTTTGAAATCCATGCGTCCGTCCTGCTGATTTCCACCAAGTGTGTCCCCGACCGCCCCGCGCCTCACACACTCAATCACGAGGACATTCCTCTACAATGAGCGGACGAACACTACTCAGCCCCCCTCGCTTTTGGGCGAAAAATGGATTAAACTTCCTTCGCATCACCTGCACATTAACGCTACCGCACCCCAACAACACCCGAACCCCCTGCCCGCGCGTTCCGCCCGTCATGTCCCATGTACACTGAAAAAAAGGCGGCGGGGAATGACCCAATCGGCCGTTGCGTTGTTTTCGACATGCGACGACTTCCAAACTCAAGGGTTAAATTCGCTTCCGCCGTCTTGGAACATCCGTCGTTGCGCCGCAACCAGTGAAGGAAAAATGCAGACCGAGACGAACGACCACACCAGAACCTACGACCACGTTGACATGAGCGAGACCGTGAACCGCAAACCGATTTACTTGGGGCAGCAGCCCTTCCACGTTTCCAACGCACCCACCCATGGCGAGGAGGTTACCGTCGATGGCGAGACCTACTACAAGATCCAAGCGGTGGATCGGATGCGGCCGTTTTTCATGAGCATCGTGAGCCATTCGGACCACTGGATGTTTTTGGCCAGCAACGGCGGACTGACAGCAGGAAGGGTCAACAGCGACTTCGCCTTGTTCCCTTACTACACCGACGACAAGATCACAGAATCCGCGGAGCACACCGGCAGCAAGACCGTCATTTTGGTGGAAGCCGATGACCGCCGCTCGCTTTGGCAGCCCTTCTCGGAATCGAATCGCGGCGTCTACCGCATCGAGCGGAACCTGTATAAAAACGCTTACGGCAACAAAGTGCGGTTCGAGGAAGTCAACCACGACTTGGGTTTGACCTTCTGCTACGAGTGGGCTTCGAGCGAGCGCTTCGGGTTTGTGCGCCACGCGATGCTTCATTCCACCGGAACCACGGCAACGAAAGTGAGCGTGCTCGATGGCGTCCAAAACGTGTTGCCCTATGGCGTGCCGGAAGGGCTGCAACGCGGCAGCAGCAACCTCGTCGATGCGTACAAGAAATGCGAGTTGGAGGAAGGAAACCTCGGGGTCTACGCGCTGAGTGCCATCATTTCGGACAAGGCGGAACCGAGCGAGTCGTTGAAGGCCAACGTGGTTTGGTCACTCGGCTTCGAGTCGCCTCGCGTGCTCCTTTCCTCGCGGCAACTCAACGCTTTCAAGGCCGGCGAAGCCCTCGAGACCGAAGTCGACGTGAAGGCCGAACGCGGTGCGTACTTCATTCAGGAGGACTTCGAATTGGCGCCCGGCGCGAGCAAGGACTGGATGATCGTGGCGAACTTGGGTCAGTCGATTCGCGGGGTGGTGCGCCTGAAGCGCGACCTGCAATCGCCCGACCAGCTCAAGCAGGAACTGCTGGCCGACGTCGAAGCCGGAACCAGCCACCTCATCGAACTGGTCGCGGCAAGCGACGGGTTGCAACTGACCGCCGACCGACGCCGCAACATCCGCCACTTCGCCAACACGATGTTCAACATCATGCGGGGCGGCATCTTCGACGAGAACTACGCCATCGAACGGGGGGATTTCATGGCCTACATCGACCGGGCGAACCACAAGGTGTTCTTCAAGAAGGAGGAAGCGATGGCGGCTTGGCCTGAGAAATTCGATTTGTTCTTCCTGCAAGCGCAGGCGGACCAGGACGACGACCTCAACTTCAAGCGCCTGTGCGCCGAGTACCTACCGCTCAAGTTCAGCCGGCGGCACGGCGACCCCAGCCGCCCGTGGAACCGCTTCTCCATCAACCTCCGGAACGAGGACGACGGCTCGAAAATCCTGGACTACCAAGGGAATTGGCGGGACATCTTCCAGAACTGGGAGGCGCTGGTCCATGCCTACCCCGAGTTCATCGAGGGCATGATTTTCAAGTTCCTGAACGCCACCACGTTCGACGGTTACAACCCGTATCGGGTGTTCAAGGACGGTTTCGAATGGGAGACCATTGAGCCGGACAA
>CBFHLY010000077.1:0-2121 GCA_965656785.1 uncultured Flavobacteriales bacterium
TTCCCCGTAGGCCGACAAGACCAACAAGAGGTCGACCGTCCCCACGTACCCATCCCCACTCAAATCGCCGACACATTGTTCCGCGGGTAAGTAGAGCTGGTAAGTGCTGTCCCACATGGTGCCCGGTCCACATTGCCCCGCTTGAGCCATGATCAGTCCTGCTTGATGGCCTTCACTGAATCCAAGGTCATAGCTGGTTCCGCACATCGATTCGTATTCGTCGCACACACCGTTGCCATCCGCATCGTTTTGGCATTCACCATCGCAATCAAAGATGACGGTTGCGAAGATGCAGCTTCCATCCACGCCGTGCATTTGCCCATGAAATCCACCATCGATTTGCTCTCAAACGAGTCCAGCTGAATCCGACCACTTCCGTCAAGGTCAGTTTTTACGCCGCAGGTGCCATTCAGCCATTTTGTTCACCCCGTCGACCCATGCAGTCTTCGGTGTCCAATTCAACAGTTCCCGAGCGCGCTCAATGCTTGCGCTCGTATGCAGCATGTCACCGGCGATGGGAGGGAGGAATTCCAGAATGGGCTCGCGTCCAACGGAAGCTCCGATTTCGGTGATGAATTCCAAGATGGAAATGGGGCGTTCTCCGCCACCTAGGTTGATGACATGCCACCCACTTAGGTCCCGTTTAGAGGCTGCAATGGTTCCCGCTGCAATGTCTTCGACAAACGTGAAATCCCGAGTTTGCAGCCCGTCGCCGTATACTTGAATGGGCTGGTTGTTCAAGATCCATTCGGTGAATTTGTAAGGTGCCATGTCCGGTCGTCCAGATGGACCGAAGACGGTGAAGTACCGAAGGATGGTGGTGTTGATTCCATGAAGGTGATGGTAGGTGTAGGCCAAACTTTCCGCTCCGAGTTTTGATGCAGCATAGGGCGAAATGGGGGTGCGAACATCGTTGTCTTCTTTAAAAGGCATCGGTTTCCCAGCATAAAGGGAAGAAGTACTGGCAAGGACCAGGTTTCCAACCCCAAATTCCCGCATGCATTCCAGGACATTCAATAGCCCGATGAGGTTGACATCGAAGTACTTGTGTGGATGAAGAATGCTCGATCGGACTCCCGCCATAGCAGCCAAATGGATGACGCGAGAAATTCGGAACCGCTGAAACAACTCCCTTAAAGTTTGTTGTTCGCGAATGTCACCATGGAATTGATGGATTCCTCCTAGTTGCCCCAAGCGTTCCCATCGCTCTCGCTTCAATTCAATGGAGTAGTAGTTGTCGAAGTTGTCCAAGGCAACCACGGAGTGCCCTTGTTCGAGCAGTTGACGCGTCACAACTGAACCGATGAATCCAGCTGCGCCAGTAACAAGTGTGACCTCATGCATTGCGATCAAGGGTTTGGCGGTAAAGGGCTTGCAGTGCGGCTTTGTGTTGTTCTAAGCTGAAGGCTTCACAAACTCGGGTACGGGCTTTCGGTATTTTGCCTCCCTCTCGCAGTTCGTTCAACGTTTCCTTGAAGGCCGCAGGATCGATTTCGATGATCCGACCTTCATCATGCGACGTGATCAATTCCGGAATTCCCGAATGGTCGGTGGTGATGACAGGCAATTCCATGGACATGGCTTCCGCAATGGCATTTGGAATGCCCTCCATGTCGCCATTCGAAGGGGTAATGGCCAAATGGACAAAGGCATCCGCTTCGTTCAGCACTTCCTTGACTTGATTTCGGTCGAGCCAACTGTGGAATTGCACCTGATTGGTCAGGCCCTTTGATTTCACGAACTCCCGGCACTTCTCCTTCGTCTCGCCTTCGCCATACAAGTGAAGTTGCCATGCGTCGGGGTGCTCTTTTGAGTAAGCTTCGAACAATTTCAGCAATTGAAGTTGCCCTTTCTTTTCTCTGAAGCTCCCGATTTGGACGAGGCGCTTCGTCCCATGCGCAGGCGATACCGGGCGCTTTGGCGAAAAGAACTCGGTGTCGATGGGGGTGTGTAAAACCGAATGGCACTTTACAGGCACCCCTTGCTTTTTCAAATGATGGATCAATGCATCACAAACGGAAGCAGTGAATACGTTGGGACGATTCAAGATGTCAACCAAATGCCTCCGGTATGCAGGCCGTGCGATGACCCTTGAACTGGCGTCCCTTCCTCGGAATTGAA
>CBFHLY010000078.1:0-2092 GCA_965656785.1 uncultured Flavobacteriales bacterium
CCAGTACGTTGAGACGAATTTAGTTCATTGACATTCGAGTTTCATTTCAAGGTTCCAACCCAAGGAAATTGAGGTGCAGATTTGAGGTTGTGTACCGGGTGGTCATATCGTCGTTTTGTGAGAGCCACATTGGCCATCAGCGCGATGACCGCGTTCTCGTTGGGCAACGCGCCACGCATTTTCAGAACGCGTTTGTAGTCCCGATTGAGCCGCTCGACCCAGTTCGTGGTCCAGGTCATGCGCCGGACGCTCGGCGGAAGGTCGAGCACGGTGAAGTACAAGGCGTAGCGCGAATCTTCGCCCATCTTCAGGATGGCGGGATATTGCCGGCCCCACTTCAAGCAAAACCGCTTCCAAGCTTGCACCGCATCTTCCGGTGTGTGAGCGGGGTTTTCGATTTGGAAGACCTCCTTCAAGTCCTGCGCAAGCGCTTTCTTCCGGTTCGAGCGCACCCGGTTCAACAGGTTCCGCTTGAGGTGCGTTACGCACAACTGGTGCCGGCAACCCGGGAACTGCCGAGCCGTCGCGTGCTCGATGCCCGTCAGCCCGTCGCTCACGATCAGATGCACCTTCGTCACGCCCCGCGCCTTGAGGTCACGGAGCACGTCTTCCCACCCCGACGCGCTTTCCGTGGGCGTGTTCACGATGGTCAACACCTCGCGCGTGGCATCCGCCCGAACGCCCAGCACCGTGTAAAACGCCTCCTTCGCGACCGACTTCTCCCGCCGAACTGGCACGAACGTGCAATCGATGAACAACATCGGATACACTGCGTCAAGCGGGCGTTCCAGCCAACCCAGCAGCTCTTCCTTCGTTGCACTCGCCATGCGGCTGATGCTTTGCTTGCTGTAGTTGTGCCCGTAAAGCTCCTCGAACACATCGCCCACTTGTTCCGTCGTCAGGCCCTTCGTGTAGAGCGAGTGGCATAAGCGGTGCATCTCTTCATTCTGATCTTTCAACACACTCAGCAACAGCGGCTTGAAGTTGCCGTATCGCGTTCGAGGAACCTGAAGTTCAAGCGTTTTGCCGTGGGCAAACGCACGACGTGGACGATAGCCGTTCCCCAAATCGCATTCCTCCTCGTTGTGGACGTCTCGCTCCGCGCGCATCATCGCTTCCAGCGTCATCTTCAGCAAACTACTCCGATCAAAACCGCGCTCTTGCATAAATGACAGCGCTACGATAATTTGGTCTTGACATCCTTCAAGGGTCTGTTTCTTCATTTTCAGTGCATTTTTTTCTCTCGCACCGAAGGAACAGACCTCTTGATTTTTGGTCAAGTCATACACACTTTTTAAGGACAGTATCTGCCGTTGGCGCACGATCGGGGGCAGCGGGGGACCGAGGTGTACCGGTACGTTGAGGAGGGCGAGGCGGTGTCGGATGAGGGGGTGGCGGGGGGGGCGGGCTGCGGTGTGGGATTTGGCCTACGACAGCGCGGGGCATCCGGTCTGCTTCTTCCAAGTGCAGGCGCACCCGGTGGACCACAACGGGGGCAAGAGCGGCCAATGGCCCGACGGCCGCATCCAGGCCTACTGGGCGCGCTGGACCGGTGCCGCTTGGGAAACCCACCTCATCGCCCAAGCCGGACGGGGGCAGTACGCGAAGGAGGAGGACTTCGGCGGGGGCATCTGCCTCGACCCGGAGGATCCGCGGCGGGTGTACATCGCGTCGAACGCGCGCGACCCGTTCGACTTGGCGGGAGGCGAGGTACCGCTGTCGGCCTCGGAACGGTACGAGATTTACCGGGGCTTCACGGCCGATTCCGGGGCGACGTTCCAGTGGGAGGCCGTGACGCACGGCTCGGACGTGAACCACTTCCGGCCCTTCGTTCCTGCGGGGCGGCTCAGCGAGCGGGACGTGTTCTGGGTGGCCGGCAGGTACCGGAGCCACACGCGGTTCGATTGCGGGATTTGGGGGGTGGTCGGGTCCGAGGGGCGCGAGGCGTCCGAGGCGCCTGGAGGCCGCCGCTAACCCAGCGCCGCCTCGTACACCGCGCGCACCGCGTCCCGGTGGCGCCCCGGGTCGTGGTGGGCCCGAATGCGGTCCCGAGCTGCCGCGGACCGGGCCGCCCATTCCGCATGCCCCCCAG
>CBFHLY010000079.1:0-1954 GCA_965656785.1 uncultured Flavobacteriales bacterium
GGCGAAGGAGGGATGTTGGTCGTCAATTCGGAAGAATTTTTGAGGCGTGCGGAAATCGTTTGGCAGAAGGGAACAAATCGAGCAGCCTTCTTCCGAGGGGAAGTCAATCGCTATGCATGGGTGGATGTGGGATCGAATTTTCCCATGTCCGAATTGAATGCGGCTTACCTCTTTGCGCAACTTCAAAATCTCCACGTCATCAACGAAAAACGTCGTTCGTTGTGGGAGGAATACTTTGCATTCTTCAAAGCATCTGGCCATCTGCTCTCCTTGCCGGAAGTTCCCCAATGGACCACCAATAACGGCCACAACTTCTACTTAGTCTGCGACTCGCATGAAGTGAGGTCGAGTTGGTTGCGCGCTTTGAAGGAATTCAACATTGGGGCAGCGTTCCATTACCAAAGCCTTAGCGGATCCGCGTTAGTCGGCGCAGATTCGAGTTCCACGCCACAATCGAATCGGTTCTCCGATTGCCTCTTCAGAATGCCCCTATTCGTCGGGCTCGATTTCACTGAAGTCAGGGAACGAATGGACAAGCTGAACGTTGCACTTGAGCCGTGACCGTTGGTAGAGGCCCTTTCGAATCGGTACGAGCGATTTCAATGCATTTTTGAACGCTGAATTGGTAGGGGCTTTGCAGGTACACCGACAACGGTTGCTCCCTCTGCCACGTTTTTCGTAACCACCGATCCTGCCCCTACAAAGGCCCCAGCGCCGATGGTGGTGCGATCCAAGCACGTGGCTCCAATGCCAATGGTAACTCCCGTCCCAACCGCACACATCCCGCCTAATTGAGCGCCGGGATTGACAAACACGAAGTCGCCCAGCACGCTGTGATGTCCGACAGATGCGTTGCGGTTGATGTTGACGCAATGTCCCAAACGAGTCATGCTCGAAACGCACGCATTGGGATGAATCCAGGTCCCTGGAAGAACCGTTACCGAAGGAGCAACCACTGCGCTCGGATGAATCACGATTCCCAGGTCGTCGAAACGAACCGGCGTTGTTGCAACGAAATCATCCATCATCTTCATCCGAGGTGCCGCTGACATGATCCCCGGCATGATCACACCTTCTGATTTCGATGGCGTCCAATGAGCTTTCGAGGTTACGGTAAAATTGGACTGAGGCAATGGCCAGGATTTGCGGAGCTCAAGCTCGTTATAAGCCAAATTCAAAACGACCTCGACCGCCAGGGATTCTGGTTGGACTCCAAATCGCTCCGCTGCAATTTCTGCGAGGATGATCGATGAAAGGTCGCTGAATCCCAAAAGCGTTAATTTCATGCACTGAAACTAAGATCATTTGTGGTGCTGGTTTCCCTGAAGCGGCCTACTTTTGCACCTTGATTTGTTCACGGAGCATCGCTGAAGTTCATATCGCGTATTCCATGCCCCAACAGCTCACCCAATTCAGCCGTTCATGTGGCCCGATGGCTCGGTCTGGTCTGCATCACTTGGTTAACGTGCAACGGAAAATGAACGATGAACAATGATTGGGGCCATCCTCATTCGACTGACGAGCTGGCAATGTTCATTGGGATACGTTCCTTCTCGTGTTGGACGACCGAGTGGACTGGCTTTTAAAGTCAGTCGCCGAATTTCTGACGCATTGGGGGAGGCGATCGCGCGAATCGCATCGCTGAAGGTCGATCTTGACCCAGTCCCGCATTCACCGTCCATTTTAATGTGCATGCCTACCTTTCAGGGAGCGCAGTGGGTGGACGAAGCCATCGAAAGCGCATTCCTTCAGAAGCATGTGGATTGGCACCTCTACATTGTCGATGACGGGTCCACCGACTCCACTCAAGAGATCCTGAAGCGATGGAAGGCTAAGCACCCTGATCGGATTACGATCCATCTGCTAACCGAAAACAGCTACCCTTCAAATTCGATCAACCATGGCCTCACTTGGTTCCTCGATCATCCCGAATTCGAAGCGTTCACCTTGTTGG
>CBFHLY010000080.1:0-1953 GCA_965656785.1 uncultured Flavobacteriales bacterium
CACGAACCGGAGCATCGAGGTAACGGAGACGGCTGTTTTGCCAGAGGTCTGCTGGAACTCGTGCGAAGCGTGCCCCGTGAGCGTTGCGGGTTGCATGGACGACATGGCCTGCAACTACAACATGGAAGCTACGGAAGACGATGGTTCTTGCACTTACGCAGAAACGGGTTACGACTGCTCGGGCAACTGCTTGAACGATGCGGACAGCGACGGCATCTGTGACGAGTTTGAAGTAGCTGGTTGCACGGATGCGATGGCCTGCAACTACGACGAAGTGGCTACGGATGACAACGGCTCATGCGCATACGCTGAGACGGGTTACGACTGCTCGGGCAATTGCTTGAACGATGCAGACGGCGACGGCATCTGCGATCAATTTGAAGCAGGGGGTTGCACGGATTCAACGTCCTGCAACTACGACAGTGCGGCTACGGATGATGACGGTTCGTGCACGTATGCAGAGACGGGCTATGACTGCGACGGCTCGTGCTTGGCCGATGCGGACGGCGATGGCATTTGCGATGCGTTCGAAGTGGGTGGGTGCACGGATGCAGCTGCCTGCAACTACGACAGCGCCGCTACGGACGACGACGGTTCGTGCGACTTCTGCTCATGCGGTGGTTCAGGTGGAGGAACTCCTACGGGTCCCGTTTACACGATGACGGTTGAGGAGCATGCCACGAACGGCATGCCGGGTACGACCACGTACCGCTTCTACATTGACATGTTGGACGGAACGGATTTCTTGAGTTCCATCTTCGGCAACGACGAAGCTCCGTTTGCCTTGAATACGGCGAACGGTTTCTACAACGATGGCTTTGCGTCGGGCTCGACTGCAGACGGCGTGAATCCGGCCTTCTTCGGTTTCTTCCCTTCGTTGGCATACGACAGCTGGGTGACGATTGGCATTGAAGGCTCACCGGTTCCTCCTCAAACGGCCATCAGTTCCGTTGAGAGCAGTTTACAACCTTGGTTGGGTTCGTTCAACGCGACTTCACCGCTTGCGGGTCAAGACATCTTGATCAACGACGTGACGGGAGGTGCTTGGTATGTTTTGAACGGCACGCCAAATGGATTGCCAAATGCGACGACGATGCGCACGTTGTTCATGCAGGTGACTTCGGATAGCGCGCCCTCGGGCGTGGTGAACGCTCAGGTGTTCCCACAGGGTGTTGGAGCGAATCAGGTTCAGTTCACTTACACCTTCGACGGTGTGGGAACGTATGCACCGGATGGCTTGAGCACGGGAGGTGGCAACGCTTGCGGTTGCACCGATGACACGGCGACGAACTACGACGCTTCAGCTCAGTACGACGATGGCTCATGTGAATACGCGGTACCGGGTTGTACGGACTCCATGGCTTGCAACTACGACAGCGCTGCTACGGACGACAACGGTTCATGCACTTACGCTGAGACGGGCTACGATTGCGATGGCAACTGCTTGAACGATGCCGATGCCGATGGCATCTGCGACGAGTTCGAAGTCGCTGGTTGCACGGACGCCTCGGCTTGCAACTACGACAGCGCTGCTACGGACGATAACGGCTCATGCACGTATGCTGAGGCCGGTTACGACTGCGATGGCAACTGCTTGACTGATGTTGACGCAGACGGCGTTTGCGACGAGTTTGACGATTGCGTTGGTCCGATTGACGGTTGCGGCATTTGCAACGGCGACGGCACGACGTGCACGGGTTGCGCAGATCCTGCTGCAAGCAACTACGACGAGGGCAACATTTTCGCTGACAATGGCCAGTGCGTTTACGCTACGACGTTCAACGTGGACATGAGCTGCGCGACGAATGCAGGCGCGATGTTGAACGGCACTTCGGAGATCACGGAGTTGTTCGTTACGGGGCCGTTCATCGGTTGGCCAGCGAATGCGGGTTACAACCAAATGACGGACGACGATGGCGACGGCATCTTCACAGTGACCCTTGACTTGCCGGC
>CBFHLY010000081.1:0-1935 GCA_965656785.1 uncultured Flavobacteriales bacterium
ATTGAACGACTCCGAAGAATACACGTTCTTTGCTGACGACGCGACTGCTGCTTTGGGATTAGCCGCAGCACTCAACAATGGGAATATTGGGTCTGTTGTCAACGAACTCAGTTCAGGCAATTGGTTGGTCGCTCCCGGAATGGACGCGCAAGCCGCCATCGATCGAGCTGAAGTCGGCACGGCTGTGATCTTGCTCGAAGGGACGCACGCGTTTACAACGACCTTGAACGTGGACAAGGCCATCACGCTCGAGGGCGAGTCTGAGGCTGGAACCGTTTTGGATTGCAGCAACTTGGAGCAGTCCTATGGCATTGCGATTCAAGCTTCGAGTGCTGCACTTCAAAACTTGACGGTTGAAGGGGCTGGTAATGCTGTGTTTGGCATTCATGTTCAGACGAACACGTCGAACACGACCTTAACCGGATTGACGGCAAAGAACTGCGTCCAAAACGGCATTTCCTTCACGGGGTCAACGAATGCGGAAGGCAACAACACCGTTTCGGGCATCACGGTGATCGACAATGGGTTATCGGGCTTGGGCTTCGGCGCTTCACAGTACGTAACGGTCAGCGACGTGACCGCTTCCGGCAATGCGGGAAGTGACATCGGAATCTACATTGGCGATTATGAGGGGCAGCGCAACGATCATTTGGTTTTTGAAGAGCCGTTGAACCTCGCCACGATCACGTACACCATCGAGGAGAACGACCCTGCTGGCTTCGAAGTCGTGGCATCCACCTCGGACGCTACGGACGCCATGTACGATGCGGATGCAAACGTTCGGGTTCCTGCCAATTGGAACCACGTTCTCGTGGCAGACATTCCGGTGGTTGCACCGCCTGCTGCCTCACCGTTTAGGGTGTATGCACTGACCAAATCCGCCACCTACAACGCGCTCGGTCCGGTATTCACTGCAACACCGGGCTTCGTCGATGTTGCGGGCTACAGCCTCGAAACTGGAAATTGGTTGGTTGTTCCCGGCATGGACATCCAGGCCGCCGTGAACCAATCCATGGCTGGAGATGCCATCAACATCGCGGATGGCAACTACCCCATCGCCTCGGAAATCGTCCTCGACAAGGCCCTGTCCATCGAAGGCAACTCAACGGATGGAGTCGTGCTGGATGGAAGCAATTCAGCGAGCAATTACGTCTTCGGTGTGGAAGCGGACAACGTCAGCCTGAGCAACTTCACCCTTGAAGGTGGAAGCCAACTTCCGACTTCTTTAGGTCCCATTGTATTTGGCATTCATGCCCGAGATTATGCGGACGGCTTCTCCGCCGACGGAATCAAGGCCAACAACTGCCAGCAGAACGGAATCGGCCTCTCGGGCGTAACCAACGCGACAATCAGTGACATCAGTGGAACCGGAAACGGCCAATACACGCTCGGAATCGCGAGTTCCGTGGGAGTCACCGTCACCAACGTGACGGGAGAAAACATCGGTCTGTACAAAGGCTCCGGCACCTACACCCAAACCATGGCGGATGTCGAGTTCTTGGGAACCTACGACCTCGATGGAGGATTCGTCGTGGAGAAAGGAACGGGAGACGATGAAATCACCTACTCGATTGACGGTACGCCAGCAGACGTGAAACTGCCCGCATCGTTCGATCATGCATTCCACGCCAAATTCACGAACATCCCCTTGCCGCCGCCCTACAACGAGGTGGCCTTGGTGAAACTCGTGGAGGCCGATGACCTGGCAAAGGCCATTTGGTTGGCCCAAAACGGTCCGTTTGACACCGAAGGGGAAGCGGTCTACGACTTGACCTCGGAGCAGTGGGAAGTAACGCAATCGAGCGATGCGCCATTTGCCTACGCACTTGAAATCCAGGACGCAGTCGAGGCCGCGGACGCCGGGGATAGCATCGTCATTTCCAACGGCACGTACCCCTTGACGAGCACGTTGGTGGTGGACCAAGAAGTGGTGCT
>CBFHLY010000082.1:0-1920 GCA_965656785.1 uncultured Flavobacteriales bacterium
AGCACCACTTCTTGGTCCACCACCAACGTGCTCGTCAAGGCGTACGTGCCGTTGGAAATGACGATGCTATCCCCGGCAGTGGCAGCATCAATGGCTTCCTGGATACTCGCATACTGCGTGCTTGAATTGACGTTGGACACTTGGGCAAAGGCTAAGTGAACCCAGGCAATCAGTCCAATGAGCACGACAAAGCGAGGCTTTGCGGAACGTGCGAGTCGGGAGGGGTGATGTGTCATCGTGTTTGGTTTTTGCGAATAAGCGGCTAAAAAATCAAACCGAAAGTAAATATACAGTCGACGAATAATTGAGTGAGTTCTTGCAATAAGTGCGTGAATATGAGTGACTCATTCATTTTTTGCCCATAATGTGAGTGAAGTGATTAGTCTTGAAACACATTCCAACACTCCGTTTGCAAAATGTTCACAGAATGCCCGGGCCAAGCAGCTAGATTTATAGTGTGTTTTGGGCAATTACCATAGGAATGGTCACAGCGCTTGTTTTCCTCTACAAGAGGAATGCTTTTCTAAAAAGGTTGCAAGAATTTCAAGGCGTTTCTGATTCGCCCAATTTGTTGTTCTCCTTGGATCAAGTTCATTCTGCCAATCAGCGCATGAAAGCGGTGGTTGACTCAGGGGACTGGGAAAGTATAGAGGCCTGCTTTGAACAGCTCAACAAAGCGCAGTTTCAATTTTGGGGGTGCCTGAATCAACTGTCGTGGTGGGCAAAACTCAACGAAACGGAACGTTCGGTAGCGCTCATGCTCATGCGGTTCCGATCCAGCAAGGACATTGCCGAAGCGGCCGAGTTGTCCCCCCGTTATGTAAATAACGTGCGCAGCATCTTGCGTGAGAAATTGGGACTATCCACTGATGTTGATTTGAGCGAATTCCTGATGCAGGAAGCCTCAAATTTGGACTTGGGTTTTGCATCAAATCGCACGGATACGCCACAAAACTTCAATGATCTTGGAGATTTGCGAACGGAAGTCAAACGGGTGAAGTCACAGCGCCACATCACCACGTCGAATCATGCGAAAATGCAGCAGTTGCTCAGGAAGCTGAGCCAGCAGCTGCCGGTTTTGAACCCCTCGTCCGGATGCTTGGATTGGGCCGTTCTTCAAGGATTTGGGTTTACTTCGACCGAGCGACAGGTCATCGAGTTGTTGACAGATGGCTATTCGAACGGAAGCATTTCGGACATTTTGGGGTGTTCCATGTCGCGCTTGTATCAACATCGAACAGCCATTCGATCAAAAATGGGACTTTCCCGATTTGTCAAGCTGGAAGAGCACCTGCGCTCACTACTCAAGACCAACGAACAAGGGCGGTAAGCAATTCTTTGCGATGCCAAGACCACCTTTTTCTCGGAAATGGTGTTACAAGGGTGTCCTCCGCTATTTTGCGGGAAACAACCTTGAACCGAAGATTTCATGTGGCGATTTATTTTGGTCAGTTTTCTGGCGTTGGGAATTTCGGCCCTTGCCTCCGCTCAACAAATTACGCTCATTCAGCCAAACGGCGGCGAATCCATCGACGGCTGTGCGCCCTTTGAAATCGAATGGACGGCTGCGGGAACGAGCAATGAGTTCAACATCGACTATTCGACCGACGGCGGTGTGACGTGGGTGTCTCTCGCCAGTTTTTTAACGAATACGAACAGCTTCAGTTGGGAGGCGCCCAACATTTATTCGACGGGTTGCCTCGTGCGCGTCTATGATGCGCAGGCCCCAGATGTTGCGGATCAGAGCAACAGCACGTTTGCGTTGAACGCCCCGATTCAGTTCCTGTACCCCGATGGAGGGGAGACGTTGTACGCAGGCCAAACCGTACAAGTGGGCTGGATGTCCGCCTACTACCTTTCCTCGGTCGGCCTCCAACTTTCCCTCGACAACGGCCTCACTTGGTCCACCATCGCCACCAA
>CBFHLY010000083.1:0-1873 GCA_965656785.1 uncultured Flavobacteriales bacterium
CTCACCGCTATCAGGACTCCGTTCCGGAGGGTACGACAATCTCCTGCGAAGTGGACAAATCCCAACTAATTGCCATGCTAAATCAAGAAGACTGCCAAGGGCTTCGGATTTACTTTGCATTGAACGAAGAAGAACGGTTGACAACGGTTCTCGTAGGGTCTGACGGCTCAGGCTCGGACATGGTCACGGGGCTTATTGTCAATCAACCTAGACTGTGCCCACCTAAATGTCCACCGGCAAGCCCACTAGTGAAGTGATTTCATGTCGGACTCTTGGTTGCTTTTTGTTGAGCTTTCATCCTATGTAGCATTTGCCATCGCATTGATTTGTTGGCGGTTCGTCCGAAAGCGACCGAATCGAAGGTTTGCGGCGTATTACATCGGCTATTCTGCAGTTTTCAGTGCGGCATTTTTCTCCATCGTTGAATTTGGCGACGTGAAGACCTATCGCTTATTGCAGGACGTCTACGACCAGGTCTTCCCAGTTGGCATTGCGGCTGCATGGCTTGCGACACGGGGAAAGTCCATTGATGTAATTGCCGTGATAGCCCTGACATGGCTGATTGCAAGCTGGACGGTAAGCGATGATTCCATTCACCGATTGCTGGCTCAGATGCTGTATACATTGCTGACGATCGCAATCGGGATGACTGCCATTTTGAAAGGGAAGGGGCTTGACAAGGTGCTCCTGCTGCTCATCGCGGTGTTGCTCGCTTACCAGTCCTTTTTCACGATAGGGGCGAGGCTGACCGCTGAGTATCCTGAAATTATTACGATTCAATCGTGGTTTTACCTCCCGACCATGGCGATTTTCCACCTCCTTTTTATCAAACTTGCCACCCATGGATTTCGAATTCGGTAACCTCGTCTGGATCCTGTTTCCGGTTTTGACCCTGAACGTGATCCTGATTTGGGGGCTTGTTTTGGCCCGCAAGAAGCACGTCGAGGAGCGGGTGAGCTTGCGCAGGCGCCTGTTTGAGGAGTATGAAGCGTCCAAGGATGAGCTGGCGAGGGATGTCCACGATGAGTTTGGGGTGGTGAAGGCCAAACTCTATGAGGCCATGACCCTCGCTGACGTGAGCGATTCGACCAAGGCCAAGCTGTCACGGATGGTCATGGAATTCGAACGGCAACTGAACGTACTCACCCTCGCCACCTCACCCATTGCAGAAGGCGAGGTGCTGCTCTCCGAGATCCTCGAACCCTTGGAAGAGCTGTACGTCGGGCGCACCCCCCAGTTTTTCTTAAGCTGCCCCGAGGACATCGAGGTGAATTCCTTCATGGGAAAACAAATCTTCCGCATCGTTCAAGAAGCCTTGTCCAATGCGAGGCGGTATTCGGATTCCAAGTACCTTGACGTCATGGTTGAAACCGAAGCCGGCCAACTTGTCGTCGAGATCCACCGCGAAGACCGCGACCGCCCTAACCGCCCAGACGCGCTGCATCAGGGCATCGGCCAGCTCGTCCTAAAGGAGCGGTTGCAGCGACTCGGTGGAGGGAGCGAAACGACCACCAGCCACTCAGAGGTCGTCCTCACCATCAGGATTCCAAGGGCATGAGGATCCTCATCGTCGACGACCAAGTGGCCATTACGTCCTTTGTGTGTCGGCTGGTGGAAGCCGTCTACCCCGATGCCGAAATCGAGGTGTACCACACCGAGGAGGAGGCCTGCGAAGCGGTGAAGGAGGGGGCGTTGGATTTGGTGATTTCGGATTTGGCGATCTCCCACCATACCAAGTCCACGGAGGTCATTAAAAGGGCTGACCAGCGCGCGATTCCGGTCATCGTCTACAGCGGTTTTGCAAGCCAAATCCTGGTCGAAAGAGCATTCGACTCCGGCGCCCGCGCCTTCGTGTTCAAGTCCTCCGTGGACC
>CBFHLY010000084.1:0-1696 GCA_965656785.1 uncultured Flavobacteriales bacterium
GTCGCGTCGAGGTCGATGGCTTGGGTCACCGTCAGGTGCCCGACCTTCGTTTGTTCGGCGTCCGTAAACGCGTTCGTGTTGCTGTTGCTCTCGTACGAAGCCTTGATGGCGGCCGCCGAGATGGCGTTCGTGAACAGGTCCTCGTCGGCGATCTTCTGGTAGCTCGACGTCGAGCCCGCACCATCGGTGATGGCCGTGACGAGGTAGAGCGCCCACTTGCTGTCGCCGTCGTCCGCCACGAAGATGCGGTCGGAGATTTTCAGGCCGGTCAGGGCGTCGCGCTCGGCAATGGTCGCCACGCTGAACGCGTTCTCGGCCCCCACGATGAGGGCGTTGACCTCGGAAGTCGAGTAGATGTCGAGGTTGGCACGGGCCTGGCTCGCGTTGACCTCCGAGAGGTCGTTGGCGATTTTCAGGACTTCGGCGTCGTTGGCTTTCGCTGCCAGCGCAGCAATCAAGCCTTCGACCTGCTTTTGACGGATGAATTGGCTCATCTTTCAGGGTTTGGGGTTAGGATGGATTGTTTACAGGGTGATCAGCTCACCACTGAGGGGTATCGTAGGATGATGCGGTCGGCTTGCTCCAGCGGCATGGGGCCATGCCAAATCAGGGTCGAACCTTCCACGTGGTAGCTCCGCTCAAGGCCGTACTCGTACACCACGTTGTTGACGGTCAAAAACAGGCTCTCCGGGTCCGTAACGCCCGAAGGCAAGGCGAAGTCGGTTTGGCCATCCGCCGTTACCGGCAGCGTGACGCTCAACCAGTCCACGCCCGCCGCGCCGCCCGCACCGCCGCCCAGCTCCTCGCAGCTCGAGATGCGGTACGGCTGCCCCGAAAAGACGACCTCGTCGTTGACGGCGTCGCCCAACAAAGCCAGCACATCCCGCATCGTCAGGATGACCGTCACGTCCGAGCCCACGCGCTTGAGTTGAAAAGCCATGTCAAGTTGATTTACGAGCGTATTTGAACACCAGCCACGCCATTACGCCGAGGGCGAGGAGCCCGCCGGCGGCAACGCCTGCGGTGGTGGCAAGTCCTTTTTTTTTGCGATGTCCACAATGCGGTTCCAACTGGAAAGGACCGCCGTGCGGTACCCTTCGCGGTTGTCGCCGTTCTGCTCGGCGATGTACGGCGAGTAGGCGATGGCTTGGGCGTAGGCCGCCGGGGCGTAGCTCTGCCGGTGCGCGTCGCCGTACTTGCTGGAAATCAGGCGAGCGAAGTCCATGAAGCTGTCCTGGGCCGTGCGGTAGTTGCGGAACTTGAGGGCGTACTGGTTTTGGCCTACCGAGAAGCTGCCATCCCAAAACTCGTTGGGCGAGCCCGCCGCGGTGATCCCAAAAAAGTTCCTGCGCTCCCGAGCCCCATAGCTCGTGCCCCAGCCGCTCTCCACAGCCGCCTGCGCCAAGATGATCATCGGGTTCATGCCAAAGCGCGCACCCGCCTGCACCGCCAGCGGGTAGTACGTCTCAACAAACGTGTCGTGTTTTTCTGCCATGTCGGTTCGTTTATGCGGTGGTGATGTCGTCGGTGGAAACCCAGCGGTCGCGGCCCTCCACCGTCCTGACGAGCGTCCACCGCTGGTCGGGGCGCGCGCCGGTGAGCTCCATAACGGGGTAGCCGAGGAGCGTGCCCGAAGGCACCGAACCCAACCGCTGGAAGCGCTGGTTCATGACGTGGGTGGGGCGCTGCGTGATGA
>CBFHLY010000085.1:0-1650 GCA_965656785.1 uncultured Flavobacteriales bacterium
GCCCAAGACAAAGCCTGGACGCAAGGCAATGTCCTGGCGACCATAACCGCTCACGACGCGACGTTCCGGAGCATATCCAATGAACGAATAAACCAGGATGTGCTCTCCAGGCGGCAAGGTCAGCGTGTAAAAGCCAAAATTGTTCGAGGAGGTCCCCAAGGCCAAATCCTCACACCAAATCGTCGCACCCAAGAGGGATTCACCCGTTGACGCATCGCGAAGGGTTCCACTCGTTGTGAACGACTGTCCGCTGGCCCGGACCAACATCACGAGGGCGAAGACCAAGGCAACGAATCTGAACATGCCGCAATTTAATCCGCGCGAGGGTAAACGACGACACTCATTTCTCCTGTTAACAGGACGAAAGCAGCTTCAGCAGTCGAGGAGGAACTGCTGTAACCTTCTTCGATGTGCTGCGTACGTTTAATAAAATTTCGAGCATGCTTCCGTTGATCATCAATTTCACTCCAACAGGTATGATTCCTACAAAGCAGACCTCCCCATCGGTGCCCATTTCAGCCCAAGAAATCATCGAGTCGGTGCATGAGGCCAGTGAATTGGGAATTACGATGGCGCACCTCCATGCCCGCAAGCTGGATGGGACTCCGAGCTCTGAAGCTGCCGATTATGCGCCAATCATTGAAGGGGTTCGCAAACACTGCCCCGATTTGGTCATTTGTGCATCACTAAGCGGGCGAACCGTCACGGATCCGAGTGCTCGTGCCGAGGCATTGACCTTGAATCCCGACATGGGTTCCCTGACGTTGAGTTCGCTGAATTTTGTGAAACAGGCCAGCGTCAATGCTCCGAGTACCATCGTCGAATTGGCGCGGTTGATCCGAGAGGCAGGAGCACGACCGGAACTCGAAGTTTTTGACCTCGGAATGGTCAATTACCTGAACTACCTGATCAGCAAAAGATGGATTGAAGCTCCGTTCTATGTCAACCTCATCGTTGGAAACATTGCCGGAGCTCAGCTCAATGCTGGACACCTCGCAGCACTTGAGCGGGACTTGCCCGATGGCGCATTGATTGCTCTCGGTGGAATTGGTCACCAGCAACTCGATGCCCACGTGGTAGCAATGGGCTTGGGATGGGGCGTCCGAGTGGGATTGGAAGACAACCTACATTTCGACCGAGAGCGGAAGGTGGTAGCGACGAACATGGACCTTCTGCATCGAGTTCACCGCTTAGCGCATCTCGCTCAACGCCCGGTCATGTCTTCCAAGGAACTCGGAGGCATGGGGTTCTACAACGCGAACAGGAGGTGACTTGAATTCCTTGCTTCCAAATGTCCAAATAGAACACTCGGACACCGTGCAATCCGTCTACATGCCTAGCCGTCGCCTCAGTCGTTGAGCCGACTTCGTAGCATGTTGTAAGATTTGGTTCGCTCCATGTACTCGCATTTTTTGGCATACAAAGCGCGTAGGAATCACCGAATAACCTCTGGCAGCAGCATCTTGATAAATGCGCGTCAAGTAATCGGAATCCGACGGTAGCTCAACACTGCGGTCCTTCCGAAGCCCGACGTGTTCGATCACATCGCGTGAAATGAGCAATTGAGCCCAGGCATAAAAGTTGAAGTACCATTCGCTCAAATCCGCGTTGTAACGAGCTACCTTAAACCGAACCACCTTGCAATGCGGC
>CBFHLY010000086.1:0-1279 GCA_965656785.1 uncultured Flavobacteriales bacterium
CAATGATTGTCAGTGTCTTTGCCATGGTCATCCTGGTTTGATGTTCCAAAACAAGACCCTCACTTCGTATCCTATTTTCGATGTGCGCACTAACCCGTTAATCCGTTCAACTAAATTACAACCGTAAGCGAGATTACAGTTCAATCGGAAATCAGGTTCCGGAGGTCTTTTGCAAACTCGCTCCTTGTACCATAAAGACCACCTCGACTTGCCTCCAAACGCGTCCAACTGAATCCGACCCACCCATAAAAGCTCGACGATGCGCCACAAACGCCATTCGATGCAATACATGATTTTCTCAGTATTCATCCAAACCTTCAGGGCAATTGCAAACTTCGCTTCGCATGGAAGTTTCGGCTACTACACCCGGAACCGAAGTGATCGATCAGGATCGCAAATTCATTACGACCTCATGGCCTATTCTTACTGCTGGAGCAGAAACAGACCATATTGTGGTAGCATAGGCCATGCCTATTTGAAGGAAAAACAAGAACTGTGCACTTTACTAAATCTTCCAAAACCTAAGAAATTTGGAATACCAAATCTCCATGCACGACAGTATAGCGAAAACCCTCCTCACTTAACCGCAACTGCAATTTTCAACGAAAAATTCCGAAACCACCTTCGTTCGAAACTCACGGATGACCTACAAATGCAGCATGAGCGCATCGTCATTCATATCCGTCGTGGAGACGTCAACAAGCACGACCATCCGAACCGATTCATTGACACGGACATTTACATTCGACTATTCGAAGAACTTAGAGCAAGGTATCCCCGTTACGAACTAGTTGTTCATACCGAATCCCAAGGAAGTGAAGACGTGTTGAGTAGCCTAAGTTCAACATGCAAAATAATGTTAGACGCACCTTTAACAGAAGTATGGAGAGATCTGATAACGAGTCGTGTTTGCGTCATAGCAAAGTCCTCGTTTTCATATGTACCCGCATTGTTCTGCGATGGAGTTGTTTTTTATTTCCCGTTTTGGCATGAAGCCCCTGCGGGTTGGGAGCCGATCCTGGTCGATGAAATGAGATTGATTCGACAAGGCGATGATCGGATTCATTGACTTTCGGCATCCCGCAATGAAATCTTTTCCTAATCAAAGGGACGGCTTAACGGGTTAAGGTGCACAACGTAAATCCCTTAAATCGTTTGCATAAATTTGAACAATGCTCTTCAACTCCCCCGAATTCCTCCTCTTCCTCCCCCTCGTCTTCGCGGCGTACTGGGCGGTGAACCGCCTCAAGGAGGGACTGCGGGTGCAGAACGTGCTGCT
>CBFHLY010000087.1:0-1270 GCA_965656785.1 uncultured Flavobacteriales bacterium
GGGGTAGGTGCACGCCCCGAAATCGGTCGCGCTTTCGTCGTAGTTGCACGCGGTGTTGTCTTGGCATCCCACGATTTCGTCCTCGTCACAAACGCCGTCGTTGTCCGCATCGCCATCGATGACGGTTCCAGTTCCATCGGTTGCGCCCGAGCAGGTGTCACAGGCCTGCGGGAAGAGGCAAGTCGAGTTGTCGAGGGTGGCGCTCGCATCGAAGTTGCAAGCCGTTGGATCGGTGCATCCGGCGCACGATTCGAACTCGCAGCTGCCGTCGTTGGTGTTGGCCAGTGGGTCGAAGTTGCAGGCCAAACTCACCGTGCAGCCACTCACCACGCACGTTCCATCATCCAACGTCGCCCCCTCATCGAAGTTGTCGGCGAGTTCGTTGGTGCATCCGTAGCAGCTGGTGTAATCGAAGCATCCGGTGTTGTAGATGGCATCGGGGTTGAAGTCGCACGCGGCCGGGTTGGTGCACCCGAAGCATGAGGTGTATTCACACGATCCGTCATCCACGAGGGCGTCGGGGTCGTAATTGCAGGCAAATTGCGCGGTGCAGCCGGCGACGCTTTCCAACTCATCACAAATGCCGTCCTCATCCGCGTCGTTGAGGCAATTGCCGTCGCAGTCGTAGTAGGCATCAGCGTACGCGCACGAACCGGCATCTGTCGCGCTGTCGTCGTAGTTGCAGGCGTTGCTGTCTTGGCATCCCACGACTTCCAATTCGTCGCATACGCCGTCCTCATCTGCGTCGTTGAGGCAGTTGCCGTCGCAGTCGTAGTAGGCATCAGCGTACGCGCACGAACCGGCATCGGTCGCGCTGTCGTCGTAGTTGCAGGCGTTGCTGTCCTGGCATCCCACGACTTCCAATTCGTCGCATACGCCGTCCTCATCTGCGTCATTGAGGCAGTTTCCGTCGCAGTCGTAGTAGGCCTCAGCGTACGTGCACGAGCCAGCATCGGTCGCGCTGTCGTTGTAGTTGCAGGCGTTGCTGTCCTGGCATCCCACGACTTCGAGTTCGTCGCAGACGCCGTCTTCGTCCGCGTCATTGAGGCAGTTGCCGTCGCAGTCGTAGTAGGCCTCAGCGTACGTGCACGAGCCAGCATCGGTCGCGCTGTCGTCGTAGTTGCAGGCGTTACTGTCCTGACATCCCACAACTTCCAGTTCGTCGCAGACGCCGTCCTCATCCGCGTCGTTGAGGCAGTTGCCGTCGCAGTCGTAGTAGGGATCAGCGTAAGTGCACGAACCGGCATCGGTCGCGTTGTCGTCGTAGTTG
>CBFHLY010000088.1:0-1139 GCA_965656785.1 uncultured Flavobacteriales bacterium
CTCTACCAGGACAAACCGTCCGGGACGTGGCGCATGCAGGACTTCGGCGATCCGGAGTACCATTTCGATTGCTTCGGGCTCGTTGCCCATTTGAATCGGCTCAACTGCCGGGATGCCCAGGAATTCATTCAGGTGCTGCGCATCATCAACCGGGATTTGGGGTTGGGACTGGAGAGTGGGGCGGAGTTTGCGACGAGCTTCCGGCAGGAGCACGGACTGAAGCCGAAGGAGGCGCGGGTGGCCAGTGAGGTGCCGCCGACCCACATTCGGCCGCTCGTGGAGCAGGCGCTGTCGTCGTTCTTCGTGCCGGAGGCGAGGCGGATGAACGAGCGCGAGCTGGCGTTTTGGGGGGCGTTTGGCATCGACGAGGGGACGCTCGAGCGGTACCACGTGTATGGGGCGGATCGCTTCGCGGCCACGACCAAGGATGGGCGGGAGTACGTCATCCGCGCTACGGAGGACGAGCCGCTGTTCATCTACAAGGGGAAGCGCTATGCGAAGTTGTACCGGCCGTTCAGCGAGCGCCGGTTTCAGTATGCGGGCGACCTCGGGGAAGGGTATTGCTTTGGGCTGGGCCAACTCCCGCACCGGGGCGACATCCTCTTCATCACGGGAGGCGAGAAGGACGTGATGAGCTTGGCCGCCCGTGGGTTCAACGCCATCAGCTTCAATTCCGAGACCGCCACCATCAAGCTGAACCTCATTCGGCGGTTGAGTTACCGGTTTCGGCACATCGTCCTGCTGTTCGACATGGACGAGACCGGGCGGACCGCGATGGAGAAGCAGCGCGAGGCGTTGAAGGAGTTTCGGGTTTTGGCCTTGGCGCTGCCGCTGCCGGGGACGAAGGAATCGAAGGACATCAGCGATTACTTCCGCCGCGGCTACACGGGCGAGGACCTCATGGAACTGTTCAAGAAGCTGCTGGACCAAATCTACGCCGACACCCTGAGCCTGCTCCAAAGTTTCGAAGTGCGGCTCGATCGCAAGCCGCGGGTGCCCGAGCCCGTCGTGGGCATCGAGGACATCACCATCGGCTCCTCGGGAAACATCCTCGCCCTGACGGGGCCCGAAGGCAGCGGCAAGTCGAACTACCTCGCCGGCCTGCTCGCCGGAACCCTCGCACCCGCCGACGGCCCCGG
>CBFHLY010000089.1:0-1099 GCA_965656785.1 uncultured Flavobacteriales bacterium
CTGGCAAGGGATTTACGATTTCCCTTCCCTTCAACACATTCCGATGGGATACGAGGTCCATGCCTGGTGCACCTACAACAACACTGCAGAGAATCCAATTAACCCGAACACCCCTCCGGAGTGGGTTTCCTGGGGCGATTTGACCGGTGATGAGATGTATGTTTTGTTTTTCCAGTACGTACCGTATTTGCCTGGTGATGAGAACATCACGCTCTCAACGGCAGATGAAGACACGCGAATTGTTTATTTGGCAGACAACCTGTTCCCTGCTTGGCCCAACCCCGCGCGCAGTGGGCAACAAGTGAACATCAGTTGGTTTTTCAATGAACCGGTCGAAGCAAAGCTTGAGTTGCTGGATTTTCGAGGTCGATTGGTGGGAAATTGGATCAGCATGCAGCATTTTTCAGCCGGACATCACCAAGGTACATTCCCCATCGGCAGCCTTTCACCAGGCACCTATTTCTACCGGTTGACCACCTCGGATGGGATGGGGCAAAGCCACGTCATTCAGGTTGTTGAATGATGTGGAAGGTGTGGATTTTCCTCGCCCCGTTGTGTCCCATCTGCCAGGATTACACGCATTATTTAAATGCGCTGCATGAGTTGTGGAGCATGGAGCATGCGGGGGAAGTGGAATTGGTGGGGTGGTTCCCTAATCCGAGGGTGACGGATGAGCAGGTGGCGGATTTTCGTGTGCAGTATGATGTGAAATGGGAGCTATCGAAGGACACGGTGGGGTGGTCGCATTGGTTGGAGGCCAAATGGACGCCAGAAGCCTTCTTGATCAGTCCCGAGGGGGAAGTGGTGTATCGTGGGAGGGTGAATGACTTGTATTATGCCCTTGGCAAGCACCGCTCGGTTCCGGTGAATTCGGATTTGGCCTTGGCGGTGAGTCAGGCGCTTCAAGGCGCAGTCATAGATCCGAAAGAAACGAATGCCATCGGCTGCCCAATCGAATTGCGCTACCCATTCAACGATTCCCTCGCGAGGCAGATTTTATTCATCCATTAGGAGGACTTTGCGCGCGGCGGATTATCTTTGCGCTCCCTAACGGGAAAATGGTGGCTATAGCTCAGTTGGTTAGAGCACTGGATTGTGG
>CBFHLY010000090.1:0-1092 GCA_965656785.1 uncultured Flavobacteriales bacterium
CGGTTGACCTGTCGCTGGACGGCGGGGCGACGTGGACGAACCTGACGACGACGGCCACCGGTTCGAGCTGGAACTGGTCGGTCATCACCAACGAAACGACGAGCGACGCCCGCATCCGGGTCCGCGACGCGAACGACGCCAGCAAGACCGACGACAGCGACGCCGCCTTCGACCTGATCAAGACGGAAGACGTCGTGATGCTCTCGCCCAACGGCGGCGAGACGTGGTACACGGGCGAAGTGCGCCAACTGAACTACATCAAGACGGCGGCCGCGAACAACGTCAACCTGAGCTACTCGACGGACAACGGCACGACGTGGTCCACCATCGTGACGTCCCAAAACGGCGGCGCGTACAGCTGGACGGTCCCGAACACCCCGAGCAACGAAGCCCTCGTCCGCGTCCAAGACCAAAGCGTAAGCTGCCGCGTGGACGCGAGCGACACCCCGTTCACCATCGTGAGCGAGGTCCTCATCAACGAACCGAACGGCGGTGAAGAACTGACGGCCACGGTGGTTCCGCCGACGTTCGGCGGCTACTACATCATGGACAACGGCACGATCGTTACGGACGGCGGCCGGTTCTTCGACAGCGGCGGCCCGGAGTCGAACGCGAGCAACGTGAACTACACGAAGTACTTCTGGCCCGCGACCCAAAACAACGAGCTGAAGATGACGTTCACGCGGCTCTCGCTGTACGACGGCTACAGCAGCTACGACGACCGCCTGTACGTCTACGACGCGACAACGAATCAGCTGCTGCTGAGCTTGCAGGGCACGCCAAGCGCTGCGAGCCTGCACAGCAACCCACCGACTGCTCAAGGCCAAGGCCTGAAAGTGGTGTTCCAAAACGAAACGGGCTACGACGGCACGGCCTCGGGCTGGGACGCGAACATCGAGTCCATCGACGTGACGTACGACAACACGACGTACCCGATGGACTGGGACGTAGCGGGCACTTCGAAGGAGTTCCACCTCGACTACTCGAACGACGGGGGCCTGACGTGGAAGCGGATGATGTCGAACTACTACAGCCCGACGGGCCACTACGACTGGCCGGTCCCGAACAACGCGGGCACGAGCTGCCTGGTGA
>CBFHLY010000091.1:0-1029 GCA_965656785.1 uncultured Flavobacteriales bacterium
GCCGAGCGGGCGGTGCGGCGGCAGCAGGAGGCGCTCGTCCTCATTGACGACATCGTAACCGACATCGGCTACTACCGTTCGTACCGCGAGCGGCTGGTGGAGGCGCTCGCGGCGTTCCGGACGTCGCTGCTCGACTCGCGGTGGCTGAAGGAGCCGGGGCCGCTGGCCGAGCCCGCCGAAGAGAAGGCGCGCCTGAAGGCGGTGGAGCTGAAGGACCGCATGGACGAGGTGCTCGATGGCACCGATCAGGCCGACAAAGACCTGATTGCTTTGGGCCGCCGCGTGGACACCAGCTACAGCGACCTGCGCCTCTACTTTTCCAACCGCTGGTACCTGGAGTACTTCAAAGAATACGCCTCGAAGGTGCGCAAGACGGAGCGGACGGTGCTCAAGAGCAAGGGCTACACGCTGGAGAGCGACTTTGAGGAGGTGAAGGCGGCGATGAAGCGGGAGCTCGATGGGTACAAGGAGCGGCTGGCGGAGTACGCGGGCGGCTCGTCGTCGCCGCGCTGGGGCAAGCTCCGCAAGGAGATCGAAGAGAAGAAGTCGGCGCTGCAGGTCGAGGGGCGCACGCCGGTGGAGCGGGCCGAGGAGTTTGCGCGGCTGAACTACCTGCTCGAAGCGCGGGTGACGTCGCCCGTGCGCGCCGTGCCGCCCGCCGACGACGAGGAGCCGGAGGTGGACGTGGCCGTCCTCGAGCTCGAGAGCCTCGCCTTGGAACTGGAATTGGAACTGTTGGACATCTAATGCTGACCAAATGATCACCGCATCAAACTACTTGTCCCGGGTCTCGGGCATCGATTTCTCCCTCCTTCCGCCACCCCTCCAAAAGGGGGATGAGCTGACGCGCAAGGCGCTTGAGCGCGGAGGCGAAGCCTACCAAAACAGCGAGACGGTGCGCCGCGTGGTGGACGCCTACCTCGAAAAGCTCAACCGCTCGGTGGCGCTCAAGCCGGACCCGAAGGCGGACAAGGAGCCGTGGGAAGGCGGGCCGAAGCGCGAGGCGGTGCCGTCCACCTCGGCGGCCAT
>CBFHLY010000092.1:0-1016 GCA_965656785.1 uncultured Flavobacteriales bacterium
TGGAGGCGGAGGCGGACCGAGTCGCGGAGGAGGGCTTCGAGTTCTTCTGGATCGGCCTTGCGCTCGATGTCGCCCGCGAGGGGGCTCCACCACGAAGCAATCTTCGGCGCGCCATCGCCGCGCCAGGTGAAGCAGTCCGAAGCCTCGAGCTTGTGGATGCCTTCGAAGAAGGTCATGTCGCCGGGGGCTTGCAGGAAGTGGAAGTACTGCCGGATGGCCTGGCGGTTGATGACCTTGGGGCCCTTGAGGGCGCGGATTTCGCTCGCGAACTCGAAGACTCCGGGAGCGAACCGGTAGAAGAAGGGCTTGATGCCCATGCGGTCGCGGGCACCGAAGATTTGGCCTTCAAGAGCGTCCACTACCACGAAGGCGAACATGCCATTCAAGCGGTCGAGAACGGCCCGGCCCCAGTGGACGAATCCCCAGAGCAGCACCTCGGTGTCGCTGTGAGCCGTGCGAAAGCGAATGCCCGCCTGCTCCAATTCCTTGCGCAATTCCGCGTGGTTGTAAATCTCCCCGTTGAAGACGAGCCAGTAGCGGCCATCGGGCGTGCGCATGGGCTGGTTCGCCTGCTCCGACAAGTCCACGATGGACAAGCGGGCATGTCCCAGGCGGAAGCGGAATCCGTCTGCGACTGCCAACTGCTCCGCGTGGGAGTCGATTTCCACTTGGGCATCCGGGCCCCGGTTTTTCAACGCGTCCAGGTCGAAGCCATGGGCGTCTTTTCCGTGTTTCCAAACAATGCTTCCTGCAATGCCGCACATGCTCCTTCAGGGATTAACGGGTTTCAACCAAGCACGAAGCTGTTCCACCCGTTGAAAGCCCAGCAACCGATACGCCCGCACGTACCCGCTGAAGTTCAATGCGTTCACTTGGGGGGAAAAACCCTTCAACAAGGCGCATGCCTTGAACATCCGCACGGCTTCCGTTCGGTCATGCACCGCGAGGGTCCGAATGCGATCGAAATACGCTTGAAGCATTCGATGCCTCACGTCCGGCGCCATCCCGTTGAGGTC